>JAWKXG010000049.1:0-7186 GCA_041397065.1 Paracoccaceae bacterium | reverse complement strand
CACGGCAGTCGCAGGCTGAGAAATCACGGTCGCAAGAAGCGCGACGGCGATAACCAGCGAAAAGAGTGCGCGTGTGACACTGCCCATACGGGCAATCTCACTCAAACCCGTTGCTTCTACAAATGGATTTGCCGTGAACTGCAGCTCGGCACCGGATTTGGCTTCGTCCATAGAGGAACTTGGTGCAAATGGTGGGGCCGGTCACAGACGGGCCAATGTTCGGCTCTTTCCTGGCGAATGCCCGCATCCGGGCTCTGTTGCACAAATCGGGTGATGTTCGGACCTCCCCTTCCCCGGGCAGACTTATCCCGAGACCTCTGTGAGGGGCGTGCCGAGTGCGGTGAAGCGGTTCAGGACCGCGACCCGGACCTGGAACTCAGCGACCTGGCGGTCGAAGTCTCTGGCGGATAGCCGCTGCCCTAGCAGCTTGACGCAATGCATCTCTGGCCAGCCTTCGACCCCGACGAGGTGGCGCATGACCACCCCGACCTGCCGCCGGACCACCCGCACCTTGCCGAGCATCGGGGGCGTCACGCCCATGCCTTGGTGATCGACCAGTTGCACCGCCGCTGGCCCGGACCCATGGCCTGATCCCACTCAGGCGGCCCGCGGCCCGAACAGCACAAGCGCTGCACCGGCCACGCACAGTGTCGCTCCAGCCAGGTCCCAAATGTCGGGCCGCTGCCCTTCGACCCCCCACAGCCATAGAAGCGAGGCGGCAATATAGACCCCGCCATAGGCTGCATAGGCGCGGCCCGCAAACTCGGACGGAGCCAGCGTCAGCAGCCAGGCAAACGCCGCAAGGCTGGCAATGCCCGGAAGCAGCCACAGGATGCTCGCGCCCTGCCGCATCCAGGCCCAGACGGCAAAACAGCCCGCAATCTCGGCCAGGGCTGCACCTGCATAGATGGCGGCCGTCATCACGCGACGACTTCCCCGACATGACGATGGTCCGTCGAGCAAAGTGAATGATCGCCCAGAACCTCGATCACCCGGCAGTCACATATCTTCCCGCCAGCACACTGCAGGACCATCCGTTGAAGTTCTGCCTTGAGCGCAGTCAGCCGCGCCAGACGGCTTTCGACCTCGGCCAGTTGCGCTTGGGCAATGGCATCGGCGGCCGCGCAGGACTGGTCGGGCTTGTCCGAAAGGCTGAGCAGATCGCGGATCGCCTCGAGCGTGAAGCCCAGGTCGCGCGCATGACGGATGAAGGCAAGCCGTTCCATGGCCTTCCTGCTGTAGAGGCGCTGGTTGCCGCTACTGCGCTCGGCTTCCGGCAGAAGACCGATCTGCTCGTAGTAGCGGATGGTCGGAACCTTGACTCCGGCGGACGCGCCCAGCTTTCCGATGGTCAGCATCAGATTCCCCTTGAAGCTATAGTTGCTAGAGACATTAGTTTCCTGATTCGATGAAGGCAACTGCCCGTTCGGGCGGAAGGACGGCAATGGCACAAGCAGCACCCTCGACAACGACTGCCTGCGACTGGACGGTCTCGGGCATGGATTGCGGATCCTGTGCGACCAAGGTCAGGGACGCGGTGGCGCGCCTTCCGGGCGTGTCGGGGATTGAGATTGGGATCATGTCCGAACGCCTCAAGCTCACCCTGGATGAGGCCAAGACCAGCCGTGAGAAAGTCGAGGCGACCGTCAAGTCGCTGGGATACGGGATCGCGCCGCATGCGGTGGGGGCGAAGAAAGAATTTGTGGTGCCGGCCGCCACCGCTGACAAGCAGCATGCGGAAGAGGACGCGGTCCACGACCACACCGGGCATGACCACGTGCCGAAAGTCGCTAGGGCCAGGGAGGACGACAGCGGCCATGGAAGCCCCGGCCATGTGCATGACGACCCAACCGATCGCGGCAAGCGCTGGTATCAGACCGGCAAGGGAAAGCTGGTCATCTTCACCGCGCTCCTGCTCGGCGCGGCCTGGATCGTCGAATATCTCCAGCCACAAATCGGCAAATGGGCCTTTGTCGCTGCCTGCTTGATCGGGGTCGCCCCGGTTGCGCAACGTGCTTTTGCTGCCCTGCGCTTTGGGCAGCCCTTCACGATCGAAAGCCTGATGACTGTCGCGGCCATCGGCGCACTCTTCATCGACGCGGCCGAGGAAGCGGCGCTTGTTGTGTTCCTGTTCGCTGTTGGCGAGGTGCTGGAGGGTGTGGCGGCAGGCAAGGCCCGCGACGGCATCCGGGCGTTGGCCAATCTCGTGCCCAAAACCGCGCAGCTCGAGATCGACGGCAAGACTCAGGAGGTTCCTGCTGCCAGCCTGGCTGTTGGACAGACCGTCCTCGTCCGCCCCGGTGACAGGGTCCCAGCCGACGGCGAGATCATCCAAGGCACTTCGGGCGTCGATGACAGCCCGGTGACGGGCGAAAGCGTGCCGGTCACCAAGGGACCAGGCGACAGTGTCTATGCCGGATCGATCAACACCGAGGCCGTGCTGCGGGTAACCGTCACCAAAGGCCCCGAGGACAACACCATCGCCCGTATCATCCGGCTGGTGGAAGAGGCCGAGGAGGCGCGCGCGCCAACCGAACGCTTCATTGACCGGTTCAGCCGCTGGTACATGCCTGCCATCGTTGCCGTCTCGGCGCTGGTCGTGCTGGTGCCGCCGCTGGCCTTTGCCCAACCGTGGGAAACGTGGGTCTACCGTGGCCTGGCGCTTCTGCTGATCGGCTGCCCCTGCGCGCTGGTGATCTCGGTCCCCGCGTCCATTGCCTCGGCGCTGTCGACCGGGGCACGGCGCGGGCTCTTGATGAAAGGCGGCGCGGTGATCGAGGCGGCGGCCGGGGTCAAGCGGATCGCCTTCGACAAGACCGGGACGCTGACGCATGGGCGTCCGCGCGTTACCGATGTGGTGACCTTCGGAACGACAACTGAGGCAGAGCTTCTGGCGGTCGCGGCGGGGTTGGAAACTGGCTCGAGCCACCCGCTGGCCGTCGCCATTCTGGCCAAGGCCAAGGAGGCCGGGGTCGATGCCCTGCCGTCTCGCGATGCGAAGGCGCTGATGGGCAAGGGCGTTACCGCCACAGTCGGCGATGCGCCGGCATGGGTCGCTTCGCCCCGCTATGCCACGGAAAACGGCGGCTTGGACGGCCTCGGCCTGCGGCAGGCGACGATCTTCGAGGAAGATGGCAAGACCGCTGTCGCGGTCTTCCGCGCGAAAACCCCGCTCGGCCTGATAGCGATGCGTGACGAGCCGCGGGCGGATGCCAAGGACGCGGTGCGCCAGTTGAAGGATATGGGCGTCTCGGCCCTAATCCTGACCGGCGACAATCCCCGTACCGCCGCTGCCATCGCAGGCGGCCTCGGGATGGAGTTCCAGGCCGACATGATGCCGGAGGACAAGCTCAAGGCGATCAAGGACATGAGCGAGCATGGTGGCGTGATGATGATCGGCGACGGCATCAACGACGCGCCTGCGCTGAAGCAGGCAAGCGTCGGCGTGGCCATGGGGTCGGGCACCGATGTGGCGTTGGAAACCGCCGATGCCGCGATCCTGCGCGACCGCGTGACGGACATTCCGGCGACGATCCGCCTCTCACGCGCTGCGATGGCCAACATCCGGCAGAACGTGACCATCGCGCTTGGGCTGAAGGCCGTGTTTCTCGTCACGTCGGTGCTCGGTCTTACCGGTCTCTGGATCGCCATCCTGGCCGATACCGGGGCCACAGTGCTGGTGACGCTGAATGCCTTGCGCCTCTTGCGCTTCAATCCCGAGCGTGAGGTCTGACATGCTGTCGGGTTTTGGCTGGGCCGCGCTCGCGCTCCTCTTTGGCTACCTTGCGCTGTTCTTCTGGGGTAGTGCCATGGCGGCCGAGGCGGCTGGTCGGCCCGTGTGGCTGTTCGCCCGTGCAACTGGCCGGGACCGCTGGGCCGCCATCGGGTTCCGCGCGGCCTTCGGGATCGCGTTCTTCGGGCCGCTGATCTGGATGGTCTGGCCGGCGTTGCACAAGGTCGACCCGCTCTGGATGGAGGCGTCCGCAGTTCTGCCGGGCGTCGTCGGCATCTTCATTGCAGGTCTTGGCGCGATGCTGGCCTTTGCGGCGCAGATGTCGATGGGAACGTCCTGGCGCGTGGGCGTCGTGCCCGGCGCTACCGGCGAACTCGTCTCGGGCGGGCTCTACCGCTTCAGCCGAAACCCGACCTTCGTGGGGCAGTTCTTGCTGCTTGCGGGGGTGGGTCTTGCGATCCCTTCGGTACCGACCCTGCTCGCTCCGATGCTGTTCCTCTGGTCCGCAGTCACACAGGTGCGCTCCGAGGAGGCCGCACTTCGTCAGTCCCTCGGGCAGGCCTATGAGCACTACCTCGCCTCGGTTCCGCGGTGGTTCGGATTGGGACGGAGAGGTGCGTCGTGAGCGCTACGCGCATCCTTGTCGTGATCCTTTTGGCGGTGCTGGCCGACCAGCTCACAAAGATGGTCGCCCTTTCGGCCCTGTCTCTTGGCAACCCGGTCACGGTGCTGCCCGGTGTCAACCTGACGCTTGGCTTCAACACGGGTGCCAGCTTCGGGCTGTTGGGCGGGATGATGGCGGACAGGCCTCTCTTGATGGCCGCGCTGACCGGTGCCCTCACCCTGGCATTTGCGGTGATGGCGTTCCGCGTACGGCACCGGTTGGAACGTATGGGCTTTGCGCTGATCATCGGGGGCGCGCTTGGCAACATCATAGATCGGCTGCGGCAGGGTTCTGTGACCGATTTCCTTGACCTCTACTGGCGCGACTGGCACTGGCCCGCCTTCAATGTCGCCGATATCGCCATCACTCTGGGGGCAGCTTTCATCCTGCTTTCCGCGTTGCCATCCCGCCGCCGAAGGGAGGCTGCTCTTGACCGAAGCTGATACCAAGACCCTCTCAGCGGATGACCTCCCGCTTGTCGCCGCGTTTGTGGTAGCGCTGTCGGCGACCCTCAGCGCGCTGTTCATCGGCGAGGTTCTGGGGCAGATGCCCTGCACCCTCTGCTGGTACCAGCGCATCGCGATGTTCCCGCTGGTGCCGATCCTTGGCTTGTCACTCTGGCGTGGTGACAGCGCCGGACGTGTCTACGCCCTGCCGCTGGCGCTTGCCGGTCTGGCGTTGGCCGGTTGGCACTCTGGGCTCTATGCCGGGGTCCTGCCCGCGCCCATCGTTCCGTGCACCGAAAATGGACCGTCCTGCACCGGCGCAGCGCAGATGATCCTCGGCCTGCCCATCCCCTACCTGTCGCTGGCCGCATTCGCCGCCATCCTCGTCTGTCTCATCCTGCCGAAAGGACGCCGCCCATGAACCGCCGCACTCTTCTGATCGGAGCCTCCGCCCTTGGTCTTGTCGCCTTCGGCGGCGGTGCCATGCTCCTCACCCGCCGCCGCGAGGCCGAAGCGCAGGCGGCGGCAGCCGTAGCGCCGGCGGTGGATGAGGCGCTTCTCATCCGCCCGCATTCCCCGATCCTTGGCCCCACCGATGCACGGATCACGCTGGTCGAGTTCTTCGACCCGTCCTGCGAGGCCTGCCGGGCCTTCCATCCGATTATCGGGGAAATCCGCCGCCAGTTCCCGACGCAGGTGCGCGTGGTGATGCGCTATACCCTGTTCCACGAAGGGTCGGACGAAGCTGCGCGCATCCTGGAAGTGGCGCGGATGCAGGGCAAGTTCGAACAGGTGCTCGACGCTCTGCTGGAGAAGCAGCCGACCTGGGCGCTGCACGACGGCCCGCAGATGGATGTCGCCTGGCGTGTTGCAGGCGCGGTCGGCCTCGACCTGCAGAAGGCCGAGACGGACAAGCTGTTCCCCGGCATCACCGGCACAATCAATCAGGACATGGCCGATGTCGAAGCGCTCGGCATCCGCCAGACGCCAACCTTCTTCCTGCAAGGTAAGAAGCTCGAGATCACCTCAGCCGAACAGTTCGTCGAGGCGGTCCGCCTTGCCGTCGAAGGCGCCTGACGCGGATCAGTTGCGCGCGACGAAGGCTGCAAAGAGTGCGAGCGTCCGCTCGCTCACGTGGTGCTCGATCCCTTCCGCGTCCCGCTCGGCCGTCTCGGGATCCAGCCCCAGGCTCAGCAGGAACCGCAGCACGATCTCGTGCCGGTGGCGGCATTCGTGCGCGAGCGCCCTGCCCTGCTCCGTTAGAAAGATCGAGCGATACTTGGCCCGGGTGATGAGGCCGTCGCGTGCCAGACGGTCCAGCGTCTTGGCCACTGTCGGCGCGGTAACACCCATCCGCGTGGCGATGTCCACGGGGCGCGCCTCGCCCTGGGTGTGGATCAGTTCGGCGATGAGCTCGACGTAGTCTTCCGCAAGTTCGCGGCTCCGCGCCGCGCGCACGCCCTGAAACGCTTCCACCCGCAGGTCGGGAGAGCGATCGTCACCGGCTAGGGGCAGAACGTCATGAGTATCATCGTGCATTGTCGTGTCAGTCTTGCACGTTCTGGGTTGACAGGCAAACCCTGCAGGCAGATTGTTAGCCTTGTCTAACATTTCGCGCCAAGACTTCGGTGCTTTCTAAGAAAGCTTATCCATGCCTGTCGACGACGCTACCTCGGTTGATCCGTCACGGCGCGCGTTGCTTGCCGCTGGCTTTGCCGCCGCCGGTGGTGCTGCCTTGGTCGCTGGCACGGCGCGGTCGCAGTCCACGCCCGACCCGATGGCCGGACACGATATGTCGGCGATGTCGTCCGATCCCTACGCCGCACCGATGTCCGGCATGGCGCACGGCAACATGACGACCGTCGGTCGCGTCGATCATGCGGCCAACGGTTTCGATCCGTCGACCATGCTGACCGACTGGGACATCGGAACGACCGAGCTTCTGCCCGATGGCCGCACGTTGCGGACGTTCGAAGTCGCGGCCATCGATCGCGAGATCGAGATCGCCCCCGGCATTTTCTTCCCCGCCTGGACCTACAACAGCCGCGTCCCAGGCCCGGCGCTACGCGCCAAGGAAGGCGAGAAGCTGCGGATCATCTTCCGCAACTACGGCTCGCACCCGCATTCGATGCATTTCCACGGCATCCACTCCGCGCGGATGGATGGCGTGCCCGGCGCCGGGCTGATCGGCCCAGGCGAGGAGTTCATCTACGAGTTCGACGCCAAGCCCTTCGGTTGCCATCTGTATCACTGCCACGCCCTGCCGCTGAAGCGGCACATGCACAAGGGCATGTACGGGGATTGCCAAGTTGATTACGGCTTTGCGTGAGGATAGGCGATCAT
>JAWKXG010000048.1:0-1682 GCA_041397065.1 Paracoccaceae bacterium | reverse complement strand
GCATCCTCCGGGCTGCAAGGCGCTGCCGCGCTCGCCGGTCGAGCATGTTCAGCCCTTCGACCAGCGCTGAAAAGGCCATGGCGGCATAGATGTAGCCCTTCGGCACGTGGGCGCCAAAGCCCTCCGCTATCAGCGCCATACCGATCACCATAAGGAAGGCGAGCGCAAGCATGACGATGGTCGGATTCGCACTGATGAAGTTCGAGAGCGGAGTTGCAGCCATCAGCATCACGAGAACGGCGACCACGACCGCGATGACCATGATCGGGACATGGTCGGTCATCCCGACCGCAGTAATGATGCTGTCAACGGAGAATACCAGATCGAGGAGCACGATCTGGCTCAGCGCGGCAGCGTAACCCAGCTGCGCGGCGCCGGATTCGAACATGTCGGGGACGGGATGCGGATCGACCCGATGATGGATCTCCCTGGTCGCCTTCCAGACCAGGAAAAGGCCCCCCGCGATCAGGATCAGATCGCGCCAGGAGAACGCCTGACCGAACACGCTGAAGACGGGTGTCGTCAGGCGCACGATGAATGCGATGGTACCGAGGAGAACAAGGCGGAGGATAAGCGCCAGGCCGATACCGATGCGACGCGCTCCCGCGCGTTGATGCTCGGGCAGTTTGTTGGTCAGAATGGCGATAAAGATGAGATTGTCGATCCCAAGCACTACTTCCATGGCGATCAGCATCGCGAGGGCGGCCCAGGCTGCTGGATCGGCGGCCAATGCAATCAGCGCATCCACGGCAGCACCTTCGCCTGTTTCCGGGTTGCCGGCCCCGCTGCCGGCTGCGGCAGGAGGCAGGTGAGGCCGTTGGGGTAAAGGTGCATCAGTTCAACCGGTAGATCGAGCCGTTGAGCACGGTAGCAAAGCCGACCCACGCGGCATAGGGCAGGAACAGCAGGGCGGCAAGGCGATCGGTGCGCCATTGCAAGGCGATGAACGCGGCGATCGCGGTCAACAGGGCCAGGATGATGCCGAGCGCGAGGCCAATGCGGTGCATGCCGAAGAAGACCGGCGACCACAGGAAATTTAGCGCCATCTGCGCCGCCCAAGCCGCCATAGCCGGGCTGCGCGGGTCGCGCGCCCAGGTCCTGGCGCCAGCGACACCTATGCACACGTAGAGTGTTAGCCATACCGGCGCGAACAGAAAGTTCGGCGGGTTGAACGCCGGCTTGTTCAGTGCGGCATACCAGCCGTCGGGCTTGTTGGCGTAGCCGAGCAGGAGCCCGGTCAAGACCACGCCGCCCGCGAACAGCATCAGGGGTTCCCAACCCGGCCGGCCATTTTCGTGCTTCATCTCCCCAAAACGCGCCCGGCGGGTCATCGGATCACCCGCCCGCCGAAATTTTTCCGTGCCCGGTGATCCGGACCGGTTCGCCGTTCGTTTCTGCGAACGGAAGCCATGATGATGACGGTGTTGCTGCAGCGGCGGATCTCGGGGCATGGTAGGCGATCGGGATCGCTTGCGAAGAGATGGCCGCGCGTGAAGGAAAGACCCGAGATTGCAGTGGATTGGAGCGGCCTGATCGCGCAAATCGCCTTGCGCGGGGATCGCGAAGCCTTCCGCCGCCTGTTCGAGTTCTTTGCCCCGCGCGTCAAGGGATATTTGCTGCGGACCGGCTCGAGCGAAGCCGAGGCGGAGGAGATCGCACAGGAAACAATGATTGCGCTGTGG
>JAWKXG010000047.1:0-1740 GCA_041397065.1 Paracoccaceae bacterium | reverse complement strand
CAAGGCCATCTCACTCAGCCCGCTCGATCCGTTCCTCTATGCGATGTTCAGCGCAAAGGGCATCGCGCATTTTCACCTCGACGAGATGGACGATGCAGCCCATTGGGCCGAACAGGGCGCCCGTACACCAGGTGCTCATTACCTGATCAGCGCTTTCGCCGCGGCAATAAACGAGGCCGCCGGACACAAAGACAAGGCACAATACTGGGCGCGGGAAACCAGGGCGCGGCGGCAGGATGCCTCGATTGAGGCATTCTTTACGGCATTTCCGGTCAAGAACCCGGCAAAACGCGAGGAACTGCGCAACAGCCTTTCCCGTCTCGGCTTTCCCGAGCGGGGCCAAGCCTGAAGTGGACGCCGACCATGCGCTGCGGTCAGAGCCGTTCGGATCGCGCCACCAGATGACCGCCACCGACATCGGCAAGAACGACCCTCTCCGGCCCCTGCCCTATGGCATGAACAGGGCTTGGCACCTCGCCGGAAGGCCGCGGTGCAGCCGCGCGTATGACTGACGGGTCAGGGACGGGAACCGCCTCGATCAGGCGGCGCGTATAGGGGTGCTGCGGGTTGCCGAAGACTTGCGCCCGGGTTCCAAGTTCAACGATCTGGCCCAGAAACATCACGCCCACCCGGTCCGAGATATTTTCCACCACCGCCATGTCATGGCTGATGAAGAGAAGGGCGATGGCAAAATCGCGATGCAATTCGCGCAGCAAATCGAGCACCCGGGCCTGCACGCTGACATCAAGGGCCGAAACGCTTTCGTCAGCGATGATGAGACCGGGACTGAGCGCCAGCGCGCGGGCGATGCAGATGCGCTGGCGCTGACCGCCGGAAAACTCGTGCGGGTAGCGGCCAAGCTGGTCATCCGTCAGCCCGACGCGGCTCATCAACTCAGCCGCCCGGGCGTGCCGTTCGCCCGCGTCGCCGATCCCGTGGATCAGGAGCGGTTCGGCGATCTGCTCGCCCACCGTCATGCGGGGATCGAGCGCCGCCATCGGGTCCTGAAAGACCATCTGGATCTTGCGGCGCATCGCCTTCATCTCAGGACCGAGGGCCGCGGCAACCGGGCTCCCCCCGACCTCGATCTGGCCCTCATGAGGGACAAGGCCGACCATCGCCTTGGCGATCGTCGACTTGCCGCAACCGGATTCGCCGACCAGCGCGAAGGTCTCGCCCCTGCGGATGTCGAAGCTGACATGTTCGACAGCGTGGACGTGGTGCGTGGTTCGGCCAAGGATGCCACCCTTCAACGGAAAGCGCACAGAGACATCGGCAAGCCGCGCGACGGGCTCCGCCACGACTGCTGCCCGCGCCCTGCCCCCGCCAATACGCGGGACCGCGGCAAGAAGGTCGCGCGTATACTGCGCTTTGGGCCGAACGAAAAGCTCGGCGGTCGCGGCGTCCTCGACCATCCGGCCGTCGCGCATGACGATGACGCGGTCGGCCATCTCGGCCACCACGCCCATGTCATGGGTGATGAGGATGATCGCAGTCCCGGTATCGCGCTGGAGGTCGCGCAGGAGGTCAAGGACCTCGCGCTGCACGGTCACGTCAAGCGCCGTCGTCGGTTCGTCGGCGATCAGCACCTCGGGGCGGAGTGCGAGCGCCATGGCGATCATCACTCGCTGGCGCATGCCGCCGGAAAGTTCATGTGGATATTGCGTCATCCGCCGTTCCGGCTGGCTGAGCCGCACGGCCTTCAGGGCGGCAAGCGCCCGGGCGCGGGCCACGGCGCGA
>JAWKXG010000046.1:0-1925 GCA_041397065.1 Paracoccaceae bacterium | reverse complement strand
AACCCGGAGCGGCTGGCCTTCGCGGGCTTTACCCCCGCCGCCGAGGATATCGATACCGACCTGCTGATGCAGCGCCATGCCCGCACGATTCGCGCCGCGGGGGGGACGATCCGCACGGGCAGTGCGGTTACCGCGCTGGATCGGACGCCGGCTGGATGGCGCGTCGGGCTGGGGACCGAAACCCTCGATGCCCGGATCATCGTGAATGCCGCGGGGGCTTGGGTCGATGGCGTGGCGCGCCTTGCCGGGATCGCGCCGCTCGGCTTTCGTCCGTTGCGCCGGTCGATGGCGCAGATCCCACCGCCCGGCGGGCATGATGTCGCCGCGTGGCCGATGCTGATCTCGGCGGGCGAAACATGGTATGCCAAGCCGCAGGCGGGCAAGCTGCTGGTGTCGCCCGCCGATACCGATCCCGTCGAACCCCACGATGCCTGGGCGGACGACATGGTCCTGGCCGAGGGGTTGGCGCGCTATGAAGAGATGGTCACCGAGCCCGTGACCCGGGTTGAAACGTCGTGGGCCGGGTTGCGCACCGTGTCGCCCGACGGGGCTTTGGTGCTGGGCCCCGATCCCGCCGACCCGGGCTTTGTCTGGTGCGCGGGGCAGGGCGGGCAAGGGTTCCTGTCGTCGCCCGGCGCGGCGATGATCATCGGCCAGCACATGGGCGCCGACACCGGGATCGACCCCGCGCTGATCGACGCGCTGCATCCGGGGCGCTTTCGATGAGCGGCCTGATCCTTCCCGACAGCGGCGCCCCGCAGCAGGACGGCAAACGCCGCGCCCCCTCGGCCGAACGCAACCTCGGCCCGATCATCGAGGTTCTCGATACAGTCCTGCCAAGGTCGGGTCGCGTGCTGGAACTCGCCAGCGGCACCGGCCAGCACATCGCGGCCTTTGGCGCACGTTGGCCGCACCTTGTTTGGCAACCCAGTGATGCCCACGACGAGCCCCTTGCGACGACCGCCGCATGGTGCGCGGGGCTGGACGCTGTCGCCCCGCCCCTGCGGCTGGATGCGACGCAACCGGGTTGGGGTGCCGTGCTGGGCGGTTGGCAGGCGATTTGCCTGACCAACCTGCTGCACCTTGTCCCCGCCGAATCGGCCGAGACCCTGCTGCGCGAGGTTTCGGTCGCGCTCGCCCCGGGGGGCGTATTCTGCCTCTATGGTCCGTTTCGCCGCGACGGGCAGCTTGTCAGCGAGGGGGATCAACGGTTCGACGCCTCGCTGCGGGCGCAAGATCCGCGCATCGGCTACAAGGATGTCGAGTGGGTCGAACAGGTGTTGGTCGATGCGGGGCTTTGTGCGCCGCGCCGCGTCCGCATGCCGGCGGACAACCTCATGATTCTCGTGCGCAAGCCGGATTGACCTGCATCAAGGAAGCCCGCCTCCGCGCGTGGCATGCCGGGCTGCATGTATTCATGAAAGGGCATGGGATGGATCACAAGGCGGAACTGGCTGCGATCAAGGATCGCTCGCGCGCGCTCATCAAGGCGGTCAACGCACCGATGAAGGGCTTTGGCGGCCTGACCGCCGCGGTCAAGGAACCGGGGGCCCTGAGCACCAAGGAAAAGGAATTCGTCGCCATTGGCATCGCCGTCGTTCAAGGCTGCGACGATTGCGTCACCTACCACATCGACGTGCTGCAAAAACTGGGCTGCACCCGCGACGAGTTCGCCGAGGTTCTGGGCATGTGCCTTCAGATGGGTGGCGGCCCCGTGGTGATGAACGCGGGCCGCGCCCTTGAAGTCTGGGACGCGCTGGCTGCCTGAAGGGCATTGATCGCCCCTTCATCTGTCCGGAAATATCCTGGGGGGTGAATTTGCCGAAAGGCAAAGAGGGGGCAAAGCCCCCCTCTCTTTTTTCGTTCACTCTGCCGAGATCAGCTCGGGATTTCGCCGGTCAGGCCCTCGACATAGAAGTTCATGC
>JAWKXG010000045.1:0-2030 GCA_041397065.1 Paracoccaceae bacterium | reverse complement strand
AGGACATGCTCGACGACACCCAAACCGGGCAAAACGAAACGCCGACCGACGTGGTCGAAGAAGACGCCGATTGCAGCTGGGATGGCGAATCCGCGGACGATACGCCGTCGCAAAACGAGCCCGAAACCTATCCCGATTGCTCGTGGGATGGCGAGGACATCGCGCAGGGCGAAGACGATACACCCGCCGAAGAACCCGAGTCCTATCCCGATTGCAGCTGGGACGAGAGCGAAGCCTGCACATGGCCCGAGGATTCGCCGCTGCCCCACATCGTGGCCGATGCGGACGATACCTCGAACGAGACCGAGGTCGAGGATGATCCGCTGGCCCTGATTTGAGCCATCGCGACAACACAAGGGCGGGCCACGGTCCGCCCTTTTTCTTGTGGACAACCCAGAGGCATGCGGATCGGAACTGGACACTTTGCCTTTTATTGTCAGGCAATGGCAGAATGCAGACAACCGGCCCGCCCCTGGTTTTAACGATCAAAACCAGAGCACTAACCCAAGCCTCAAGCCAGCTTTCTCAATTTCACCGCCCCTATTTACTGGCAGTTCACGCCATCACCGGCATCATCCATAAAGTCTGTCATTTACATCCCTGTGGACAAGAATGTGCATGATCTGCTGGCCGATCGTCCACTCAGGCCCGTTTTCCCGCGCGTTGGCCCATGTCGCACCCGGAATGATCCGCGTCGCTTTCGAAAGTGCCGTGCGCCTGCGAAGGCCACATCCTGAGGGTCTGCCGCGCCCGAGGATACCATGACCCAGCACCGCACCTTGTTGTCGCCGATCACCCTGCGCGGCGAGACACTGCGCAATCGAATTGTTTTTGGCGGCCACACGGCCAACATGGCGGATGACGGCCTGCCGGGGCCACGTTATCGCGCGTATCTGCGCGAACGGGCGCTGGGTGGTGCGGGCATGATCGTCGCCGAACCGGTCCCGGCGCATCGCACAGGTGTCTTGACCCGGGGCAATTTCCGCCACGAGGACGACAGCATCATCCCTGCCTTCCGTGCCGTGACCGAAGCGGTGCGCGCCGAGGGGGCGGTCATCATCCAGCAGATCTATCATATCGGTGGGCATGGCGACTCGGATCTCAGCTTTCAACCGCATTGGTCGCCCTCAGGTCGCCCGTCCTATCACGACAGCGACGGTTCGCACGCGATGACTGAGGCCGAGATCGACGAGATCCTGACCGCCCATGTCAAGGCGGCACGCCGCGCGCGCGACAGCGGTTTTCAGGGCGTCGAAGTTTGGGCGGCCTATAACTCGTTGCTGGACCAGTTCTGGAACCCGTGGTCGAACCGCCGCGACGATGCATGGGGCGGTTCACTGGAAAACCGCACCCGGTTCTCGCGCACCCTGATCGACCGGATCCGCCGAGAGTGCGGCGAGGATTTCATCATCGGCCTCGCGATCAGCCACGACGCGGCCTATTCCGTCGCCTTGCAGGCCGAGGCCTTGTGCGAGATTGTCGCGCTGCACGATGCCACAGGCCATGTCGACTATGTCACCTGCGGAGCCGGGTCGTATCTGGATTTCGGCCGGATCATCCCGCCGTTCACCGAACCTGACACCCTGACCGTGCCGGTGACGCAACTCCTCAAAGGCGTCGTGAAACACGCCCGGATCACCGCCGAAGCCGGGATCCGCACCCCCGATATCGGCGAGCAGGTGATCGCGTCGGGCGCGGCGGATATGGTGTCGATCGTGCGCGGCCAGATTGCCGACCCCCATTTGGCCCGCAAGACATCCGAGGGGCAGCCCGAACGCATCCGTCCTTGCTTGAGCTGCAACCAAATGTGCTGGGGCCGGCGGTCGCGGGATTACTGGATCTCGTGCCTCATCAACCCGTCGGCGGGGCGCGAATTCGAATGGGGAGGCGACCGTTTCACCCCTGCCCCGTCGCCGCGAACGGTTGTCGTCGTCGGGGCCGGTCCAGCGGGGCTGGAGGCCGCGCGCGTCGCGGCGGAACGGGGTTTCCGCGTCACCCTGTTCGAGGCACAGCCGCAGATCGGCGGCCAG
>JAWKXG010000044.1:0-2270 GCA_041397065.1 Paracoccaceae bacterium | reverse complement strand
CCCCGAGGTGAACCACCCCGATGCGTATGCCGCTGTCATCCTCGAAGGCACAGGGCTGCGTCTGGGCGCCCCCCTCGACCCGTCGGGCGTGATGCTGGAGCCCGGACCGGGCCTTTATGATGCCATGATGCACGCGCTGGCTCGCGACATCGCGGCCTGCGTTCAGGGCGACTAGGCACGAGGGCTTGACCCTCCCGCAAGGGCATGGCCCATTGATCTGATGTGCGGACGCTTCGCGATCACCTTGCCCGACGATGCCATGGCGCGCCTCTTCGGCGCGCCGACGCTGCATGACGTGCCCCCGGTGCCGCGCTACAATGTTTGCCCGACGGCCCCGGTCGCGGCGCTGGTGTCAATCAGCGGAACGCGGCACCTTGGCACGATGCGATGGGGCTTCGTGCCGTCGTGGTACAAGACCCCGACCGACGGCCCCCTTCTGTTCAATGCCCGGGCCGAGACACTGGCCGATAAGCCGGCCTTCGCCCAGGCCGCGCGGCAACGCCGCTGCCTGATCCCCGCGGCAGGGTTCTTTGAATGGACGAAAGACGGCACCACGCGTCTGCCGTGGTTCATCCGCCGTTCGAACGGGTCGCCCATGGTTTTCGCCGGGGTCTGGCAACGCTGGCGCAACCCCGCGGATTCCACCGTGCTCAGCACTTGCGCCATCGTCACGACCGCAGCGCGCGGCCCGATGGCCGACCTGCACGACCGGGTGCCCGTCATCCTTGACCCGGAAACCTGGCCGCTGTGGCTGGGCGAAACAGGTCCAGGCGCAGCCCGCCTTCTGAAACCGCTGGAAGATGACGCGCTTCTGTTCCATCGGGTCAGCCTCGCGATCAACTCGAACCGGGCAGAGGGACCGGAACTCATCGAACCCTTTGACGCCTGAGGGTGTTTGTCTTTGCTCGGGAAAATATCCCGGGGGTGAGGCCGCAGGCCGAGGGGGCAGCGCCCCCTGCGCGGCACGCGCGCCGTGGCGGGGGTTCGATGCCCCCGCCACGGCGCCCGCCCTTGTCAGGCTGGCATGCGCTGCTCGACGATCCCTGCCCACCAGCTGCATCCGGCCGGAATCGCATCGTCGTCGAAATCGTATTCGGGGTGGTGCACCATCGCGGTATCGCCATTGCCCACAAGGATATAGGCCCCCGGCCGTTCCTCGAGCATGAAGGCGAAATCCTCGCCCCCCATGACCAGCGGCGCGGGCGCGCATTGGCCCGAGATGCTCTCGGCCACGCGTGCGGCAAAGGCGGTCTGTTCGGCGCTGTTCACCATCACCGGATAGCCCTTCATATAGGTCACCTCGGCCACGGCGCCGAAAGCGCCGGCGATACCCGCCGCCAGTTCCTTGATGCGTTTCTCGGCCATGGCGCGGGTTTCGGCGTCCATCGTGCGCACCGTCCCCTTCAACTCGACATGCTGGGGGATCACGTTGAACGCTTGGCTCTCGGTAACGAACGAGGTCACCGAAACCACGAGGTTCTTCACCGGGTCATGGTTGCGGCTGGCGATGGTTTGCATGGCGGCGACAAGCTGCGCGGCAACCACCGTCGTATCGACCGTGTCATGGGGTTTTGCGGCATGTCCGCCGCGCCCTTCGACGTGGATCTTGAACTGGTCGGTCGCGGCAAAGAAAGCCCCTTCACGAATCGCGAAGCTTCCCAGCGGCAGACCGGGCATGTTGTGCATGCCATACACCTCCTGGATGCCCCAGCGTGTCATCAGGCCATCGTCGCACATCGCCTTGCCGCCCGCGCCGCCTTCCTCGGCGGGCTGGAAGATCACCACCACCGTGCCGTCGAAATTGCGGGTCTCGGCCAGATATTTCGCCGCGCCCAGCAGCATTGCGGTATGCCCGTCATGGCCGCAGGCATGCATCTTGCCCGGGGTCTTCGACGCGTGGACGGCCCCCGTCGCCTCGAAGATCGGCAGCGCGTCCATGTCGGCGCGCAGCCCGATCACCTTGCCCGACGCCGTCGCGCGGCCCCGGATCACCCCGACCACGCCCGTGCGCCCGATTCCCTCGGTCACCTCGTCGCAGCCGAATTCGCGCAGTTTCTCGGCGACGATCCCGGCGGTGCGATGGGTGTCATACAGCAATTCCGGATTCTCGTGGAAATCGCGGCGCCACGCAGTGATCTCGGGCAGCAGTTCGGCAAAACGGTTCTTGACGGGCATGGCAACCTCTCAGTTCAGGGGAAGACGCTGTTCCGCCAGCGCCGCGAACCAGCTGACCCCAGCAGGGATCGCATCGTCGTTGAAATCGTATTTCG
>JAWKXG010000043.1:0-3006 GCA_041397065.1 Paracoccaceae bacterium | reverse complement strand
TGCGCGTTCTTGCGGGCGATCACGTCCAGTGCCTTGTCGGCATCGCCAAGACAGGCGACCAGTTCCGACATCGCGGCCCGTTCCTGTTCGGACGGGAGGCGGAACTGACGGCCGGGTTTCACAAAGTCGTTGAAATACCGCACCGCGAAGCCCGCGGCCTGGTCGAGTTGCGGATTCGCCTCGGGCGAGGCATCGGGGGCATAGCGCTTGATGAAACCCCACAGACCGGTCGCATCGGATGCGCCAGCAACCGCTGCGAGGTTCAGCAGCATCGCGAACGAAACCACCATGTCCGAGGCGGGCGGTTGGCCCCCATGGATATGCCACACGGGATTGGCCAGTTGCTGGTCCAGCGTCTGCGACGGATAGGCCCGCAGTTGCTGATGGTATTCGTCCACCGCCTTGGGGATCACGTCCCACCACAGCCGCTTGGCGGTCTTGGGCTTCTGGAACATGAAATACGACAGGCTTTCGGTGCTGGCATAAGTCAACCATTCGTCGATGGTCAGACCATTGCCCTTCGACTTCGAGATCTTCTCGCCGTTCTCGTCAAGGAACAGCTCGTAGGTGAAATGCTCAGGCTTGCGCCCGCCAAGAATTTCACAAATGCGATCATAGATCGGCGTATTCGTGCTGTGATCCTTGCCATACATTTCAAAATCGACATCCAGCGCCGCCCAGCGGGCGCCGAAGTCGGGCTTCCACTGCAGTTTGACCTGACCGCCGGTGACTGGCAGCGTCCACTCGCGCCCCTCCTCGTCGTCGAAGGTGATCGTGCCGTCCTTGGCGTTCACCTCTTTCATCGGGACATAGAGAACGCGCCCGGTTTCGGGGTGGATCGGCAGGAAGCAGGAATAGGTCTGCTGGCGTTCCTCGCGCAGACTGGCCAGCATCACGTCCATGATGGCGTCATAGCGTTCGCAGGCGCGCAGAAGAACGGCGTCGAATTGCCCGGTCTTGTAGAATTCGGTTGCCGAATAGAATTCATACTCGAACCCGAAGGTATCGAGGAATCGCCGCAGCATCGCGTTGTTGTGATGCCCAAAGCTCTCGTATTCGCCGAACGGATCGGGAACCGAGGTCAGGGGCTTCTGGATATTCGCGCGCAGCAGGTCCTGATGCGGCACATTCTCGGGAACCTTGCGCATCCCGTCCATATCGTCCGAGAAGCAGATCAGCCGGGTCGGAATGTCGCTGATCACTTCGAAGGCGCGGCGGATCATCGTGGTGCGCGCCACCTCGCCGAACGTGCCGATATGCGGCAGGCCCGACGGACCATAGCCCGTCTCGAACAGGACATATCCCTTTTCGGGGGCCTTTTTCTCATAGCGTTTCAGCAGGCGGCGCGCCTCTTCGAAGGGCCAAGCCTTGGAAGTCATCGCAGCATCACGCAAGAGAGTCATGGTTCGTATCCATCTGTTTGGCGCGAAACGCGCGCATCGGAATCCCGGCTTCCTATTGCCCGGCCCGCCGTCAGTCAATATTCTGCACCTGCAACCAGTTCAGGAACACCGATGCAAGACGCTCCTCCGTCCCTCTCCCCGCAAGATTGCCTTGTCGCGCTGATGATCACCGTTTCGGTTTCGGACGCCGCGATCCGGACCGAAGAGCTTCTGGCGATAGAACAGGTCGTCAACCAGCTCCCTGTCTTTTCGGGGTATGACACCGACCGCATCAAGACGATTTCGCAGACCGTCTTCGATCTCATGGAGGAAGAGGACGGGCTGGACGCGCTGTTCGGCCTCGTGCGTGGATCGCTGCCCGAAAGGTTAAACGAGACCGCCTATGCGCTGGCCTGCGACATTGCGGCATCGGACGGCACGCTGAAACAACCCGAACTGCGGATGCTGGAAGAGATGCGGCACGAGTTGAACATCGACCGCCTCCATGCCGCCGCGATCGAGCGCGGCGCGCGGGCGCGGTTCATCCATCCTTGAGGGATTGCGGCGGGGCTCATCGCCCCGCCCCTGCCGGTCGTGCGCCTCAGCCGTTCTTTTCGGCGGCCAGAACCTTGGCTTGGGCCACCCAGTCGTCGCGCGTCACGCGGCCCTTGAAAGCCTCGAGATTGGCGTCGACCCAAGCGATTTCGTCGCTTGTCCAGTTGGCGATCTGATCGAAATGCCAGAAACCAAGCCGGTTGCACAGCGCCTCCAGCTTGGGGCCGATGCCCTTGATCCGTTTCAGATCATCGGGCGCCCCGTCGCGCGGTGCGGTCAGCGTCGCGGGTTTGCTGCCGACATCCGCAGCGGACGCAACCTCGGGCGCAGTGGGCGCAGCGGGCTCCGGTGCCGGCTCGGCCACGGGCTCAGGCATCGGTGCAACCGCTGCAACCGGCGCAGGCGCGGTGGCCTTGTCCTCGCAGGCGCGCAGTTTGGCGCGGGTGCTGTCCAGTTCGCTGCGCAACCGTGCGGCCTCAGCCTCGCAGGCACTGCAATCCGCGGTCTTGCGGCCGCCCCAGATCAGCCAGCCGACGAACAGGCCCAGAAGTGCTGCCACCAGCAGCAGCATCCAGATTTCACCCAGAAGAAAACCCCACCCACGGAACATATCCCGTCCTCCAACTCTGATTTACTGGATCCAGCGCACGGTCGTGCGCCGGTTGGCCGCCCGGCCTTCGTCGGTCGTATTGTCGGCAATCGGTTCGGATGCGCCATAGCCTTGGGCCTGCAACGCCGCCGGATCGATCCCGCGCGCGGCCAAGGCATTGCGCACCGATTCGGCACGGGCAAGGCTCAGGGCCAGATTGCCTTCTTCGCTGCCGACGCTGTCTGTATGGCCACCGATTTCGGCCCGAAGCGACGCGTTCTGCACGCAATGCCGAACGACGCCTGCCAAGGCGTTGATCGCTTGACGGGCCTGTGCGTCGAGCCGTGCCGATCCACTGAGGAACCCGATACGGTTTTCGGCAAGGACAGCATCGGCCTGCGTGGCGCAGGTTTCCGGATTGGCCGCGAAACTTGGCGCGGGCAACCAATAGCCCCCAACCAGTACTTCGTTGCGACCGGT
>JAWKXG010000042.1:0-3221 GCA_041397065.1 Paracoccaceae bacterium | reverse complement strand
TGGTCGCCCCGTCGATGGTGGGCTGGTCGTTCCGCGCGGCAACGCTGCGCTGGGCCGTGATCGTCATGTCTGCCTTCTTTTTTTCCGCGGGGCGTGCGGCATCCCGGGATGAAGAAAGGGGCCGTCAGTGTCCTGCGGCCCCTTCGTAACGCTGAAGTATGAAACCTTCGTGTTACTCGGCGGCCTCGCTCGTCGGGAGAACCGACACGAAGCTGCGACCCTTGAGACCCTTGGTGAAGGTCACGCGGCCATCGGTCAGGGCGAACAGGGTGTGATCCTTGCCCATGCCCACGCCTTCGCCGGCCCAGTGCTTGGTGCCGCGCTGACGCACGATGATGTTGCCGGCGATCGCTTCCTGACCGCCACACAGTTTCACGCCAAGACGGCGACCAGCCGAGTCGCGGCCGTTGCGGGACGAACCGCCTGCTTTTTTGTGTGCCATGGGATGTTACTCCTTCGCAGCGGCCAGCGATGCGGCCTGTTCGATCCAGTTGTCACGGGCGATGCGGCCCTTGAACGACAGCTGATCATCCATATAGGAAATCTCGGCTTCAGTCCAAGCCGCGATCTGGTCGAAGTGGAAGACGCCGTTCTTGTGCAGCAGGCCTTCCAGTTTGGGACCCACGCCCGAGATCTTCTTCAGATCGTCGGCCTGGCCACCACGGGCTTCGGTCAGCAGGTTCGACGGACGCACGCCGGCAACAGCGGCGGTGGTCACGGCGGCGCCCGCGGTCATCGCGGCGGCCGAAACCGAACCGGTGCCGATCGCGGCCTTCACGCCGGTGCCTTCGGCGCCCGAGGCGAGGATCTCGGTCACGCGGACCAGCGTCAGCTTCTGACGGTGACCTTTGGTGCGCTGCGAGCTGTGCTTGCGGCGACGCTTGACGAAGTGAATGACCTTGTCGGCCTTGATCTGGTCGATCACGGTCGCCTGAACGGCGGCACCGGCAACCAGAGGAGCCCCGACAACCGTCGATTCGCCACCCAGCATGAGAATTTCGTTGAATTGCACCGTTTCACCGGCGTCGGCGGCGATACGCTCCACGCGCAGCACGTCACCCGCCTGAACGCGGTACTGCTTGCCACCAGTCTTGAGGACTGCAAACATCGTCCTGTTTTCCTTCGTTTTCTGCCGCGTCCTGTGGCCACCTTGCGGTGTTTGTGGCTAAGCCGCCTTCGAACAGCGCCCTGTCGAGCAGGGATCATAAAAGACAGACGCCCCCATCGGATGAGAGGGGCGCTGGCGGGCTGATACCGACAATGCAGGGGCAAAGTCAAGCCGAATGCAGCGCGCGGCAGCGAAACCCGCGGGACAAGGCGCAGGGATTCCGCCTTTCACGGACCACCCTGCCCGTTCTGGCCCGTTTCGTGTTGCTTGACGCGCAGGATTTGTTAACAAAACAGACTGTATCGTCTGCATTTTCTTGCCTTTTGCCCGAAATCACGAGCCCTCGATGACACAATCAGAACAGCGCGTCGGCGTCGTCATCCGCACCAAGGATCGCCCGATGTTCGTGCCGCGCGCTTTGCGGACCGTGATCGACCAGACATTCCCCGGCTGGCATATCGTTCTTGTCAACGATGGCGGCGACGCCAAGGCGCTGGCCCGCTCGGTTGCGAGTGTGCCTGCCACACGCAAGCTGCGGGGCGAACGGCTGACGATCATCGACAACCCGCAATCGGTCGGTCGGTCCGAGGCGTTCAATATCGGCCTGCGCATGTTGCAGACGGAATTCGTCTGCTGCCTTGATGACGATGACAGCTGGGACCCGACCTTTCTGGCAAAGCTGCTGGCGCTGCATGACGCGACGGTCGAGGACGCGCCCGATCTGGGCGGGGTCATGGCGCATGTGACTGCGATCCGGGAAGACCTGCGCGAAACGCCGACGGGGCATGATCTGGTGCCCTTGGGCAACGACCCATTGCCGGGCGCCTTCTCGCGGGCGGACTTCTTCGTGAACCCGATCGCCTATGCAACCTATCGGCATGACCTGTATCCGGTGCAATGGATGCTGCGGCGCGAGGCGGCGCTGGCGGTCGGGGGGTTCCCGGTGGCCTTCGACGTGATGGAAGATCGCGCCTTCCTCACGCGGTTCCTGCAACACTGGCGTCTGGCTGTCCTGCCCGAGAAACTGGCCTTTCACCACCGCCGTCCGCGTCGACAGGAAGACGCGCGCAAGGAAGTCACGCTGAACACGCTGGACAACCCGTCCTATGACTGGCGCAAGTTCGCCGACCTCGCGAAGGTCGCGGTCAATACGCCCGACGACCCGGTTCGCCCCGGGCACGACAGTTTCCTGCGGGCGCTGGCGACCTCGATCGTCAAGGAAATCAACGACGAGACCAGCACCCTGTGGCACAAGGTGAACTCCGATTCGGCGGCGACGCGCGCGCGCATCGATGCGCTGGATGCCCGGATCGGCAACACCAATCCCGTTGCCGCGCTGGACCATGACAGGTCGCGCATGGTCTGGTCGCTGTGGGACGCGGTCGGCCCGGGTGACATCGGCTATGGCCTTTCGATCAAGACGCCATTTCTGGGTTGCTGCCACCTGTCGATGCACGGTGATCAGCACGGCTTGCTGCTGCATGCCTCGCATGCCGAGGGGCGCGTCGTGATGCAGATCCCCGCGACCGAAAACTGGGCCGCGTTCGAGGTGGATCTGGCCGGGATGCGCGACCAGCACAGCGGGCTCGAGATCGAATTCATCCTGAGCAGCGCGCAGGGGTTCCTGTTCGAAACAGCCCTGTCGGAATGGGTCCGCGATGGTGCGCTGGCGCGACGCACGCATCGTTTCAGCCAGTCTCACGTTCATTCCTGCGCGCCGGGAAGCTGGGTGCATGTGCGCCGCTCGTTCGACCCGGATGCAGTCGCCACGGCGGATTCGCCGCGCTTCTCGATCATCCTGCCGCGTCGGGCGTCAGATTTCCGTCTGGTGTTGCATGATTTCGTGGTCCACCGGCCGGCAGTGCCATCGGCATGATCGACGCGGGGCCCATCGAACTGGCGGTGCAGGGCGAAGCGGGGATCGACATCTTCGTACGCCGCGAGGACATCAGCCACAGCCGCACGCATTTCCTGTGCGTGGCAACGATCGACGGCGGCAGATGCCATCCCCACGAGGGGATCGACGTCACCGCCGAGGCCCGCTATCGCGAGATGGCCGCCGCGCTGGACGCAGACCTCGCGATGGGCGCGCCCTTCAGCCTGACAGACACCC
>JAWKXG010000041.1:0-3774 GCA_041397065.1 Paracoccaceae bacterium | reverse complement strand
GCGATCAGTTCATGGCCGCGGAACGCGAAGGTCTCCATCCCGTCGGTGTTCTCGCCGAACACAAGGTCGGATCCTTCGACCATGCCGCCATCCGTCAGGCCATAGCCCTGCGCGCGGGAAAAGAGCGCATCGCCCCAGCGCGCCAGCACCTGCGAGCGATAGCCCTGCGGAACGTGGATCATCGAGTCGGTCTGTGCGTCGATCGGGGTGAAGGGAAAGCGCGCCGCGGTCGAGGCGAGCGCGCCGCGCACACCGGGAACGCCCATTGCGGCAGCGGCTGATCCCAGTGCCAGAACACCCCGCAGGAAACCACGGCGGCTGAGCGCCCGTTCGACCACGCGGTCGAATTCGGTTTCGGCAGGGCGCGGGAAGTTCAGTTCGTCCCAGGCATCGGCGGAAAGCTTGGTTTTGTCGGTCATCGTGGATCCCGTTTTCATGGTTGCGAGTCGAGGCTCAGGCGCAGGATCAAGGCCGAGTGAAACAGGCTGACGACGGCTGGATGAAACCACTGTGACAGCACATGAACACCCACGCCGTCCAAGGAAAACGCCGCCCCGGATGGGGGCGGCGGTGCACGGCGAAACCGATTTGCGATGCTCAGCCCCGGTGGGCGCCATCGGCGAGCGATTTGACGAAAGCCAGAACCGTGTCGACCGGTTTGCCTTCGCCGATTTCCTTGACGATGGCCGACCCCACGACGCAGCCATCGGCGACCGAAGCAATGGATTGTGCGGCCTCAGGGGTGGTGATGCCGAAGCCCACGATCACCGGAAGATCGGTCGCCGCCTTGATCCGCGCAACCTCGGGGCCGACGTCGGCAGCCTGCGCCGCGGCTGCGCCGGTGATCCCGGTGATCGAGACATAATACACAAAGCCCGAGGTGTTCTGCAGCACCTTCGGCAGGCGCTTGTCGTCGGTTGTGGGCGTCGCTAGACGAATGAAGTTCAACCCGGCGGCTTGCGCGGGGATGCACAGCTCGCTGTCTTCTTCCGGCGGCAGGTCGACGACGATCAGCCCGTCGATCCCGGCCTCTTTCGCCTCGGTCAGGAAACGGTCGACACCGCGAGAATAGATGGGGTTGTAATAGCCCATCAGCACGATCGGCGTCGTCGAATCCCCGGCACGGAAGGCGCGGACCATGTCCAGCACCTTGTCCATCGTCATGCCGCCATCCAGCGCACGCTGGCCGGCAAACTGGATCGTCGGGCCGTCGGC
Organism: Paracoccaceae bacterium; assembly: GCA_041397065.1. GTDB lineage: Bacteria > Pseudomonadota > Alphaproteobacteria > Rhodobacterales > Rhodobacteraceae > Pararhodobacter. The sequence continues at coordinate 2,559 of JAWKXG010000041.1, read as the reverse complement.
CATCGGGTCGGTAAAGGGCATGCCCAGTTCGATGATGTCCACGCCCGCGCCCGGCAGACCCTTCATCACCGCCAGCGAGGTCTCGGCATCGGGGTCGCCACCCATGATATAGGTCACGAAAGCCTTGCGCCCCTGCTGGCGCAGCCGTGCGAAAGTGTCGTCAATTCTGGTCATGGCGGTCCCCGCTCCACATCGTGCCCCGACTTGCACGGCAGGGGCGCGAAAATCAAGTGGGCATATTGCCGGTGGCGATCATCCACGAGATCCCGAAGCGGTCCGTGACCATGCCGAAGCAGGGCGACCAGAAGGTCTCGCTCAGCGGCATCATGACATTGCCGCCGTCGGACAGGGCGGAAAAGATCCGTTCGGCTTCGGCCCGGGTCGAGGTGTCGAAGCTGATGTTCACGCCGCGCGTGGTCTGCCCCTCGTAGCCCGGCGGCAGGTCCGAGGCCATGAGAACCGCCCCTTCGAGGGCAAGTGTCGCATGCATCGTGCGGTCGGCATGGGGCATTTCCGGTTCGGCATCCGGCATGTCACCGAACCGCATGAGGGTCAGCGTGCCGCCGAAGACCGCCTTGTAGAACTGCATTGCCTCGGCGGTGGTGCCGTCAAAATTCAGATAGGGAACGAAACGCATGATCTATCCTTTCGACCGTGTCGCATCGTCGCATCCGTGCGGCGCTGGGGCAAGCCGCTTGCGTGGGCTGCGATTCCGTGACAGCAAGCGACCATGGACTGGCTCAAGATCATACATATCCTCTGCGTGATGGGGTGGATGACCTCCATCTTCGCGGTGCCGCGCGCGCTGATCTACTGGAAGCGCGAACATGCCCGGTTGGGCGAGTTCGGACCGCTGGGCGATCTGACGATCCGGCTCTATCGTTTCTCGGCGGGGCTGGCGGTGATTGCGGTCATCACCGGCCTGTGGCTGGGCTGGCAGGTCTGGGGCTTTGCGCCTTGGGTGCATCTGAAGCTGACGCTGGTGGCACTGCTGGCGGCGCATTACGTGTGGACGGGCGTCCTGGTGGTGCGGGCGAAACGCGGCGAGTTCCGCGAAAGTGACCTGTTCCTGCGCATCTTCAACGAGGTCAGCGTGATCGGCGCCATCGCGATTCTGTGGGTTGTTGTCGTCAAGCCGTTCTGAACTTGTCTCGCCCGTCTGCGCAGGCTAGGAAGCGCGCGATCGGACCGGAGGGTGACATGGGTTTCAAGATGGGTATCGTGGGTCTGCCGAATGTCGGCAAATCGACCCTGTTCAACGCGCTGACCAAGACGGCGGCGGCGCAGGCGGCCAATTTCCCGTTCTGCACCATCGAACCCAACGTGGGCGAGGTCGCCGTGCCGGACGAACGTCTGGACGCCCTTGCGGCCATCGCGGGATCGAAGCAGATCATCCCGACGCGCATGACCTTCGTCGATATCGCGGGCCTCGTGCGCGGGGCGTCCAAGGGCGAGGGGCTGGGCAACCAGTTCTTGGCCAACATCCGCGAATGCGACGCCATTGCCCATGTTCTGCGCTGCTTCGAGGATGGCGACATTACCCATGTCGAAGGGCGCATTGATCCGGTCGCGGATGCCGAGACCATCGAGACCGAACTGATGCTGGCCGATCTGGAGTCGATCGAGCGTCGCCGGGCGAATCTGGCGCGCAAGCTGAAAGGCAGCGACAAGGAAGCGGCCGAACAGGACCAACTGCTGGCGCGCGCACAGGCGGCGCTGGAGGATGGCAAGCCAGCGCGCACGGTTTCCGTTTCGGCCGAGGAAGATAAAGCTTGGCGCATGCTGCAGCTGCTGACCTCGAAGCCGGTGCTCTATGTCTGCAATGTCGAGGAATCGGCGGCGGCGACCGGCAATAGCCAATCGGCGCGCGTGGCCGACATGGCGGCGCGGCAAGGGGCCGGCATCGTTGTGATCTCGGCCCGGATCGAGGAAGAGATTTCGCAACTGGATGCCGAGGAAGCGGCGATGTTCCTCGACGAGATGGGGCTGGAGGAAGCGGGCCTCGACCGGTTGATCCGCGCGGGCTATGACCTGCTGGGCCTGCAGACGTATTTCACCGTGGGCCCGAAGGAAGCGCGCGCCTGGACCATTGGCAAGGGCACACTGGCGCCTCAGGCCGCGGGCGTGATCCATGGCGATTTCGAGAAGGGCTTCATCCGGGCCGAAACCGTGGCCTATGCCGATTATGTGGCCTGCAAGGGCGAGGCAGGCGCCAAGGAGGCGGGCAAGTTCCGCGTGGAAGGCAAGACCTATGAGGTCAAGGACGGCGACGTCCTGCATTTCCTGTTCAACGCCTGATCTTTGTGCGGGGTTTCGCCCAGTCTGCCTGCTGACGCGGGCAGCGCGGGCGACAGGGGAAGGGGGGCTTTGCCCCCCTCTTTGCGTGCCGCAAATTCACCCCCCAGAGTATTTTCGACAAGATGAAAACAAAAGCGCCGCCCCGAGAGGCGGCGTTTTCGCAAGAATGTGTCGGCCGGATCAGAGCAGGGCTTTGGCCTTTTCGACCACGGCCTCGGCGGTGATACCGAATTCGGCATAGAGACGTTCGGCAGGGGCCGA
>JAWKXG010000040.1:0-4373 GCA_041397065.1 Paracoccaceae bacterium | reverse complement strand
GGGGGAAAGATCGGTGAATGACGCCCGGGCCGATGGCTTCGTCGTATTTGATCGCGTGCAAAAGACCTATGATGGCGAGAATCTTGTCGTCAAGGATCTGAACCTCAGTATGCCCAAGGGCGAGTTCCTGACGATGCTCGGGCCGTCCGGATCGGGCAAGACCACCTGCCTGATGATGCTGGCCGGGTTCGAGACCGCGACACACGGCGAGATCCTTCTCGCGGGCCGCCCGATCAACAACATTCCACCGCACAAGCGCGGCATCGGCATGGTGTTCCAGAACTATGCGCTGTTCCCGCACATGACGATCGCCGAGAACCTGTCCTTTCCGCTGGAAGTCCGCGGCATCGGCAAGTCGGAGCGCGAGCAGAAGATCAAGCGTGCGCTGGACATGGTGCAGATGGGCGCGTTCGGCAACCGTCGTCCGGCGCAACTGTCGGGCGGTCAGCAGCAGCGCGTCGCCCTGTCCCGCGCGCTGGTGTTCGAGCCCGAGCTGGTGCTGATGGACGAACCGCTGGGCGCGCTGGACAAGCAACTGCGCGAGCACATGCAGTTCGAGATCACCAATCTGGCCCACAACCTGGGGATCACCACGGTCTACGTCACCCACGACCAGACCGAGGCGCTGACCATGTCGGACCGCGTCGCGGTGTTCAACGACGGGCGCATCCAGCAACTCGCCCCGCCCGAGGACCTGTATGAGCGCCCCGAGAACAGCTTTGTCGCGCAGTTCATCGGCGAGAACAACAAGCTGGAAGGCGTGGTCGAGACGATCAGCGGCGATCGCTGCACGGTGCGCCTGGACGACGGCACGCTGATTGACGCGCAGCCTGTCAACGTGACCAGGGCCGGCGAGCGCACGCGCGTGTCGATCCGCCCTGAGCGGGTGGAATCGAACCCCGAACGCCTGTCCCCCGACGCCCATCTGATCGAGGCCGAGGTGCAGGAATTCATTTACATGGGCGACACGTTCCGCATCCGCCTGAAGGTTGCGGGGCAGGATGATTTCATCATGAAATATCGCAATGCCCAGGACCAGGGCCGCATGAGCCCCGGTCAGAAGATCCGCATCGGCTGGCATGCCGCGGATTGCCGGGCGCTGGACGCCTGACCCGATTTCCAAGATCCGCGCCGCCCCTGCCCGCAGGGCGGTGCGCCACACCAAGCGGGCAGTTCGACTAGGGAGCTAAGCATGAAACTGAAAACCGTTCTGAAAGGGGCCGTGGCTGTCCTCGCGCTGACCGCCGGTGCGGCCTCGGCCGACGAGATGGCCAACGAGATGACCGTCGTCTCCTGGGGCGGCGCCTATCAGGCCTCGCAGGTGAACGCCTACATCAACCCCTATGTGGCGGCGCATCCGGGGCTGAACGTCATCACCGACGAAAGCTCGGGCGACGCCGTGGCCCGCCTGCGTGCCATGAGCGAAGCCGGCAACGTCACCTGGGATCTGGTGGACGTGGTCGCCTCGGACGCGATGCGTCTGTGCGACGAGGGTCTGGCGATGCCGATCGACGCCGACACCCAACTGGCGCCCGCGCCCGATGGCACCCCCGCCTCGGTCGATTTCGGCGATACGATGGTGAGCGAGTGCTTCATCCCGCAGATCGCCTTCTCGACGACCTTCGGCTATCGCACCGACATGGTTCCCGATGGCGTGGCCCCGCCGACCGACGCCTGCGCGGTGTTCGACACCACGACCTATCCGGGCCGCCGCGCGCTGGAACGTCGCCCGATCGGGAACATGGAATGGGCCCTGCTGTGCGACGGTGTTCCGCAGGATCAGGTCTATGCGATGCTGGAAACCGAAGAGGGCATCCAGCGTGCCTTTGCGCATCTCGACACCATCAAGGCCGACACCGTCTGGTGGACCGCCGGTGCCGAAACGCCCCAGCTGCTGGCCGACGGCGAAGTCTTCATGGGCTCGACCTATAACGGCCGCCTGTTCGCCGCGATCGCCGAACAGCACCAGCCGATCGGCATGGCCTGGGGTTACCAGATGCTCGACCTCGACGGCTGGATCATCCCCGAGGGGCTGCCCGCGGATCACCTGGCCCGCGTGATGGACTTCGTCTATTTCGCGACCGACACCCAGCGCCTGGCCGATCAGGCCGCGTATATCTCGTATGGTCCGGCCCGTGCCTCTTCGGCGCCGCTGGTCGGCAACCATGCCACGCTGGGCATCCCGATGGCGCCGCACATGCCGACCGATCCGGCGAACATGACGTGGGTGCGTTCCCTAAGCTCAACTACACCTGGTGGGCGGATCACCGCGACGAACTGGACGCCCGCTTTCCGTGCCTGGCTGGCGCAATAACGCCCGCCTGAACGACTGACGGCCCCGCGCGCCACGACGGCGTGACGGGGCGGTCCACCCGACGACGTCCCGGTCCTGCCCCGATGCGGCGCGGGACCGGGACCCAACAGGACCCCAGTGATGACCAGCACGGCGACAGATCCCCATCCGAGCGACGACGACCTGACCGGCGGCGACCTGAAGCGCCGCCTTGCCCGCGCGCTGAGGCGACAGAAGATCCGCGCGCTGCTGCTGATCGCGCCACTGTTGCTGTTCATCCTGCTGGGGTTCATCGCGCCGATCGGCTCGATGCTGTTCCGCTCGGTCGAGAACAACATCGTCGGCGACATCATGCCCAACACCGTCGCGGCGCTGCAATCGTGGGACGTGGACAGCACCGAACTGCCGCCCGAGGCCGTCTTCCGGGCCGTGGTCCAGGACGTCCAGGTCGCCGCGCAAGAGCGCACCGCGATGCAACTGGCGCGGCGCATGAATTTCGAGGTGCCGGGCTTTACCACCCTGATGCGCCAGACCCAGCGCGCCGTGCGCGGCTGGAACGTCGAAACCGACGGGCCCTTTCGCGATCAATTGATCGCGGCCAACCACGACTGGGGCGACCTTCACACCTGGCGCGCGCTCAAGGCCTATTCGACCGAATACACGGCCGGCTATTACCTGGCGGCGGTGGACCACACGATGGTCTCGGGCCATGTCGAGGCGCTGCCCGACAATCAGTCGATCCACATGATGCTGTTCTGGCGCACCGCCTGGATGAGCGCGCTGATCTGCTTCATGACCCTGCTGCTGGGCTATCCCGTCGCCTTCCTGCTGGCCAATGTCAAGGAACGCTATGCGAACCTGCTGCTCATCATGGTGCTGTTGCCGTTCTGGACCTCGCTGCTGGTGCGGACCTCGTCGTGGAAGGTCCTGTTGCAGGAACAGGGCGTCATCAACGATTTCCTGGTCTGGCTGGGCCTGGTCGCGGATGACAGCCGGCTGTCGATGATCAACAACAAGTTCGGTGTCATTGTCGCGATGACCCATATCCTGCTGCCTTTCATGGTGCTGCCGCTCTATTCGGTGATGAAGACCGTGCCGCCCAGCTATGTGCGCGCGGCGAAATCGCTGGGCGCGAACGACTGGACGGCCTTCTGGCGGGTCTATTTCCCGCAATCGGTGCCGGGCATCGGCGCCGGGGCGATCCTGGTGTTCATCATGGCGGTCGGCTACTACATCACGCCGGAGCTGGTGGGCGGGCCGTCGGGCATGTTCATCTCGAACCGGATCGCGCACCAGTGGTATGTCTCGGGCAACTGGGGGTTGGTTGGTGCGCTGGGCACGATCCTGCTGGTCGCGGTGCTGGTGCTCTATTGGGTCTATGACCGCGTGGTCGGCATCGACAACGTCAAGCTGGGGTAACGGATCATGGCACTTCCTTCCTATGCGTCGCCCCTGCAACGGGTCTGGTACTACGCCTTTCGCGTGATTTGCGGGCTGGTGTTCTTCTACCTGATGTTCCCGATCCTGGTGATCATTCCGCTGAGCTTCAACGCCCAGGATTTCTTCACCTTCACCCCGGAAATGCTGTCCCTGGATCCGGATGGCTTCTCGCTGAAGCACTACATCGATTTCTTCACCAACCCCGACTGGCAGATGGCGACGCGGAACTCGCTGACCATCGCGCCGATGGCGACGCTGCTGTCGGTGTCGCTGGGGACGCTGGCCGCGATCGGGTTGAGCCAGTCGCATGTCCCGTTCAAGCGGATCATCATGGCGGTTCTGATCTCGCCGATGATCGTGCCGCTGATCATTTCCGCCGCCGGGATGTATTTCTTTTTCAGCGCGATCGGTCTGCAGGGCACCTATTGGGGCGTTGTGCTGGCCCATGCGATCCTGGGTATCCCGTTTGTCATCATCACCGTGACGGCAACGCTGGTGGGCTTCGACCGCTCGCTGACGCGGGCCTCGGCGTCGATGGGGGCGGGGCCGGTGCGCACCTTCATGAAGGTGCAGTTGCCGCTGATCCTGCCCGGGGTCATCTCGGGTGCGCTGTTTGCCTTCATCACCTCGTTCGATGAGG
>JAWKXG010000039.1:0-9738 GCA_041397065.1 Paracoccaceae bacterium | reverse complement strand
AGCGCCCCCTCGCGTCGGTGGTCGCCTTGCATCCGGGGACCGTCGACACGCCCTTCACACGATCTTATCCAGACCATCGCAAGACCACACCAGCCGAGTCCGCGCGCGCCCTGTTGCGCGTTTGCGATGGCATCGGCCCGGCGCAGAACGGCACCTTCCTCGCCTATGACGGTAGCGTCATCCCATGGTGAGGCCGCGTCTCGTCCTTGTTCTGGGCGATCAGTTGTCGCCCGGCCTTTCGGCCTTGGCCGCGGCGGACAAATCCCGCGATGTGGTCGTCATGGCCGAAGTTGCAGGCGAGACCGACGTCGTGCCCCATCACCCGCGCAAGATTGCGCTTGTGCTGTCGGCAATGCGCAAATTCGCGCGGGCGCTTCGGGAAGCAGGCTGGCACGTCGCCTATACCACTCTGGATGATCCCGATAACAGCGGCTCGATCCCGGCGGAACTGCTGCGCCGTGCGTCCGAGGTTGGCGCCGCCGAGGTGCTGGTCACAACGCCCGGCGACTGGCGCCTGATCGAGGCGCTGGCCACCCTGCCGCTGTCTGTTCACCAATTCGAGGATACGCGCTTTGTCTGCAGCGCCGCCGCATTCCGCCTTTGGGCGGAAGAACGCAAGAGCCTGCGAATGGAGTGGTTCTATCGGGACATGCGTCGGCGCACCGGCCTGTTGATGCAAGGCGACGCCCCTGAGGGCGGACGATGGAACTATGACAGCGACAATCGCAAACCGCCGCAACGCGAATTGGGCGACGGCCCGCCGCCGGCCTTTGAACCCGACGAGACAGTCGCGGCAGTCCTCGATCTGGTCGAGGCGCGGTTCCCCGACAATTTCGGACGTCTTCGGCCTTTCGATCTGGCGACGGACAGGGCGCAGGCGCTGCGCGTTCTCGACCATTTCATCACGCGGTCGCTGCCACGCTTTGGCGATTATCAGGACGCGATGCTGATCGGCGAACCCTATCTGTATCATGCGCTGATCTCGCCCTACCTGAACCTTGGCCTGCTGTCGCCAATCGAGGTCTGCCGCGCAGCCGAGGCCGCCTATCACGCGGGTGAGGCCCCGTTGAACGCGGTCGAAGGGTTCATCCGGCAGATCATCGGCTGGCGCGAATTCGTGCGCGGGATCTATCTGCTGGCCGGTCCGGACTATGTGCGCCGCAACGCCTTGGGGCATCAACGCCCGCTGCCCGCGCTGTTCTGGGGCGGACCGACACGGATGCGCTGCCTGTCCGAGGTCGTTGGCCAGACGCGCGACCTTGGCTATGCGCATCATATCCAGCGGCTGATGATCACCGGCAATTTCGCCCTGCTGGCGGGGGTCGATCCGTTCGCGGTGCATGAATGGTATCTGTCAGTCTATGTTGACGCCTTCGAGTGGGTCGAAGCCCCGAACACGCTGGGCATGAGCCAGTTCGCCGATGGCGGCATGGTCGCGTCGAAACCCTATGTCTCGTCGGGGGCCTATATCGCGCGGATGTCCGATTACTGCCGCGGATGCGCCTATGATGTCAGCGCGAAACAGGGCGAGGGCGCCTGCCCGTTCAACCTGTTGTACTGGCATTTTCTGGACCGGCACCGCCGGCATTTTGCCGCCAATCCCCGGATGGGCCCGATCTATCGCGGCTGGGATGCCCGCCCTGCCGATCAGCGCGCCCGCATCCTTGCCGAAGGCGATGCCCTTCTGGCGCAGCTGGACCGTGGCGACACCGTCTGACAACGAAAAGACCGCGCCAGAGCCCCGGCGCGGTCGGAATTTCGTTTGATGTGCCGGGCCAAGGCCCGAGCCATCAGTTCTTCGCGTAATATTCGACGACGAGGTTCGGTTCCATCTGCACCGGATACGGCACATCCGACAGACCCGGCGCGCGGACGAACGTCGCGGTCAGTTTCGAGTGGTCGACCTCGAGGTAGTCGGGAACGTCACGTTCGGCCGACTGCGTGGCTTCGAGGATCAGCGCCATCTGACGCGAGCGGTCGCGAACAGCGACGACATCGCCTTCCTTGACGCGGTACGACGCGATGTTCACGCGCTTGCCGTTCACGGTGACGTGGCCGTGGTTCACGAACTGACGCGCGGCGAAGATGGTCGGAACGAACTTGGCGCGATAGACGACGGCGTCCAGACGGCGCTCGAGCAGGCCGATCAGGTTCTCGCCGGTGTCACCCTTCACGCGGGCAGCTTCGCCATAGATGCGCTTGAACTGCTTTTCGGTCAGGTCGCCGTAATAGCCCTTCAGCTTCTGCTTGGCGCGCAGCTGCAGACCGAAGTCAGACAGCTTGTTCTTGCGGCGCTGGCCGTGCTGGCCGGGGCCGTATTCGCGCTTGTTGACCGGCGACTTGGCGCGGCCCCAGATGTTTTCGCCCATGCGGCGGTCGATCTTGTACTTGGCAGTCGTGCGTTTGGTCACGGCTGATCTCCTTCGTTGTGTCGGTTCCGGCAGGGCCACGAACCGCGATCTGTTTTTCGGGCCGAAGCCCGTCGAAGGGCGTTGTCCTCTCCCCGAAGGGGCGACAGGCTTCCCCTTGCGGGGGCCACCAACACCAAAGAAAAGCCCGGGCACGGCTGGTGCAGCCTCCCGGACGGGGCGTCATTACGCAGCCCGCCCGCCCGAGTCAATGCCCCCACCGCCCCGCAGACCCGAAAAACAATCCGTGTCCGGCGCGGCAATGCCCCTTGTGGCACGCGAAGCGACCCCACATCTGTTCCTTGAAGGCCCCAGAGTTCGCCATGACACGCCCCATCCGCCGTTTTTCCCGACAGATCGACCGCACCCGACGCCGCTGGCCACGCTGGGGCGGCGTCCTTGCGGCGCTGACGGCGCCGGGGCGCTGGTGGATCAGGGTGCCGCTGGCACTGCTGCTGATGGCCGGCGGGTTGGTGGGGTTCCTGCCGGTGGTGGGTTTCTGGATGCTGCCCCTCGGACTGCTGTTGCTGGCCATCGACCTGCCGGGGCTGCAACCCGTGGCTGGTCGCTGGATGGTCTGGTTTCGCGCAGCGCTTCGGCGCTGGAACATAAGGATCTGACACCATCATGGATGTCTTGCTGGTCGCAATCGGCCTCGCCCTGCTGTTCGCGGGCGGGGAATTTCTGGTGCGCGGGGCGTCGGGGCTGGCCCTGCGCGTGGGCCTGTCGCCAGCCGTCGTGGGCCTGACGGTTGTCGGGTTCGGCACGTCGATGCCCGAATTGCTGGTGTCCGTCCGCGCGGCACTTGCCGGGGCGCCTGACATTGCGATGGGCAATGTCGTGGGTTCGAACATTGCCAACGTGCTGCTGATCGTGGGCGTCGCCGCCCTGATGTGGCCGATGGCAACGCGGGATCTGGGTATGGACCGCGACACGCTGTGGATGATCGGCGCGTCGGCGCTGGTCCTTGTTCCGGCTGCGCTGGGGCTGGTGTCGCGCCCGATGGCCCTGGTGATGCTGGCCGCGCTGGTTCTTTACCTTGCGTTGTCGCTGAAGACCGCAACCGCCACACCGCAGGATACCCCGCCCAGCGCCAAGGGCCTTGCAACGATCGCCTTGGCGATTGCCTTCGGGTTGCTGGCGCTGGTGGTCGGGGCACGGCTGCTGGTGGACGGCGCGTCGTCGCTGGCCCGCGGCTGGGGCCTGTCCGAGGCCTTCATCGGCCTGACCATTGTCGCGGTCGGAACATCCTTGCCGGAACTGGCAACCTCGGTCGTGGCCGCCCTTCGACGCGAGTCGGCCATCGCGGTCGGCAATGTGGTCGGGTCGAATATCTTCAACGTGCTGGGCATTCTGAGCATCACGGCACTGGTCGCGCCGGTTCCTGTCGCGCCCCGATTCCTGGTGATCGATGTGCCTGTCATGCTGGCGACGGCAATCGGGTTGGCCATCCTGTTGCGCGGCGGGCGGGTCGGACGGCTTTGGGGGGGCGCCCTCGTTCTGACCTACGGGGCCTATGTCATGTTTGCGATGGCTCAGCCCGCATAGGCGAGGATCGCGGCCTCGCCCTTGTGAAGGCAGCGCCGCGCCGTCGGACCATAGGCTGTGGGATGCAACGTCACGCCCGGCCGCGCGCGTTCGAGGTCGCGCGCGTGCCAGCGCAGAACCGCCTCGTCGACAAGCCCGGGATGGAAACTGTCGCACCCGATACCGTTCGCGGTGACGATCTCGTGGTGCTCGAACATCAGGTGGATATAGCGCACCTGCGAAAGCGCGAAGTCCCGCCGGATGCCACGGCCGTCGACAAGGTCCTCGGCCGCCACCAGAACCTCGCGGTCGTCCGACAAGGCGGCGGGCATCGGCATCAGCAGCCGGTGACCGGGGGAAACCCAGAGGTCAGCCGCAGGCCGATCAGCGCCCAGCGCACCCGCGCGAATGCAGACGGGCCGCAATTCGGGATGCATATAAAGTTCAGCCCCCGAAAGCCGGGTTTCGCCGCGCCAGACCAGCGGTTGCGCACCATTGTCGCGTGTGCTGACCGTGTCGCCCTTTTCCAGCTGTTCGACAGGCACGGCCCCGCGCGGCGTGTCGATCATCGTCCCCGGCAAAAAGCAGATCACGCCCGTGCGCCGCGTCGGGTGTTCGGCGCCCAGATTGATCGCGGTGATCCACAGTTCGCGGTCGGAGGGCGGCAACAGCCGGTCGAAAGCGACCAGCATCTGCCCGCCGTGCGAAACCAGAAGCGCGGTATACAGCCTGCGACCATCGGTGACCTGAAAGGATCGCGGCGGCAAATCCTCGCTGGTTGCAGGCCATGCGGCGGCGGGTTCGTTTGTGTCGGGAATATCGGCCAAGGCCAGACGGCGCAGGCGTGTACGCGCCCGGCGGCGGGGTTCGACACGGTTCGACGCAAAATCCAGCAACATCACCTGCGTTGCAGAATCGAGGCGCTGCGCCTCACCATGCCACATCCACGGGGCGCCGACCGTCATCAGGCTGGGCGCCGCGCCGAATTCGCCGCCGCAGGCAGTCTGACGCCATTCGACGGCATAGACCCCCCGGAAACCGGATACACACCCCATCGCAACACTGCTCGATCGTTATTATTGTTGCTCTTTGGTTAACAAATCGGTGTTTGTCTGACCATCCCAAATTTCCCGTCAGCGTTGGCGCACCCACAAGCGTTGCCCTGAAGACTCATCAGCGAAGTATTCGCTGCCGTCCGACAGGATCGCCATGGCCCCCCGGTCCGACAGGATCGCCGCATCCAGAACGCGGCAAGCGTGGGCCGCTTCGGCCACGGGCCTGTCGATCACCACCGTGACTCCGGGCTGGCAGGCCCCTGCCAGCGCCGCCAGCCCGGCCCGGCCCGTCAGATGGACCCAGGGTGCACCGTCGACCAGAAACGCAACCCCGCCGTCGCGCGGGGTCATTCCCGGGCGCGCGGCGGCCACGGGCTGGGCAACCGCGTCGCCATCGTTTTCCAGCCAGAGGCGGGCGACGAACCCCGCCCCCCGCGCCCGGCTGAGGACACGCCCGCTGTCGGTCATCACCCCGACGAGTGCGCCCCCTTCCGCGACAAGGACAGTGGGGCGGGGCGAAGCGCCCCAGAACCACAGGGCAACCGCAACCGGCACAAGCCCCACAAACCGCGGCCAAGCCGGCCAGAGCAGGACCCACAGCCCCCCCAGTGCCAGCGTCGGCAACATCCATCCGGGCGGGTCCGGCACCGTCAGCATCGCGCCCTGAAAGGCCGCGACATAGTCGGCAACGGTCAGGATCCAGCGCGTTCCCAGCCCCATCAGCCACAGGCCCGGACCGGCCAGACCGAAAGGCGCACCCAAGGCCGCAAGAATGGCCGCCGGCATGATCAAGGCCCCCATCAACGGCACGCTGAGGACGTTCGCGATCAACCCATAGCTGGAGATCCGGTGAAAATGTGCCGCCGAGATCGGCCCCGTCGCCAGCCCGGCGATCACGGAACACAGAACCACCCCCGCCGCCCAGACCAGCGCGCGTTGGTGCAGGCCCCGCCCGCGCGCCAACGTCCCGCTCCGTGCCAGCCCCTCGAAACTGGCGACAAGCGCCAGCGTGGCGGCGAAGGACATCTGAAACCCCGCCGAAAGCAAGGATTCCGGCCGCCATACGAGGATCAGCACCGCGGCGACCGCCATGGATCGCACCGACACCGCGCGCCGCCCAAGCAGCACCGCCCCCAGCATCACGACCGCCATGACATAGGCCCGCTGCGTTGCGACATTCGCGCCCGACATGACCAGATAGACCGAGGCTGCGACCAACGCCCCCACCGCCGCGATCTGTCGCAGCGGCAGGGTCAGGGCAATGGTTGGCGACAACGCCAGCAAGGCACGCAGCCCCGCCAGCACGGCCCCGACCAGCAACCCCATGTGCAACCCCGAGATCGCCAGCAGATGCGAAAGATTGGCGCGGCGCAGCGCCTCGGTCGTGGCGGCATCCACCCAGAAGCGGTCCCCCGTCAGAAGGGCGGCCACCACCCCGCCCGAAGCATCGGGAAAGCGCGCGTGGATCCGCTGGGCGATGTCATGGCGCAGCAGGGCGATCCCGGCGCGCCATCCGCTGTCCCCCTCGGCCGTGCGCACGAGGGGCACCCTTGTATAGCCGACGGCACCCAACCCTTCGAACCAGGCGATGCGACGAAAATCGAAGCCCCCGGGCTCGACCGGGCCGCCGGGGGGCGACAGATGGGCCGTGGTCGCAACGCGCAGCCCCGGCATCAGGCCGAAACCGGGCGGATCGCCATGCAATGACAGACGCACGGTGCGCGGTGTCGCCAAAGGTGGAAGGCCCGGCAGCACAACCTCGTCGAGGGTGATGCGCACCGCGTCCGAAATCGACCGATCCACCTCGATCACGCGCCCCTCGACCGGGCCATAGCGGTGATAGCCGATCACCGGCGCCGCCACCGTTGCCGCGCGCACCGCTGCAATCACCAACCCCGCCGCGACCAGCGCAAGCGCCAACGCCAGCGGGCGCAACCCTTCCGGGCCCCAGACGCCCGCCGCCAAGGCAGCCGCCGCCAGAACCACCAACCCCGCCAGCACACCCGACCCGGGTTCACCCGGCAGCGCGAAATAAAGGCCGATCCCGATACCCAGCGCAACAGGCACAAAGGGAAACAGCCGCCCCCGCGCAGCCGAAAACGGATCGCGCACCCAGAACGCCCCGCCCCCTGCCCCGGCACCGGTCGCCTGTGTCGTCCAAGGGATCGTGGGGCTGAACACTTGCTCCTGCCTGCGTCATTGCCTAGACCAAGCGCAACCCTAGCCGCCCCTTCGTTTCCGAAAGGTTAACGCCCCATGCCCGCCCAAGTCGTCACCCGCTTCGCCCCGTCGCCCACCGGCTTCCTGCATATCGGCGGGGCGCGCACGGCGTTGTTCAACTGGCTTTATGCCCGCGGACGCGGGGGCAAGTTCCTTTTGCGCATCGAAGATACCGACCGCGCCCGGTCGACCCCCGAGGCGACCGAAGCGATCCTGACCGGTCTGACGTGGCTGGGGCTGGACTGGGATGGCGACGCCGTCAGCCAGTTCGAACGCGCACCGCGCCATGCCGAGGTCGCCCATGAGATGCTGGCGCGGGGCCATGCCTACAAGTGCTTTGCCACGCAGGACGAAATCGAAGCCTTCCGCGAGGCAGCACGCGCCGAGGGGCGCAGCACGCTCTATCAATCCCCGTGGCGCGACGCCGACCCGGCAACCCACCCGGACGCGCCGCATGTGATCCGCCTCAAAGCCCCGCGGGATGGCGAGACGGTGATCGACGACGCCGTGCAGGGCCGCGTCGTTTTTCGCAATGACCAGCTGGACGACATGGTTTGTTTACGTTCCGATGGCACACCGACCTATATGCTGGCGGTCGTCGTCGACGATCATGACATGGGGGTCACGCATATCATCCGGGGCGACGACCATCTGAACAACGCCGCGCGTCAGAGCCAGATCTATCACGCGATGGGTTGGGATGTGCCGGTTTTTGCCCATATCCCGCTGATCCATGGCGAAGACGGCAAGAAACTGTCCAAGCGCCACGGCGCACTCGGGGTCGAGGATTATCAGCGCATGGGCTATCCCGCCGCGTCGATCCGCAACTACCTCACGCGCCTTGGCTGGAGCCATGGCGACGCCGAGACCTTCACCGATGCGCAGGCGAAGGAATGGTTCGATCTGGGCGGCATCGGCCGGGCCCCGGCGCGGCTTGACCTCAAGAAACTCGAATCGCTGACCGCATGGCATTTCACCGAGATGAGCAGCGACGACGCGCTGCGCACCCTCGAAGAATACCTTGCCGCGACGCAGGCCCCGGCCCTTTCGCACTCGCAGCAAGAAACGATGCGGCAGGCCATGCCCCTGCTGAAGGAAAAGGCCCGGAACACCGGCCAGATTCTGGAGCGTGCACAGTTCATTTTGGCTGAACGCCCCCTGAATTACGACGAAAAAGCGCAAAAGGCCCTTGATACGGTATCCCGTCGTATACTGGATGAATTGACGCCGCAGTTGCAAACTGTTAGCTGGGATCGCGAGAGTCTCGAAGCACTCGTGACCGAATCTGCGGCCTCGAAAGGGCTTGGCCTGGGCAAGTTCGCGCAACCGATGCGCGCCGCGCTGGCCGGCTCGATGGTGTCGCCCAGCGTATTCGACATGATGATGATCCTGGGACGCGAAGAATCGCTGGCGCGGCTGTCCGAAGCGGCCGCCTGGAACGGATGATCGAAACCGCCGACGGGTCGCCCGACGGCCATCGGACGCAATGAAGGAGCGAGGAAACATGACTGACACCACGAGGAACGCGACGCTTACCTTTGGAAACAAGTCGATCGACTTGCCGATTCATTCGCCCAGCGTCGGGCCCGATGTCCTGGACATCCGCAAGCTCTATGCGCAGGGCGATGTGTTTACCTATGACCCGGGCTTCACCTCGACCGCGGCCTGCTCGTCGACGATCACCTATATCGATGGCGACAAGGGCGAACTGCTGTATCGCGGCTATCCGATCGAACAACTGGCCGACAAGTCGCACCATCTCGAAGTGTGCTATCTGCTGCTTTATGGAGAGCTGCCGAACGCCCAGCAGATGATCGATTTCGAGACCCGCGTGACCAAGCACACGATGGTCCACGAGCAGATGCAATACTTCTTCCGGGGTTTCCGCCGCGACGCGCATCCGATGGCGACGATGGTCGGTGTGGTCGGCGCGATGTCCGCCTTCTATCACGACTCGACGGACGTCAACGATCCGTGGCAGCGCGAAGTGGCCGCGATCCGCATGATCGCCAAGATCCCGACAATCGCGGCGATGGCCTATAAATATTCGATCGGTCAGCCCTTCGTGTATCCGAAGAACTCCCTCGATTACGCGGGCAACTTCCTGCACATGTGCTTTGCCGTCCCGGCCGAGGATTACGTGGTCAACCCGATCCTGGCAAAGGCCATGGACCGCATCATGATGCTGCATGCCGACCACGAGCAGAACGCCTCGACCTCGACCGTGCGTCTGGCCGGTTCGTCGGGTGCGAACCCGTTTGCCTGTATCGCCGCCGGCATTGCCTGCCTGTGGGGACCGGCCCATGGCGGCGCCAACCAGGCCTGCCTGGAAATGCTGCGCGAGATCGGCACCGTCGACCGCATCCCCGAATTCATCGCCCGCGCCAAGGACAAGAACGACCCGTTCAAGCTGATGGGCTTCGGGCATCGCGTCTACAAGAACTTCGACCCGCGCGCGAAGGTGATGAAGGAATCCGCAGACGAGGTTCTGGGCCTGCTGGGAATCCACGACAACGAGACCCTGAAGG
>JAWKXG010000038.1:0-11739 GCA_041397065.1 Paracoccaceae bacterium | reverse complement strand
GTGGCTGCGGTTCTGGGGGCCGGTATCGTCTTGGCGCTGAATTTCCTGTTGTTGGCCGATTTCTTCGGGATACTGCCTGCGGGCTTGTTCAGTTGATCTGTGAGGGTGGCGGCAGCGCAGCCGACACGATGGCCGTTTCGGGCGGCAGGTCATGAACGCGGACCGTTCCCCGAACGTGCCGCCCTACCCCGCCAACAAGAAAAGCCGCGACGCTTGCGCATCGCGGCTTTTCCTGTTCGTCGTCGAAACGCTCAGGCGCGGGCGCCCTGATTGTGCTTGCGGGCGATGAAGGACTTGGCGGTTTCGACAGCCACCGCAGCATCGCGGCAATAGGCGTCGGCACCGATGGCCTTGCCGAATTCTTCGTTCAGGGGCGCACCGCCGACCAGCACGATGAAGTCCTCGCGCATGCCCTTTTCCTTCATCGTGTCGATCACGACTTTCATATAGGGCATCGTCGTGGTCAGCAGGGCGGACATGCCAAGGATGTCGGCCTGTTCCTTTTCCAGCGCTTCGATATAGTTTTCGACCGGGTTGTTGATGCCCAGATCGACAACCTCGAAGCCGGCGCCTTCCATCATCATCGCGACAAGGTTCTTGCCGATGTCGTGGATGTCACCCTTGACGGTGCCGATCACCATCTTGCCCATGCGCGGCGCACCGGTTTCGGCCAGCAGCGGCTTGAGGATCGCCATGCCGGCCTTCATCGCGTTGGCGGACAGAAGCACCTCGGGCACGAACAGGATGCCATCGCGGAAGTCGTCGCCGACGATCTTCATGCCAGCCACCAGAGCGCCGGTCAGGACATCATACGGGGTCCAACCGCGTTCCAGAAGGATTTCAACGCCTTCTTCGATCTCCTCCTTGAGGCCATCATAGAGGTCGTCCATCATCTGCTGGACAAGCTCTTCGTCGTTGAGATCCGAGAGGATGATGTCGTCGTCATCGGCCATGGCGCGATTCCCTGTTGCGGTGTCTAGCTTCGTCAATGCGACAGAAGCGCTTGGGCGGTTGTTCCAATCCCGACATGCCCAAGTTGAAAGACGACCACAAGGGATTGTTTGCGCGCCGGGCTTGAAAATTGTTCATGTTATGTTCATGCTTTCCTCATGTCCCGAGTCCCGCCTCCCCTGCCCCCGATCGATCCGACCCTGCGCACCCCGGGGCGCGGGACGGCGGCGCAGCCCGCGCCGCGGTTTGACCGCGAACACCGGTCATGGGACCATGATGGCTGGGACATCCCCGAGGACGAGCACCGCGCCAACCGGCAGGTCACGATTGAACGCCCGCGGTCGGTCATTGCATGGAACGAATCGCCCGATCTGGGCTTTGACCGGGCGGTAAACCCCTATCGCGGTTGCGAGCACGGCTGCATCTATTGCTATGCCCGGCCGACGCATGCCTATCTGGGTCTATCGCCGGGTCTCGACTTTGAAACGCGGCTGATCGCGCGCCCCGACGCGGCGCAGGTTCTGGAACGCGAACTGGGGCGCAAGGGCTATCGCGTCGCTCCGATGGCGCTGGGGTCGAACACCGATCCATGGCAACCCGTCGAAGGTCAATACCGCGTGACGCGCAGCATCCTCGAAGTTCTGTCGGCGTGGAATCACCCGGTAAGCATCACCACCCGGGGCACCCTGATCGAGCGCGATCTGGACATCCTGTCAGACATGGCACGGCGCAATCTTGTCGAGGTGGGGATATCCGTCACGACATTGGACGCAGGGCTTGCGCGGGCGCTGGAGCCCCGGGCCCCGTCGCCGCAACGACGTCTGGCCATCATGCGGCGTATCGCGGATGCCGGCATTCCCTTGCGGCTGAACATGGGGCCCTTGATCCCCGGCCTCACGGATCACGAGATCGAAGGCCTACTGGACGCCGGATACCGGGCCGGGGCGCGCACCGCGTGGTGGGCGATCGTGCGACTGCCGCACGAAGTCAGCCCCCTGTTTCGCGACTGGCTGGCGCGGCACCGACCGAACCATGCTGACAAGGTGATGCGCCTGATCAACGAGATGCGCGGAGGCCAGGATAACGACTCGCGGTTTCACAGCCGGTTTCGCGGCAGCGGGCCGATGGCGCAGTTGATGGCCGCGCGGGTCAAACGGGCGCAAACGCCTCGGCTATGCCGAGGCGTCGCCAGTGCTGGACCTGTCGCGCTTTGCGCCGCCACCCAAAGCCGGGCAGCAACTGGCGCTATTCTGAACCGGCGCGATCAGCGGCACGAGCGCGTGTAATACTGCCCGCTTCCGTTGGAATAAGCGCATTCGCCCGTGCGGCTGTTGCGCGCCACCAAGGCCCCCGCAGCGGCACCACCCAGCGCCGCAACGACGGTCCAGTTGGAGTTGGCATTCAAGGCGTCGGCGAGGATCAGCCCGCCAGCCGCGCCTGCCAACCCGCCGACGATGGCGCGTTCATCCTGACTGAGGGTGCAGCCGCCGAGGGCAAGCGCGGCAACGGCAACAAAAGCGATGATTTTCATGAGGTTCTCCAAATCAATCCTGCCTCAGGATACCGTGCCGCGGCGGCATTGCCAGCGCACAGCTTCGTGATCGGCGCCCCTCTGCCGAGGTCAATCCTCGAACAGCTCGCTTTGCCCGGCGTCGTCGTCCTCGTCATCGGGATCGGCGCTGCCGCCGGGCATGCTGCGGCTGTCCAGCAGACCCGCGTCGCGCAATTCCTTGACGCCCGGAAGGTCGCGCGGGCTTTCCAGCCCGAAATGATCCAGAAAGCCCTCGGTGACCATGAAGGTCAGCGGCCGCCCCGGTGTCATGCGACGCCGACCAAAGCGGATCCAGTCCATTTCCATCAATTGATCGATGGTGCCCTTCGAAACGGTGACGCCGCGAATTTCCTCGATCTCGGCGCGGGTGACGGGCTGGTGATAGGCGATGATCGCCAGCGTTTCGATGGCCGCGCGGCTTAACCGGCGGGTTTCGACCTGTTCGGTGCGCATCAGCCAGCCCAGATCGGGTGCGGTGCGCATTGCCCACGAGTCGCCCACCTTGACCAGGTTCACCCCCCGCCCGGCATAGCGCGAGCGCAGATGCACGAGGGCCTCGGCCACGTCGCACCCGTCGGGGAGGCGCTTGGCCAGTTCGGCGGTGCTGACCGGCTCGGCCGAAGCGAAGAGGATCGCCTCGATCATGCGTTCCTGCTCGCCCAAGGGCGGCACCGGGAACAGGCTGGGGGTTGCCGCGTCGGTTTCGTCGGCACGGGCGGTGGCTTCGTTGTCGGTCATGCCCGTCCCTCGGATCTGGCGCGCAGGCGGATGGGGGCGAAGGTCTCGGACTGGCGCAGTTCGATCTGCCCTTGCTTGGCCAGTTCCAGCGACGCCGCAAACGTCGATGCGAGGGCCGAGCGCCGCCGCGCTCCGACCGCACGCCACCCGGGCGGCAAGAAGCCCGCAAGATCCGCCCAGTCGGGCGTATGGCCAATCATGCCGCGCAACCGTTCCAGCGCGGTTTCCAGCGGAAAGATATCCGTGCGGTCAAAGGCATAGGGCCGAAAGTCGTCCTTGGTCCGGATCCGCGCATAGGCCTGCACGAGTTCAAGCAGGGTCGCCGTGTGCTGGGTGCGCCGTTCGATGGATTGCGTTTCAGGGGCACCTCGGGCGAAGAACTCGCGCCCCAGCCGGTCGCGGCCCATCAGGCGGGCAGCAGCCTCGCGCATGGCTTCAAGGCGTTCCAGCTGAAAGGCCAGATGCGCGGCCAGTTCTTCGGCGCTGGGGCCTTCGTCGGCGGGATCGGGCGGCAGCAGAAGACGCGATTTCAGATAGGCCAGCCATGCCGCCATCACCAGATAATCGGCGGCCAGTTCAATCCGCAAAGCCCGCGCAGCCTCGACAAAACGCAGGTATTGTTCCGACAGTTGCAGCACGGAAATGCGGCGCAGATCCACCTTCTGGCGCCGAGACAATGTCAAAAGCAGGTCCAGCGGCCCCTCGAACCCGTCGACATCGACGATCAGCGCCTCGTCCTCGAGCCGGGCGGCAACGCCATTGTCGGCGCGGATGTCCGGAGCATCGATCATGCGGGGGTCAGGCCTTGTTGCGGGTCAGGTCCTCAAATTCGGCGTCCAGCGCGGCAATGTCAATCGCCCCCGGCTGGATACGGCGGTCAAGCGCCGCTTGCGCCCGCGACGCGGCTTGACCTTCCAGTGCGCCGGCATGGGCGGCCACCGCGTCCATTTCCCCAAGGTCGCCCGAGCAATGCAAAACCACGTCGCAGCCCGCGGCGATGGCCCGCGCGGCGCGGGATCCCATGGTTCCCCCCAGAGCGTTCATGCCGATGTCGTCGGTCATCAGCAATCCGTCAAACCCCAGCGCCCCCCGCAGATACGCCAGAACCGGCGCCGAGATGGTGGCGGGGGCGTCGGGGTCGATCGCGTCATAGACCACATGCGCTGTCATCCCCAGCGGCAGGTCGTTCAACGCGCGCACCGGCACGAAGTCGCAATCCTGCAACGCGCCCAACGGTTTGGTGCAGCGCGGCAGGTCATGGTGGCTGTCGGCGTTCGCCGCGCCATGCCCCGGCAGGTGCTTGACGACCGGCAGGACACCCCCTTGCAGCAGGCCCTCGGCGGCGGCGCGGGCGCGCGACGCGACGACAGCAGGGTCATGCCCCCAGATGCGGCGCTGCAGGAAAGGATGCGTGTCAGGGCCTCCAACGTCGATCACCGGGGCGCAGTTGCCGTCAATGCCCAGCGCGCGCAATTCGGCGGCCATCAGCCGGTGACGCAGGCGAACGGCGTTCTCGTCGCCTGCTTGCGCCGAGGCATCGGCCCAGTCGCGGGCCAAAGGCGGGCGCAAACGCTGGACGGTGCCGCCCTCTTGGTCAACGAAAACGGGTGCGTCCCGCCCCACCGTCTCCCGCAAGGCGGCGCACAGGCGGCGCGTCTGTTCGGCATCGACGATGTTGCGGCGAAACAGGATGAAGCCCCACGGGGCAACCGCGCGAAAGAGCGCGGCCTCGTCGCTTGTCAGGACCGGGCCCGAACAACCAAGGATCGTCGCGCCGATCATGCCCGTATCAACGGATCAGGACAGGCGTGCAATCGACGTTGTCCGCCAAAAAGACCGAGCAGAACCGGCGGGCCTCGGGCTCGTCGGAAAAGCCGTGGGCGCGCAAGCGATAGAACGTGCGCCCGCCCGCAACTGCGGGCTCGACGATGCGCGCCCGGCCTTCGAGATAGGCCGGGAACCGCGTGGCCAGCCCGTTCCATGCCGCGCGCGCGGCGGAGGCGTCGTCATAGGCGCCCAGTTGCACCAGACGTGTTCCGGGGGCGAGGGTCGACGGGTCGATCTCGGTCACGTCGGGAACCGCAAGACGCGAGACAACTTCGCTCAGAAGCGCCTCGGCGGCGGAATCGGGCGCAGCGGCGGCCATCGCGGTCGGGGCAAGGGCCGGGTTCGACACGGCATAAGTGGTCGGGCGTTGCCGGGGCACGGGCGAGCGCGACACACCGGGCACCGACGATGCAACCAGCGTCAGCGGCGCGAACGCGCCCGAATTGCCGGCAAGGTCATTCAAAGGGACGGAAATCGCCGGGGCGGTTGGCGCAGTGATCGGCTGGCCGCGTTGGGCCAAGAGCGCGGCGGCCGCGCGATCCTCGTCAGAGAGCTGGACAGGCGGCGGAGCCAGCGAAACCACCTGCGCTGCGGCAGCGGCCTCGCCCTCGGCGGCGACCGAGTTGACGGCAAGACCCTGATACGCAGCCTGACGTCCGCCCGGATCAGCCGGAGAAATCCGCATCGGCCCCGCCAGGGCGCGGATCACGGGCACGCCCGTCACGTCGCGCACCATCAGCCTGTAGGACCAGACGCCCATGCCCACGACCAGAATCACCGACAGGACTGCCCCTGCCAGATTCACCAAACGTCCCATGCGCAGCGTATCCTGACCAGCCGGTTGCTGGTAGGACGGCGCCGCAGCATGATATGCCCCGAAGTGCACCTGTGTCATGCTCGCCTCATTACGCCTGCCGGGTTGGTCCCGGTCTTGGCACTGCCAGTATCTTGACCCGCTTCCTGGTTACCGTTCGAAGGCGCCAGCCTGTTCTTCAGCGCATTTCTTCGATCGGACGAACACCAAGGATAGCAAGACCCGCAGAAATAACAACGCCTACGGCACGGGCGAGTGCGATTTTCGGTGCCATTGTTGCAACATCGTCCTGAACAAAGCGCAGGGACGGGTCGTCGTTGCCCTTGTTCCAGTGCCCGTGCAGATCGGCGGCCAGTTCGGACAGGTAGCCCGCGATGCGGTGCGGTTCCTGCGCGCGGGCGGCAATTTCGACCTGACGCGGCCAATCGGCCAGCTTGCGGATCAAGGCGATCTCGGCCGGGTCCGACAGGACCGACAGGTCCAACGCCGACAGCGCGGCGTCACCGGTGGCAACCCCGGCCTCGGCGGCCTTGCGCATCACCGACGAAACCCGGGCATAGGCGTATTGCACATACCACACCGGGTTATCGCGCGATTGTTCCAGCACCTTGTCAAAGTCGAAATCCAGCGCCGCGTCGTTCTTGCGCGTCAGCATGACAAACCGCGTGACATCCGGCCCGACCATCTCGACCACGTCGCGCAGGGTCACGAAGGTCCCGGCCCGCTTGGACATCTTGAAGGGCTCGCCGTTTTTGAACAGCTTGACCAATTGGATCAGCTTGACCTCCAGGGGCACGCGCCCGCCCGAAAGCGCGGAAACCGCCGCCTTCATGCGCTTGACATAGCCGCCATGGTCGGCACCCAGAATGTCGATCAACTGGTCGAAACCACGCTGCACCTTGTCGTGATGATAGGCGATATCGGGGGCGAAATAGGTCCAGCTGCCGTCCGATTTCTTCACCGGGCGGTCCACATCGTCGCCATGCGCGGTCGAACGGAACAAGGTCTGTTCACGGGGTTCCCAATCTTCGGGCTTCTTGCCCTTTGGCGGCTCGAGATACCCTTCGTAGATCAGCCCCTGCCCGCGCAGCGTCTGCAGCGCGGACTCGATCTTGCCGGTGCCATACAGGGCCTTTTCACTGGAATACACGTCCATCGCGACGCCCAGCGCGGCGAGGTCGTCGCGGATCATCGCCATCATCTGTTCGGTGGCAAACTCGCGGATCGTGCTCAGCCATTCGGATTCGGGCTTGCCCAGAAAACTGTCGCCGTATTTTTCCTTCAGCGCCTCGCCCACGGGGATCAGGTAGTCACCGGGATACAGGCCTTCGGCGATCTCGGGCGACAGGCCATGCGCTTCGCGATAGCGTTCAAAGGCCGACCGGGCCAGCACATCCACCTGCGCGCCCCCGTCGTTGATATAGTATTCCCGCGTCACGTCGTAGCCGGCAAAGGCCAGCAGGCTGGCCAGCGCATCGCCCACGACCGCGCCCCGGGTATGCCCGACATGCATCGGGCCGGTCGGGTTGGCCGAGACGAATTCGACGTTGACCCGCAGCCCGCCGCCGAGGGTCGAGCGGCCGAAATCCTTGCCTGCGCGCAACGCCTGCGAGACCACGCCCTGCCATGCAGCCGGGGCCAGACGCAGGTTCAGGAAACCGGGCCCGGCCACCTCGGCTGACAGGATCATACCGCCGCCCGACAGCTTGCAGACCAATGCGTCGGCGATGTCGCGGGGCTTCATTCCGGCGGGTTTGGCCAGCACCATTGCGGCGTTGGTCGCCATGTCGCCATGCGCCATATCGCGCGGGGGTTCGACGGTCACGTTCGCCAGATCGAGCCCGGCGGGCAGCACGCCCTCGGCCACGAGGGTTTCGATCGCGCCAACCACAAGCGCGCGGATATCAGCAAAAAGGTTCATGATCTCGGTCCTGTCTGTCGTCCGAGGGGATGCCAGAGCGCGCCTTGCACGTCAATGGCGCTTGCGTATTCGCGCCCGTGCCCAGCGAAAGTCGGGCTTGCCGGATCAGGGAAGCTGCGGTTTTTGTGGCCAGGCGGTGCTGCCTTCGATCAGCCGGGCATGTTCCTGCAGGGCGAAACGGTCGGTCATGCCCGCCACGTAATCGGCCACGATCCGCGCCAGGGCGGTATCATCGGGCGCATGACGGATATCGTCGCGCCATTCTTCAGGCAGGTATTCCGGCGCGCGCATGAACAGCGCGAAGAGGTCGTTCACGACCTCGGTCACTTCGGCGCGCATCCGGACGACGGACGGCGCGCGATACATCCGGGTGAACAGGAACTGCCGGATCACCTTCAATTCACGGAAAAGGCGGTCGGAAAAGCGGATATAGGTCATGCCCAGATGGCGGATTGCATCGGCATCGGCTGGCTGGGCGGATTGCAACCGGGTCTGAGCCACCGCGATCACGTCCTCGACCATGACACCGAAAACCCGGCGCAACGCTTCGTGACGGCGGCGCATCCGGTCCAATCCGGGATACCGCGCGTCAACCTCGGCGAAGGCGGGGCCAGTGATGGGCAGTTCCATCAGGTCGTCTTCGGTAAACAGCCCCGACCGCAGGCCATCGTGCAGGTCGTGGTGGTTATAGGCAACGTCATCGGCGACGGCGGCCACCTGCGCCTCGGCCGAGGCATGGGTGTGCAGCCACAGGTCGTGTCGGGCGTTGTATTCGGCCAGCGCGGCGGGCAATGGGCCTTTGCGTGGGGTGCCATCGGCGTTGGTCAGCGGGCCGTTGTGCTTGGCGATGCCTTCAAGCGTCTCCCATGTCAGGTTCAGCCCGTCGAAATCGGCGTAATGGCGTTCCAATGACGTCACGATCCTGAGCGCCTGCGCGTTGTGATCGAAGCCCCCGAAGGGTGCCATCAACAGGGCCAGCGCGTCCTCGCCGGTGTGGCCAAAGGGCGTGTGGCCCAAGTCGTGCGCCAGCGCGATGGCCTCGGCCAGATCGGTGTTCAGGCCCAGAGCGCTCGCCAGCGTGCGTGCCACCTGCGCCACTTCGATCGAGTGGGTCAGGCGGGTGCGATAGTAATCACCCTCGTGTTCGATGAAGACTTGGGTCTTGTGCTTCAACCGCCGAAAGGCCGATGAATGGATGATCCGGTCGCGATCGCGCTGGAAGGCGGATCGGAACGTCGAGATCGTTTCGGGATGAAGTCTGCCACGCGAACGCTGTGGGTCGGCGGCAAATGGGGCGATTTGGTTCATTGCTTCCGCTTGTCGGGCACTGTCGCCCCTCTTATATCTGGTTCTCTTACACTGGAAATGACGAAACGCCATGAAATTGCCGCCCCGAGTTACCGATCGCGCCTTTGACCGCCTCGCCCAGATCGCCGCGGCGAGCGGGACAACCAAGCCCTTGCGCGTTGCCGTGTCAGGGGGCGGGTGTTCCGGCTTTCAATACGAGATCACGTTGGACGAGCACGCCGAGGGCGACCTCGTGCTGGCGAAAGACGGGCAGATGGTGGTCATCGACGCGACATCATTGCCGTTTCTGGCCAATGCGGTGATCGACTTCTCGGACGAACTGATCGGTGCACGGTTCATCATCGACAACCCCAACGCATCGTCGAGCTGCGGCTGCGGGCTGAGCTTCTCGCTCTGACCCTCAGCGCGACAAGAGCAGTGCAGACACCGGCGCAAGCGAAACGCCCGGCCGTCCAGCACCTGCGACAAACGCCTCCAGCACCTCGATCGACGGCGCATAGGCCGGATCGGCGAGGATGACGATGCCGCCACGGCGCTGCGCTTCGAATGCCGAGCGGTCCAGAAGCCGGACGAGCGTCTCGCGCGATTGCAGGTTGTTGTCGATCTGTCGATAGACCGAGACCGCCGGAATATCAGCCTCCTGCGCGGCGCGCAGATAGGAATCCACCCCCGCACGCAGGGCAATTGCAGCATGTCCGTCGCTTGCCAGCAGCGAAGCAACATCACGGGCCATCGCGCGGTTGGTCGACAGCGCCGTCAGCGGATCGTCCATCAGGGCGATCACCTCGGGGAAATCGCGCCACCACGCCGCCAAGGTCACGGCGACATCGCTGGCAGTGGCATTCGCGGGCAGGCCACGCGCCCGCAAAATGATTTCATGACCAAGCCCGCGATAGGCCCGCGCCCGCTCTGGCGCGCCGGGGGCAAAGGGATCGAAGGCGATGCTGGCGGCAAACGGGAGGTCCATCAGTGCTTGCTGCGCCTCGGCGGTTTCAAGGAAGATCAGCCCCAACAACGCATCGCCCTGTGGAGCGTCAAAGGTGGCGGAATAGGCAACCACCGCCGGTTCGACCCCAGCGATATCCCGCGAAACTTCGGCGGGCGGCGGGCTCTCTGGGGCAACTTCGTCTGCGGCGGGTTGTGCAGGCTGCGCGCCCACTCTTGGCAAGCGGCCAATCGTCACCCCGTCAACCTGCCGACCCACAATCGTTGTCGCCGGTCGGCCGATGGCCGGGCGTTCGGGCGCATCGCCTGCTGACACCGCCTCGCCCGGCAGTGTCGTGACGCGGGGCAACGGGTCGGGGGCCGGGGCTTGCGTCATTGGTTCTTGGGCCGGCGCTTCGGCCGCCGGGCGCTGTGGGCGGGGCGCCGCGAAGGGTGCGGGCTGAACGACGACCTCGGGCACGGGCGCGGGCAAGATCACCAACCGCCCGACGGGGGCCTGTTCGGGCTGGGGCGCGGGTTCGGAAACAGGCGCCGGATCAGCGTTGGGCGTGACTGAAGCCACAACCTCGGGCGCGGCAGCTTCGGCCACCGTCGTTTCCGGCGCGGGCGTTTCAGTGGCGGGGGCGTCAGGTGCAGACACGGCCTCGGCTGGTGCCGCAGGGGCGGGCGCGGCCTGTGCGGGTTCTTCCATTGCGGGCGTGTCGGGCGCGGTCGTCTGCGGGGCAGTCCCCGCGATTTCCTCGGCCCGGCGCTCGACATTGGCCAAGGCGTCACCGATCACGCTTTGGGCGTTCGAGACGGTGATCGCAGCCTCGGCCGCTGTGGTTTCAGCGAGGGTGTTCAAGGTTTCCAGCGCCGTGTCGATCAAGTCCGGCTCTGGCCCGGTGGCCATTTCCTCCGGTGTGGCGTGCGCAGATCCCAAGTCGGGGGCGGGTTCCATCAACGCTGTGTCGGTGACTTCCGGCCCAGCGGCCTGCGGCTCGGCCGACGTGTCGGCGGGCGGGCTTGTCGGCGCGGTCGCGTCATTGTCCGCCGGAACGTCGGTTAAGGGGTCATCGGGCTGCGTGGGCTCGGCCACGACGACAGGATCGTCTGCGGGTTCTGTCGCGGGCGCTTCCTCTGTCGGTTCTGCGCTTGCGGATTGCTCAACCCCGGCGTCCGGCGCCGCCTCGGGGGCTGTTTCCGCGTCGGGCGTTGGCGCATCAGGCGCGGGTTCCGCGGCCTGCGCGGCATCGGGCGTTGTCGCCTGCACCGGCGACGCGGCCTCGGGCACCGTGGGTTCATCAGACGAAGGCAAGGCAACGGGTTCGACCGCCGGATCAGACGGAACTTCGGGCGCAGCCCCTTGGGACGGCTCGATGGGCTGAACCTCGGGCACATCAGCCGGTGGCGCCGTGACGGGCGCAAGGGGTTCGAGGCTGGGGCGCGGTTCGGGATCCGCTATCGGTTCCTGCGTGACTTGCGGAACGACCGGGGTGACCACAGGCGGGGTCGGCGCGGGCGGCGGCGGCAGGATGACCGTCAACACCACGAAGCCGATCAGGAAGCTGGCAACGCCAACCACGATCCCCTTGATGAATCCTCGCATGCCTGTCCTCGCCCTGCCCGGCTGTTGTTATCCGCAGTATAAGGCAACTGATCCGGCAATACACCCCCAAGCAACATCACCGAGGCTTGACCACG
>JAWKXG010000037.1:0-11840 GCA_041397065.1 Paracoccaceae bacterium | reverse complement strand
ATCTTCGTGCTGGGGCTTCTGGTGGCGGTGCCACAGCTGCGCGAGACGATCCGTGCGGTGGCGCAGACGTTGCTTTCCCACCTTTCGCTGCTGTTCGTGCCCGCGGGGGCTGGCGTCGTCGGGCACCTGGCGACGCTGGGGGACAGCACCCTGGCAATCCTGCTGGCGATCGTCGTCTCGGCGGTGCTGGCGATCGCGGCGGGGGCGTTGACCTTCGCGGGCGTGGCGCGGCTTACGGGGTCGAGCGATGACTGATTTCGCCGAAATCTGGAGCTATCTGTCCGAAGGGCCCCTGCTGTGGCTGACGGCGACCGTGGCCGCCTGCAGTGTGGGTGATCTGATCTTCCGCGCCACGGGCCGCAACCCCCTGGCCAACCCGGTGCTGATCGCGGTCTGCATTCTGGCGGTGGTGTTGAAAGTGACGGGAACGCCTTATGCGACCTACTTCCAGGGCGCGCAGTTCGTGCACTTCCTGCTGGGCCCGGCGACGGTGGCGCTTGCCCTGCCGCTGTTTGATAACCTTCACCACTTGCGCCGTGCCCTGCTGCCCGTGTTGGCGGCGCTGATCGTGGGATCGGTGGTCGCGACGGGATCGGCGCTGCTGATCGCCTCGTGGATGGGGGTCGACGAGCTGCTGCTCATCTCGCTGGCCCCGAAATCCGCGACCGCGCCGGTTGCCATCGGCATTTCGCAGGAGCTGGGCGGGTCGCCGACGCTGACGGCGGTGCTGGTCATCCTGACGGGGATCACCGGGGCCGTCGTGGCGACGCCGCTTCTGAACCTGCTGGGGCTGAAGGACTGGCGGGCGCGGGGCTTCTCCGTGGGACTTGCCAGTCACGGGATCGGTACCGCGCGGGCGTTGCAGGTGAATCCGACGGCTGGTGCCTTTGCGGGGTTGGGAATGGCTGTAAACGCGGTGGCCACCGCCATACTCGGGCCGCTGATCCTGCGACTATTTCTCTAACGTCTGCCGTGGCATCACTCTCTGCGGCCGCAAAAGTCGGCGAAGTAGCCAATTGCCTTTCTCGACATACATAGCAGTCAGTTGATGATCGCAAGATTTACGCTTGTCACTTGTGGATCTACTCTGCCGAGACCGCCTCGCGATGCTGCAGTACGTCACGAGAATGAAAACGGACCAAGACGTCAGTCGTGATCGCAGCCGATACCGAAGCCGCTGTCGCAATGATCCATGAGGCGCTTCGTGTCTGCAGCGCTCCAACTATCTGGTGCGGTCACAGCAACCCAAGGCTCGACATAGTCGCGCCCAAAATAAGAATGGCCATACCCAGCCGGTGCGGTTGTCGCCAAAGCCATATCCACAGCCAATTGGAATTGCGTCACGACGGGCATGAAGCGCATGTCTGGCGAGACATCGGCTGCCGGCGCTTCTGTCATCCAGGCCGGTGCGCGAAACAAGGATGCCAGTTCGTAGAACACGATTGGGTCAGACGCATATTGCAGAAAGGCGAGCCGCATGGCGCCCCAGCCGTCCGGCCCGCTTGCGCTTGCATGGTTCGAGGCGAAGCGCACCAGTCCTCCGTCTCCCAATACCGGGGCAACATAGGGACTGCCAGGCTCGCGCGAAGCGACGATCCCCTGCCACAGTGCCGACGGGAAGGGAGGGCCGACCCAGAACGCTCCGTCAATGGGATCATCCAGCAATGCGAAGAGGTTGGTTCCATGCATCGAGGACCAGGCGCCAAGGCTGAGGCCATGGATATAGAGTCTTGGCCGCGACTCCTTCGGAAGGGCGCGCCAGTAGCGATGTACCGAAGAGATAAGGGCTTGTCCATGATGGCCTGCCCTGACGCGCTTATGGAGCAGGAACGCCGCGTTCTGGAAATTCTGGCTGGCACTGTTTCGTACGAGATCACCGAAGACGGTGCACTGATCCTGAACGGAACTGATGGTCGAAAGATTATGGCGCGACAGTAGCTGATTTGACAAAGTACGACCTCTTCGGCGCTGTCAAGCAACCGAGATTCCTCGGTCGAGCCACATTTGTTTCGGGAAGGTAAAAAGGCATGCAAGTTTTCGCGCTGCCGGGTTCAGTGCATCGAGCGCCAGACCAGCAAGGGCAGGGCAAGGAGGAGGAGCAGGTTCACCGGATGCAAGGCCTCGACCCGGTGGAGGAATTTCACGGGAAGGTCTCCTTGCGCGGGGGCCGGGTTCGGTGGTCAGGGCAGCACGCGCTCGGCTTGGCGGACGAAATGGGTCTAGCACCTCAGGTTGGCGATCACGCGATCGGCCATACGGGTGCAGCGCGCGCCGTCGAAGGGAAAGATCGATTCGAAACCGCCCATCAGACGGGCTTCAAGCTCAGTGCGCAGACGCTTGCGTGCGCGGTAAAGCCGTGTCCTGACCGTGATCGGATTCAGTAACAAGGTCCGCGCGACGGCCAGCAGGCCCAGTCCCTCGACCTCGTGAAGCAGAAAGACCAGTCTCAATTCCGTCGGCAGGTCGGCAACCGCAGCCTCCAGCAAGGTGGACACCTGTGACCGGCCAAGCGCCTCTTCGCTGCCTTCAAAGCCGTTGCCGGGAAAGACCACGACGGCGCTGTCGGTCGCATCCCGTTCAAGCACGGTATCATACTCCTCTTGGGGCCGGGCAGCACGGGCGCGCATTCGCGCCGCGTTGATGGTGATACGGATGAGCCATGTTGAAAAGCGCGACTCGCCGCGAAACTGATCCAGCCGGGTGAAGGCCGCAAGATAGGCGTCTTGCACCGCATCTTCGGCCTCGGCATTCGTATCGAGGATCCCGCGCGCGACCCGGAAAAGCCGAGGATTGAGGCGGCGGACAAGCTCGCGCACCGCCGCCTCGTCCTGCGCCCGCGCCGCCATGACCAGCGTCGCTTCCTCCACTTCGCGCAGGCTATAGGCCGGGGACGGACGTGGAGCGAGCGTCATGGCTGCCCCGGAGGCATCACTCGCCCGGTCTGCAGAATGGCCTCGACGGACGGAAATCCGTCGAGTGCAACGGCGGGCAGATCGCTCGCATCGGTTGCCGCCCCGTGCCAACCTTCGTCACCCGGCCTTCCGACAACGATCCGACCGACCATTCCTGCATGTTCATGCGGGAGGCAATAGAAGTCGTAAACGCCGGGAACGGTCAGCAGGACCTCAAAACTGTCGCCGGGCAGCAGGAAGTCGCTATCCCAGGGCGCCGCCCCCGTTGGAATGCGTTGCGGCCGGTCAAACAGGGTGGGGTGATAGCAGGTTGAGGTGTGGCTGTTACCGGGATCGAGGTTGACAAAACGCAGCGTCGTGCCCGCCGCAACAGCAAGCCCGACCGGGGTGAACCAGACATGCTCGCCCCGTGACGTGCCCTGCATCCCAATCTCTGCCACCGGGCCCGCAAGAACAAGGGATGGCCCGATGAGACCGGCGACGCCGGCCCCACCAACCGCCAGCACCTGTCGACGGTTCGGCATCACTCTGCCACCCTCGACTTGGCATCCGCGCCGTGGAACAGCACGACATGCGCGTGCGGCTTGTCCACACCCGGATGCCCGGCATTGTAATAGATGTCGACGGATGAAACCTCATTCGAACCGACTGCCAGATCGTTGTAGGACGTGCCGCCCTGCAAATCCTCGATCGGGGTCATGAAGATCGTGGCGGCCAGTTTTCCGTCACGATCATAGCCGAGAAAGGGCCCCGCCGGCAGGGTCGCGGGATCGACGAAAAGCGTGCCAAGGCCGGGCAGGAAGTCAGGCAACGGCACAAGTTCGCTGACCTTGGCATAGGGTGCAGGCGGCGGCGCGTCCTCTGGGACACTTTCGGCATGGGCAAGGCCGGGGACCGCGAGCATCAGGGCGATTCCAAGGGTTGCGGCAGACAGGTTGAGGAACATGGTCGTCTCCGTGGTTGATCGAGACCCTTTCGTGCGGTCTCGACTATTGGATGCGACAGTGTCCCAATCGTTCCCGGGTTCCGAAGATCTTTTTCGCGGCCCTTCGTGCGTTCTCAGCCGTGAGAATTTGAGGCCGGTCGTGTGCCTTTGGCGTCAAAGGTGCTTTGCTTGAGGATGGCCCCGCCTTCGTCGACCGTTAAACGCAAGACCCGCCCGGAATGACGAAAGGTTAGCCGAAACCGGCCTGCGTCAGCATCAACGCCCTTTTCGCACAGGCTCGTCACCTCTCCGGCGCGCATCCTTTCCTGCAACTGCGCGGGGTCGAGTCCGAAAGCGTTGGCGATCGTGACCGCGTCGACCTCGAACCCCTGCGCTGTAACGGTCACCCCAGTCATGTGGCATCGCGCCAGTAGTCGTTCGCGGCGGCGACGGTGGCGAAATGCGTCGCGACCACCTGGCTGACTGCGATCAGCGCCGCGACATCATCGGCATATTCTGGGCGCAGACGGTCGCGCACTGCCGCATCGGGCTGGGTCAGCTTGATCGCTACCCGGGCTAGTTTCACCGCAAGATCATAGCCCTCGGTCGGGGTCTTCGTGATAAGGCTGGGAAGCCAGTCGGACATGGGTATCTCCTTTCGCTGGGGGTTGCGGGATCAGGATGCGGCAGGCGTCACCTTCGGGGTCGCTGAACTGTCCGTTGCGTAGCGCCCAGAAGAAGGCGACCAGCCCGGCAAGGCCCATGCCGATCGACAGCGGGATCAGGAAGCCGATGGTCATGAAGGCCTCGCGGTCGATGGCGCGCCAGGCGTGCCAGGTGCCGTGGCCGAGAAGGGGAAAGACCAGAAGCAGCGCGGTAAGGCCGGTCAGGATCGACAGGGCGGTGCCTGCGGTCACGATGGCGCCCCAGGCCAGCATCGGGCGAAGGTTCTGCGCGGTCAGCGCGAAGCTGCGGCCCATCGCGGTCAGTGCATCGCGGCGGGACAAGACCAGCATGGGGAAGGAGAGGAAGACGCTGATCGCGAAGGCGAGGGCTGCGAACAGCCCGCCCACCAGCAGGCCTGTCGCGATCAGCGCCCATCCCCGTGGCGTGGTGAAGGCGTTCTGGAACGCCTCGGACGCGCCGGGGAAGGGTTGAAGCCCGAAGAACAGGGCATAGAGGAGGTCGGCCGCCCTGAGCCAAAAGAGGACGAGGAGGCCAAGGAGAAGGCCAGCCATCGCGATCTGCCCCACCGCGCCGGGTGGCAGGCGCAGGGTGGTCGGCGGCTCGCCCTGGGCAAGGCGGCGGCTTATCTCGTAAAGGCCGACGGCGAGGAACGGGCCGACGATCAGGAAGCCGGACAGCGCGGGCAGGGCCAGGTACAGAAGCCCCCAGGTCGCCAGCGCCCAGATCACTGCCCAGGACAGCGCCACGACTGCAGCCCCGTAGGCGAGGCTTGACCCGGGCGCGCGCGCAAGGTCGCGCCAGCCCTCGGCCAGCCAGTCCAGCGCCACTCGGGCGGGCAGGTGGCGGGCGTGGGGGCTTTCGACCGGGGCGCGTTTCTGAATGGTGGGAAGGGGTTCAAGCATCGGGACCTCAGCAACTGTGCCGGGCGGGGGCGGGGCCGTCGGGCAGGGCGGTGCAGGCGGGCTGCGAGGCGATGGCGGTGACCACCAGGTGGACATTCGCCGCGACGAAGGCCGCGACCACGGCGGCGGCGCCGGCAAGGGCAAGGTGGCGCTGACGGGCGGGGCTCATGGCTTGGCCTGTGGCAGGGTAGAGACGTAGAGGGCGAGAAGGTTGATCTGGGCCGGGGAAAGGCGCTGGCTCCAGGCCGGCATGACGCCGCGGCGGCCGTGGCGCAGGGTGGTCAGGATGGTGGCCTCGTCCTGGCCGTAGATCGCGGATCGGTCGGTCAGCGAGGGCGCCCCGGCCAGAAGCCCGCCGGTGCCGCCGTCGCCGTGGCAGGCGGCGCAGTTCTCGGCAAAGAGGGCGGCGCCAGGGCTGTCGCCGGGGGCCGTGCCCGAGGGCAGGGCAGAGACATAGGCGGCCAGCGCCTGGCGGTCGGCGGGGGCGAGCCAGTCGAAGACGGGCATCTCGGCCAGCCGGCTGTCGTCGGTGGCGTTGATGCCAAGAGTGATCGTCTCGGCCAGGGTTTCGGGGTCGCCGCCCCAAAGCCAGTCGGCGTCGTTCAGCGCCGGAAAGCCGGGACCGCCCTTGCCCGAGGTGCCGTGGCAGGCGGCGCAATTGTCGGCGAAAAGCCGGGCGGCGGCGGGCATGGCCTGGGCCATCAGCAGGTCGTCCGCGGCCAGGGCGGCAAAGTCCGGCTGGGCGAAGCGGGACAGCCAGCCCTGCCGCACCGCGTCCACCGCCTGATAGCCGTCGCGGGCCATGCGGCCCTGGTCCAGCCCCAGAAGGCCGCGCGTGTAATCCCGGCCCGTAGGCCAGGCGGGCAACAGGACCCAGGCGACGACCGAGTAGAGGAAGGTCAGCAGCAGCGCGATGGCGGCGAGCCTGGGGAAGGGGGTGTTCAGCTCTTGAATACCGCCCCAGTCGTGGCCGGTGGTGTCGTAGCCGGTGACGGGGTCGATGCGGCGGTTGCCGGTGTGGGGGTCGGCACCGGGCAGGGCGTGGGGGTCCGTGGTGTCAGCCATCCGACTGCTCCTGCGGCAGGATCGACCGGGCGGCGCGGTCATGCGCCGCCTTGCGCGAGGGGGCATAGGCCCGGATCGCGACGATCAGCAGGAAGCCAAGCATCCAGATCGGGCCGAAGGTCTTGGCAAGCAGGACAAGGGTATCGTGGCTCATGGCGCGGTGCCTTCCTGGGCCAGATGGGCGGCGGCGGTCTGGGTGCCCAGCGATTGCAGATAGGCGACGACGGCGTCCATCTCGGTCAGCCGGGCGGGGTCGCCGTCAAAGGCGCGCAGGGCCGGGCGGTCGCCGTGGCGGGTGCGGAAAGCCTCGGCCTCGGCGCTGTCGGGGCGGCTTTGCGCCAGCGCGTCGGCCTCGGCCCCCTGGATCATCGCGGCGTCATAGGGCACGCCCAGCCGGGCCAGCACCGCCAGCGCGCCGGCCAACCCCGAGGTGTCCAGGGGCTGCATCAGCCACGGGTATGCCGGCATGATCGAGGCAGGGACCACCGCCCGCGGGTCGGTCAGATGCGCGACCTGCCAGGCGTCGGAGTATTTCCCCCCAACCCGCGCCAGGTCCGGGCCGGTCCGCTTGGACCCCCAGAGCATCGGGTGGTCATAGGCGCTTTCCGAAGCGAGCGAATAGGGGCCATAGCGGTCGATCTCGTCGGCCAGGCTGCGGATCATCTGGCTGTGGCAGGCATAGCAGCCCTCGCGCATGTAGATCTCGCGCCCCGCAAGTTCGAGGGGCGTCAGGGGGCGCAGGTCGGCGGGGATCTCCACCGTCTCGTCGATGGTGAAAAGCGGAGCGATTTCGACCAGTCCGCCGATGGACGCGGCGACGATTATCGCGCCGACCAGGCCCATCGACAGCTTTTCCAGGTTGTAATGCAGGCGCAGGACCATCGGGCTACTCCGCCGGTTGGGCCGCCAGCGGGCGGTCATGGGCCAGGTCGCGGGCGCGGGTCTGGCGCAGGGTGGCGCGGCAGTTCAGGGTGCAAAGCACGGCCCCGGTCAGGAACATCGCCCCGCCGATGGCGCGCAGAAGGTAATAGGGCGCCATCGCCTGGACCGACTGCAGGAAGCTGTAGGACAGCGCCCCGTTCGCGTCATAGGCCCGCCACATCAGCCCCTGCGTGATGCCCGCGTTCCACATCGCCACGACGTAGACGAGGGTTCCCAGCACGGCGAGCCAGAAGTGCCACTCTATCGCGCGGGGCCAGGCCATCGCCTCGCGCCCGGCCAGTTGCGGCACCAGGGTGTAGATCGCGCCGAAGATGATCATGGCGACCCAGCCCAGCGTGCCGGAATGGACGTGCCCCACGGTCCAGTCGGTGTAATGCGAAAGCGAGTTCACCGGGCGGATCGCGAGGAACGAGCCTTCGAACGTGGACAGGCCGTAGAGACACGGCGGCCACGAACATGAAGCGCAGCGTGGCGTCGTCGCACCTTGGCCCAGGCACCGTTCAGCGTGGCGATGGCATTGCCGGCCGAGGCCCAGCTGGGCACCAGCAGCATGACCGAGAAGGTCATCCCCAGCGTCTGCACCCAGTAGGGCAGGGCGGTGTAGTGCAGGTGGTGCGAGCCGACCCAGATGTAGAAGAACACGATCCCCCAGAAGGACAGGATCGACAGGCGGTAGGACCAGATCGGCCGGCCCGACCGGACGGGCAGGAAGTAATACAGCATCCCCAGGAAGCCCGCCGTCAGGAAGAAGGCCACCGCGTTGTGGCCGTACCACCACTGGATCATCGCATCCTGCACGCCCGACCAGACGGTATAGCTTTTCGCCCCGGCCCAGCTGACCGGCAGGGCGATGTTGTTGACGATGTGCAGCATCGCCACGACCAGGATGAAGGCCATGTAATACCAGTTGGCGACGTAGATATGCGGCTCGGCCCGGCGGGCGAGGGTGCGGAGGTAAAGCGCGAAGTAGATCACCCAGACCACGACCAGCCACAGGTCGGCATACCATTCCGCCTCGGCATATTCCTTGGACTGGGTCGCGCCCATCAGATAGCCGGTGACCGCCCAGGCACAGAACAGGTTATAGCCGATCAGGATGACCCAGGGGCTGACCGCATCGGCCAGCCGGGCGCGCGAGGTGCGTTGCACCACCCAGAACGAGGTCGCGATCAGCGCATTGCCGCCGAAGCCGAAGATGATGCCGGTGGTGTGGACCGGGCGCAGGCGGCCGAAGCTGGTCGCAGGCCAGGGCGGTGTCGCCTCTGGCCAATAGAGCAATGCCGCGACCCAGACGCCCGCGACCATGCCGATCATCGCCCAGGTCAGCGTCATCCAGATGCCGAAACGGGTTGGGCCATCGTCGTAGCGGCTGGCCCGGTCAAGGCCAGCAGGTGCCACATCGTAAAGCGCCCCGCCCAGCCGGAATACCAGGCCCAGCCCAAGCGCCAGCGCCATGGCTCCATGGACCGCCATCACCCCGTGCCGCGCCGCCGCAGCAATCGTCAGCCCCCCCAACGCCAGCAGGACGGCAAGGCCAATGCCGATCCGCCGTTCCACCGTGGTGAGCGAGGCCTGCATGGTCAGACAAACTCCTCTTCCAGCCGCAGGTCTGGGCGCAGTGCAATGTCTGCCAGCGTCGAGCGGTCGAGATCGGCCAGGAAAGCCGCCTCGGCCGCGCGCAACCGCGCCTTCAGGCGGCAGCGGCCGTCGATGGTGCAATCTCCGCCACCGGCCGCGAAGCATTCGACAAGCGGCTGCCCTTCCTCGAGCAAGCGGATGATGGAACCCAGCCGGATCTCGCCAGCAGGGCGGGCCAGCATCGCCCCGCCGCCGCCACCGCGCCGGGTTGTGACATAGCCGGCTTGGGCAAGTTTCTGGATGATCTTCGTCAGGTGGTGCCGCGACAACCCAAAGTCCTCCGCCAGCTCAGCGGTCGAGAATCCCCGGTCCGGCGCCCCCGCCATACGCATCAGCATCCGCAATCCGTAATCTGTGAACGAGGTAAGGCGCATGATCGATCCTGAATCAGTATTTACAATACCAATTAACAGGCCTAGACAGGATTGCAAGCCAAACCGGAGTTCCGGACATGACCTTCAACCCGCCGCCCGTCGCGTCGGCCCGACCGGCGATCACCGCCGCGCTGATGGAAGAGACCGGCCTCGATGAGGCGATCCTGCGCACTCTGGTCCATCGCTTCTACGACCGGGTCCGGGCCGATGAGGTGTTGGGGCCGGTCTTCGCAGCGCGCATCACCGACTGGGGCCCGCATCTTGAGCGTATGGTGACCTTCTGGTCCTCGGTCGCGCTGATGACCGGGCGCTACCACGGCGCGCCGATGCCGGCCCATGCCACGCTGCCGGTAAACTGGGCGCATTTCGACCGCTGGCTGGACCTGTTCCGCCAGACCGCGACCGAGATTTGTCCGCCCGCCGGGGCGGCGCATGTGATCGAACGCGCGGAACGCATAGCGCGATCGCTGCACATGGCGGTGGAAGATACCGCCCGCGGCGCCGGGATGACGCCGTCGCTTCGCTGAAAGGAAGGAGTCCCTTCATGACCCAAGGCCTGCACACTGACGATCCCGCCGCGCTGACCCGTCACATCGAGTCCCGGTTCCACGCCCGCCACCGCGAGCAGTTGCCCGCATTGGCCGCTCTGGCCGAAAAGGTCGAGACGGTGCATTTCGGCGACGACCATGTGCCCGAGGGTCTGGCCGACCTCTTGCAGCGGATGATCGGCGCGCTTGAGGTCCACATGAAGAAGGAAGAACTGATCCTGTTCCCGGCTATCCGCAAGGGCGGCGGCCCAGGGATCGGCACGCCGATTGCGGTGATGCGTGCCGACCATGACGACCACGCCCAGGACGTGGCCGAGATCCGCCGCTTGACTGGCGGTCTTGGCCTGCCCGAGGGGGCCTGCCGCAGCTGGACCGCGCTCTATGTTGGCCTCGGCGAATTTATCTCTGATCTGGAAGAGCATATCCGGCTGGAGAACGACGTGCTGTTCCCACCTTTCGAGACGGAGGCCGCCCATGTCTGATCCGTCGCTGCCACGCGCCACGCGCGAGATGGTCGAACGCCGCCGTAACTTGGCGCCCGGGGCCGAAGATGCCTTCCGCGCCTTTTCCAAGGCCGTCTTTGCCGAAGGCGCGTTGGACAAGCGCACCAAGCAGCTGATTGCCGTGGCGGTTGCCCATGTCACGCAATGCCCCTGGTGCATCGAGGGCCATGTAAAGGCCGCACGGCGCGAGGGTGCCAGCCCCGAGCAGATCATGGAGGCGATCTGGGTCGCCGCCGAGATGCGGGCAGGGGCCAGCTATGCCCATGCGCTGAAGGCCATGCAAGCCATGGGCGACGGGGCGGACTGATGCCTGCGGTTCCGCCCATCCCCGGCGCCGCCGCCGAGCGGATTCGGGTCAAACGCATCTACCGGGCGGCACGGGTGTCGGACGGCAATCGCGTACTCGTCGACCGGCTTTGGCCGCGTGGCATGTCGAAAGACCGCGCCCGCCTGCATTCTTGGTGCCGCGAGATCGCGCCCAGCGATGAGTTGCGTCGCTGGTACCACGCCCACCCCGACCAATGGGAGGACTTTGTGGCCCGCTATCGCCATGAACTGACCCTGAAGGACGATCTCGCCCGTGATCTGGCCAGCATGGCCGTCGATGGTGTGCTGACACTGCTGTTCGCCTCAAGCGCCGAGACGCGCAACAACGCCACCGTGTTGCGTGACCACCTGCGACAACATCTTGCGAACAAGGGGGATCCCGATGCCCGGCCCTGACCAGAGACCCGCCCTGCGCACCCCCCTTTGTGATCT
The DNA here is from genome assembly GCA_041397065.1 of Paracoccaceae bacterium. GTDB lineage: Bacteria > Pseudomonadota > Alphaproteobacteria > Rhodobacterales > Rhodobacteraceae > Pararhodobacter. The sequence goes on along the minus strand of JAWKXG010000037.1, from coordinate 585 downwards.
CCTGGGATGCGAGGTACCCGTACTCTTGGCAGGCATGGGCGGGGTCGCCCGTGCCGAACTGGCGGCGGCCGTCGCCCGCGCCGGGGGCTATGCCATGCTGGGGATGGTGCGTGAAGATCCGGACCTGATTGAGGCCGAGATCACCGCCTATCGCGCGGCGACCGACCGGCCCTTTGCTGTCAACGTGATCCCGTCTGCAACCGATCCGGCGCTGTTGCAGGCCCAGATCTCGCGATGCCTGGATCTGGGGGTGCGGGCCTTCACCTTCTTCTGGGATGTTCGGCCAGAGGTCATCGCGCAAGTCAAGCGCGAGGGATGCCTCGTGCTGCATCAGGTGGGCACCCTTGCCGCCGCCCGCGAGGCCGAGGTGGCCGGCGCCGACGTAATCATCACGCAGGGGATCGAGGCCGGTGGCCACGTCCATGGCCGCACCGGCGCCTTCGCCCTGGCCGAGGCGGTGCTGGACGGCGCCCGGATTCCCGTCGTGGTGTCCGGCGGCATCACGACCGGCCACGGGCTCGCGGCCGCGCTGATGCTGGGCGCGCAGGGTGTGCAATGCGGCACTGCCTTTCTGGCAACCAAGGA
>JAWKXG010000036.1:0-13075 GCA_041397065.1 Paracoccaceae bacterium | reverse complement strand
GCATGCCCATGCGCCCGGCCAGCGGGGCATAGATATCCATCGTCTCGCGGGCTTTCTGCGCCTGCTTCTCAGGGCGCATCGAGCGGATCGTGCGCATGTTGTGCAAACGGTCTGCAAGCTTCACGAGGATGACCCGAAGGTCCTTCGCCATTGCCATCAGCAGTTTGCGGAAATTCTCGGCCTGTTTCGCCTCGGACGAGGACAGCTGCAGGTTCGTCAGCTTGGTGACGCCGTCGACAAGTTCGGCGATCTCGCGACCGAATGTCCGCTCTACCTCGGAGAAGGTAGAGCGCGTGTCTTCGATCGTGTCATGCAACAGCGCGGTGACGATCGTGGCATCGTCCAGCCGCATCTCGGTCAGAATCGCCGCCACCGCGACAGGGTGGGTAAAGTAATCCTCGCCCGAATGGCGCTTCTGCCCGGCGTGCATCTCGTCGCCATAGGTCCACGCCCGGCGAATCAGATCTTCGTCGCAGTTCGGGTTGTAGTTGCGGACCAGCGCAACCAGGTCGTCGGGCGTGATCACGATTCGATCCAGCCCCGCATCGATTTAGTCCAGATCAGATTGGGCGGCGACCAGCTGGCGCAGCATCTGCTCTTCGCTCATGTCGTCGTCCGCCGGGCGATCTTCGGACGATCCCATGCGCAACGCCATGTCGTCGTCTTCGGGCATGTCGACCTCGTTCTGGGTGCGCATGCTTTCGATCAGCCGCTCGCGCAGGCTGTCGGCACCTTGAGTCTCGTCTGCGATTTCACGCAGTGCGACAACGGGATTCTTGTCATTGTCGCGGTCGATCGTCAGCGGCGAACCGGCCGCGATTTCGCGCGCACGATGGGCAGCAAGGATCACCAGCTCGAAGCGGTTCGGAACTTTGTCAACGCAGTCTTCGACCGTCACGCGGGCCATGCAGCACTCCTGTCATCAGAGGGAGGGATCAGCCTGCGGTCTTTATCGGCATTCCCGACAAAACACAAGCGCGCCAGACCTCAAATCGGGCTGATTTCCAAAAGCTCGGCCGGATCGAGCGCGGCAAGCATCTCCGACACGCTGAGGTTCAGCAGCGGGTGCACCCAATCGGGCGCGATTTCGGCCAGCGGAACCAGCACAAAGGCCCGTTCATGCAGGCGCGGATGCGGGAGCAAAAGGTGGTCCGGGGCGCGCTGCATCTGCTCGGTTAACGGAAGATTCATCCAGTTCGCGACATCCTCGCGGTTCGGAAGGATCGAATCACCACAGGCAAGGATGTCGATGTCGATCACACGCTGGCCCCACCGCACGGTCCGGACACGCCCCATGTCGGCTTCGATGTCGTGCAGGGTGGCCAGAACGACGTCGGGGGCTGACAAGGTTGTGACTTGTGCACAACAATTCGCGAAGTCGGGGCCGTTGCCCCTTGGAAAAGCTGGCGTCCGGACCATCTTGCTGGTCAAGACCTCGGCATCCAGATCGCGGGCGACGCGCGACAGGGCTTCGGCCAAAACATCGGCGTTTGCCCCGACGGCATTCTGGGCATTGGCGCCCAAAGCAATCAAGTAGGTGTTGAGTCGACTGCCGTGCAGCATTAGGATTCAATCATGACGCGTTTATTTTTGAGTTTCGGATAAACCATTGGACGGCTATGCCCGTATCTGAAACACGGCGATAGCGTCCCTTTCCAGTATCACGAGTCGTTTTGAAAGGAACCTTCGATGTTTTACAAGGACGAGCGCCTGGCTCTATTCATCGATGGCGCAAACCTGTTTGCGGCAGGCAAGGCGCTTGGGTTCGACATCGACTACAAGCTGTTGCGGCAGGAATTCATGCGCCGCGGCAAACTGCTGCGCGCCTTCTACTATACCGCGCTGCTGGAAAACGACGACTATTCGCCCATCCGCCCGCTGATCGACTGGCTGAATTACAACGGCTATTCGATGGTGACCAAACCCGCCAAGGAATACATCGACTCGATGGGCCGGCGGAAGGTCAAGGGCAACATGGATATCGAACTGACGGTCAACGCGATGGAACTGGCCCCTCGGCTTGACCACGCTGTCCTGTTTTCGGGCGACGGCGATTTCCGCCCGCTGGTCGAAGCCCTGCAGCGTCAGGGCGTGCGCGTGTCGGTCGTATCGACGATCCGCAGCCAGCCGCCTATGATCGCGGACGAACTGCGCCGTCAGGCCGACAATTTCATCGAACTTGACGATCTGCGCGACGTGATCGGCCGCCCGCCGCGCGAGCCGCGCGAATCTCCCATCACACGCGCCGATTCGGAAACCGTGGGCCAAGACAGCTGAGCGGCTTCCTCGCGCTTGCGGGGCTGTTTGGTGCGGCCTTCATCGCCGCAACCCTGATCCCGTTCAATTCCGAAGCACCGTTCGTCGCCTTGCAGGTTGCAGGCATCGTGCCCGTTTGGGCGCTGGTGGTAACCGCGTCGGTGGCGAACACGCTTGGGGCATTCGTGAATTACTGGGTTGGCGCCCGGCTCGAGGATCGCGGAGCCCACCGCTGGTTGCGCTTGCCCGATGGCGGCTTTCAGCGCGCCAAGGTCTGGTGGGGGCGCTGGGGGGTATGGTCGCTGTTGCTGGCCTTCGTGCCGGTGATCGAACTGACGACGGTCGTCGCAGGCGCGATGCGCACACCGATCTGGCTGTTCGCGCTGCTGGTCGGGCTGTCAAAGACTGTCCGCTACATCGTGCTGGCCGCCATCACTGCCGGGATCCTGGGCTGAACGCGCGCCTGCGGGCTGGACGGATGCGACGCAAGGCACTAGGTGTTTGCCGCAACGCGGAGTGCCCCATGACCAAGCCTGCCCTCACTCTTTATCTGGCCGCCCCGCGCGGGTTCTGCGCCGGTGTCGATCGCGCGATCAAGATCGTCGAGATGGCGATTCAAAAATGGGGCGCCCCGGTCTATGTGCGCCACGAGATCGTGCACAACAAATACGTGGTCGACAGCCTGCGGGCGCAAGGCGCCGTCTTTGTCGAGGAACTCGACGAATGCCCCGATGACCGCCCCGTGATCTTTTCCGCCCATGGCGTGCCCAAATCCGTGCCCGCCGCCGCGCAGGCGCGCGAGATGGTGTTCGTGGATGCCACCTGCCCGCTGGTGTCCAAGGTTCACATCGAGGCCGAGCGTCATCACGAGGCGGGGCTGCAAATGGTCATGATCGGCCATGCGGGACATCCTGAGACCATCGGCACCATGGGTCAACTGCCCGAGGGCGAGGTGCTGCTGGTGGAGACCGTCGCCGATGTCGCCACGATCACCCCGCGCGACCCGTCCAAGCTGGCCTTCATCACCCAGACGACGCTGTCTGTCGACGACACGATCGACATCATCGCCGCCTTGCAAGCCCGGTTTCCGCAGATCGTCGGCCCGCGCAAGGAAGACATCTGCTATGCCACCACCAACCGTCAGGCTGCGGTGAAGGCAATCGCCGGCAAGATCGAGGCTTTGCTCGTGATCGGCGCACCGAACTCGTCGAATTCGAAACGTCTGGTCGAAGTGGGGCGTTCGGCGGGCTGCGCCTATGCGCAACTGATCCAACGCGCCGCCGACATCGACTGGCGCGCGCTCGAAGGTATCAAGGCCATCGGCGTCACCGCCGGGGCGTCAGCCCCCGAGGTGCTGATCAACGAGGTGATCGAGGCCTTCGATACGCGCTATGACGTGACCCGCGAAATTGTCGAAACCGCCGTCGAGAACGTCGAATTCAAGGTCCCGCGTGTGCTGAGGGAAACGGCGTGACCCCAGAGTTCCTGCTGACCGCTTTCATCGTCTGCCTCGCCCCCGGTGTCGGCGTGATTTACACGCTGTCGACGACGCTTGGCCGTGGCATGACCTCGGGCCTGTGGGCGGTTGCGGGCTGCACGCTGGCGACCGCCGTGCATTTGGGTCTTGCGCTGGCAGGCTTGGCCGCCGTTTTGCGTACCTCGGCCCTGCTGTTTTCGGTGATCAAGTTCGCAGGCGTGGCTTATCTGCTGTGGATGGCGTGGGGCACGTTGCAAGGCCGGGGCACGCTGGCCATAACCCCCGATGACCGTGCCCGCTCGCCTTTCACGCTGGTCAAGAACGGCGTTCTGCTGAACCTGCTCAACCCCAAACTGCCGATGTTCTTCGTGGCCTTTCTGCCTCAGTTCATCCCGACCGGGGCCGACAATGCCGATGCGTTGCTGGTCGAACTGGGGCTGGGCTTTGTGGCGATGACAGCGGCGGTGTTCCTGATCTATGCGCTGGCTGCGGGGTGGTTGCGCAGCCGCGTTCTGGAATCCGAACGGGCGATGACATGGCTGCGGCGGGCGTTCGCGGCGTCTTTTGCCGGGCTGGGCCTGAAGCTGGCCTTTGAAAAAGCATGAGCGCCGATCCCGAAACCCTGCGCGTCTATGACGCTCGCGCCGAGGAATATGCCAAGTTGATCGCCGCCGATGGTCCAGGCCGGGCAATGCGGGCCTTTGTCGAGGCCTTGCCCAAGGGCGGCATGGTGCTGGATCTGGGCTGCGGCCCCGGCGATGCGACGCAGGCGCTGCTGGCGCAGGGGCTGGATGTCGATGCCGTCGATGCGTCCGAGGCGATGGTCGGCATCGCGCGCGACCGCCGCGGGTTGCCCGCGCGGCAGGCGAGTTTCGACGATATCGACGCGGTCGCGGCCTATGATGGCGTCTGGGCGAACTTCAGCCTGCTGCACGCAACGCGCGCCGATTTCGTACGCCACTTGGCCGCCATCGCCCGCGCCTTGCGCCCGCGCGGGGTGCTGCATCTGGGCTTGAAACTGGGCGAAGGCGAAATGCGCGATCCGCTGGGGCGGTTCTATACCTATTACCAACCCGATGAACTGGCGACGCTGCTGGACGCGGCGGGGTTCGAGATCATCGCCGATGCGCGCACCCGCGACGCGGGCCTCTCCGGACAGGTCGAGGACGGCATCTTGCTGCTGGCGAGGCTGCGCGATGCCTGAGTTGTTCGCATGGACCGACGGCGCCTGCAGCGGCAACCCCGGGCCCGGCGGCTGGGGTGTGCTGATGCGCGCGATCGAGGGCGAGGCCGTCGTCAAGGAACGCACGCTGTGCGGTGGCGAGGCGGATACCACCAACAACCGCATGGAATTGCTGGCCGCGATCAACGCGCTCGAGGCGCTGACGCGTGCATCGGACATCACGCTGACAACGGACTCGGCCTATGTGAAGAATGGCGTCACCAGCTGGATCCATGGATGGAAGCGCAACGGCTGGAAAACCGCCGACAAGAAGCCGGTGAAAAACGCCGACCTTTGGCAGCGGCTGGATCTGGCGCAGGCACGGCACCGGGTCACATGGAAATGGATCAAGGGCCATGCCGGTCACGCGGAAAACGAGCGCGCCGATGAACTGGCGCGCGAAGGGATGGCCCCGTTCAAGAAAGCCGCGAAATGACCTTGCTGCTGAGCCTTGATTACCTGTCGGTCTTCATCTTTGCGCTGACCGGTGCGTTGACCGCCAGTCGGGCCCAGCTGGACCTTGTCGGGTTCCTGTTCATCGCCAGCCTGACCGCCGTCGGGGGTGGCACCGTGCGCGATCTTCTGCTGAACCGCGAGGTCGTCTTCTGGATCGCAAATCCATGGCATATCGGGATCGCCTGCGGCGCGGCGGTGCTGGTGTTCTTCACCGCGCACCGCCTTGAATCGCGCCGCCGAGCGATCGACTGGCTCGATGCTGGGGCACTGGCGGTGGCGGTGCCCGCCGGCGTTGGCGTCGCACAATCATTGGGCCATGGTCCGGCGGTCGTGCTGATGATGGGCATGGCGACGGGGGCCTTTGGCGGGCTGATGCGCGATGTCGTGTGCAACGAAGTGCCCTTGGTGCTGCGCCAAGGGGAACTGTATCTGAGCGCGGCATTTTGCGGCGCCTTGGTCGCCGTCGCGTTGGGTGCCACGGGCTACGCGCTGCTGGCCTGCGCCGCGACGACCTTCTTGTTGCGGGCGGGGTCGATGGCGTTCGGCTGGCGGCTGCCGGTCTACAAATCGCGTCCGCCCCGCGCGTAACGCTTGACTTGGCGCGGGTTCATCCCCACATCACATTCAACCCCATGAATGCGAGGATGCCATGTCCGCGAAACTCCGTCTCACCTGCACCGAATGCGGTCAAGCAAACCAGCTCGCTGCGGACAAGGCCGCCGATGCGCCCAAATGCGGCGTCTGCGGCGCGGCCTTGAACAACGGCAAGGTCGCCAAGCTTGACTTTCGCACGCTGGAAAAAGCCGCGAAGGGCGACGATCTGCCGCTTCTGGTCGATTTCTGGGCCCCGTGGTGCGGTCCTTGCCGTGCCATGGCGCCCGAGTTCGAGAAACTTGCAACCCGCCTTGCGCCCAAGGTGCGGCTGGGCAAGATCGACACGCAATCTAACCCCGAGGCCACGATCAAATGGGGCATTCGCGGCATCCCCCATTTCATCCTGTTCCACAAGGGCCGCGAGCTGGGCCGCCTCGCCGGTGCCCGGCCCGCCGCACAACTGGAACAGTTCGTTGCCGAAAAACTGGCCAACGCGCGGTACTGAACCCGCGCGCCATCAGCCCAGCCAGCTGCGATAATCGCTGACCAGCAGGTGCGTGGGCTGCTCGTCCTCGTCGATCTGCGCGAAGCGGCCGATGGGCTCGCGGAAGATGTTGTCGGTCTCGTCGTCGTTGACGGTCGAGACCTCGCCAATCAGCACATCGCCCCCCTCGCCCCAAAACGCGTGCCAATCGCCAGGTCGCAGCGTGACACTTTCGCCCGGCGCCAGCCGCAGCTTGTCGCCCGGTTGATACGACCGGCGGATCCCGTCGCACCAGACCGTGCCGCCGCGATCCTCGGCGAAACCACCATGGTCGTCCGATCCAAACAGTTCGACAACAAGGGTCGCGCCGCCACGGTTGATGATGTCTTCGGCCTTGATCACGTGGGTATGCATCGGGCTCAACTGATCTTGGCGCGAAATCAACAGCTTCTCGGCGTAACACATGCCTCCGCCACGGCGCAGATCGCCCAGCAGGCCGTTTCGCAAGGTGAACAGGAACAGGCCCATCCGATCAAAATCACCCGCGCCATAGTCGGTGATATCCCAACCACAGCGCGCATCGATCACATGACGCGCACTGTCTGCCTTGTCCTTGAACTGCGCGGGGCTCCAGCGTGCGAAGGGCGGCAGGACAAAGCCATGCCGGCGGATCAAGTCGTCCGCTTCGGCCATGATCTGATTCACCCGCGACCGTTTCATATGCGCCCCCGAAACCCTGCCCGCGACAGGATAACGGCGTGCGCGCGGACGGTAAAGGACGCCAAAGCAGCGGAAATGGCAGCCTGATGAGGGGGATGAGGGTGGTGCTGCAAGAGAGGATTGAACTCTCGACCTCTCCCTTACCAAGGGAGTGCTCTGCCACTGAGCTACTGCAGCGTAACCACGAGCGGCTGATTAGACGCAAACGCCGGGCTGTGCAAGCCCCGTCTGGACGCTTTTTTGCCGAGGCGCTAAAGAGGGATCATGACACGCAGCGACCATGACACCACGCCCTCGCCTGACTCGCAGGCGCGCCGGATCCAGTCGGTGCGCGGGACCAAGGGCGACAGCGCCAAGGAAGCCCGGGTCAAGGCCGCTCTGAAGGCCAATATCGCAAGGCGCAAGGCACAAGCCCGTGCACGCGCCGAAGATGAGGACAGCGATGACTGACGCCCGTTTCGAGGATGGCGCCGACTCCCCCCTGCGCCTGATCGCCCGCGATGGCGATGATCTGTCGGTGCTGTCCGCGCTGGTGCAGGACGCCGTCCTGACCGGCGCCGATCTGCGATTCGACCGCCGTCGGCGGCGCTTCTCGCTGCTGCTGAACCGCTTTCGATGGGAAGATGAGCCCCGCGCCAAGGCAGGCGGGCGGGCGGTCGAAAGGGTGCGCGCCGTGCTGGATTTCTCGGATGTCGTGACGGTCACGCATCAGGGCCTGTCGCGGGATTCGGACACTGTTCTTTCCCTGCTGGCGGTTACTTATGCCCCGGCAGGAACGGTCGAGGCTGGCGAACCCGCCGGACCCGGGCGTATCACGCTGACTTTCGCGGGCGATGGCGCTCTGGCGCTGGATGTCGAATGCATCGAGGCGGAACTCAGCGACGTGACGCGCCCCTATCGCGCGCCCTCTGGCAAGGTGCCGCAGCACCCGCAATGACCTGAACGGCTTGCCCCCGGCGTCTCTTGGCCCTATGCCGCTGCCAAGAACGGAGAAGCCCGATGCCGCAGATCTTCAGCCTGTCCGACCCCGATTTCGAAGCCCGGTTTACCGCGCTGTTGTCCATGAAGCGCGAGGACAGCCCCGACGTGGATGCCACGGTCGCGGGGATCATCGACGATGTCCGCATGCGCGGCGACCAAGCGGTGATCGAACTGACCGAACGGTTCGACAGGCTGACGCTGACCCCGGAAACGCTGGCCTTCACCGCCGAGGAAATCGACGCCCATTGCGCGCAGGTTCCCCCGGCCGAGCGCGTCGCGCTGGAACTGGCAGCCGAACGGATCCGCGCCTATCACGAGCGTCAACGCCCCGAGGATGCGCGCTGGACAGATGCTTCGGGGGCCACGCTGGGCTGGCGCTGGTCTGCAGTGTCGGCGGCGGGGCTCTATGTGCCGGGGGGGCTGGCGTCCTATCCGTCGTCGGTCCTGATGAACGCGATCCCCGCGAAGGTCGCCGGGGTCGAACGTCTGGTCATCGCCTGTCCGACGCCGGGCGGCGCGGTCAACCCGCTGGTATTGCTCGCCGCGCGCCTTTCGGGTGTGGATACGGTCTACCGCATCGGCGGCGCGCAGGCGATTGCCGCGCTGGCCTACGGCACGGCGACCATTGCACCCGTCGACAAGATCACCGGGCCAGGGAATGCCTTTGTTGCCGCGGCGAAACGGCGGGTGTTCGGCAAGGTCGGCATCGACATGATCGCGGGCCCGTCGGAAATTCTGGTGATCGGCGACGGCACGGGCGACCCTGACTGGATCGCGCTGGATCTCCTCAGCCAGGCCGAGCATGACGAAAGCGCGCAGTCGATCCTGATCACCACCTCGTCGGCCGAGGCCGAGGCCGTGCAGACCGCCGTCGCGCGCCATCTGGAAACGCTGGAGCGCCGCGCCATCGCGGGCGCAAGCTGGCGCGATTTCGGCGCGGTGATCGTGGTGGACACCATGGAACAAGCCGCTGCCCTGTCGGATCGCATCGCACCGGAACATCTGGAACTCTGCGTCGAGGACCCTGAGGCCCTTTCGGCGCTGGTCACCCACGCGGGCGCGATTTTCCTGGGCCATTGGACGCCCGAGGCCATCGGCGACTACGTCGGTGGGCCGAACCATGTGTTGCCGACCGCGCGCTCGGCCCGGTTCTCGTCGGGGCTGAACGTGCTGGACTTCATGAAGCGCACCACGCTGGCCTGCATGATGCCCGAAGCCCTGCGCGCCATCGGCCCCGCTGCCGAGACCCTGGCCAACAGCGAAAGCCTGCAAGCCCACGGGCTGAGCGTGCGCGCCCGGCTGGACAAGCTGAACGACTGACCGGATTGCGGGGGCACGAGTGCTGCACTAGGCTGTGCGCATCGTTCCTTGCTCACAGGTCTTTTCGTGAAACTGCCGCTGATCCTCGCGCTCGTCCTCGCTGCCACATCGGCGCAAGGCATATCGCCCGCTTCGGTCTGCGGGGTCGATCCTGTGACGGGCGGGATCGTCTATCCCGACACGCCCAACCTGACGGTCTTTACCGTGCCGATCAGCCATCGCGGCGACATGGTCAGCTATGACTGGACCGATGCAAGCGGGCGGGTGCAGGGCGGGGTGGAGCATTGCGAAAGCGGGCAGACGCTGCGCTATTCCGTCGACGCGGCGCACGCCGAAGCCTTGGCCAACCGCCTGCGCGAGATGCTGAACTCAGAAATCACCTATGCGTTCGACGACCTGATCGCCGAAATCCGCTACTCGGGGGGACGCGCCCGGATGAGTGGTTCACCCGGACGCTGTAGCTGTGATCTGGCGAATTAACCGACGACGTTGAACCCCGGCCCATAGGGGTAGTGGGTGATGTTCTCGTTACCATCCTCGGTGATGACCAGAATATCGTGTTCACGATAGCCGCCTGCGCCCGGCTGGCCTTCGGGGATCGTCAGCATCGGCTCCATGCTGATCACCATGCCCGGTTCCAGCACGGTGTCGATATCCTCGCGCAGTTCCAACCCGGCCTCGCGGCCATAGTAATGCGACAACACCCCGAAGGAATGCCCATAGCCGAAGGTGCGGTATTGCAGCAGTTGGCGTTCCTCGAAGAAGGCGTTGATCTTGGCCGTCACCTCGGCGCAGGAAACGCCGGGCTTGAGCAAGCTCATCCCGTATTCATGGGCGGCAACGTTGGCCTCCCAGATTTTCAGGCTGGCCGCGTCGACCTCGCGCACGAACAACGTGCGTTCCAGAGCGGTGTAATAGCCAGAGATCATCGGGAAGGTGTTGAGCGACAGGATATCGCCCACCTCCAACTGCCGTGCCGTCACGGGGTTATGCGCGCCATCGGTGTTGATGCCGGACTGGAACCACACCCAAGTGTCGCGGTATTCCGCCTCGGGGAAGCGCCGCGCGATTTCCTTTTCCATCGCATCGCGCCCAGCCATGGCAATGTCGATCTCGCGCGCGCCGACGGCGATCGCCTCGCGGATGGCATAGCCGCCCACGTCGGCGGTGTTCGCACCGGCCTTGATCATGGCGATTTCCGCAGGCGATTTGTGCATGCGCTGCACCATCGTCGCCGGCGCGATATCGACCCGCGCCTTGGGCTTCATGAACGCATCCAGCTTTTGCGACTGCAGCAGCGTCAGGTGATCGCCTTCGAACCCGACCGTGCGCCCCTCGCCGGACACATGAACGATGGCGCGCCAGAAATTGTCACGCGCCCAGTCGGTATAGGTGATGTTGTCGCCATGGCAGCGCCGCCAAGGCTGGCCCGCGTCGATGCCCGCGCTGATCGTCACGCTCTCAGTTGCGGTGACGACAAGGCCATAGGGCCGCCCGAACGAGCAGTAAAGAAAGCCCGAATAATAGGCGATGTTGTGCATCGAGGTGAACAGCGCCACCTCGACCCCCTCGCGCACCATGATCTTGCGCAGAACGGCAAGGCGCGCATCATATTCCGAAGCGGCGAAGGGCAGAACCCGCTCGCCTTGATGAAGACGGTAGAAACTGGGACGTTCCGTCATGGTCAGACCTCAATATCGGGGTCCTTCCGCTGAACGCAGGACCCCAGAAAGATCCCGGCGTTCAGGACGCTGCAACGGTTTCCCGCCGCGAGCACCGGGCTTGCGGGCCCGTGCGGCGACGCCATCGCCACTGCTCAATCCAGCTTCTACCCGGGCGGCGAACACCGCGCAAGGATTCTCGTCTTGATCCCGGCGGTTGGGTCATGCATCAAAAACCGGACCACAAGAACGAAGGCCCTGCGCAATGAACCGAATTTGCAGCATCGATATCGACGACTCGGGGCTTCCTGCGCCCTCTCCGGAAATGGAGCAGGAACGCCGTGTCGCGGTCTTCGACCTTCTCGAGGACAACAGCTTTACCCTGCCCGAGCGCGACGGCCGCGCCGCCCCCAACGGGCCTTATCGCTTGATGCTGGCGATCCGCGAACGTCGTCTCGTCGTCGACATCGCGCAGGAAACCGGGGACAAGGTGACGGAATTCCACCTGTCGCTTGGGCCCTTCCGGCAGGTGGTCAAGGATTACGACCAGATCTGCGAAAGCTACTTCGACGCCGTCAAGCGCCTGCCCCCCAGCCAGATCGAGGCCATCGACATGGCCAGACGGGGTATCCACAACGAGGGCGCGCGCGTCCTGCAAGAGCGGCTTGAAGGAAAGGCCGAGATCGATCTGGATACCGCACGCCGCCTGTTTACCCTGATCAGCGTGCTGAACCGAGGGGCGTGATCTTGGGCAAACCCTTTCCCCAGTCGGTGCTGTTTTGTTGCGACCACAATTCTGTGCGCTCGCCAATGGCCGAGGGATTGATGAAAAAGCTCTATGGCCAGCGGGCCTATGTGCAGTCGGCCGGGGTGCACAGCGATCTGGACATCGACGGGTTCGCCGTTGCCGTCAGCGCCGAAATGGGGATCGAACTGCAACGCCATCGATCCCGCAGTTTCGACGATATGCGCGAATGGGGAGACGATCTTTCCAGCTATGACCTGATCGTCGCGCTGTCCCCGGCCAGCCAGCGGGCAGCGCTGGAACTGACGCGCTTTGCGCATATCGATGTCGAATACTGGCCCATCATGGACCCGACCGGGCTTGGCGAAACCCGCGACGCCAAGCTGCAAGCCTATCGCCAGACGCGCGACCAGATCCGCAAACAGATGCTGGCGCGGTTTGGCGAGCCGACCACCTAGATGTTTGCCGCACGCAACCCGCCGCATTGCAGCCAGCACCCTTGGCGGCCAGCCACCTATTCTTTTTGCAAGAACAGAGGACCCGATGACCCAAGCCACTGCCCGCGCCACCATTCAGGCCTATTACGACGCTTTCAACGCCGGCGATCTGGCGGCGATGCTGGACACCTTGCACGACGATTTCGCGCATCACGTCAACGAAGGCGCGACGCGTCTGGGCAAAGCGGCCTTTGCCGAATTCTGTGCGCATATGTCGGAAACCTACCGCGAGACCCTGACCGACATGGTCGTCTATGGATCGGACGACGGCACCCGCGGCGCAGCGGAATTCACGGTCAACGGCACCTATCTGAAGACCGATCCGGGCCTGCCCGAGGCGCATGGTCAAACCTATGTCCTGCCGGCAGGCGGGTTCTTCAGCCTCACGGACGGCAAGATCACGCGGGTCACCACCTATTACAACCTTCAGGAATGGATCCGTCAGGTCTCATGAGGGTCGAAGCGCTGACAGGCCTCGCGCTGGTCGCCGCACTGGACGACGTGGCGCGATTGCGGATCACGGTATTCCGCGACTGGCCCTATCTGTATAACGGCGATCTGGATTATGAAAAAACATACCTCGCACCCTATCGCGACAACCCGCGCGCCGTTGTCGCCGGGGCGTTCGATGACGACCGTCTGGTGGGTGCGGCAACCGGCAC
>JAWKXG010000035.1:0-14905 GCA_041397065.1 Paracoccaceae bacterium | reverse complement strand
AGTCCGCGCAACTGGTCGAATCGGTCATTCAATACATGTCCGACGCGCTGGTGGCCGGAGAACAGGTCAAGATTTCGTCCTTTGGAACATTCAGCGTCCGTTCGAAAACCGAGCGCATCGGTCGCAATCCGAAAACGGGGGAAGAAGTGCCGATCAGTCCGCGCCGCGTGCTGTCGTTCAGGCCCTCTCACCTGATGAAGGAACGTGTCTCCGAAGGAAACATTTCCGACAAGGCATAAACGATGAAGAAGGCTCCCGAAGCCTTTCGCACCATCAGCGAAGTGGCTGACATGCTGGACACACCAGCGCATGTCCTTCGGTTCTGGGAAAGCAAGTTCTACCAGATACGGCCGGTCAAACGGGCCGGAGGGCGGCGCTATTACCGCCCTGACGATATCGCCTTGATCAATGGCGTGCGGATCCTTCTGCAGGATCAGGGGCTGACGATCCGGGGTGTCCAGCGCGTCCTGCACGAGCAAGGCGTTCGCCATGTCGTCGGGCTTGGGGCGGATCTGCCAATCCTTCAGTCCCCGCCCGAAGCCGAGCTGGAGGTCGAGGAGACCGACATCGAGGCGACGGCGGAACCGACCACCGACGTCGACGCCCAGCCTGTCGAAGCCGCAGTTACTGAGCCCGAAGTCCTGCCCGATCCGGGCCTCGCCTTATGGGATTCGGCGGTAAAAGAGGTTGCCGACAGCGCAGCAGATGACCTGCCCGGTGCGGCATCGGGTGCGGACCTTGAACCCGAATTCGTCGCTGAGCCGCTTGGCGAAGCCTCGGAACAGGACACAAGCGACCAAGACGACGCTGAAAGCGGTGCCGAAACCAGCGAAAGCGTCGATGAATCCACCTTGGATATTGACGACACCCCCCATGCTCGCGCAATAATTGCAAATCAGGAATCCGACGAGCCGGACGAAACCGGCCAGGACCTGATCGAGCAAGAAGCGACGGACGAGACAGGCAGCGACGCGGAAGCCACGCATGCCGCCCCCTCTGCCGAAGCCGAGCATGACGAGGCACCCATGTCTGACTCTCTTTCCCTGGCGGAAGATCTGGTGTTCGCCCCGCGCGCAGCCGACGACACAGCACGCGTCAGCGCCGAGGATACCATCGCCGCCCTCATCAACCTGCCCGAGATCGATTTTGCGGCTGATCGCACGACCGAAGTGCGGCTGGCAGCTTTCCTGCGGGGCAAGCCCCGTGGGACATTGGGCAAGAACCGCGCACAGGTCGAAGATCTGATGCAACGGATGGACGACCTGCTGGAACGGATGTCCGAGGCTTCCGGCGCCGGTCGGTGGTAAAACACACGAGGAATTTTCCGCGTCGGGGCGGCATTTTGGCGCTTGCTCCTGCCGAGAAAAGCGCTAGAAACCCCCTCGTCGGGCTGTGGCGCAGTCTGGTTAGCGCGTCCGTCTGGGGGACGGAAGGTCGTGAGTTCGAATCTCGCCAGCCCGACCACTTTCATCGGCCCGTGGCAGTCATGCCGCGGGCCGTTGCACATGGAGGCGCGCGATGAACGGAACCCCCGCGAAACAGGGCGTCCTTGCGGATGCACGATTGCGCGAACTGGTGGCCGAAGGCCGGATCGGTGCGACCGAGCCCGTCGCGGACGCCCAAATTCAGCCCGCCAGCATCGACCTGCGCCTTGGGCATGTCGCGGTGCGCCTTCGGGCGTCCTTTCTGCCGGGCAAGGGGCGCAGCGTCGCCGAACGCCTGCCCGAATTCGAAATGCATCGTTTCGCGATCACGTCGGGCATGGTTCTGGAAAAGGGCTGTGTCTATGTCATCGAATTGATGGAAAGCCTTGATCTGCCTGCAGATCTTCAGGCGGTCACCAATGCGAAAAGTTCGACCGGTCGGTTGGATCTGCTGGTTCGGGTCATCACCGACGGTGGCGTAGAATTCGACCGCGTGCCAAAAGGCTACAGCGGCAAACTTTATGCCGAGATCTGTCCGCGCTCGTTCTCGGTTCTGGTGCGCCCCGGTATGCGCCTGAATCAGTTGCGCCTGCGTCAGGGTCAGGCAGTGCTGACCGATGCCGAGCTGCTTGACCTGCACGCGCAGATTCCCCTCGTCGATGGTCCGGCGGTGATCTCCGAGGGTCTTGGTTTTTCCGTCGATCTGCGCCCGCGCGACGGGACGCTGGTCGGGTATCGGGCCAAGCCGCATGCCGGGGTGATCGATCTTGACCGGATCGGGGCCTATGATCCGGCCGATTTCTGGGAAGAACTGCACAGCCGCAACGGCCAGCTTATTCTCGATCCCGGCGCGTTCTATATCCTTGTCAGTCGCGAAGCCGTCTGCATCCCGCCCGGTCATGCCGCTGAGATGGCGCCTTTTCTGGCGATGGTGGGCGAGTTCCGCGTGCATTATGCGGGGTTCTTCGATCCCGGTTTCGGCTATGCCGAGGCGGGCGGCGCGGGCGCGCGCGGTGTGCTTGAGGTGCGCTGCCACGAGGCGCCTTTTGCCCTTGAACACGGGCAAGTCGTTGGCCGCCTCGTCTACGAGCGGATGCAGGCGATCCCGTCACGGCTGTATGGTGTCGGGATTGCCTCGAACTATCAGGGGCAAGGCTTGAAACTGGCCAAGCATTTCAAGATGTAAGGCCCCCGGTGCATCGGAGCACCGGAGGCCCATCGATCAGGCCGTCGCGGCGTTCGTCTTGGCGGCAAGGTCCCCCTTGGCCCAGCCCTTGAAGACGGTCACCGCAACCCAAGGGTTCAGCGCCGAGGCGACGAGCAGCAGAACCGCCCCGATCCACACGCCCTGTCCCGGCAGCGCCAGCATCACCGCCGTCGCGCAGGCGGCCAGTGGGAAGGTCAGTGCGCCCCACATCGGCGAGACCCCGGCCTTGAGGATCCAGGGCAGCAAGACGGCGATCAGCGCGAGCATGGCCAACGCGGCATACACCATCAGATGCGCCCCGTCGTTCCAGCCGATCAGCGCGGCTACGGTGGTGAACAGGCTGATGGGTGCAAGGTGGATCGCCAGCAAGGGCCGCAACGGCGCCGGGGGCGTCGTGGTCGCCAACTGGTGAAGGCTGGCCGTATAGATCAGCGAGGCAACGACCATCGTCGCAATCAGGATCAGCAGGCTGGTGTTCACAAATCCCAGCCGCGCCAGCGTCAGCGGCGCGAGGATGTAGCCGACATAGGTCAAGTGAAAGACCGGCGAAACAAGCCGCTGTTCGGCGGGCCCGGTCAGCAGCACCCATGCCGCGAGGATACCGACAACCGCCAAAAGCACCATCCCGGCGCAAACGATCCAGAACGCCAGATCCGGCGTATAGGGAACAAGGGCCGCGGCGCTGAGGATCATCCCCAGAGCAAAAGCCGCAGAACCGGCCCGCCCGGGCAGGATGCGCAGGTCTTCGATCAGCACGGCGGGGCGACGCAGGGGTTTCGACACGAAGGCGACAAAGGAAAACGCATACAGCAACAGGGTCGCGCCAAGGATCACCTCGCCGATCGGCGCAAGGGCTTCGAGCCCTGCGGTCGTCGCAAAGGTGCGCCACGCCAGCCCCAGCCCGAAGAGGCCCATCAGCGGCGGGAAAATGGCGGGCGGGGTCCGGCGCCACAGCCCGGGCGCCTTGGGCGCCAATGGCGGCGGCGGCGGAAAGTGCCGCGGCTTGATTTCGGGCACGGGGGTCGGTTCGGTCATGGTCGGAAATCCGCTTTATCTTGGGTTGCGCGCATTGTCCCCGGATTGCCGGGGGCTTGCAAGTGGACAGCACGACGCGCCCCCCTTGGCTGAGGATACCGTGTTTTGTTTTGGAAACCCGCGCGTGTTAGCGCTATGACGACGGAAAACCATGGGGTGCCCTGATGTCTGATCGCCTGCTCAAACCCTTTCCGTTCACCCCTGCCCCGCAACTGGTCGCGGATGTCGGTGGCACGAACACCCGCCTTGCCTTGGCCGACCATGGCATCGTGCGGCCCGGGTCGATCAAACGCTATGAAAACGCGGGCGTCGCGTCGCTGGAATCGATTGTCGAGCGGTATCTGCACGAGACCGCGTCACCCGAATGCGCCGGGGTCTGCGTGGCGCTTGCCGGGCCGGTGCGGGGCGATTCGGCGACGATGACGAACCTGTCATGGACGATCACCGCGGGCAGTCTGGGCGAGGCCGCGCGCACTTCGTCCGTGCATCTGCTGAACGACCTGCAGGCGCAGGGCCACTCGCTGCCGATCCTGAACCCCCATCATTGCCGCGTTCTGGTTCCCGGACGGCCCGAACCGCGCGCGGCACTGCTGGCGGTGGGGGCTGGCACGGGGTTCAATGCGGCCCCCGTTCACTGGGTGGAGGGCAAGACCTTCGTCGCGGCCGCCGAGGCCGGGCATATCCATCTCCCGACAGGGCGCGAAGACGAGGTCGCCTTTGCGCGCCACCTCGCCCATCTGCACGGCATCGCCAGCATCGAAGAGGCGCTGTGTGGCCGGGGGCTGGTGGCGATGCATGAATTCCTGACGGGCGAGCGCAGCGATGGTCAAAGCCTGACGACGCGCATCGCGCAGCATGACGCGGGGACACAGGAAACGGCGTCGCTCTATGCCCGGCTTCTGGGCCGGGTGCTGGCGGGCTATGCACTGACCCACCTGCCCTTCGGCGGGATCTACCTGATCGGCGGCGTCGCGCGGGCCATGGCGCCCGTGTTGATGCGGGGCGGAATGCACGAGGCGTTCCGCCAGATGGGGCGTTTCTCGGAGTTCATGGATGTGTTCGCGATCTCGGTTGTCGAGGATGATTACGCCGCGTTGATGGGCTGCGCGACCTATCTGGAGGCCCGGACCAGCGCATGACCAAGCTTTTGCCCTTCCTTCTTGCAATCGGCGCCGGCCTCGTAATGTGGCATGTTTCGGTGTGGCGAACCCGGCAAGAGCTGGCGCGGACCTCGGCACCCCTGCGCGACCGCGACCTGATGATCGAGATCGACAAACTTGCGATCGCCCTCGACCCGCCGGGGATCGAGGTGCACGTCATCGACATCGAACCGGTCAACGGCCTCGCGACGCCCGACGGAAAGGTCTACATCACGCGCGGCTTTCTGGACCGGGTCCGCGCCGGACAGGTCACCGCGCCCGAGATCGCCGGCGTCGTGGCGCACGAGTTGGGCCATGTCGCCTTGGGGCATGCCCGCCGCCGCATGATCGAGTTTTCCGGCCAGAACGCGCTGCGGATCGCGCTGGCGGCGGTTCTTGGCCGCTTCCTGCCGGGGCTGGGGGTATGGGTGGCGAACCTGTTGGTCACCATGCTTTCGGCGCATCTGAGCCGGTCCGACGAATTCGAAGCCGATGAATTCGCCGCCGCCCTGATGGTGCGTGCGGGTCTTGGGGTGGGGCCGCTGGTGTCGCTGTTTCACAAGCTCGACCACCTGTCAGGGATGCGCGGTGCGCCGCCCGTATGGCTGGCCTCGCACCCGCCGACCACCGATCGCATTGCCGCCATCGAAACCCTCAATCGGCGCTGGGATTCCGAACAGGCCTGATCATTTCTCCAACTCACGGGCATGCAACCATGCGGCATGCTGTGGCGCGCGCTTGGTGCGGCTCCATTCCTCGAGCATTTCCCATTTCACCGAATCGAGGCGCGCCAACATCGCGTCCTCGTCAGGGTCGGGACAGGCCAGTTCGATCCGATGGCCATTGGGATCGAAGAAATAGATCGAGTGGAAGATCGAGTGATCGGTCACCCCCAGCACTTCGACCCCTTGCGCCTCGAGGTGCTCCTTGAACGCGACCAGCGTCGCGCGGTCTTTCACCTTGAACGCGATATGCTGCACCCAGACCGGCGTGTTCGGATCGCGCCCCATCTCGGGCTTCGTCGGCAGTTCAAAGAAGGCGAGGATGTTCCCCGCACCGGCATCAAGGAAGATGTGCATATAGGGATCGGGTTCGTGGGTCGACGGCACGCGATCCTCGGCGATGGCCAGCACGAAATCCATGTTCAGCATGCGCGTATACCAGGTCACCGTCTCTTTCGCGTCGCGGCAGCGATAGGCGACATGGTGCATCTGGTCGATCTTGAGGGTCGGGGCATTCATCGGACTCTCCATTCATTGCATATGCAACGATATACGCCGGGTGTCCCCTTCCCGTCAAGCATCGCGTCGTCTCCCTGATCCGGCCGCCCGTTGACATGCCTGGACCCCCGTCGCAGTGTCGGGCGCACAGTCGCCTGCCGCACGAGGACCGCATGCCCCATCCCCTGCTCACCGAATCGGATATCGAGGCCTTCCAGCGCGACGGTGTGGTGCTGATCCGGGGTCTGTTTGCCGGCCACGTCGACACGCTGCGCGCAGGGATCGAACGCAATCTGCGCGAACCCGGTCCCTATGCGGCAGAAAACCTCAAGCCGGGCGAAGGCGGGCGCTTCTTCGACGATTACTGCAACTGGCAGCGGATCCCCGAATTCGTTGATGTGATCCACCATTCCCCGGCGGCCGAGGTTGCTGCCGATCTGATGCGTTCAAACAGCGTGCAGATGTTCCACGACCACGTTTTAATCAAGGAACCGGGCACCTCGAAGCCGACACCCTGGCACCAGGATGGTCCTTACTATTTCGTCGAAGGACGTCAGACCGTCAGTTTCTGGTCCCCGCTGGACCCGGTGACGGATGCCACGCTGCGCTGCGTGGCGGGCTCGCATCGCTGGCCGCGGCAGGTGCTGCCGACACGCTGGCTGGCCGAAACCAGCTTCTATCCCGACTCGGATGTCTACATGCCCGTCCCTGACCCGGATGCCGAAGGCATGACGGTGCGGGAATGGGCGATGGAGCCCGGCGATGCCGTCGCCTTCGATTTTCTTACGCTGCACGGCGCACGCGGGAACACCACGGCCAACCGCCGGCGCGCTTTCTCGCTGCGCCTTTTGGGGGATGACGCGCGCTATGTCGAACGGCCCGGACGCACCTCGCCGCCCTTTCCGGGGCACGACATGGTGCCCGGCCAGCGCCTGCGCGAGGACTGGTTCCCCATGCTCCTGCAGCGATGAGCCGCCCGCAGAAGCATTCCCTGACCCTTCACGGGCACCGCACTTCGGTGTCACTGGAACCCGAGTTCTGGGATGCCTTCCGCGCGCTCGCGCGCAAGCGCGGACAGGGGTTCAACGAACTCGCCGCTGAAATCGACACGGCGCGCGGGGACTGCGGCCTTGCAACCGCTATCCGCCTGGCTGTCCTGCGCGATCTTCAGGGCAATGGCTGAGCGTCTCTTTGCTCTGAAAATATCCTCGGGGGTGAATGGCCCGCAGGGCCAGAGGGGGGCAGACAGCCCCCCTTCCCCGGTCACACGGGGCGCAGCCCGTCGCGGAAACGCTGCATGTTCTGCCGGTAATTCAGCGCCGAGGCCCGCAGCCTTTCGAACGCGGGCGCATCGAGCTGGCGCACGACCTTGCCGGGGGACCCCATCACCAACGACCCGTCAGGGATCTCCGTGCCCTCGGTGATCAGCGCACCGGCGCCGATCAGGCAATTACGACCGATGCGCGCGCCGTTCAGAATCGTCGCGCCCATGCCGATCAGGGTTTCGTCGCCGATCGTGCAGCCGTGCAGGATCACGTTATGGCCAATCGTGCATCGTGCGCCGATGACAAGCGGATAGCCAAAGTCGGTGTGCAGGGTGCAGCCTTCCTGCACGTTCGACCCTTCGCCGACGTCGATCCATTCGTTGTCGCCGCGCAAGGTCGCGGTGAACCAGACCGATGCGCCCTCCCGCAGGCGAACCTTGCCGATCACATTGGCGTCGGGGGCAACCCAAGTGTCGGGGTGCAGATCGGGGCGGTCGTCACCCAAGGCATAGATCATCGCGATTCTCCGTTCATGCGGGATTCGAATTCGCGGTACAGGCCCCGCACGAACGCGTTCAACCCGGGCTGGCGTTCGGCCTTGGCGCGTTCGGCGGCAAGGATCGTCTTCAACTCGGCTTCGGCCGCGTCCACATCATTGTTCACGATGACATAGTCGTATTCGGCCCAATGGCTGATTTCATCGCGCGACTTCTGCATGCGACCGCGGATCACCTCGTCACTGTCCTGCGCCCGGCTGCGCAGTCGCGATTCCAGCTCGGCGATCGAGGGCGGCAGGATGAAGATCGACACCACGTCTTTTGCAAGGCTGGAACGGCGCACCTGCTGCCCCCCTTGCCAGTCGATATCGAACAGCGTGTCGCGCCCCTCGGCCATCGCAGCCTCGACCGGGGCCTTGGGTGTGCCATAGAAATTACCGAAGACCTCAGCATATTCGAGCATCTCGCCTGCGGCCACCATCGCGTGAAAGGCGTCGGGCGTCTTGAAGAAATATTCGACCCCGTCCGTTTCGCCGGCACGCGGCGTGCGTGTCGTCGCCGAAACCGAAAAGCGCAGCGTCGGGTCCCACGCCATCAGGCGCCGTGCCAGCGTCGATTTTCCAGCGCCCGAAGGCGATGACAGGATGATCAGAAGTCCCCGGCGTTGCATTCCCTACTCCACGTTCTGGACCTGCTCGCGCATCTGGTCGATCACCGTCTTGAGGTCAAGCCCGATCCGGGTCAGGCCGGCATGTTGTGCCTTGGAGCACAGCGTATTGGCCTCGCGGTTGAATTCCTGCGTCAGGAAATCGAGGCGGCGCCCGACGGGGGCGGGATCGCCCAGCAGCGCGCGCGCCGTCGCGACATGCGCGCGCAGGCGGTCCAGTTCCTCGGTGATGTCAGACTTTATCGCCAGCAGGGCCAGTTCCTGTTCAAGACGGGCGGGATCGGCCTGCGCTGCCGCCGCGCCGATCCTTTCCAACGCCGCCTTCAGAGATTCGGTTTGCGCGATCCGGCGGTCATCGGCCAGCGCGGTGGCTTGCGCGACCAGCGCCTCGACGTCGTTGACCTGCGCGTTCAGGATCGCACGCAGGGCATCGCCCTCGGCCCGGCGGGACTGGTCCAGCGCGGCCAACAGGGGCGCGACCTGCGCGACAAGGTTCTCGACGATCGGGGCCGGATCGATGCTTTCGGCCTCTTGCCCGGTCACGCCCCGAATCGCCAACAGGTCGGCGGCGGTGATGGGCGCCAGATGCAACCCCTGCCCCGCGGCCTCGGCCTCGACATCCAGAACCATGGCCACCGCCGCCGCCAGCGCGCTCGGGTTCAGGCGCGGCGTTTCCGTCGTGTCGATCCGCGCCAGTTTCAGCGAAACCGAGACGTTCCCGCGCTTGAGGGTTTCGCCCGCGCGCTTGCGCAACTGCGGTTCCAGACCGTCCAGCCAGTCGGGCAACCGAAGCCGCAGGTCCAACCCGCGCCCGTTGACACTGCGCAGGTCCCATTGCGCGGTGAACGCAACTCCCTCGATTTCGAATGTGTTCTGGCTGGCTGCGAAGCCGGTCATCGACTTAACCATTTTCCTAAAATTTGCCCCCGGTTTGAAAAAACTGCCGTATGTTAGGAAATCAGAAAGCATTCTCAATCAAACGTAAACCCCGATCGGAGGCCCGCGCGCGCAGTTCCTGCGCGCCGCCCTGCATCCTGTCGCTTCGAGAGATCTCCATGACGTCCCGTTCTGACAATGTCGTCGCGCTGTTCGCGCATCCTCGCCCCTCGCGGTTGCCGCTTGCCTGCGAACAGGCGGCCCTGCCGACGCCGTTCGAACGCGTCAACGGGGTTATCGCCTATTGGGACGCGTTGCGCGCAGGTCAAACAACCCCCAGCCGCAGCGCGATCGATCCGTCCGCCTTGGGACAGGCGCTGTCGAACATTTTCCTTGCCGAGGTGGTCGCCCCCGGACAGGCCCGCATCCGGTTGAGCGGGCAGGTCCTGTCCGATCTTCTGGGGATGGAACCGCGCGGCATGCCGCTGAGTGTCCTGTTCGCGATGTCCGCCCGCGACGAGGTGGCGATGGCCCTTCGGCAGGTCATGACAGGTGCGCGTGTGCGCCTGCCGATCCGGGCTGAAACGGGGTTCGGCAAGCCCGGGATGGATGGAGAAATCGCGCTGATGCCGCTGCTGGACACGACCGGGCGCCCTTCGCGGGTGCTGGGTGTCGTGGAAACCATCGGGCAGATCGGGCGCGCGCCGCGGCGCTTTACCCTGCGCGTCTCGCCCCGACCCATGGCTGGTGTCCCGCCGTTTTCCGTCATCGAGGGGCGTCGAACATGAAAAAGGGGGCCGAAGCCCCCTTTTTTACACGGCTTCTTGCGCTTTCAGGCGCCGCCGGCGTTCCGTCAGTTCCTCCGCCACGAGGAAGGCGAGTTCCAGCGACTGACTGGCGTTCAGACGCGGATCGCAAGCGGTGTGATAGCGGTCCGACAGATCTTCGTCGCTGACAGCGCGCAGGCCGCCGGTGCATTCGGTGACATCCTTGCCCGTCATCTCGAAATGAACGCCGCCGGGGATCGTGCCTTCGGAATTGTGCACGGCGAAGAAGTCACGGACTTCTTGCAGAACGCGCTCGAACGGGCGGGTCTTGTAGCCCGATGCCGATTTGATCGTGTTGCCGTGCATCGCGTCGCAGGTCCAGACAACATGCGCGCCCTCTTCGCGCACGGCCTTGATCAGACGCGGCAGGTGATCGGCAACATTGCCTGCCCCGAAGCGGGCGATCAACGTCAGGCGACCGGCTTCGTTGCGCGGGTTCAACTTGCGCAGCAGCACCTTAAGATCGTCAGACGACAGAGACGGGCCGCATTTCAGGCCAATCGGGTTCTGCACACCGGCGCAGAATTCCACATGCGCGCCGTCGGGCTGGCGGGTGCGATCACCGATCCAGATCATGTGCCCCGAACCCGCCACGGGCAGGCCCGTGGTCGAATCGATCCGGCAAAGCGCTTCCTCGTATTCCAGCAGCAGCGCTTCGTGCGAGGTGTAGAAATCCACCGACGACATGGCCGAGGGGTTCACGCCATTGATCCCCGCCGCCGTCATGAAATCAAGCGAATCCGAAATCCGGTCCGACAGCGCCTTGTAGCGCTCGGCATTCTCGCCCGAGGCAAACCCGGTCGTCCAGCCGTGCACGCGGTGCAGGTCGGCGAAACCACCCGTCGAGAAGGCGCGCAGCAGGTTCAGGCTGGCTGCGGCCTGCGTATAGGCCTGCAGCATCCGCGAGGGATCGGGCACCCGGGCTTCGGCGGTGAAGTCGAACCCGTTGATGATGTCACCGCGATAGCTGGGCAGCTCGACGCCGTTGATAACCTCGGTTCCGGCGGAACGCGGCTTGGCGAACTGGCCAGCCATTCGGCCAACCTTGATCACCGGCACCTTGGCCGCGAAGGTCAGGACGACCGCCATCTGCAACAGCACCTTGAAGGTGTCGCGGATATTGTCGGCGCTGAATTCGCTGAAGCTCTCGGCGCAATCGCCGCCTTGCAACAAGAAGGCCTCGCCGCGCGAAGCGGCAGCCAGCTTGGCCTTCAGCGACCGGGCTTCACCAGCAAAGACCAGCGGCGGATACTTCGCAAGCTGTGCCTCGACCGCCGCAAGCGCGGCAGCGTCGGGATAGTCGGGCATCTGGATCCGGGGCTTGCTGCGCCAGCTCGACTTGCTCCAGGCTTGGGTCATGATATCCTCCGTCGAATTCCCGTGAACGCGGGTTCACGGCATCCGCGCTGAATACACCACGGGATCGCCCTTGCAAACCCGCGAACACGGGTTTAGCGGCACTTTGCCTGCAAATGAGCATGCTTGCGGACAGGCCGCTTTGCTGATTGGATGCACGGCGACGTGCAAGCCCCTGAATTGACCGATGACCCTGCCGACCACAGCCAAGAAGACCCTGCCTTCCCTGCCCCGCACCCGCACGGCGCCCGCCGCATCGGGCAAGCCGGCGACGATGCGGCAGCGGCAGTTCGTCTTTCTGCTGCTGAACCAGTTCACCTTCGTGTCCTTCGCCTCGGCGATCGA
This sequence comes from Paracoccaceae bacterium, assembly GCA_041397065.1. Lineage (GTDB taxonomy): Bacteria > Pseudomonadota > Alphaproteobacteria > Rhodobacterales > Rhodobacteraceae > Pararhodobacter. The sequence goes on along the minus strand of JAWKXG010000035.1, from coordinate 3,047 downwards.
GCCGTTGCGGATCGCGAACCGCATGTCGGGCGCGCCGCTTTATCAATGGACGGTGATTTCCGAGGACGGCAAGTCGGCGACCTGCTCGAACGGCGTTCAGGTCAAGGTCAGCGGGCCCCTCTATGACGTCGCGCGCGAGGATGTCGTGATCGTGTGCGGCGGGATCGACATCCGCAGCAACACGACGCAGGGCGTCATCAACTGGCTGCGCAAGATTGCGCGCAAGGGTGCGGTGATCGGCGGTTTGTGCACCGGCGCGCACACGCTGGCGGCGGCCGGGTTGCTGGATAACCGCCGCGCGACGATCCACTGGGAAAATCGTGACGGCTTTCTGGAAGAATTCACCGAAACCGACCTGACCAAATCGGTTTTCGTGATCGACGGAAACCGCCTGACTGCGGCGGGCGGCACCGCGCCGATTGACCTCGTGTTGACGATGATCGCCGACGACCACGGCAAGGATCTTGCGAATTCCGTGGCGGATCAGTTGATTTACACGTCCATTCGCACCGACCGCGACATCCAGCGCCTCTCGATCCCGACGCGCATCGGCGTGCGCCATCCGCGCCTGAGCCGCGTGATCGAACGGATGGAGCAAACGATCGGGACCGATCTCTCCCGCCGAACTGGCTGAAGAGTGGGCATGTCCACGCGCCAGTTGGAACGGTTGTTCCGGCGGTATCTGAACCAGTCGCCCAAGCGGTATTACATGGAACTGCGGCTGGCCCGCGCGCGCGACGCCTGTTGATGCAGACCGACATGAGCGTCATCAACGTCGCTCTGGCCTGCGGCTTTGCCTCGCCGTCGCATTTTTCGAAATGCTACCGTGCACAATATGGCACGACGCCCTACCGCGAGCGGGGCGCGCATGGGCTGGACGACGAGCACGATGCCGAACCCGAGGATGGCGACGACTCGATCCTCGACGATCTGGAATGAGGATCGGTCTTCTGGCGGCGGGCGCTTCGCGGCGGATGCGCGGGGCTGACAAGCTGCTGGAGTCCGTTGATGGCATGCCCTTGCTGCGTAGGCAGGCGCTGGCCGCCGTGCAGGCGGGTGTGGGCCCCGTTGCCGTAACCCTGCCCCCGCAGGCACAAGCGCGGCGCGATGCGCTTGCCGGGGTGCCCGTCGATATTCTCGAGGTTGCCGATGCCGCGCAGGGCATGAGCGGGTCTCTCAGGCAACTGGCGCACTGGGCGGCGGGCGAACCCTTGATGATCGCGCCTGCCGACATGCCCGACCTCGACGCGACAGCGTTTCGCACCATGGCCGATGCTTTCGACGGCATCCCCCTGCGCGGAAGCGATAGCACCGGCCAGCCGGGCCACCCGGTTGTTCTGCCACCCCCCCTGCTGTCGCGCGTTGCCGGGCTGACAGGCGACGCGGGTGCCAAGGCGATTCTCGCGGGCGAAAAAGTCGGGCTTGTCCGCTTGCCCGGGACGTGCGCCACGACCGATCTTGATACCCCTGAGGCCTGGCAGGAATGGCGATCAGCGCGAAACCATCAGCGCCTGTAACCCATGGAAATGATAGGTGTCCGAATAGATCGGCGCCTGTGCAAGATGCAGGGTCGGGCAGCGGTCGAACAGGATCGACAGCGCGCGGCGCATCTCCAGTCGGGCCAATGGCGCCCCGACACAAAAATGCAGCCCCACCCCAAAGGCCAGATGCGGCTTGGCCGGGCGCCCCGGGTCGAACCGGTCGGGCACGTCCCACAAGCCGGGATCGCGCGCAGCGGCGCCCAGAAGCACCGCGATCTCGTCGCCGGGCTCGAACCGGTGGCCCAGGATCTCGACGGGTTCATAGGCCCAGCGGGCGAACATGTGCAGCGGCGGATCGAAGCGCAGCATTTCCTCGATCGTGTCGTCGATGCGATCTTCGGTCAGCCAGTCGCGCGGTCCACCCGCCTGCAACAGCGCTTTCACCCCGTTGCCGATCCCATGCACCGTGGCTTCGTGCCCGGCATTCAGCAGCAGGATACAGGTGGTGATCAGTTCGTCGGTTGTCAGACGTTCGCCTTCTTCCTCGGCTGCGATCAGGTGGGTGATCAGATCGTCCGCCGGGGTCTTGCGGCGGGTCTCGACATAGTCGCGCATGAATTCAGCAAAGTCGTGGCTGGCCCGCGCTGCGCTTTCTTCGGTCGCCCGGGTGCGCCCCGCCTGATACATCGCGACCATCCGGTGCGACCAATCCAGCAATTGATCCTTCATGCTTTCCGGAACACCCAGCAACCGGCAGATGACAACCACCGGGATCGTCTGGGCGAAATGAGTCAGCAGATCGAAAGGGCCCGTCGCGGGAAAGGCGTCGATCAGGTCATGCGCCAGTTGATCGACCTCGGGGCCAAGGGCAGCGATCCGGCGCGAGGTGAAGGCGCGCAACACCAAGGAACGCAAGCGCGTGTGCCGCGGGGGTTCCAGTTCCAGCATCGAATGGGCCTCGACCGCATAGAACGGGGCCGTGTGCTCGGCGATGGGCTGGCGTTTGTCGGCCGGTATTTCGCGGCCCAGCCGACGGTCGCGCAGCACGGCATTGGCCGCGGCAAAACCAACCGCGCAAGGCAGGCCATAATCTTCCCAAAAAACGATCGGCCCCATGGCCCGCATCCGTTCATAGAACGGATACGGGTTCTGCACGAAGTCGGGGTCAACCGGTGACTGCGTGATGCGCTGCATCGTCAGGCCTTGCCGGACAGCGCACCGAGGATCCGCACCCAGCTGCGAATCCCTTTCTGGAAGGACTCCAGATCGTATTTCTCGTTGGGCGAATGGATCTGATCGTCATCGCGGCCAAAGCCGATCAGCATCGAATCCATCCCGAGGATTTTCTGGAAATGCCCGGCGATGGGGATCGAACCGCCGCACCCCACATAGGCCGCCGCCCGCCCCCATTCGGTGCTCAGGGCCTGCCGCGCGCCCTCAAAGGCCGGGTTCGCGACCGACATCTGCGATGCCTCGGACCCTTTGCCCATCGGGAACTCGGCCGTGCAATCGGGCGGCAAGCGGCTTTCGACGAACCGAACGAAGCTGTCGTGAATGGCGGCCGGG
>JAWKXG010000034.1:0-20811 GCA_041397065.1 Paracoccaceae bacterium | reverse complement strand
CCCCGCCCAGATAGGGGGCCGAGCCCATCTGCCAGAAGGTCCAGTTCATGACCTCGGCCCGGGCGGCGCGGGCGGTGGGCAGGAAGGCGCCGAATTTTTCGGCCAGATAGAACAGGATCGACGCCGATTCGAACAAATGCACGGGTTCGGGTTCCGACCGGTCGATCATCGCGGGGATCTTGGAATTGGGGTTCACCGCGACAAAGCCCGAGCCGAACTGGTCGCCCTCGCCGATATTGATCAGCCACGCGTCGTATTCCGCCCCGGCGTGGCCCTGCGCCAGCAACTCCTCGAGCATGATGGTCACCTTGACACCGTTCGGCGTGCCCAGCGAGTAGAGCTGCAGCGGGTGCGCGCCCACCGGCAGGTCCTTGTCATGGGTCGCGCCGGAGATCGGGCGGTTGATGCTGGCGAAACGTCCGCCGCTGGCCTGGTCCCATGTCCAGACCTTCGGGGGGGTATAGCTGTCGGCGCTCATGGCTGTCCTCGCGTTTGGATCCGGCCCAGAGCATCGCACCTGTCGACCATGGTCAAGGGGCGTCGGACCGTCAGGCGGGTTTTTCGAGGAACCAGACCTGTTCGACCGGATAATCGCGCGCCCAGTCCGCCGGGACAGAGGCGCGGGTGTCGGTGACCCATTCGGGGGCATAAAGCTCGTGATAATGCGTGACGCGGAAACCGGTGCGGGCAAAGGCCGCGAACCAGTCGGCCATCGTCAGGTTGAAACAGATCCCCGACGGGTCGAAGGGCACCGTCGTCCAGTCTGCCCCCCACATCCCGCGGTAGGGCCGGTGCAGGACCCGGTCGCAGGGCGCGCCATCCAGCGGCGAGGCCAGCAGCACCAAAGGGTGATTGCCCAGAAAGACCGCCCGCCCGCCGGGTCGCAGCAGGCGCCACGCTTCGGGAAGCCACAGGTCGGGCGGGCACCAGATCGCGGCGCCATATTCCGAGATCGCGAAGTCGGCGCTTTCATCGGGCAGACCGGTGGATTCGGCATTGGCCTGCACGAAGGTGATCGCGGCGCCATGGGCCTGCGCCAGTCGGCGTGCGGTGGCCAGTTGCGCGCCCGAGAGATCGACCCCCGTCACCCGCGCGCCGCGTCGGGCCATCCAGCCCGAAACATACCCCGTGCCGCACCCCAGTTCGATGGCGTTCATCCCGGACATGTCGTCGGGCAGCAGATCGGGGTCCAGATCGCTGACGCCCCAGTTCCCCCATTCTGGCTTGGGCAAGGCCCAGAGCCTTTCGCCGACCGCGACCCAGTTTGGGGCATCCTTGTCCCACAGGTCGCGATTGATGGTCAGGTGACGGGGTTCCATGGGGTCCTCCTCGATCGCCGTGCGGCTGACAGGGTAGCAGGATCGCCCCCGATGGGAACCCGCCGCCGTCCGGCGGACAAGGAAAAGGGGGCGTCGATGCGCCCCCTTATGTGTCTGTCCCTGTGTCAGCGCCGTTGGTTTGACCTTTACGGGAAGCCAACGCGGTCAAAGATCTCGGTCGCGACGGCGGCATTCACGCCATAGACCGTCGCGTTGACGCCCGAATTGCGGAAGTCCGTGCGCCCGGCGAGGGGGCCGTGGATCGTGACCCCTTCGACCACCGGAAATTCGTTGTTGGAATCCGCCAGCAGGGTCTGCGCTTCGTCGGTGGTCAGGAATTCAAGGAATGCGACGGCATTGTCACGGTTGGGTGCATGGCGCACGACCCCGGCGCCGGACAGGTTGACGTGCGTGCCGCGGTTGCCCTGATTGGGATAGATGAAGTCCACCGCCTCGGCCACGGCGCGATCCTCGGGGTTGTCGGATTGTGCCAGCGCCCCCCAGTAATAGGTATTCGACACGGCGATCGAACATTCCCCGGCCGCCAGCGCGCGCAACTGGTCTCGATCTCCGCCCTGCGGTTGCCGGGCGAGGTTGTCATGAACGCCAGCCGCCCATTCTTCGGCTGACGCGGGTCCCATGACCTCGATCAATTCGGCCAGCATCGAGATGTTGTAGATCGACGAGGACGAGCGGATGCAGATCTCGCCTGCGAGGCGCGGATCGGCGAGGTCCTCGTAATCGTCCAGCCAGTCGGGAAGACCGTCGGCCTTGTTGAAGAATATGACACGGGCCCGGGTGGTGAGGCCGAACCAGAGGTTGTCGGGATGGCGGAAATTGGCGGGAACGCGGGCATCCAGTGTGGCGCTGTCGGTGGGCTGGAAAATCCCCGCTTCGACCGCGCGATGCAGGCGGCCGCCATCGACGGTAACATACAGATCGGCCGGCGTATTCTCGCCCTCGGTCAGGATGCGCTGGATCAGTTGCTCGCCTTCACCCTCGATCAGGTTGACGCGAATCCCGGTTTGCGCCGTGAACGCCTCGTAGAGCCGCAGATCGGTGTCGTAATGGCGCGAGGAATAAAGGTTGACCTCTTGCGCGAAGGCGGGGGCGGCGAGGCCTGCTGCCAGAATGGCGGCGGTCAGAAGGCGGGTCATCGGGGGCTCCGTATGGCGATGATTCGGTCGTGATGAAGGTGTGATACCGCGCTTTCTTAAACCTGACAATAATAATCGGAAATAACGGATCCGGTTTTCTGACAAAACAAATCGGGAAACTGGACACGGGCCGGACGATGCGCTAGGGCAAGGCAAAGATCAGGACAGACGATGGCGCAAGACCCCGCCACTTCCCCGGCCCGCACCGCCCTTGCCATGGCGCGCCCCAGTCTCTGGAGCGTGGGGGCCATCGTGATCGCGGCCCTGATCGCCCTGCCGATCCTTGCCGTGTTGTCGCAGGTGCTGGTGCCGTCGGGCGGGGCATGGCAGCATCTGGCGTCGACCGTGCTGCCGCGCTACATCCTCAACAGCGCGCTTCTGGTCATGCTGACGGTGGCGCTGGCCTCGGCGGTGGGCGTGGGGGCAGGGTGGCTGATCGCGGGCTATGATTTCCGCGGGCGCGGTGTGCTGCAATGGGCGCTCATGCTGCCGATGACGATGCCGGGCTATGTGATCGCCTATGTCTACTACGACCGGCTGGCCTATGCTGGCCCTGTCCAAACAGCCCTGCGCGAATTCTTCGGTTGGGGGCGGCGCGATTACTGGTTTCCCGATATCGCAAGCCTGCCGGGCGCGGCGGTGATGCTGGCGCTGGTGCTGTATCCCTATATTTACCTGCTGACCCGCGCGGCCTTCATGACGCAGTCGCTGCACCTGATCGAGGCCGCCCGCGCCTTGGGTCACGGTCCGGTGGCCGCGTTCTTTCGGGTGGCCCTGCCCATGGCACGCCCGGCCATGGTCGCGGGCGCGGCCTTCGTCGCGATGGAGACATTGGCCGATTACGGCACCGTGCAGCATCTGGGCGTGCAGACCCTGACCTCGGGCATTTTCCGCACGTGGTTCGCGCGGGGCGAACCTGTCGCCGCGGCGCAACTGGCGGCGATGCTGATCGGCTTTGTCGCCGTGGCATTGGTGATCGAACGCATCCTGCGCGGCAGCCGGCGCTATGTCGGCGATCCGGCGGGCCGGTCTGAAGGCGCGCGCACACCCCTGCGCGGTGCCCGCGCTGCCTTGGTGATCGCGCTGTGTCTGGTGCCGATCGTCGCCGGTTTCCTGTTTCCGGTATTGGAACTTCTGCGGCTGACGATCCTTGTGGGCGACCCGATGTGGGGCCCGCGTTTCGTGGCCTTTGCGATGAACAGCCTGATGCTGGCGGCGATGGCGGCGGTGGTGCTGCTGATGCTGGGCCTGTTTCTGGGCTATGCGCGGCGTCTGGATGGCGGCCCTCTGGTGCGGGGTGCCCTTGGGCTGGCGGGGATCGGTTATGCCATGCCGGGTGCGGTGATCGCGATCGGTGTCCTGTTCCCCTTGTCATGGATCGACCAGACGCTGGACGGCTGGATGCGCGCCAGCTTTGGCATTTCGACCGGCTTGTTGCTGACGGGCAGCTATGTCGGGCTGATCTTTGCCTATGCGGTGCGTTTCATGTCGATCAGCCTCAACACCATCGACGCGTCGCTGCAACGCATTCCGCCCAGCCTCGACGACGCCGCACGCGGTCTGGGCAGCGGCCCGGCGCGCACCCTGTTCGGCGTGCATTTTCCGCTGCTGCGCAGTGGACTTCTGTCGGCCACGATTTTCATCTTCGCTGATGTGATGAAGGAACTGCCCGCAACGCTGATCGTGCGGCCCTTCAACCTCGACACGCTGGCGGTGCGCACGCACAGGCTGGCCTCTGACGGGCGTCTCGACGAAGCCTCGACCTCGGCGCTGCTGATCGTCGCGCTGGGGGTGATCCCCGTAATCCTGTTGAGCAGGGCGATGGACCGCGCCGCGCATTGACGCTGGGTCAAGCGTTCTTGCCCAAATTTTGCCAAGGTGACGACGGAAACTGTCGCGGCATACGTGTCACGGACAGTCATCCATCTGGGCAATCCCATGCAGAGCCTTGCCAGTTTCACAGCCGCGACCCGGTTCGGGCTTGGTCCGTCGCCGACCGATCCCGACTGGCTGCACCAGAGCCCGTCGGCTGGCTGCTGGCCCAGATCCAGCCCGGTCTTCCGACACCCCATCTTGACCGGTATCGGTCGTCTGGCGCGATCCTGCGCGACGTTCTGGGGGCTCTGCGCCTCACGGATGGTGACGCGCGTCGCGAAGCGAACATGGCGATCCTTCGCGACGATCTGCGGCCCGAACTGATGGACCGTTTCCGCACTCAGGTGACCACCGAAACCCCGTTTGCCGAACGCCTCGTTCGTTTCTGGTCGAACCATTTCACCGTGTCGAACGTGGTGCGCGTGATTTCCCCCGCCACGACCGCGTTCGAGCGCGAGGCGATCCGGCCCTTCATCTTTGGCCGCTTCGCCGAGATGCTGCGCGCTTCCAGCCGGCATCCCTGTATGCTGACGTATCTGGACAACATCCGGTCGGTCGGGCCGAACTCGCCGCAAGGGCGGCGCCAGATGCAGCGGCAGGGGCTGGAAACCACACTGAACGAGAACCTCGCGCGCGAGATACTGGAACTGCATACGCTGGGCGTGAACGGCGGCTATACGCAAGACGACGTGATCGAATTCGCCAAGGCGATCACCGGTTGGGGCCATTCGGGGCTGGTGGGGCGCGACGCGCCGTTGCCTCGGCAGATCACCTTCGCCTTCAACGAGGCGGCACACGAACCGGGCCCGAAGACGGTTCTCGGTCGCCGTTATCCCGAGGCCGGCGACGAGGAAGGGGTGCGCATCCTCAACGTTCTGGCGCATCACCCGTCCACGGCGCGCCATATCGCAACCAAGTTGGCACGCCATTTCATCGCCGACGATCCACCCCCCGAGGCGGTCGAAACCCTGACCAACGTGTTCCTTGAAACCGGGGGCAATCTGGCCGAAGTGACGCGGGCCTTGGTGCTGCTGGATGCCCCGTGGAACCAGCCCCTGTCCAAGATCAAGACGCACGAGGAATTCGTGATCTCGGTCCATCGTTTGGCGGGGCTCGAATCGTTGCAGCAGCGCGAGGTCATGGAACCCCTGCGCGAACTGAACCAACAGCCCTTCAGCGCGCCATCTCCCGCCGGTTGGAGCGATCGCGGCCCCGACTGGATCGGGCCGGAAGCGCTGATGATGCGCATCGACTGGGCGCGCCGCTATGCGACGACGCTGCCGCCGACGCTCTCGCCCGACGAGGTCCTGCAAACCGCCCTCGGCCCGATGTGCAGCGAGGATACGCGCACTTGGGTCTCGCGGGCGGCAAGCGGCGACGAAGCATTGGCGATGATCTTCGTCAGTCCCGAATTTCAACGGAGATGACCATGGAACGCCGTCGCTTCCTGCAACTTGGTTCCGCTGCGCTGATGGGCGCGCTGGGCAGCACCCGCAGCGCCTACGCCGCCGCGCCCACCGACAACCGCCTTGTGTTCGTCTTCTTGCGCGGGGCGCTGGATGGCCTGCACGCGCTGGCCCCCTATGCCGACCCCGCCTATCGCGAATTGCGTCCGCAGCTGGCCCTTGAACGCGATCAGGTCAACGACCTGAACGGGTATTTCGGCTTGCACACCGGCTTGGGCGCGTTGATGCCCCTGTGGCAATCGGGCGAACTGTCGTTCCTTCCGGCAACCTCGACCCGGTATCGCAGCCGCTCGCATTTCGACGCGCAGAACCTGCTGGAAAACGGCTCGACCACGCCTTACGGAATGCGCGACGGCTGGCTGAACCGCGCGATCCTTGCGCTGAACGACAATGACCGGCGTCTGGGCCTGTCGATCGGGCCGGCGGTGCCCTTGATCCTGCAAGGGCAGGCATCGGTGCAAAGCTGGTCGGATTCGTCCCTGCCCGAGGCGGACGAGGATTTTCTGCTGCGCGTCGGCCGGATGTATCAGCAGGACCCGGTCTTTGCCGATGCTTTCCACGATGCCCAAGGCGCCTTGCAACCCGACATCGACATGAACGCGATGGGGGGCCGCAACAACTCGGCGCGCGACTTCGCGATCTCGGCACAAGTCGCGGCCGACCTGCTGGCCCATCCGCAAGGCCCGCGCGTCGCGGTGATGGAGATGACGGGATGGGATACCCATTTCAATCAAGAGGCGCGCCTGAACGGCCTGTTCCAGCAACTGGCCGAAGGCATCATCCTGCTGCGTGACGGCCTCGCGCGCGACTGGTCGCGCACGGCGGTTGTCGTGGTATCGGAATTCGGGCGCACAGCAGCCGAGAACGGCAGCCGTGGCACCGATCACGGCACCGGTGGGCTGGTCATGCTGGCCGGGGGCGCTGTGCGCGGGCGGCAGATCGGCGGGGATTGGCCCGGCCTTGCGCAGGCCGCGCTGTTCGAAGGGCGCGACGTGATGCCCGCCAACCCTATGGAAGGGCTGTTCAAGACGCTGCTGATCGCCCATCTGGGCCTGCCTGCATCGGTCGTGGAATCGACGGTCTTTCCCGCCAGCACGCCGTTGCGCCCGCTCGAAGGGCTGATTGTCGGCGTCTGATCTTAGGGATGCGCTAAGCATTGATAAGGCGCATCCCCGCTTGTGCGAGGCCGCGCAGCCCCGCATTGTGATCCCCGAGAGTAAGCTTTTGCACGACGGGGGACGACATGACCATCGAAACGGTCGAGGCATTGGTGGTTGGCGCGGGTCAGGCTGGTCTGGCGGCCAGCGCCCATCTTGGGCGCGCGGGCGTCCGCCACCTCGTGCTGGAGCGCGACCGCATTGCCGAACGCTGGCGCAGCGCGCGCTGGGATTCGCTGGTTGCGAACGGGCCGGCGTGGCATGACCGTTTCCCCGATCTCGAATTCCCGACGCCCGCCGATGGCTTTCCGGGAAAAGAAGAGGTTGCGCGCTATTTCGAAACCTATGCCCGCCAGATCGATGCCCCGGTGCGCACCGGCGTGACCGTGACCGGGGTGCGGCGACTGCCGGGGCAGGGCGGTTTCGAGGTGAGCACCTCGCAAGGGCTTGTGCGCGCCGAATATATCATCGCCGCGACGGGCCCGTTCCAGACGCCGGAGATCCCGCAGATCGTGCCTGTGCAGCCAGGGCTGACGCAGATGCATTCGTCCGACTATCGCAACCCCGGCCAACTGGCACCGGGCGCTGTTCTGGTGGTCGGGGCCGGGTCGTCGGGCGCGCAGATTGCGGACGAATTGCAAGGTGCCGGGCGGCGCGTCTTTCTGTCGGTCGGCCCGCACGGTCGCCCCCCGAGGCGATACCGCGACCGCGATTTCGTCTGGTGGCTGGGGGTGCTGAACAAATGGGATGCCGAGGTTCAGCCGGGAGACCAGCATGTCACCATCGCCGTCAGCGGTGTCGATGGCGGGCGCCCGGTCGAGTTCCGTCGCCTTGCCCATCAAGGCATGGTGCTGCTGGGTCGGGTCGAAGGGTTTTCCGATGGGCGGCTTGCGGTGGCGGGCGATCTGCAGCGCAACATTGCCGCCGGTGACGAAAACTATCTCTCGCTGCTGCGCGAGGCCGATGCTTTCGTGGCGGCCAACGGACTCGACTTGCCCGCCGAACCCGAGGCCCATGTCCTGCCCCCTGACCCCGAATGCGTGGCCAATCCGCTGCGCTCGGTCGACCTGCAAGCCGAAGGTATCACGACGATCATCTGGGCCACCGGCTTTGGCGTCGATTACGGATGGCTGGGGGGCGACGCGCTGGATGCGAATGGTCGCCCGCGCCACCGGCGCGGCGTGTCGACCGAATCCGGCGTCTATTTTCTGGGCCTGCCCTGGCAGACGCGCCGCGGGTCGAGTTTCATCTGGGGCGTCTGGTATGACGCCAAATACATCGTCGATCACCTGCTGAAGCAGCGCGCTTACATGGCGTATCGCCCGACGCAACGCTAGGATCGGCCCGCATCACCCCGAGAGGAGCCCCGCAATGGCGCATGTCCGTCACCGCCCGTTCAATACCAAGGTCACGTATCCCGAACAGAACCTCGACAATGATCTGTGCCATGCCGTCGTCACGCGCGGCGGGCGCACCGTGTATTTGCGTGGCCAATGCCCGCAGGATCTGGACACCTTTGCGGACATTGGCAGCCATGACCCCGTGGAACAGACGCACAAGGTGATGCAGAACATCCGGCAATTGCTGGAGGAATGCGGCGGCTCGATGGAGCATCTGGTGAAGGTGGTTGTCTATATCACCGACGTGCGCCACCGCGAGGCCGTGTATCGGACGATGGGCGAGTATCTCAAGGGCGTGCACCCCGTTTCGACCGGGCTTGTCGTCAACGCCTTGGCGCGGCCGAACTGGCTGGTCGAGATCGACGGCACGGCGGTGATCCCCGATTGAGCGGCGCGACGAGGGGCGAGGCCGGGGGGCTTTGCGCCCCCCGGACCCCCCGCAGAGTATTTTCGACAAGATGAAAGGCGCGACATGACGTTTTCCCTTGTGGCGCGCTGCGCCGAGACCGGGATGTTCGGGGTGGCGATCTCGTCCTCGTCCCCGGCGGTGGCGGCGCGCTGTTCCCATGCCCGTGCGGGCGTCGGGGCGGTGGCGACGCAGAACGTGACCGACCCGAGGCTGGGCCCGATGATGCTGGACCTGATGGCACAGGGCCATGAGGCCGGGGCGGCGCTGGCCCGGGTGCGCGCTGAGGCCGAGCATCTGGAGTATCGACAACTGCTGGCGGTCGATGCGGGCGGTCGCGTGGCGATCCATTCGGGCGCCAAGGCGCTGGGGCTGTGGGCCGAAGGGCAGGGCCGCGATGTTGCGGCGGGGGGCAACCTTCTTGCCGGACCCGAGGTGATCCCGGCGATGGTCGCTGCGTTCGAGACCAGCACCGGCCCGCTGGCCGAGCGGCTGTTGACCGCGATGCGCGCCGGGCGCGATGCGGGTGGCGAGGCCGGACCGGTCCATTCGGCAGGGCTGAAGATCGTTGACCGTGTCTCGTGGCCGGTCGCCGACCTGCGCATCGACTGGACCGAGGATTGCCCGATCGAGGCGCTGGGCGCGTTGTGGGAACTTTATCGCCCGCAGCTCGATGCGTATGTGACGCGCGCCCTCGACCCGCGCGAGGCGCCGTCTTACGGGGTTCCGGGCGACGAATAACGCGTTTTGACAGGGGCGGCTGCACAGGCACTATGACGCCGAGAGACAGGAATCGCGATGCCGGCCAGATTCACCTTGCGGCAACTTGGTCACCTCGTGGCGGTGGCGCGGGTTGGGATCGATCGTGCTGCAAGGCCGAGAGCGAGCGCGTTTCGGCTGCCGTCGATTTCCAGCGCGATCGGCCAGCTCGAGGCCGAGTTCGGGGCACCGCTGTCGCGCCGCCACGCTCAGGGCATGAGCCTGACGCCTATCGGTCGCGCATTGGTCGAGAAGGCCCAAACGGTGCTGGACAGCGCGCGCGCCCTGTCCGACGAGGCGGCGCTTTTGTCGGGGCTTGTGCGGGGCGACCTGTCGATGGGTTGCCTGCTGACCTTTGCGCAGATCCTCGCGCCGCAACTGCGCCGGTCGTTCGTGGCCGCCTATCCCGAGGTGCGCCTGCATCAGGCCGAGGACCATCAGGCCGGTCTGATCGCCGCCTTGCGTGATGCGCGGCTGGATATGGCGCTGACCTATGATCTGGCGATCCCGACCGATCTGGAATTCACGGCGCTGGCGTCTTTTCCCCCTTATGCGATGTTCAGCGCGACACATCCGCTGGCCGAGCGCGAGAGCGTGGCGCTGGAGGACCTGCGCCCTTGCCGATGGTGCTGCTGGACCTGCCGCTGAGCGCCGAGTATTTCGTCGCTGTTCGACGATACGGGCGCGCGCCGGCAATCGTTGAACGCGCACAGGACAAGGCGGTCGTGCAATCGCTGGTCGCCAACGGTTCGGGTTCTCGGTTGCCAATATCTGCCGCTCAGCGATCGGCCCCGGACGGCCGCGGGTTGCGTCGTGCCGATCCGCGGCCGGGTGAACCGATGCGGTCGGGTCTGATGACGACGCAGGGCGCGCTGGCGTCGGCCAAGGCTGCGGCCTTTCTGGCGCATTGTCAGGCCTTGCTGCCGGGCATCGTTGCCGCGGGCCTCAGCGTTGCCAGCCCCGATCCCACCCTGAGCATGACGCGCGCTGCGGCCCCCCGCCTGGCGCGTGACCCAACCTTCCGCCAGACGACGAACCATGCGATCCCCGATATGACCTTCTGTTCTGACCCGGTGCGCATCGGGCCGCTGACCGCCAAGAACCGCTTTTTTCAGGTGCCGCACTGCAACGGGGGGATGATCCTTCGGCGGTTGCCCGGATGCGGCGTCAAGGCCGAGGGCGGCTGGGGTGTCATCTTCACCGAACAGACTGAAATGCACCCCCTTCGTCCGAGATCACGCCGTCTCGACGCAGCGGCTGTGGGAGGATCAGGACATTCCTGCCCTGCGCCGCATGTCGGAGGCGATGAAAGAGCATGGCTCCCTAGCCGGGATCCAGCTTGCTCATTCGGGGATCAACGGGCCGAACCTGTATACCAAGGAGGTGCCGCTGGCTGGCTGTCCGCGCTGCCGATCCGCACCTTTACCAATGATCCGGTGCAGGCGCGTGCGCTGGACAAGCAGGACATCCGCGACCTGCGGCGCTGGTTCGTGACGGCGGCCAAGCGTTCGCGGCGGCGGGGTTCGACCTGACGGTCTGTATGGCGCGCACGGGTTCGGGATCTTCCAGCATTTCCTCAGCCGCGCCGACGAACCAGCGCGGCGGACGAATACGGCGGATCGCTGGAAAACCGCGCGCGCTTCGTGCGCGAGGTGGTGGCCGACATGCGCGACGCGGTGGGCGACACGATGGGCCTGTCGTTGCGCGTTTCGCTGGACGAGAGCATCGCGATCTGGGCTTTTCCAACGCCGAATTGCGCGATCATCGAGATGCACCGCGACCTGCCCGACCTGGGTGGGATCTGGCGATGGGCACGTGGGAGGATTGTTCGGGCCCGTCACGGTTCAAGGACGAGGCCGCGCAAGAAGACTGGGTAGGCGCGGTATCCGCGACCTCAGCGACCGGCCGGTGGTCGGGGTCGGGCGCTTTACCAGTCCCGACGTGATGGTGCGCATGGTGCGGCAGGGGGTGCTGGATTTCATTGGTTGCGCGCGCCCGTCGATCGCCGACCCGTTCCTGCCGAAAAAGATCGAGGAAGGCCGGATCGAGGACATCCGCGAATGCATCGGTTGCAACATCTGCATCACGGCATGAGTAGGGCATGGGGCGCTGCACCCAGAACCCGACATGGATGGAGGAATGGCTGCTGAGACTGCACCCCGAAACGGTGCGCACCGCTGGGGGCAGCGATACCGTGCTGATTATCGGCTCAGCCCGGCGCTTGAGGCGGCGCGTGTCGCGGCGATGCGGGCGACGACGTGGCGCTGGCCGAGGCGCGAGGGAATTCGGCGGGCGCGTGACGCTGGAACGCAAGCTGCCCGGTCTGTCGGCATGGGGAAGGGTGGCGGACTATCGCCTGTATCAACTGGGCCAGCGCCCGAATGCGCAGTTATATCGAGGGTCGCCCCTCGATGCCGAGGCGGTGCTGTCCTTTGGGTTCCAGCATGTGTGCATCGCTACCGGGTCGACATGGCGGCGCGACGGTGTCGCACGCCAGCATGTCGTGCCGCCTTTCATCGATCCGGCGATGGCGGTGTTGACACCCGATGACATGATGGCCGGGGCCGTGCCTACGGGCGAGGTCGTCGTTTTCGATGATGACCACTATTACATGGGCGGGGTTCTGGCCGAACTGGCGGCGCGGGCTGGGTGTTCGGTGACCTTTGTGACACCGTCGGCCTATGTCTCGGACTGGACGCTCAACACGCTCGAGCAAGCGGCGATCCACCGGCGGCTCGCCGCGCTGGGCGTGCGCATCGTGCTGAACACCGGGATGAGCGCGATCACCGCCGAGGGGTTGCGCGGCGCTTGTGTCTATACCGGCGCGGAACGCCGGTTCGAGTGCGATACGGTGATCATGGTGGCGTCGCGCGTGGCGAATGACGGCCTGTTGCACGCCCTGCGTGACCGGCAGGACGATTGGGCCGATGCCGGGCTGCGCAGCGTGTCCGTGATCGGCGATGCCGCCGCGCCGGCGCCCATCGCTTGGGCAACATTCGCCGGCCACCGCTATGCGCAAGAGCTGGACATGCCCGACCGGGGTGATGGATTGTCGTTTCGGCGTGAAGTGACGGCGTTGGCGCCCCGCTAGATCAGTCGATCCAGCAGCGCCTCCATGAAGCGGTCGCATTCGCCCATCTGCTCGCGCGAGACCCATTCGTCGGGCTTGTGCCCCTGATCCATGGATCCGGGGCCGCAAACCAGCGTCGGTATGCCCAGATCCTGCGCGAACAATCCGCCCTCGGTGCCGAAGGCCAGTTTGATGCGATCGGTCCGGTTGGTCAGGCTTTGGGTAAAGCCGACCACGGGCGAGGTTTCCGGTGTCGCAAGGCCGGGATAGGCCCAAAGCTTTTCCACCACCACATCCGCCGTCGGAAAACGCTCGCGATGCGGCGCGGCGACGGCCAGCGCATCGGCTTCCAGCATCGCCAACAGGGTCGCGGGGTCGTCTTCGGCAAGGTTGCGAAACTCGAAATCCAGCACGCAACGGTTCGGCACGATGTTCAACGCGGTGCCGCCGGAAATCTTGCCGACATGCAGCGTCGTATAGGGGATGTCATAGGCCGGGTCCTGCGCCCCCTGCGTTGCCAGCAATTCCTGCCGCGCGCGGATCTTGGCGATGTAATCCGCCGCCAGATGGATCGCGCTCAAGGCTGTCGGGGCCAGTGCCGAATGCGCCTCGACCCCGCAGCAGGTGGCGCGCAGCGCGGTTTTCCCTTTGTGGCCCAAGGCAATGCGCATTGACGTCGGTTCGCCGACAATGGCCATCTCGGGGCGAATGGGCGCGCGGGCCATGGCGTCGATCATGCTGCCGACGCCCAGACAACCCAGCTCCTCGTCATAGGACAGCGCCAGATGAAGCGGTGTTTTCAGCGGCAGGGTCGCGGCCTTGCGCGCGGCGATCAGCGCGCAGGCGACAAAGCCCTTCATATCCGCCGCCCCCCGCGCCGTCAGCCGCCCGTCCAGATCGCGCAGCGTGAAGGGATCGCCGGTCCATGCCTGCCCCTCGACCGGAACGACATCGGTATGGCCCGACAGCATGACACCGCCCCGGTCCTTGGGGCCGATGGTGGCATAGAGATTGGCCTTGGTTCCTTCGGCATTGGGGTAGAGTGCCGCCTCGATCCCGTGGCCACGCAAGAAATCCGCGACAAAGGCGATCAGCTGCCGGTTCGGATGGGCCGAGACAGTCGGAAACGCCACAAGACGTTCAAGCAATCCGATGCTGGTGTCGGTCATGGCAGGCCCCTGTCTGTTGGCAGGGCTATGCTAGGTCCGCCACGAGCGGGGGGCAAGTGCCCCCCCCGTCTCAATCGCGTGCCCCGATCAAGCCGGGGCTGGCTGGTTGGCGCTTCGGGCGTGCCAGAAGAGCAGGGCTGCCGACGCGACGATCCCGACCGCGTAAACCATCGGCGACGAGGCCACGACCATCAGCGCAAGCGCCAGCCGCGCGATGCTCTCTCCGCGGCCCAGCTTGCGGAAATCGAACCGGGCCAGCACGCTTCCAAGCAGATACAGGGCCAGCGCGATGCGCAGACACAGCCACCCCAGCGCGGCCCAATGGATTTCGCCGTCATAGCCGGGCAGGAACTGGTTCCCGGGTGCGTTCGGGTCGATCTGGGCGTTCGGGATCAGCAACAATTCCGGATAGAAGGCGAACACGAAGGGGATGACGAACATCACGATCCCCGATTTGACGGCCGACACCCCGGTGCGCATTGGGTCCGCGCCGGTGATCGACGCCGCTGCGAAGGCGGCGACCGCAACAGGTGGCGTGATCGCCGAGGCCACGGCGAAATAGAAGATGAACATATGCGCGGTGAAATTTGCGATCCCCAGACCGGCCAGCAGCGGCCCCATCAGCAGCGCCACGTTCAGATAGGCCGGCACCGTCGGCATGCCCATCCCCAGAAACACCGCCAGCGCCATCGTCGCCAGCAGCGCCACAAACAGGAACAGGCCGTTGTCGCCAATGGATCCGCCGAACGCGCTGAGGGCATGGGTCGCGTCGCGCGCGATATAGTTCGACAGCCCGGTCAGGTTCAGACAGAAGTCGATGACCGACACCGCGAGGAACATCAGATACAGCGTCGCGATCATCACCCCGGCGTCAGCCAGCGCCGACACGAGTTTGCCCGGCTTGCTGCGGATTTCCTTGTCGATGAAGAACATCACCATCAACAGGATCGCCGCCCACCAGCCCGCCGATCCGGCATCCCCGGCCGAGTTCTGCACAAGGGCAAAGAACCACGGCAGCTGGGTCGCGCGGCAGGCGTCACCCATGCCGGTGGTGACGGCACCGAAGAAATCGGTGATCGGGCCACAGCCGATGGCGTCCTTGGGCGTGATCAGCAGGAACAGGATCAGCGCGACAGGGGCGAAGATCATCGTCAGGTTCTTGTAGTCCGACCACGTCATCGTCATTTCCGGGGGCAGGGTGCCCTGCGCCTGAATGCCCTGCTTCCGGGCTTGGAAGATCACCGTGACGAACAAGGTCCCGAAATAGGCCACCGCCGGGATCATCGCGGCGATGATCACCTGATTATAGGGCACGGCGGTCATCGTCGCGAGGACGAAGGCGGCAACGCCCATGACCGGCGGCATGATCTGCCCGCCGGACGAGGCGGCGGCCTCGACCCCGCCGGCAAAGACCTTGCTGAACCCGCGTTTGAGCATCATCGGGATCGTCAGCACCCCGGTTGACAGGACGTTCACGACCGGTCCGCCCGAGATCGTCCCGAACAGCGCCGAGGATACGATCGCGGCATGCGCCGGACCGCCGCGCAGCTTGCGGGTCAAGATGAAGGCAGCCTTGATCAGGGCCTGCCCACCCGCCGAAACCCCGAACAGGTTGCCCAGCACGATATAGGGGAACACCGTGTTCAGCATGATGTTCATGAACGTGCCCAGCAGGCCCGAGGCATTCGATGTCAGAACGGTCTCGATATTGGGGCGTCCGTCCATCAGCTGACGCGGCTCGCCGCCGAGGATGGTGACCAGATAGCGGTTGTGATCCGAGCCGAAGAAATACCAGATCGCGATGGTCATCATGGTATAACCGGCAACGAGGATCGCGACCGCCACGAGCGGCAGGCCCCAGACACGAATGTTGTATCCAAGGAAGGTCATCACCCCCAGCCCGACGATCAGAAAGATCCAGTTGCCAAGGTTGTCGACACAGGCCGGATCGTCGACGCTGGTCGGCACCGGCAGGCCCATCATTTGGGCGAATTCGATCTCGCGTTGCAGCGCGTCGGCGATCAGCGCGGCGCGGGTTCCGGTGAACTGGTCGATCAGGCACACCGAGTCGATCTCGATCCAGTAGGCCATGGTCACGGCAAGGGCCATGGTCACCAGCATCACGTCCATGAACAGCCCGAAGCGGCGCATCCGTGAGCCCGAGTCCCGATAATGCCGGAATTGCGAATGGCGCAGCGCGACGATGATCATCATCCACAGGAACGCCAGCGGGAACAGATACTCGTAACTGAAACGCCGGATCGGGAAATTCCGCACCCCGGTGATCGAATCCATCAGGCCTTGCAGTCCGGGGATCGCCGGCATGCTGTTGACCATCCCCATGATCACCAACAGGAACCCCAGAACCAATGCGACGCGTGTCGCGAGGTCTTTACGGGGCGGGGCTGCTTCGTCGAGGGGGTCGGCCATCACGGTCTCCGCTGCGCACAGGAAGAAAAGCCCGGGCGCAGCAGAACCGCGCCCAAGGCGTTGATTTCACGGAAAGCCGGGCTTATTGGCCTTCGGCGCAATCCGGGATGTCATAGCCCCGGTCCTGCCACGCAGCGACCGCGCCGGGGTGATACATCAACTGGTTGTTGCCGCAGAAGCCCGACAGCACCTGATCGACAATCCCGTGGCCGGCATGCGCGGCGGTCGGGCTGCTGGCGCGCAGTTCATCGATCGTCTCGATATGCGCGGCGGTCAGGTCATAGGCCAGTTGATAGGGCATGTCCTTGTGCACGACAGTGGCGAACGCCGTCCCCATGCCGCGCAGCATGCCATCATCCGAGTTCACCAGATGGACGTGGTCATCATACCCCAGTTCCGAGAAGTTCAACACGATCGGGATGTTGCCGGGCATCTGGAAGATGCGCTGGAAGGCCTCGCTCTCGAAGGTTTCGCGCGGGACGCTGACGATATTCACGTCGCCGGCCGATTCCATGATGATGATGCGCTCGGACGGATGGGTGGTCGGGAACACGAAGGCGTCGACCGATCCGTCGGTCAGCATCGGCGTCAGTTGGCCCCAGTTGGCCTGAACACCGGTATACTGCTGGCCATCCTCGAACCCGGCCGCCAGCGCAACCGCCTGACGGGCGTTCGTCAAGGCCGCGCCACGGGGCGGGCCGTTGAAGATGGTGCGACCTTCGAGGTCATCCCAACTGTCGATCCCGGTCGATGACATCGCGAAGATGTTGAAGGCCCCGGCGTTGAACGGATAGAGCGCGCGCAGGTTTGAAGCCAGTTCGGCCCCGTTCGCGGCGTTGCCCGAGTAGGGGCCCATGCCCCGTGACAACAGGAAGGGCAGCAGCATCGGCGCTTCGGACATGTCCATACGGCCTTCGGCGACGTCTAGAACGGTGTCGGTCAGGGTCATGCCCTCGGCGACCTGCAAGGACGCAATGCCGCGCTGCGAGGCGACGCTGGCCAGATGTTGTGTCGTGGTATAGACGACGCTGCCCGGGCTGGCGGTTGCGATGGTCAGGTTGACCTGCGCCAAGGCGGCCGATCCGGCAAGGCCGGCGGTCAGCGCCAGTGCCGATGTGGTAATCAAAGTCTTCATTGTCGTTCTCCTCCCGTTTTTTTGGTTCGGCCCGCGCTCTCCCTTCGCGGGCCCCGGATCCGTCAGGATCCGGTCGTTGACACGATTTCCTGCCAAGGCCGCGCCTTCACACCGACGTATTTCGCCACGGCCTCGGCATTGGCTTCCGTTTCGTCCCAGACGCCGATCGTCACGCCGCGGCGGTTCATCGATCGGCTCGAGCGTTCCAGATCCTCGCCCGACCGCGTGATCCGTTGATCACAGCGGCGGAACCATGCATGCAAATGCTCATACATCTGGGCGATCACCTCGGCGTGGTCGGGACTTTCGCCCAGATCGTTCAGTTCGTCGGGATCGTTCTGCAGATCGAACAGCATCGGCCGCAGCCCGCCTTCGAAATGCAACAGCTTCCAGCGATGCCCCCGTGCCATGAAGCAGCGCGCATCCTTGGGGTGCAGGTCCAGCCGCGCCCGCACCGGCGTGCCGGCGTAATCGTATTCGCAAATCACAACATCACGCGGCGTTTCGGTCGCGGTGCCATGCAGCAGGGGCAGAAGCGAGTGCCCTTCCATGATATGCGGCACCGCCTTCCCGCCCGCGACCGCAAGGAACGTCGGTGCAAGATCGATCTGTTCTACCAAGGCGTCGCAGGTCGTGCCGCGCGTGGCGTCCGCCTCGGGCGAGGGGTCGTAGATGATCATCGGCACCTTGGTCGAGGTATCAAAGAAGAACTGCTTTTCGCCCAGCCAATGGTCGCCGAGGTAATCGCCATGGTCCGAGGTGACGACGATCATCGTGTCGTTCATGCGTCCGGTTTTTTCCAGCCACGCCAGCAGCACGCCCATCTGGTCGTCAATCTGCTTGATCAGGCCCATATACGCGGGCAGGACGGCGTTGCGGGCCTCGTCGCGGCTGAAGGTGCTGGATACTGGGCCGCGCATCAAGGCGGCCAGCATCGGGTGGTTCGTCTGCCGCTCTTCCTCCGAGCGCACGACCGGGATGAAATCCTGCGGTCCGTACATCGACGCGTAGGGTTCAGGCACCACATAGGGCCAGTGCGGCTTGATCAGCGACAGGTGGCAACACCACGGCCCCTCGGCCTGTTCCATGAAGGCCATGCCGCGGCGCATCATATAGGGGGTTTCGCTGTCTTCCTCGGCGATGTTGGCGGCAAGGGTGCTGTTCTTCAGGAACCAGCCGGATTGGACGGTGCCATTCTCGTCGATGCCGGAGTTTGCATAGTCGTGCCACGGGTTGTCGCCCGGATAGCCGCGCTCGCGCAGGTATTCGTTGTATTTCAGCGCGCCGCCTTCGTCATAGAACCCGTCCGGGCCTTCCGGGCGCAGGCCGTCATCGCGTTCAAACACGTCGAAACCGCATTCGGCAACACGGTCGCCGATCGTGGTGCCGCGTTCAAGGCCCAGCCGTTCCATTCCTTCGGCATCGGCGACCATATGCGTCTTGCCGACAAGCCAGCATGACATGCCCGCCTTGCGCAGATGATCGCCCATGGTCGGTTCGCCAACCCTGAGCGGAACCTGATTCCACGAGGCGCCATGGCTGTTATGCATAGCGGCCCGTATAGGTGCTCATCCGCGAGGGGCCGCACAGGGGCGATTGGATGAAGGCATTGGTAAACCGAACCCCCATCGACGCGAGGCGGTCGATGTGGGGGTATGCATCGTCGGATGTCCGTAGCAACTCAGGTAATCCCACCGAAGCTGGTCGAACATGATGAACAGGATATTCTTGGCCTTGCGCACAGTGCTGTCTTTCCTCCCCGAGCGGGTTGACCCGCTTCTCGGGTGACAGACTAGCGCTGGCTTGCGCGAAAAGGAAAATAGCCTTTGGCTCGTATCTATAACCGAAACGCTATAGCTTGAGCTGCGAAGCGGTATCGACGAACAGCGCGAACAGCTGCCGGGCGGGGGCGGACAGCCGTGATCCGCCGGGATAGGTGATCCCGACAGCCCCACGCAGGGCATCGACGTCGATCCCTAGCTTGACGAATTCGCCGCTGTTCAGTTCCGGCAAGACCATGCTGCGCGACAGCCAACCGATCGAATCCGTCACGCGCATCAGGCTGCGGATGAATTCATACGAGGACGATTCGATCACCGACCGCAAGTCCGTGCGCCCCCGCGCCAGCAAGAACCGCTGCATTTCGTCCCAGACAATGGCGGCGCGAAAGGGCGTAATGACGGTGAACTGGTCGATATCGGCCAAGGTCACCGATTCGCGCCCTGCCAGCGGGTGATCCTTGTGGGCACAAAACAGGATCGGTTCCGAGAAGAGCTCGCGAAAGCTCAGCCCACCGAGGTCGCGCGGGGCGATCAGGCGGCCGACGGCAAAATCGATGCTGCCGTCGCGGATGCGCGACATGGCATCGCTGTAGCTGCGCCCGTCCACGACAAGATTGATGTCGGGATTTGCCTTCTGGAACCCGGCCACCGCCCCGACCCCCAGCAACCGGGTCGCCGCCGGAGCCAGCGCGATCCGAACCGTCTGCGCGCGGTTGGTGCCCTTGACCCGGGCGATCCCTTCCTGAATCTGCGTCAGCGGGCCCTCGATGTTGTGCAGGAAGTCCAGACCTTCGGGCGTCAGAACCATGCCCTGCGCCGTCCGGTGAAACAGCGCGTGACCCAGTTCGTCCTCCAACTCCTTGAGACTGCGCGACAAGGCGGGCTGCACGGTGTTCAGGGCCTGAGCGGCCGCGGTCAGCGACTTGTGGCGGGCAACCTCCATGAAGCAGCGCAGATGCCTCATCCTGACCCGGTTTGACATGGGGTGCCCCGCGTGATCTTCTTTGATCCGTATCCAATGCCTCTGCGGCGACAGGGTCAAGGCCTTCGGCCTCGGTTGCCCGGTCGCGGGCGGCCTTGGCGGCCCGAATTGCATGAGGATCCGATGCCCCAAGACCCGAAGCTGACACTGTTTTGCGACATCCACGCCGAACTCGGCGCGCTGCGCGAGATGGGCGACGGGCGCGGGGGACGTCGGCGGATCATACCCATCATCGGCGGTCGCGTCGAAGGGCCAACAATCTCGGGGCGGGTTCTCAACCTTGGGGCGGACTGGCAGACAGTGTTCCCCGACGGGCTGGCGCAGCTTGATACGCGCTATGCCCTTGAAACCGATGACGGTGCGCTGATCGAGATCATCAATTTCGGTTTTCGCCACGGCCCTGCCGACGTGATGGCCCGCATGGCCGCCGGCGAGACAATCGATCCGGCGCTGTATTACATGCGCACGCATGCGCGGTTGGAAACGGGGGATCCGCGCTATCGCTGGGTGAACACCATGTTGTTCGTCGGCACCGGCGAGCGGTTCGCGTCGGGGGTGCACATCCGTCTGTTCACCATCGAATGAGCCGACAGGCGCTCAGCGTCTGCTACCCAAAATCCCGGTAGGCCAGCGCGCGAGTTTGCCGAGCAAGCTGCTGGCGATGCTCTTTTCCAGCTGCGTATAGGTCAGTTCGCCTGCGATCAA
>JAWKXG010000033.1:0-21150 GCA_041397065.1 Paracoccaceae bacterium | reverse complement strand
GCAAGGCCGCCCGCATGCCGTGGAACACGCCTTTCAGGTTCACGTCGATCTGCCGTCCCCAATCGGCAGGGTCGGCGGATTCGATGCGTTCAATGGGCGCGATGACCCCGGCGTTGTTGATCAGCACGTCAAGGCGCCCGTGCTGTGCGACCATGGCTTTCACAGCCGCCTCGACCTGAGCGGGATCGGCAACATCGCAGTCCAGCAAGCGCGCGCCTGTTTGTTCGGCCACCGCCCGCAAGGCGGGGCTTTCCCGCCCGGCAAGGCCAAGGTGGGCGCCTGCCTCGGCAAAAAGCCGCGCCGCTGCGGCGCCGATGCCGCGGCTGGCACCTGTCAACAGAACCGTCTGCCCGGCGAGGGCGGTTTCCCAGCTTGGTCGTGTCATTGCTTCGGGCCTCCGGAGGAACGTGGTGACCCTTGGTAACGCGCGCATCACGCGCATGCCATCCCCGGCGCCGGGTTTTCGTCTTGACGCAAAGGGAAACGGGGCCAACACTGCGCGAATTGAGCAAGGAGTTTGAGCATGTTTGCCCGCTTTTCCATTGTTGCCGGCACCGCCGGCGTTCTGAGTGTTTCCTTCGTGGCCCTCGCGGCGGCGCAGGACTATTCCGCCAAGACGGCATGGACGGAACTGCGCACCCGTGCCCGCGATGGCGGCATCATGATCGCGTCGGGGTCGACGCAGGACCTTGGCGGCAGTCTGATCGCCAGCAACGTTCGCATCTTCCCCGAATCGGGCCCGCAGGAGATCGTCGCCATCCTGCCGGAATTGCGCGTCGAATCGCGTGGGGGCGCGGTCGCGCTGGTTCTGCCGCCATCCTTCGACGTGGTATCGACCGTCGATGATGTGATCCGCACCTTCACGGTCACCGGCGGCGGAGAGGTCGCGTATGACGCCTCGGCGGAAACGCTCGCGCTGAACTGGAGCTTCCCGATGATGCGCGCGATTCTTGCCAGTTCGACGCGCGCGCGCCAACCGACGAACGAAACCTTCTCGCTGGGCCTCACCAATTTCAGCGGTGAACTGCATGCCGAGCGCGAAGGCCGTCTCGACCTGATCATCGATTCGCCCCAGACCGAGTATTCCTTCGGCTTCGATCCCGGCACGGGCTGGCAGTCGGGCGAAGCTACGATGGCCGATTTCCACGTCGAACTCGCCGCAGAAGAAATGGACATGATCAGCAACGAAGCCGGAGCCTTGCGCGCGGCCTTCGACGCGGGGTTCTTTGCCCGGTTGCGTATTGCCGCCGGCCAGACCACCGGCATTTCCAACCAGATGCTGGGCGGGGCGGCGATCGTCATGAACACGGCGGTGGCTCAATCGGTCCTCGAGGCCGAGATGGTGGATGGTGCGTTCTCCATGACCTCGTCGGCGAGTGATTACCGCATTCAGGGCGGCATGGGGCCGATGCGGGGCGGTGCGACGATCGCAAACGCCGAAATGGCCGTCACGGCGCCGTTGGTCGTGACGCCCGAAAACCAGCCCGCCCGCCTGATGTTCGCGTTCCGCGACGTGGTTCCGACGGAACAGACCTTGGCGATGATCAACGCACAGGCCTTCGCGGGCGAGTCGATTTCGATCGTTTTCGATGCGACGGCGCAGATGCGCCTGCTGGAAGAACTGGGCGACGGTTTCGGCTCCGGCGCCCGCCCGCCGTTCGAGATTTATGGCGTGACCCTCGACACGCTGGAAACGCGCGTTGGCGATGCCAGCCTGACCGGTTCCGGCGGTGTCGACTTCTTTGACGGCGTTATGGCCAGCATGGGCAATCCGCCGCGCGGCGCCGGGCGTTTCGTGTTCGACCTGATCGGCGGGCAGACCTTTGTTGGCCGTCTGGCCGAGGCCGGGCTGATTCCGCAAGATCAGGTGTTCTTCGCCCAGATGATGATGAACGGGCTGGGGCAAGCCGTCGCCGAGGACCACCTGAGGTCCGAGGTCGAGCTGTATCCCGACGGTCGCCTGACGGTCAACGGCGCGCCGCTCCCCTTCTGATGCGCTCGCGCCAGCTGGTCCAGATCGTCGGTTGTCATGCCGCGGGCGAGGTTGGCGATGTCATCACCGGCGGCGTTGCGCCGCCGCCGGGGGCCACCGTGTGGGAACAATCGCGCTGGATCGCCCGCGACGGCACCCTGCGCGATTTCGTTCTGAACGAACCACGCGGCGGGGTGTTTCGCCACGTCAACCTGCTGGTGCCGCCCAAAGACCCGCGCGCGCAGATGGGGTTCATCATCATGGAGCCTGTCCACACGCCGCCCATGTCGGGCTCGAATTCCATCTGCGTGACCACCGTCCTGTTGGAAACCGGCATCTTGCCGATGGTCGAACCGGTGACCGAACTGGTGCTTGAGGCGCCGGGCGGGCTGGTCCGCGTTCGGGCCGATTGCGCGGATGGCAAGGTCACGCAGGTGCATGTGACCAACCTGCCCAGCTTTGCCCAACACCTTGATGCGCTGCTGGAGGTCGAGGGGCTGGGCACCTTGCGCGTCGACACGGCCTTTGGTGGCGACAGTTTCGTGGTGGTCGACGCCCCTGCCCTGGGTTTCGCGCTAACCCCCGACGAGGCCGGGGATCTGGCCGCGCTGGGGGTGCGGCTGACCAAGGCCGCGACCGAGCAACTGGGGTTCACTCACCCTACCAACCCGGACTGGAAGCACATCAGCTTTTGCCTGTTCGCCGGGCCGATGCAGGGGCTGGAGACCCGCCACGCCGTCGCCATCGAACCGGGCAAGATCGACCGTTCGCCCACCGGGACGGCGGTGTCGGCCCGTCTGGCGCTGCTGTCGGCGCGGGGGCTGATCGCGCCGGGGCAAGAGATGATCGCCCGCTCGCTGATCGGGTCCGAATTCCGGGGCCGCATCCTGTCGCTGGGCGAACTGGCCGGCGTGCCCACCGTGACACCGGAAATCAGCGGTCAGGCCTGGATCACCGGCACCTCGCAACTCATGCTCGACCCCACCGACCCCTGGCCGAGGGGGTATCGGGTGGGGGATACTTGGTGAGGGGGAAATGGGGCGAGGGATGCGGCAATGGGCGGGAAGCGGTCGTTCGAATGCGTGTCAAACCTCTCATGGCGCAGAGAGGAAGCTGCTATTCCGTCGCAACGCTGAAGCGCAGCCTATCGCTGTAGATCAGAGCCGCATTCTGCGGCAGGTTGGCAATAAGGTGGCATCCGTGCGTCAAGCCGATCTTCATCATCAGTTCCACGTAGCAGCAGCCACGACATGCTGCGAGAGGGTTCATTCGCCCCAGTCGCGCCCCCCCCCTTGCCCATCGGCACGTTGTCGGGCACGATGACGATTATGACGAATGCGGCAGATAGTGAGAAGACACATCCCGTCCCTGACGCGCGGTCGACGAGAAATGACGTTGAGCAACTCTTCGGTCAATGCACTCTACGGTTTCAGGCGTTTGAGTTGTTGATGAAAGCTATAGTGGCACAGCATCGTCTTTCCGGCTCCACCGCCCAGCCCAAGGATGCGCTGACCCAACAAATCGACGACACGCGGCGCAAGACCATGGGCTTTTTGGTGGGCGAAATGATGACGTCTTTTCTTG
The DNA here is from genome assembly GCA_041397065.1 of Paracoccaceae bacterium. Classification (GTDB taxonomy): domain Bacteria; phylum Pseudomonadota; class Alphaproteobacteria; order Rhodobacterales; family Rhodobacteraceae; genus Pararhodobacter. Next base: position 17,594 of record JAWKXG010000033.1, on the reverse strand, counting down.
TGCCCGAAGGAAAGGAGGGCCTGTCTGACGAGACAGTTGAGCTATCCGGCTCCAGCTTCACCTTTCTTCAGCAAATTGTGCTCTCGGCAGATGAATTCGCCAGGATCGAAGCCGAACATCGCGACCTCGTCGCGCTCCGAAACTCCCTTGTTCACCATTTCCTCGAAGAACATGATCTGCGTTCCGATGCGGGCTGCCAAGGCGCACGCCAAGCCCTCCTAGTAACGCTTGATCGCGTCACCCGCGCCCACAGCGACCTATCCGGATTTGCATTGGATTTCGTTGCTGCCCGTAAGGCGATGGCCGACAAACTTGCGACGCCCGAGGTGCGCGACTTGATCGTCTCCGGCCGCCCGCCCTGGCCCACGACAACCATCGTGCAAGCCTTACGCAGCGCTTCCACAGCGTTGGCAGCGTGCGACTGGACCTCGGTCGATGCCGCTGCTGAATGGATCGCATCCCATTACCCCGACGAGCACCCCAAGGATTACGGATGTCGTTCTTGGCGACAGGTCATCCATAATTCCGGGCTGTTCGAGCTTCAGAATCGCAAGGAAGCTCGCCGCCGTCATGCATGGTATCGCCCTAACGTTCAGCAACCATTGCAGCCCTGAGGCGCCCGGAATGTCGCGCGATCAACGCAGAACCGCACAACGGCGGGAATGGGCCGAAACCCAGCGTTTACCAAAACAAATACCCCCGGCCTTTCAGCCGGGGGTTTTCCGTATCGCACAGGATAGGCCCGATTACTCGGCGCCTTCCTCTTTCTTTTCGACAGCGATTTCTTCGCCGGTTTCCTGATCGACCATCTTCATCGCCAGACGGACCTTGCCGCGATCGTCGAAGCCCAGCAGCTTGACTTTCACTTCCTGACCTTCCTTGAGCAGGTCGGACGGGTGGTTCAGGCGCTTGTTGGCGATCTGCGAGACGTGCACGAGGCCGTCACGCTTGCCGAAGAAGTTCACGAAGGCGCCGAAGTCGACGATCTTCACCACGGTGCCGGTGTAGATCTTGCCGATCTCGGGCTCGGCCACGATCGAATAGATCATGTCATAGGCCTTCTTGATCGCCGCCTGATCGTTCGAGGCGATCTTGATGGTGCCGTCGTCGTTGATGTCGACCTTGGCGCCCGAAACCTCGACGATCTCGCGGATGACCTTGCCGCCCGAGCCGATCACTTCGCGGATCTTGTCGGTCGGGATCTGCATCGTCTCGATCTTCGGCGCGTACTGGCTGAAGCCCGACGGAGCCGACAGCGACTTGCCCATCTCGTTCAGGATGTGCAGGCGGCCGTCCTTGGCTTGGGCCAGCGCCTGTTCCATGATCTCGAAGGTGATCCCCGAAACCTTGATGTCCATCTGCAGCGAGGTGATGCCGCCTTCGGTGCCCGCAACCTTGAAATCCATGTCGCCGAGGTGATCCTCGTCGCCCAGAATGTCGGTCAGAACGGCGAATTTGCCGTCGTCCTCAAGGATCAGGCCCATGGCGACACCGGCAACCGGTGCCTTCAGCGGAACGCCCGCGTCCATCATCGACAGCGAGCCGCCGCAGACGGTGGCCATCGAGCTGGAGCCGTTCGATTCCGTGATCTCGGACACGATGCGGATGGTATAGGGGAAGTCGGTCGGCGCCGGCAGAACCGCCTGCAGCGCGCGCCACGCCAGCTTGCCATGGCCGATTTCACGGCGACCCGGCGAACCCATGCGGCCCACTTCGCCGACCGAGTAGGGCGGGAAGTTGTAATGCAGCAGGAAGTTCTGGCGGGTGGTGCCGGTCAGCGCGTCGATGAACTGCTCGTCATCGCCGGTGCCCAGCGTGGCGACGCACAGCGACTGCGTTTCGCCCCGGGTGAACAGCGCCGAACCATGCGTGCGCGGCAGGACCGAGGTTTCTGCCACGATCGGGCGCACGGTGCGGGTGTCGCGACCGTCGATGCGCGGGGCGCCGTTGATCACGTCGCCACGCAGGATCGACGCTTCGAGCTTCTTCATCGCGGTGTCGAGGGTGGCGTCGGCCAGTTCTTCCTCGGTCAGGCCAGCCTTGATGGCGGCGCGAGCCTCGGAGATCGCGTTCACACGCTCCTGCTTGTCGCGGATGGCGAAAGCGGCGCGCATCTGGGTTTCGCCCAGTTCCTTGACGCGAGCCAGCATCGGCGAATAGTCCGGAGCGGCAAAGTCGAAGGGTTCCTTGGCGCACTGTTCGGCAAAGTCGATGATCGCCTGAATGACCGGCTGATAGCTTTCATGCGCGAATTTCACCGCGCCCAGCATCTCGGCTTCGGTCAGTTCATAGGCTTCGGATTCGACCATCATCACGGCGTCGGCGGTGCCGGCAACCACGAGGTCCAGACGCTGCTCAGGGTTGCTGCGCAGGTTGACCATGTCGTCGCATTCGGGGTTCAGCACGTATTCGCCATCGACGAAACCGACGCGGGCAGCGCCGATCGGGCCCATGAACGGCACGCCCGAAACGGTCAGCGCGGCCGAGGCGGCGATCATTGCGACGATGTCGGGTTCGTTGACGAGGTCATGCGACAGCACGGTGCAGACGACCAGAACCTCGTTGCGGAAGCCGTCGACGAACAGCGGGCGGATCGGACGGTCGATCAGGCGCGAGGTCAGCGTTTCTTTCTCGCTGGGACGGGCTTCGCGCTTGAAATAGCCGCCGGGCACCTTGCCCGCGGCATAATAGCGTTCCTGATAGTGCACGGTCAGCGGGAAGAAATCCTGCCCCGGCTTGGCCGATTTTGCGAAAGTCACGTTGGCCATGACCGAGGTTTCGCCCAGCGTGGCGATAACCGAGCCATCGGCCTGACGGGCGACACGCCCCGTTTCCAGCGTGAGCGTTTCCTGGCCCCACTGGATCGACTTCTTGGTGATGTTGAACATATATCGTTTCCTGTAAGGGAGCACTCCCGGCCCTCCGGGTCTCCCGTTCTAATGGCGGCCCCATTGCCGCCGCCCCTATCCTGTGCATGTGCCCGGGGCATGGCCTCACGTCGCAGATGTCCGCGCCTTACAGGAAAACCAGCGTTTTGGAAAGGGGCCGTGATTCGTCAGCGCGACAAGACCGCGCCATTGCCATGCAGCGCCGCCGCATGCAGGATTGCCCGACGAACAGGAAACGAGGACGCGCCATGACCCATGTTGACCCAACGCGCGAGAGTTTCGCGGCATTTCGCGCCAACGATCGGCCGGGCCCCGTGCAGATGCTGAACCTTGTCCGGTTCCATCCGCAGGCCCAATATCCCGATGGGCGCGATATGACGGGGGCGCAGGCGTATGCCGCCTATTCGCGTGAAAGCGGACCGATCTTTCAGGCGCTGGGCGGGCGGATCCTGTGGCGCGGTTCTTTCGAACTGATGCTGATCGGTCCGTCGTCGGAACAATGGGACGCGTGTTTCATTGCGCAATATCCCTCGGTCGAGGCCTTTGTCACGATGCTGCGCGATCCCGCCTATCGCGAGGCGGTCAAGCATCGGCAAGCGGCGGTCGCGGATTCGCGCCTGATCCGGCTGGCGCCCGGGCCGCAGGGGGATGCTTTTGGCGAGTGACCGGCGCCGCACCGCGCGAACGCAAAACGCCCGCTGTTTCCAGCGGGCGTTTCGAATTCCGGGGGCAGGGCCTTAGCGGCGGATACCCAGGCGCTGGATCAAGGACTGATAACGGGCTTCGTCCTTGGCTTTGGTGTAGTCTAGCAGTTTGCGGCGCTGAGCGACCAGAGCCAGAAGGCCACGACGCGAGTGGTTGTCCTTCTTGTGGGTCTTGAAATGCTCGGTCAGCGTGGTGATGCGCGAGGTCAGGATCGCAACCTGAACTTCGGGCGAGCCGGTGTCGCCGGGCTTGGTGGCGAATTCGGCGATGAGGCGCTGCTTTTCTTCGACGGTAATCGACATCGGGGTCTCCTGTTCAAAGGGTTAAGGCGCAGGCCGGGATGTCGTCCAGCTCAGGCCCATGGAGGGTGCCGCCCTGACCGGAGCCCGGCCATGGTCGACGCTGCGCCGGTTAGGCGAAAACGACGCCGAATGCAAACGGATTCGCTCGGCGGGCAGGTCATATCGGCGCACCTCGGGCGGAAGATGGGCGCATGCGGCGTTAACCTTCTTTCTGGAATCCCCCTGTTCGGCGGGCCAGATCGGATGTTTCCTGTTTGTCCACGTCATGCGGGCGGGTGGAAACCATGTGGATGTTTCTGGGATTGCTGGGTGTGCTGATGGCCTCGGGTGTCGGGGCGATGACGTTTGTCAGCGAAGACGATGATGCGCCACCGCCCGACGCGGGCGACGAAGGCACGACGGGCGACCTGTTGTCATCCACGCCTGATTCCCCGGCCAATTGGGGCGGCGCAGGGTTCGAAAGCTCGGACTCCGGACAAGGCACGGCAGCGGGCGGAACAAACGGCGGCCTGCCGGACGGCACGGGCGATTCGCCAACCTCAGGTGACGGCGATTCCCCGGCGGATTGGGGTGGCAGTGGCTACGAAAGTTCCGACACTGCGGCGCCTCCTGTGCCCGGGCAGACCATCATCGCTGATGCGCAAGGCGCGGCAACGCTCGGGGGCGCGGGCAACGACACCTTGCTGGGTGGTCCCGGCGCCGATCGGCTGGACGGCGGTGCGGGCGACGACCTGATCGCCGGGAACGCGGGCAATGACACGCTTGCCGGTGGCACGGGGCACGACACGATTCTGGGCGGCGCGGGCGATGATGTCCTGTCGAACGGGGCAATCATGGCAGGCGAGGGCGGCAACGACAGCCTGACAGGCGGCGAGGCCGACGAACGGCTGTGGGGTGGAACGGGCGACGATACCCTGATCGGTGGCGCCGGGGGCGACTGGCTGATCGCAGGGCTGGGGCAGGATCTGCTGTTCGGTGGGGACGGGGCGGATACCCTGTTCGGTTTCGAACCCGATGGCGATCTGGATGATCGCGCCGGCAGCTATCTGAATGCCGGGGCGGGCGACGATGTGGTGATTGCCGGCGGGGCCGACACCTTGCACGGCGGCGCTGGCGGGGACACGTTTGTTCTGGGCGACTGGCTGGCCGGCGCCCCCGCGACCATCAGCGATTTCGACCCAACGGTCGACCGGCTGAACATCATGCGCCCTGAGGGTGCAGCAGGCGCGCGGATCGAAACGCTGTTCGACGCAGGGACCGACGCACTGTCCGTCATGCTGGATGGCGCGGTTCTCGCGCGCCTCCCCGGCATCCGCGCATTGGACATCGATCAGATCGAGGCGATTACTTCCGACGATGCCCGCACGCGCTTCGGTTGACAGGCACCAAGCAGGCCATCGACCCCGCAAGACCTAGCCAAGGAGTTCATCAAGGGCTTTTGGTGACCCCGACAGGATTCGAACCTGTAACCTGTCCCTTAGGAGGGGACTGCTCTATCCAGTTGAGCCACGGGGCCGCCGCCCCCTGTATTGGCGGGAACGTTTCTCCGACGCAACCCGGATTTTTTCGCCGGTGCGTCGCAGTGCGAAGCTTTTGACAGCGCTAACTTTCGCGTTTTACATAGAAGCATCGCGCTGACCCGCGCCTGCGCGGCCCTGCCGCCCGAACCGGAGACCCCTTGACCATGTCGCAGCCCCGACAGCCCGAGATCCGCCGTCCCCTGACCCTGCGCGATGTGTCCGAGGCCTGCGGGGTCAGCGAGATGACCGTTTCGCGCGTTTTGCGCAACCGCGAGGATGTCTCGCCTGCCACGCGCGAGAAGGTCTTGGCCGCCGCGCGGACGCTGGGATATGTGCCCAACAAGATTGCCGGGGGGCTGGCGTCGCAGCAGGTGAATCTGGTGGCCGTGATCGTGCCGTCCCTGTCGAACATGGTCTTCCCCGAGGTTCTCAGCGGCATTTCCGCCGCGCTCGAAGACACCGGCCTGCAACCGGTGTTCGGGGTGACGAACTATCTGGCCGATCGGGAAGAGGCCGTGCTGTATGAAATGCTGTCGTGGCGCCCGTCCGGCGTGATCATCGCCGGGCTCGAGCATTCGGACGTGTCGCGCGCCATGCTCGAGAATGCCGGTATCCCCATTGTCGAGATCATGGACAGTGACGGCGATCCGATCGACTCGGTCGTTGGTATCTCGCACCGCGCGGCGGGAAAGCAGATGGCGCAGGCGATCGTGTCGGCAGGCTATGGGCGGATCGGCTTTCTTGGATCGAAGATGACCGATGACCATCGTGCCCGCAAACGCATGGAAGGGCTGATCGAAGGTCTGGGTGAACACGGGATCGAACTTGCCGAAACCGAACTCTATTCCGGGGGGTCGGCCCTCAAGAAGGGCCGCGAGATGACCGAGGCCATTCTGGCACGCAATCCCGACCTCGATTTCCTCGTATATTCGAATGACATGATCGGCGCGGGCGGCCTGTTGTATTGCCTTGAAAAGGGGCACGACATTCCCGGAAAGCTGGGTCTGGCAGGGTTCAACGGGGTCGATTTTCTGGACGGGCTGCCGATCAAGCTGGCGACGATAGACGCCTGCCGCCGCGAGATCGGTGAAATGGCGGCGAACATCATCGCGGGCAAGGACATGAACGGGCAGATCGGCGGGCATCGCATCGAACTGACGCCCCGGCTGGAACGCGGTGATACGATCCGCTGAACGAACCAAAGGCCCGCCATTCCGGCGGGCCTTTTCGCATGAAAAACCCGGGCGCGAACGCCCGGGTCCTGATCCCCGAGGGAGGAGCGGATCAGAGGTTATAGGCCGATTCGCCGTGGCTCGTCTGGTCGAGGCCCTGACGTTCGTCATCCGACGAGACGCGCAGACCCATGGTCATGTCGATCAGCTTGAACAGGACATAAGACGCGATCCCCGACCACACGATGGTGATCACGACGGCTTGGATCTGGATCCAGGTCTGCTGGGCCGCGGTCTCGGCCAGCACGCCCATGCCTCCGAAGGCTTCCGACGACAGGATGCCGGTGCCGACAGCGCCGATGATGCCGCCCACGCCGTGGATGCCGAACACGTCGAGGCTGTCATCATAGCCGAACTTGTTCTTCACGACCGCGACGAAGAAGTAGCAGACCGCCGAAGCCAGTGCGCCCAGAACGATTGCGCCCATCGGGCCGACGGTGCCGCAGGCCGGGGTGATGGCCACCAGACCGGCGATCATGCCCGAAGCAGCGCCCAGCATCGACGAATGCTTGCGGGTGAACTTCTCGATGATGTTCCAGGCGAGGATCGCGGCAGCGGTGGCGATGAAGGTGTTGATCATCGCAAGGGCTGCGCCTCCGTTTGCCTCGAGGTTGGAGCCGGCATTGAAACCGAACCAGCCAACCCACAGGATCGCAGCGCCGACCAGCGTGAGGGTCATCGAGTGCGGGGCCATGTTGTCTTTGCGATAGCCGACGCGCGGGCCGATCACGATGGCGCCGACGAGGGCCGCGATCCCGGCGTTGATGTGCACCACGGTGCCGCCAGCAAAGTCAATCGCGCCGGTGCCGCCGCCGAGGTTGAAGATCAGGCCCGATGCATCCCACACCATGTGGGCAACCGGGAAATAGACGATCGTGACCCACAGCGCGGTGAAGACCATCAGCGAGCCGAACTTGATGCGTTCGGCAAAGGCGCCGACGATCAGGGCCGGCGTGATCGCGGCAAAGGTCATCTGGAAGGCGATGAAGACGAATTCAGGGATTACGACGCCATCCGAGAAGGTGGCCGCCATCGAATCAGGCGTGACGCCCGCCAGGAACAGTTTGTCGAGGCCGCCCCAGAACGGCGAGGTGCCGCCGCCAAAGGCGAAGGAATAGCCATAGATGACCCAGATCACCATCGCCATCGCGGCGATCGAGGTGCACTGCATCAGCACGCTCAGCATGTTCTTCGACCGCACGAGGCCGCCGTAGAACAGCGCGAGCCCCGGAACGATCATGAACAGCACCAGCAGCGTCGCCGTCATCATCCAGGCGACGTCGCCCTTGTCCATGGTTTCGGTGACGGCCTCGGCGGCCGCTTCCTGCGCCACGGCGGCGAGGGGCAGCAGCGATGCAAGCGCCGTGGCCGGAAGGAGTTTCGTCAGTTTCATGTCCATCTTTCCTTTGTTCCCGTGTCGCTCAGAGCGCATCGTCGCCGGCTTCGCCGGTGCGCACGCGAATTGCCTGTTCCAGATCCATCACGAAGATCTTGCCGTCGCCGATCTTCCCGGTGCGCGCGGTGGCCCCCAGGGTTTCCAGCACCGAGTCCAGCATCGAATCGGGCACAGCGATTTCCAGCTTGAGCTTGGGCACGAAATTCACGGCATATTCGGCGCCGCGATAGATCTCGGTATGGCCCGACTGTGCGCCGAAGCCCTTGATTTCGGTGACCATCAGGCCCCGAACGCCGATCTCGGTGAGCGCTTCGCGCACCTCCTCCAGCTTGAATGGTTTGATTGCTGCGATGATGTATTTCACTGGGTCCCCCATCTGCGGCCTAAGTGCACCTTGCGGCGCGGTGTGAGCCCATTCCTCTTGCTGCAGGTGCAAAGAGCAACGTTCAGGCCGGAAGCCGGTCCGGTGAATCCGAAGTTTTGCGGAAAATTTGCACAAAGAGGCGGCAGTGCTCACGATTTCATCATCGCGTGAAAGCGAATCGCGAAGACTCACCCTCTCCACAATCCGGGGGGAGGGCTGTATGCTACCCCAAAGAGTAGAGAAGAACGGTTTCGAGCACGCATGGCACCCACAGGAAATCGGCGACCCCCGTTGCGGGCTGACCAGCGCGGGGGTTCGGCCCCTCGGCGCACGAAATCAGGGTCGCAAGGCGGTGGCCGGGGGCGTTCGCCGCGCAATCCCCAATCGGGTAATTTTCTGACGCGCTTCCTGCGACGGCTGTTCGGCTTTGTGTGGCGAGTGGTCTGGGGGATAACCTGGCGCCTGACGGCGATCGGGGTGGCCGTCATGGCGGCGGCGACCTTCTATTTCTATACGCAGCTTCCGACGCAAGTGACCGACTTGCTGGACGGTCGCGCGCGCGGTTCGGTGACGATGCTGGACGCCGACGGCGAGGTTTTCGCATGGCGCGGTGAAACCTTCGGTGGCTTCACCACATCGGACCAAGTGTCTGAACACCTGCGCAACGCCATCGTCGCAACCGAGGACCGCCGGTTCTGGTGGCACTTCGGGATCAGCCCGCGCGGCATCGCGGGCGCGATCCGGGGCAACCTTGCGGCGGGACGCGGGCCTTTCAGCGGGGCGGGTGGCTCGACCATCACGCAACAGGTGGCCAAGTTGCTGTGTCTGGGCCGCGAATTCGACCCGGCCCTGTGGGATACCGAGGCCGATTACGAAGGCGACTGCCGAGAAGGCACGGTCTGGCGCAAGATTCAGGAACTGCCCTATGCCTTCGCGCTGGAACTGCGCTATACCAAGGCCGAAATCCTGACGATCTATATCAACCGCGCCTTCCTTGGTGCCGGGTCGCGCGGGTTCGAAGCCGCGGCGCAGCGCTATTTCGGTGTCTCTGCGGCGCAAGTCAGCCCGGCGCAGGGCGCGATGCTGGCCGGGCTGCTGGTGGCGCCGTCCTATTATGCCCCGACGCGCAATCTGTCCCGCGCGCAGGAACGGGCGGGCATCGTCATCGGCCTGATGGAGGAACAGGGCTATCTGACGGCGCAGCAGGCGGCGGACGCCCGGGCACGCCCGGCCACCTTGCATGATGCCGCAGAACGCCCGACCGGCGGGTTTTTTGCCGACTGGGTGATGCAGACCGGACCGGCATGGCTGACACGCGACACGACCGAGGACGTGACTGTCCAGACCACGCTCGACCAGCGTATCCAGCACGCCGCCGAAGAAGCCCTGTCGCAGGTCTTCGCGACGCGCGTCCGCGAAGGATCGACGGCCGAGGCCGCGATCCTTGTCATGTCCGCCGACGGGGCAGTGCGCGGCATGGTCGGCGGTCGCGGGTATGTCCCGGGGGGCTTCAACCGCGCGACGCAGGCGCGACGGCAAACGGGGTCCGCCTTCAAGCCCTTTGTCTATGCGTTGGCGATGGACATGGGATACGAGCCCTTTGACCTCGTCGAAGATGCGCCCCTGACGATCAACGTGCCCGGTTCCGGCCCATGGAGCCCGCGCAACTATACCAACGATTTTCTGGGGATGATGACCCTGACCGAGGCACTCGCCCGGTCGCAAAACATTCCTGCGGTGCGGATATCCGAGGCCATGGGCCGGGACCGCGTGCGCGAGGCGGCGAATACCTTCGGGCTGCATTCCGAACTGGCCGAAGGGCCGGCATTGGCGCTGGGATCGTCGGAAGCGACATTGATTGAGATGACCGCCGCCTATGCGGGCATCCTGAACGGCGGCAGTTCCGTCGAACCTTACGGCTTCACCTCGCTGACGCTGGCGGGCGACAGCCAACCGTTGATGAGCATCGGTTCGGGGATCGGTGCGCGCGTCATCACCGAAGATGCCGCGCATCGGTTGATCTGGATGATGACGCAGGTCCTCGAGGCGCCCTACGGGACGGGGCGCCGCGCCTTGTTGCCCGACGGGCGCGAGGCGGCGGGCAAGACCGGCACCACCACCTCGGCCCGCGACGCGTGGTTCGTGGGCTTTACCGCCGATTATGTCGTGGGCGTCTGGATGGGCAACGACGACAATTCGCCCTTGACCGGCGTCACCGGAGGGGGCCTGCCCGCCGAGATCTGGCGCGAAACGATGGTGCGCATTCATGACGGCATGGCCCAGCACCCGCTGCCGATGACGATCCCGGAACGCCCGCGTCTTGAACCGCCGACCACGCGGGGCAATGACCCCGCCGCCACGGGCGATCGCGGGCTGCAAGACGCGATCCGAGGGTTGCTGAGCGGGATCTTGGGCGGCTGATTTACTTCAGCGCGCCTGCCGGGGCCGAATTCGTGCAACGGCTATAAACCAGCGACGAGCCGTGATGGATCGTCGCGAGGTTGCCGTCGATGTCGATCATCAGCAGCAGGCGATAGGTCCATTCCTCGCCTTCGCCGACACATTGCGCGTCGAACAGCGTTGCGTTCATGTCGCGGATTGCCGTCGGGTTGGTCAAATCGCAGGTGCTTTCCAGCCCGATGAGGGTGTCGCCCTCGATCCTGAAGGCGAAGTTCGGATCATCGCGCCCCAAGACACAAGCCGCAGGGTTGCCAAAGGTCCAGTCGCCCTGAAATGGCGCGGTATCCGCAAGGGCCGGAAATGCGGCGATCGCCAAGGCCAATCCTACGCCAAGGCGGATCATCCGGCAGCCCGAAGGTCGGTGATCAGCGCGGCGATATCGCCGCCGCGCCGCTCGAGCATCGTGCCGATTTCCTGCCTTTCGGTCGCCAGCAGGTTCACGCCCTCGATGATGAGGTTGAAGAACAGCGGGCTGCCACTGCGGTCGGAGACGTGCCAGCGGACCTCGAAGGGTGACTGCCCCCGCAGGTTCATCGTCGAGATTACCTCGAAATACCGCTGAACGGGGCGCGCGCCTTCAACCTGCACACGGGCGCCGATGAAGCGGCGAAACTGGCTGCCGTATTTGCGCGCCATGTATCCTTGGAAAGCGGTGGAAAACGCCGAAAGCTGCGATGCGCTGGCGCTGCGTGCTGGTGGCCCGAGGGCCGAACGCGCAATCGCCGGAACATCGGCATAGTCACCGAACAAGCGTTCGAACCGGGCGATCATGCGCGATTCCGACTGTCCCGAATTGATGATCCCGTGGACCTCCTCCATCACGCGGTTGATGAGGTCGCGCGCTTGCGACTCGGACAATGCCTGCGCGCCCGAGGGCAGCGCGAGCATCGCCGCGCCGAACAGGCCCACAAGGGCGCCGCGGCGGCTGAGGTCAGAAATCGGCATAGGGATCGATGAACTCCTCGTCGTCTTGCACCCCCAGATGATAGCGCCGGGTCTGATAGAACAGAAGCCGCGCCTGGGCATAAGGATCGGATGTATTGATCACATTTGCGTCGAGAAGATCGGCATATTCCGCGCGATCCGCCAGCCGGGCTGCCAATCGCGCCGGGATGCTCCACCGATAAATGGCATGCGGACGGGCCCAGCGCAGCGGGTCGATGGCGGTATCGACCACCATCCCCAGCACATCGCGTTCGGTCGACGGGCCCAGCAAGGGCAACACCACATAGGCGCCCTCACCCATGCCCCAGCGGTGCAGTGTCTCGCCGAAATCGGATCGCCGTCCGTGCGCCCCCAGAATGGCCGCGGGGTCGAACAGGCCCCCGATGCCGATAGTCGTGTTCACGGCAAGACGGAACGTGTTCTCGGTTGCGCGGTCCAGTCGCAGTTGCAGCAGATCGTTCAGGATCGTTGACGGCAGCCCGAGGTTCTCGCCGAAATTGCTGACCATGCGCCGCAAGCCGCCGCTGCCTTGGGGCGATGGGCTTTCACCCGAGACAGCGCGGTCAAGCCTGAGGTTGTTGTCGAATATCTCGCGGTTGCGGGCCTCGAACGGGTCATGCTCTCCCCGGGCAACCGGCGCCAGATCGCACCCTGCAAGGGCAAGGATCGCACAGGCCAGCAACGCGAACGGGGTGGATCTGATGGCCAAACCGGACTCCTCTGGCGTTTACCGGATGATAGCACGCGCGTGCCTATGGTTTTTTCTACAACGCGGGGGTCCCGAAACGCAACAGCACCCCGTCGCCAAGGATGAACCATGCAGCAAGGCAACATGGCATTCGGCCCCACGGCCGTGCGGGGTCTCTGGGCCGCGATCGTGGTGTTTGGCGCGGTCGCGAACCTGCTGGCGTTGTCCGGGCCGGTCTTTATGGTGCTCGTGTATGACCGGGTTCTGCCATCGCGTTCCGGGGCCAGCCTGTTCGTTCTCTTTGCCCTCGTGACCTTTCTGTTCGCCGTGATGATCGCCGTGGATTCGGCCCGCAGCCGCCTTCTGGTGGTGTTGGCCGCCGCATGGCAGGCCCGGCACGAGGATGCGGCTTTCGGGCGCTGCATGACATCCGCCACCGGTTTAGGCGCGGTAACCGATGTCGACAGGGTGGCGGCCTTGATGCGCGCCCCCGCGATGATGGCGGTTCTCGATCTGCCATGGACGATGGTCTTTGTTCTGGGGCTGATGGCGGTGCATCCTGTCCTTGGCGGTTTCGCACTGGCGGGGGGCGCCCTTCAGTTCGGGCTGACATGGGCAGCACAGGGCCGGGGCGCGGCCCGTCCGGCGCCCGCTTCCGCCGAACGGCTGGTCGGCGCGCTGTTGACGGGCGATGGCGTCCTCAGGCGTTCGGCGGCGGTGCGACGACGATGGCGGCACTTGCGCGCGCTGGAACGGGCCGAGGGGTTTGCCCAGCACGAGGTCGGCGGACAGGTGGGGGCGCTGTCGCGCGGGTTCCGGTTGTTCATGCAATCGGCGATGCTGGCCTTGGGCGCGTGGCTGGTCATCGACAACGCGCTGTCGGCGGGCATGATGATCGCGGCTTCTGTGATGTTGGGGCGGGCCCTCGGACCGGTCGAGCAGATCGCCGCTGCCTTGCCAATGGTGCGCGCGGCTTGGGCCGCGTATCGCCGGATCCGGACGCCGGGCCTTGTCGACACCCCCTTGCCGACCGGGGCGGATGGCGTGCGCGTCTCCGGTGCGCTGGTTTTCGCGGGTCCGAACCGGGCACCGATCCTGCAATGCGCTGGGTTTTCTCTGGCCCGGGGGCAGGCATTGGCCGTGATTGGCCCGTCGGGAAGCGGCAAATCCGTTCTGGCCCGCGTGCTGGCAGGGTTGCAACCCGCGGCAGGTCAGGTGGTGGCCCCGCGCCGCCTTGGCTATCTGGCGCAGCACCCTGCGTGGTTCCCCGGCTCCCTGCGCGAGAACCTCGTGGCTCTTGCCCCCGAGGTCGCCGATCTTTCACCAGTTTTGCTGCCCTTGGGCGTTGAGGTCGGCGCAGGCACGCTGCCCTTGGGGCTGGAAACCCCCATGGAAACCGCGATCGAAGTTCTTCCCGCCGGCACGGTTCAACGGCTGGCCATCGCTCGCGCCTTTCACGGTGCGCCCGACCTCGTGGTGCTGGACGAGCCCGCCGGGCCGCTGGATGCGGCGGCGATTGCCGGCTTGCAGGCCCTTATCCGGGCGCACAAGGCGCGGGGCGGTATGGTCATCGTGATGACGAACCGCCTGTCGGGAATTTCCGAATGCGACAGTGTCTTGGTGCTGGAAGAGGGCGTTCAGACCGCGCTTGGGCCCCGTGACGAGATCCTGCGCAGCCGGTTGCGGCCGCACAGGCCCCCGGATCGGCCCGCCGCGCTGGTCGGCGGTCTGTCATGACCGCCGCCCCCTCGGTGCGCGGTCCTCTGGCGCTGGGGATCGTGGGCTGCATCGTCATGGTTCTTGGGCTGGTCGCCTGGTCGGTGCGGGCGGCGATTGTCCCGGCCATCGTGGCGCCCGGGATCGTCGATGCCGGGCCCGCGCTCCATCCCGTGCAGCATCCACAAGGCGGGGTCGTGGCGCGGCTTCTGGTGAGTGACGGCGACGGCGTTGCCCGGGGCGACACCCTCGCCGTGCTGGAGGATCCGCAATTGGTCGCGGATCTGCATCTGACCGACCGCCAGCTTTTCGACGCCCGGGCACGCCTGCAACGCTTGTCTGCCGAACGCTCGGGCATGATCCTGCCGCCCGATGCACCCGAGGCGGCGCTTGCGGAACGACTCGCCGACCAACGGCATTGGCGCCGGGTCTTGGCCGAAACCCAGCGGGGTGGCTTTGTCGGGCAGGCCCGCGCCCTCGCGGCGCATATCGCCGCCATAGACGAGGAAAGGGCGCTGGTCATGGCCGAACTGGGGGTGCAAGAGGCGCTGCTTGCGCAAGGCCTCGTGCCCGGCGCGCGCGTGTCCACTCTCGAACGCGACTTGGCCCGTCTTGTGGCGGAAAGGGCGGCGCTTGGCGTTGCCGCGGCCCAGATCGACGCCCAATTGCGGGCGGTCGATGCGCAATTGGCCCTTGCCGAAGCGCAAGACCGCGCCGCCACCGAGGATGCTTTTCTTGCCGCAACCGCCCGCGTGGCCGAACTCGCCGCGCAGCGCGACGCGCTTGCGGCGCGGCTAGCAGCCTTGGTTCTGCGCGCGCCGGTGTCGGGGCGGGTGTCGGGGATGACCATTGGACCCCCCGGATCGTTCCTGCGACCGGCCGAGGTCGCGATGCGGATCCTCGCCAGCGACGCCCGCCTGACGATCACGGCCCATGTCGCGCCCGAGGATCTTCGCTACCTCGCTCCGGGCCAACAGGCCGATCTGCGCTGGGCGGGGCAGGGTGCTGAGGTTGCGCCCGTGCCCGCTGTCGTGACCGCGATTGCCGCCGACGCCCTTCCCGACGCAACAACCGGACGCCGGTTCACCCGAGTGACGCTGGAGCCCGCCGCCGCGGCCGTCGCAGCCCTTGCACCCGGGACGCTCAGCCCCGGGCTGTCGGTGGATGTCTACTTCCTTGCACCACCGCGCGCGCCGATTGCCTATCTTCTCGACCCGCTGACAAACCGGATGTCCCGCGCCCTGCGCGACCCTTGAGAGGCTTTTCGCCGCGCCGCAAACGTGCTTTGCTGCGGCCATCGAATCCCGGAGGACAGCCATGCCGCACGCCATTGAAACCCGCCTCGCCGAACTTGGCCTGACCTTGCCCGCCGCCCCCGCACCGGCGGCAAATTATGTGCCTTGGGTGATCAGCGGCAACCAGGTCTTCGTTTCGGGGCAGGTCAGCGCGAATGCCGGTGGGTTCATCACCGGCAAGCTGGGCGCGGACCTGAGCACCGAGCAAGGCGCCGCCGCCGCGCAGTCTTGCGCGCTGAGCCTGCTTGCCCAGTTGCGCGCGGCGCTGGATGGCGATTTCAGCCGCCTCAAGCGCGTGGTCAAACTGGTCGGTTTCGTGAACTGCACGGCAGAATTCACCGAACAGCCCAAGGTGATCAACGGCGCATCGGACCTGATGGTCGCGCTTCTGGGTGACGCCGGTCGGCACGCGCGGTCTGCGGTCGGGGCGCCGTCCTTGCCGTTGGGCGTCGCGGTCGAGATCGAAGCGATCTTCGAGATCGGCTGATGCCAAGCCTTCCCGCGGCGTTCTTGCACCATCCGATCGCGCACCGGGCCTTGCATGACCGATCTGCCCGTCGTCCCGAAAACAGCCTTCCAGCCATTCGGGCGGCTGTGGCGGCGGGCTATGGGATCGAGATCGATCTGCAGCCCAGTGCCGACGGGGTGGCCATGGTTTTCCATGATGACACGCTCGACCGCCTGACAGCGGCGACAGGCCCCATCAGCGCCCGCAGCGCGGCAGAGTTGCAGGCCATCGGCCTGACCGATTGCGACGAGGGTATCCCCACCCTTGCACAGGTGCTGTCCGAGATCGGTGGCCGCGTGCCCCTGCTGATCGAGATCAAGGACCAGTCGGGCACCATGGGGCCGACCGACGGCGTTCTGGAAAACGCAGCGGCATCGGCGTTGGCGGGCTATGCCGGTCCGGTCGCGGTGATGTCGTTCAACCCGTCCAGCGTCGCGCATATGGCCCGTCTATCGCCCACGATTGCACGTGGGTTGACGACCTATGCTTTCCCGGCGTCGGATTTTAGTCGTCCACTGGGGCCAGAGCTGAAAACGCATCGCAAGTCTCTGGCCGCCATTGCCGATTTCGACCGCGTCGGGGCGTCCTTCATCTCGCACCATTGGCGCGATCTGAACCGGCCCCGTGTGGCAGAGCTCAAGGCTGCGGGGGCTGCCATCTTGTGCTGGACGATCCGCTCGCCCGCAGAAGAAGCGCAGGCCCGCACGATCGCCGATAACATCACCTTCGAGAATTACCTCGCCCGGCAATAAGGCCCACCCGTGGACATCGCGCTTGTCGACGACATCACCACGCTGGACCCCGCGGAATGGGACGCGCTGACCGATGGCGCCGATCCGTTCACCTCGCACCGGTTTCTGGCCGCGCTGGAACGTTCGGCCTCGGTCGGGCCGGGGACAGGGTGGGAAGCCAAGCATCTGACGATCCGCCAGCATGGGCGGCTGCTGGCGGCGATGCCGCTTTATGCCAAGGGGCACAGTCAGGGCGAATACATCTTTGACCACGCTTTTGCCGATGCCTATCAGCGCGCCGGCGGGCGGTATTATCCCAAGCTGCAATCCGCTGTGCCTTTCACCCCTGCCACCGGTCCGCGCCTGCTGGGGGAACCGGCGCTGCGCCCGATCCTGCTGCGAACGCTGCGCCAGATAATCGCCGACAATCATCTGTCATCGGCCCATGTCACCTTCTGCACCGCCGACGAGGCAGCGTTGGGCACAGACGAAGGGTTCCTGCACAGGGTGACCCAGCAGTTTCACTGGGAAGACGCGGGCTATGGCGATTTCGAAGGGTTTCTGGGCGCCCTGTCGTCGCGCAAGCGCAAGACGATCCGCCGCGAACGCGCGCAAGCGCAGGCTTTCGGAGGCGAGATCCGCACCTATTCCGGCGCGACACTGCGGCCGGAACACTGGGATGCCTTCTGGGCCTTCTATCAGGACACCGGCAGCCGAAAATGGGGCCGCCCCTACCTGACGCGCGCGTTTTTCGACGAGATCCACGCCACCATGGCCGATGATATCCTGCTGGTTCTGGCCGAATGCGCCGGGCGGCCGGTGGCGGGGGCCCTGAATTTCATCG
>JAWKXG010000032.1:0-21905 GCA_041397065.1 Paracoccaceae bacterium | reverse complement strand
TGACGCGTGTGCCGTGCCAGAAGGGAGCGCGCCAGCGGGCCCAGTGTTCATGCGCGCGCACCGTGTCCCAGATGAACCACGAGCCCTTCATCTCGGTCACGCCCAAGGTGGTCGATCCGCGCGAGGCCATCTGATCCTCGGAGAGGGGCAGGTTCATGTGTTCGGCGGCGTTGCCGTCGATGTCGTAGACGCCCAGCGGCGAGTGGCATTCGGGGAAGGACCCCGCGGGATAGGTGTTCGACCCGCAACCGCTGAACGACCCGCCATTGCACGAGGGCGATTTGAAGCTGCCGGTCGCGCAGACGCCCCGCCGCCATGTGCCGATGGAATAGACATTCGACTGGCTGGCATAGCGGGCATTGTGCCAGGCGCGCATGGCTTGCGGGCTTCCCAGATGGAACGGGTAATCGGGCGGCAACAGCGCTCCGGCGGCCGCGCCTTCCCATTCATGCGCGTCGCCGATGCGCGCGCCTTCGGCGGCGCAAAGGTTGGCCGCCTGATCGGCGCGGACCCAGACGACCGGATAATCGAGCGGCACGTTGGGGTATTCGAACATGAAGGCGCAGACGGTCGCATCTTCGGGCCGCTGGGTGGCGGGGTCATAGAGCGGCACTTCGTATGGGTGGCCGCAGATGCGTTCGAAGCGGGCGTTGCGATAGGAACGCCGGACGCTGGCCACCGTCCCGCCCTGACGTGCGGCGGCTTCCTCGGGCGTCAGCGGGTGGCGGGTGATCGCCGGGTTTCCCTGACCGATATAGGGCGAACTGTCGAAGATCGCGCGGATCCGGGCCATCGCCGCGCCCGAGATGTTCCGTTCGGATTGCATCAGCCGCAGCATGGCCTCGTTGTTCTGGGCCAGAGTTTGGGTGAAGCCCGGGCCTGCCGATCCCGCGATCAGCAGAGCCGAGGCCAAAGCCTTGAAAAGTCGCATGGTGATCCGTCCTTACCTGCGCAAAAGGTAGAAGAAATCGCGGTTGTCCGAGAACTGTACAAAACGCCCAAGCGGGCTGCCGTCACGCTGGCGCGAGTCGCTTTCGGCCATGCGGCGGTCGAGGTGCTGGATGGTGAAGGACTCGGCCCCCGGCTCGCGGGTGTAGATCGCCGAATAGGTCAGATCGAGCGAGTTCATGTCCAGCAGCATCGCATAGTCGCAGTCATAGGCCTGAAAGCTGCGGGCCATGCCCGAGGGCGTCGCGGACATGAAGACCCCGTAAATCAGGATCTGCCGTCCGTCGACACTGCGCGAGCACAGCCCGGACCGCAGGGTCCTGAGCTGGGCTTCGGCCGAGCCCGACCAGTTGCCGCCCATCCAGCTGGTGACCATCGGGCCCGGCAGGGACTCGCCTTCGGTGTTCGGTTCGATCAGCGGCACGCCGTTTTGCCGCGCGAAGCGGATATAGGGCAGCAGCGTGTCGTGCGATTCGGTCCATGTGCCCATCTGGACGCTGCCGTCCTGAAGCACCCAGACGGTCGCGAGGCCCGGTTGCAGGCGGCTGAGGATCACGCCATTGACCACGAAGCCATAGTGATGCCCGTGGTTGGAATAGGCGAAATCCGTCATGCGCCATGCGCCGTGGTCGCGCTTGAACCCGCCGGCAAAGATCGCGGCAACGCGGTCGATGAAGATCGGGTTCAGCATGCCGGTCATGTTCAACGGCTCGACCGTGCCGAATCCGTCCGGTCCGGGGATCGAATAATCGCGCCCGTTGCCCGAAGGGCGGGGCGACCAGTCGACTTGGGGGTGGTCGGTGCCGACCTCGTAGCGCAGGTCGAAGCGGCTCATGTCGAAGGCGAAGAAATGCACGTCGGAATAGTTTTCCGTGCCATCGAGCCAGTTCGTCTCGCCGCGCCGGTTGAGGATATCAGGGTGGACCATGCCGGGCTGCATGACGCTGGCATAAATCCCCGGCGCATCCTGCACGGCATACCAACTGCCGGCCTCCATCTGGGCGTTTTCGACGCCGACCAAGGGCACCCGCAGGTTCGAGCGCATCACCGGATGGTCGCGCAGGCTGGCGCGGCCGAGAGCCTCGACCACGGCACCGGCCTCGGCCTCGTCCATGGTTTGCGCGGTGGTCAGGAAGGCGTCTTCATACAGCGTGTCCTTGATCAGGGTGATCAGGTCTTCGCCGAAAGGGACATAGCTGCGCAGGAAATCCGTGACGGATTCGCGCATCGTGCGGCTGCCCGAGCCCCGGTTGCGCAGGAAAAGCCGTCCCTCGCAGATGGGCGCATAGGGCAGGCCGGTGTCGCGGGCGTCGGAAAGTTCGCTTTCCCACGGGGCGCACGAGACGCTGCCGGCTTCGCTTTCGATCGTCAGTTCAGATCCGGTCGGCCCCATCGACACCGCGAACAATTCGGGCGCGGCGTTTTCAAGGTGCCACACGGTGCGGCTGCGTCCTTCGCCGGTTTCAAGGACGAACCACGCGTTGACGAACGGGTTCAGCGATGTCAGCCGCAGGGGTGTGCCATCTGCCCCTGTTCCTGTCAGTTCGGCGCGGAAAGGCTGGAACTCGACGACGGAGCGGCGAAAATCCTCGCGGAAATCCGCGTATTGCGCGGCGCGAACGGCGGCCGGCGCATACCATGGTGCCAATGTATCGACGGCATGAAGCGGAAACGGGATGGACAGAAAGCAAGTTGTCGCGGCAGCGCGGGCATAACGGTTGTTCGGGAAAAAGGCAGGCAAGTCGGGCTCCTGAAGTCCGGGTCCTCTGAAATATCGGAAAGAATCCACCATCCCCCCCCGAGGCAGTGGATCATCCCAGCCTGCAACAATGCGCCATGCAAGGCAACCGTTTGTGGGTCGCTGACGCGGACGTGATCGCTGGAATCTGGTGGTGGCAACGCGCCACAACCAAGGCGTGTCGGGGTGAGTGCATACGAAGGTATACCGATTGATTTTCCCTCGGCCTCGGGCTAAGAGCGCGCAAACCATCAGGAGACCGCCATGACCGCGACCCGCACCGAAACCGACAGCTTTGGCCCTCTGGAAGTGCCCGCCGACAAGTATTGGGGCGCGCAGACGCAGCGTTCCATCATCAACTTTCCGATTGGCTGGGAGCGCCAGCCCGTGCCGATCATCCGTGCGCTGGGCGTGATCAAGAAGGCTTGCGCGCTGGTGAACAAGGCGCAGGGCGACATGCCCGCCGAACTGGCCGACGCCATCGCCGCTGCCGCGACCGAGGTGATCGAGGGCAAGTTCGACGACAACTTCCCGCTGGTCGTCTGGCAGACGGGTTCGGGCACGCAGTCGAACATGAACGCGAACGAGGTCATCTCGAACCGCGCGATCGAGATGCTGGGCGGTGTGATGGGTTCGAAGAAGCCGGTTCACCCGAACGATCATTGCAACATGGGCCAGTCGTCGAACGACACCTTCCCGACCGCGATGCACGTCGCCATCGGCATGCAGGCGCGCGATGTGCTGCTGCCCGGGCTGCGCAAACTGCACGCCGCGCTGGCGGCGAAAGCCGAGGAATTCAAGGACATCATCAAGATTGGCCGCACGCATACGCAGGATGCCACGCCGCTGACGCTGGGGCAGGAGTTCTCGGGCTACGCCAAGCAGGTCGAACGCGGGATCGAGCGCGTGGAAATGTGCCTGCCGCATATCTATGAACTGGCGCAGGGCGGCACCGCCGTGGGCACCGGCCTGAACACCCGCGTGGGCTGGGATACCCGCGTCGCGGCGCAGATCGCAGAGATCACCGGGCTGCCCTTCGTCACCGCCCCCAACAAGTTCGAGGCGCTGGCCGCCCATGACGCGATGGTCATGTTCTCGGGCGCGCTGAAAACCGTGGCCGCGTCGCTGTTCAAGATCGCCAACGACATGCGCCTGCTGGGTTCGGGCCCGCGCTCGGGGCTGGGTGAACTGATCCTGCCGGAAAACGAGCCCGGTTCGTCGATCATGCCGGGCAAGGTGAACCCGACGCAGGCCGAGGCGCTGACCATGGTCTGCGCGCATGTGATGGGCAATGACGCGGCGGTGGGCTTTGCCGGCTCGCAGGGGCATTTCGAACTGAACGTCTATAACCCGATGATGTCCTATAACGTGCTGCAATCCATGCAGCTTCTGGGCGATTCAGCCAGCGCGTTCACCGACAACATGGTGGTGGGCACTCAGGCCAATGTGGCGCGCATCGACAAGCTGATGAAAGAATCGCTGATGCTCGTCACCGCGCTGGCGCCGACCATCGGCTATGACAACGCGACCAAGGTCGCCAAGACCGCGCACAAGAACGGCACGACCCTGCGCGAGGAAGCCATCGCGCTGGGCTATGTGGACGGCGAGACCTTTGACCGCATCGTCCGGCCCGAGGACATGATCGGCCCGAAAGGCTGATTTTTTCCTGAACTTCTGCGGCGCAGCGACGGAAACCCCGCGCTGCGCCGTTTCATTGGGGACAACACACGAAACAGGTGCAACATGTCCCGCCATTCCCCGTCGCTCTGGTCCCGGCTCTCTCCTTATTGGCTTTGGGCGCTTTTGGCGCTGCCGGGGGCGGGTATGGCTTGGCAATTGGCCACCACCGACAACGCCCGGATCTATCACATCCTCGTCCACCCGACGGGCGAATTCGCTGCGCGTTTCCTGATCATCACCATGCTGGCCTCGCCCTTGGTGCTGTTGTTCAAGGGCGCGGCTTTCCCGCGCTGGCTGAAGAAGAACCGCCGTTATTTCGGTGTGGCCAGTTTCGCCTATGCGCTGGCGCACACCGCGTTCTACCTGATCGACAAGGGCGCCTTGGGCGGCGATTTTGCCCGCGTGATCAACGAGATGCCGCGCCTCTATATCTGGACGGGCTGGCTGGCCTTCGCGATCTTCATCCCGCTGGCCGTAACCTCGGCTGACTGGGCAGTCAGGGCGATGGGTCCCCGCTGGAAGACCCTTCAACGCTGGACCTATCCGGCCGCCGTGCTGACGCTGGTGCACTGGGCCGCGCTGCACGACTGGGGCCACCCCACCGCCGCGCTGGTGCATTTCGGCCCGTTGGCGGCGCTGGAGGCTTATCGCCTATGGTATTGGTATCTGCGCCCCCGCCAGCCCCGCGTGGCCTGAGCGCGCGCGCCCCGCTTTCGTCATATTCCCAGTGTATCGCTGTTCTCTGAACTTTGGGTAAACGGGTGACAGGTGATGTCTTTCTTTTCGGCAGGCCGCGGCTGGAAGGGTGCGCTGATTGGGCTGACCCTTGGCACGCTCATCAAACTGGGGGGCGCCGTTGCGGGCGTCACCTATGTCATGAGCGAAACCGATCAGCCGATCATCCCGGATATCAGCGTCGAGCCGCTGTCACTCGTTCCCGAGGGGCTCGTCACCGCTGACCAACGCCGCCATATCGAGGACCAGACAGACGCGTTGAACGCGCTTGCGCGACAGGCTTTCGATGCCGCGGGGCAAGAGTATCGGCCGATGGCCGTGATCCTGTATTCCCACGACACGCGGGTCCTGTGCGGCGGACAATTGGCCGAGGGGATGGTCCTCGATGGGGGGCAGTCGCGGGGCTGCGCGAGCACCGAATTCGCCGAGGGGCCCTATTATTGCCCCGAGACCGGCGCCGTCTATCTGGATGCCGACATGCTGCAATCGCTCGAATTCAGCCTTGGCGACATCGGAACCTTTGCGAATACCTATGTGCTGGCGCATCAGGCCGCGCATCATACACAGAGCCTGCGGCATCTCTTGCGGCAGATCCGCAATCGGGGCACCATTGCCACACAGGCCGAGATGGACGACCTGAACCTGCGCCTTGAATTGCAGGCGGATTGCTACGCGGGCGCATGGGTTTCACACACTGCCGGAGACTTTATCTTGAGCGAACCGGATATCCTGCTTGCCTTGGAAAGCGTGGCCCAACGGGGCGAGGACATGCTCGCGCGGCAGTCCGATACGCTATCGGTCCCCGACGCGATGGCCCATGGCACGCAAGAACAGCGGGAACACTGGTTCCTTCGCGGGTATTATGCGGGGGACGTTGCTGTCTGCACGACCTTCAACACGACAGGTCTGTAATCGTGGCGCAGATCATCAACCTTCGGACCCGGCGCAAACAGGCGGAACGGGATGACGCGCGGAAGTCGGCCGATGCGAATGCCGCCAAGCATGGCCGCACCAAGGCCGAGAAATCGCTGACCAAGGCCCGGGCCGACAAGGCCGAGCGCGACCTTGACGCGCATCGCCGCGAGCCCGACTAGACCCCCTCGGCAATATCGACAAGGGCGGCCCCGATGCGGGCGTTGCTTTCGCAGGCTTCATGGGCGCGCCAACCTTCTGCCAACGGCACACGCAGCGCAACCGGGTGCTGCAAGGCGCCGGTTTCAAGCCATCGGTTGACCATCGCCACCCCCGCGCGGCGCGCGTCGTCGGGCAGGATGTAGACCAGCACCATGCGCAGCGTCTGGGCCGCGAACATCATCGGGTAAAAGGGCAGCGCCGGCTCGGGCGCGGCCATCGAGCCATAGGCGGCGATGCCGCCATTGGGTTTGAGGACGCGCTGCGTGATGGGCAGGTTGGCGCCGAATTCGACCTCGATGATCCGGTCGACGCCGGCACCCCCTGTTGCCGAAAGGATCGCGTCGGCGGCATCCGGGGCGCGGTAATCGATCACGGCATCGGCGCCCATCGCGGCGGCATGACGGGCCTTTGCGCCGCCCGAGGTCGTGGCGATCACCCGCCGCGCACCGCCCAGCCGCGCCATCTGCACGGCATAGGCCCCGACGGCCCCGGCCCCCCCGGTGACCAGCACATCCAGCCCGGCGACAGGCCCTTCGGCGAACAGACAGCGCTGGGCGGTCAGGGCCGGTATCCCAAGGCAGGCGCCATCGGCATAGCTGGCGGCATCGGGCAAGGGGACGGCCTGCGCTTCGGGCAGGGCGACGAACTCGGCCGCGCTGCCCATGGCACGACGAAAGCCCGCGTTCCACAGCCAGACCCGTTCACCGATGCGGGCCGGATCAACCCCTGATCCCACGGATTCGATCCGCCCGGCGCCGTCGGAATGGGGCACCACGAGGGGAAAGGGGGCGGGCCCCCGTGTTCCGGCGCGGGTCTTGGCGTCCGAAGGGTTGGCGCCCGACACCGCCATCCGCACAAGGACCTCGCCCAGTCCGGGTTCCGGGCGGGGCAGGCGAATGACGCGCAGCACCTCGTGCGCGGGTCCGGTGGTCGTATAGGCGAGGGCGTTCATTTCGGGCATCGGGTCACCTGTCTGTTCGGACTTGGGGCGGAGTCTCGCCGGGCACGCGGCGCGCCGGTGCCGTGGCGGCGCAGCCCGACGCTCCCATGCTGCGCCCCGGGATCAGCCGTTCCAACAGCTGCAGCCCGGCCTCGGCCCGCGGCCCCATGCCGGGGCGGGGCAGGGTCAACGAAGGGTCAGCGCCGTCGAATTCCATCTGCAGGGGGATATACCCCGCCGCGCCGACGACGACCCGACCGCCGCTTTGGCACAGGTCAAGCCGGGCTAGGATTGCCGTCGCGCGTTCGAGGGGTGGCTGCGCGGCGATAAAGTTCCCGGTGGAATAGATCACGGGGACAGTCCCGCGCGCGGTTTCCAGCATGTCCCAAGGCTGGGGCACATGGGGATGCGTCCCGACCACGGCAAAGGCGCCAGCCTCGGCCATCTGGCGGGCGAAACGGCGTTGATCGGCGTCCGGGTCCAGGCTGTATTCTTGCCCCCAATGCGGCAGCACCATCACCGCCGCGCCGCGTGCGACCTCGTCGGCGACGCGCCGCGCCAACAAGCCCGCGTCGTCATAGCACAGCGGGACTTGCCGGCGCGGGTCGGCCAGCCCGTTGGTGCCGAAAGTGCACGCAAACAGCGACAACGGCCCAACCGGGGTGCGCAAGCGCAAGGGCGTCGCGCGGTCCTGCCCACCCGGCACCGACCCGACATGCGCCATGCCCGCCGCGTCCAGTGCCGCCAGCGTCGCCTCGGCCCCGGCGCGGCCCCTGTCCATCGCGTGGTTGTTCGCCGTCGTGACCACATCGACCCCGGCCTGACGCAAGGCGTCGATCAGCACGGGATGATAGTTGAATGCGGGGTATTCGGTATAGACCCGGTCGTCGAAGACCGGACCGGGATCGGCAACGCGCCGTCCGTCGCGGGTCAGCCCGGGGGCGACGGGCCCTTCGAGGTTGGCGATGGTCAAATCGGCATCGCGCAGGGCCGGAACAGCATCATACCACAGGCTGTCAAATCCGCGCTGATAGCCCCGCCAAGCCAGCGCCTGATGCACCAGCACGTCGCCAACGATCGCCAATCGCATGCGTGCGGGGTTGTCGCAGCGGTTCACGGGGGCAGGTTGCGGGGCAGGGCAGTCTTGCGCCCATGCCGACGCCTCAGGCAGCGCGGCAGCGAGAACCAAGGCAAGGGCAGAGAGCAGGCGCATGGCCCCACGCTCCCATGGTGCTCCCGGGGCGTCAACCCTCAGACGCGGTGCAGATAAAGATCGAAATCGACATCGGGGATCGTGCGCGCAACGCGGGCGTATTCGGCGGCCTTCACGGCGGTGAAGGTGCGATGCATCTCGTCCCCCAAAGCGTCCTTGAGGAAGGCCGACTGCTGCGCCGCTTCGATTGCCGTGCGCCAGTCGCGCGGCATCGTGCCCGCCGGGCTGTCGGCATAGCCGTTGCCGGTGGTTTCGGGGCCCGGGTCAAGGCGTTGGGTCAGGCCATGCTGGATGCCCGCCAGCACCGTCGCAGCCACCAGATACGGGTTCGCATCGACGCCCGAGGGGCGGTGTTCGATCCGCCGCGCGCGCAGGTCCCCGGCCGGGATGCGCAGCGCGACCGAACGGTTGTTGACGCCCCAGTTGGTCGACACCGGCGCATAGGACTGGTTGGCAAAGCGTCGCCATGAATTCGCGTGCGGCGCGAAGACCAGCATCGATTCCGCCATCGTCGCGCGCAGCCCGCCCAACGCATGCAGGATCGTGTCCGTCCAGCCTGCTCCGGGTTCCTCGGCGAAGACATTGCGCCCGGCATCGTCGCGCAGGCTGACATGCAGATGCATCCCGGACCCGGCGTAATCGGCGATCGGCTTGGCCATGAAACAGGCGACGACGCCGTGCCGCCGGGCCTGTGCCCTAACGATCCGTTTCAGGCGCACGAGGTCGTCGGCGGCCTGCAGGATGTTGTCGCGATAGCGCAGCGTCAGTTCATACTGGCCCGGCGCGTATTCCGAAATCAGGGTCTCGGCGGTGATCCCGGCCAGAGCGGCGCCGGCATAGATGTCGTCGAACAAGGGTTGCATCCCGATCAGTTGGTCAACGGAATAGACCTCGGTCTTGTTCGAAAACCGTCCGTCCACCACGTCGCGCGCGGGGCGAACGCGGCCGTCGCTGTCGCGCTCGGGGTCGAGAAGGAAGAACTCCAGCTCGAAGGCGGCAGAGGGGTGCAGCCCCATCGCCGCGAGACGATCGACCTGTCGTTGCAGTGCATGCCGTGGGTCCGACAGCATGGGCGTGCCGTCAAGATGATATTGGCTGAGGAACAACTCGCCACGCGCGGGGGCGGTCGCATGCAGCGGCGCAAGCGATCCCGGCACCGGCCACGCCCGCAGATCGCCGTCGCCCTGGTCCCAGATCAGGCCGGTTTCATCGACATCCTCGCCCAGAATATCCAGCCCGAGGATCGATATCGGCAAATGTCTGCCATTTTTGTAAATCGCCTCGACCTCGTGACGTCTGACAATTTTTCCGCGTCCTATTCCATTGGAATCATGCAGAAGAATGTCAAATGCCTGAATTTCAGGATGGGCGGCAAGAAAGGCGCGGACCTCGTCGAGGGTGGCGCCGGTCGGGCATATGTCAGTCATTTCAGGATCCCAGAATCTCGGTCAGGACGGCGTCGAAGCTCGCGATCAATCGGGCGATCTGGCGCTTGCGCGTGACAGGGCTGACGAGCATCATGTTGTGGAACGGCGCGATCAGGCAGCCCCGGTTCACGAGGCCAAGATGCACGGCGGCCTCGACCTCGGGCTGATGCGCCGCCTCTGCCTCGGTGCCGTTGCGCAGGGGGCCGGGGGCGCAGATGAACTCGACCCGCGCCCCGACGCGCACAACATGCCACGGCAGGCCATGGCGCGCGATCACCGAGGACAACCCTTTGGCAAGCCGCTCGGCGCCGCGAGTCATGCGGATATAGTTGGCTTCTGTCATCACGGCATCCAGCGTCGCCTCGAGGCAGGCGAATTGCAGCGGGTTGGCCGACAGGGTCGTGCCCATTCCCGAATGCCCTGCCGGGCGCGTCGCGTCATAGTCTGCAAAGCGCTGCGCCACCTCGGGGCGCATGCCCCACAGCGCGGTTGCGACGCCGCCTGCGACGCATTTGCCGACAACGAACATGTCCGGCGCCAAACCGGCTGTCCGCGTATAGCCGCCCAGCCCCGACGACAGGGTGTGAGTCTCGTCGATGATGAGCAGGGCGCCGTATGTGTCGCACAGGGCGCGGAGGCCTTCGTGAAACCCGGCCTTGGGCAGGACCATGCAGGAATTCGTCATCACCGGTTCCGTCAGGACAGCGGCGATTTCGCCCGTGGCCAGCGCCGTTTCGACCGACTCGAGATCGTTGAATTCGATAGCGATGGCGCCTTCGGTGAGGTCGAAGACCTGTCCGACAAGCCCCGGGCGGGCGACGGTGCGCCCCTCGGACAGGCGGACCATCGCGTCTTGGACGGTCCCGTGATAGCAGCCGTTGAACACCAGAACCTTGCGCCGGCCCGTGACCGCGCGGGCAACCCGCAGGGCAAACCGGTTGGCATCGGTTGCGGTGGTGGCGACTTGCCAGACCATCGGGCCGAAACAGGACTGCAACAGGGGGCCAACGCGCAAGGTCGCCTCGGACGGCAGCATGTAGGTCAGGCCGCGTCGGGCCTGTTTGCGCAGCGCCTTGGCGACAGGGGCCGGAGAATGGCCGAACATCGATCCGGTATCGCCAAGGCAGAAGTCATCAATCTCGTGGCCGTCGGCATCCCACAGCGTCGCGCCCTGTGCCTTGTGCACGACCAGCGGGAAGGGCGAGGGCCAGTCGCGCATCCAGTGCATCGGCACGCCAGACAGCCAAGCCTGCGCGCCTTGGTCTAGCAGGGCCTTGGTGCGCGGGTGCGCGCGGATGAACCGCTGTTCCTGATCCGCGCGGAAGGCGCGCAACCGGGCAAGATCGAGGCCCGCAAGGCTGGGGCCGGAGAGGGAGGGGGCAGGCATGATCGACTTCCGAAAGTTGGAATTTGATCATATTATCGCGGCATCACTTTGCCAATGGGGAAAGCGCGAGGCCGTGCACCGCTGGCCATGCTTCAGCCGAGGTTTTCGTCACTCCAATGCAGCCAGAAGGCGGCGGTTGGAAATCGTGCCTTCGGCGCTGACCAGTCCGGCATAGCGCCTGTCCGACAGCAAATCGCGCAGATCGATCGGTTGCCCGTTGACGAAGGCCGTCCTGCTGACAAGACGGATCCCGTGCGAATAGTCGGCATATTGCGCGCCATGCACGGTGCTGAGGGGCTGGATCGGGGCGCCGTTGCGGCGGTGCCAGCCATAGATCGCGACGCGCCCGGGGTTCGACTCCAGCCGGTTCGTCAGGACGAGGTCTTTCTTGTGTCCGGCGACCAACTGCCCCAATCGCGCGCCCGAGGATGAGCGCTGCGATTCGACGGTCGCGTTGTGCCGGCGGAAGTAGCCGGTTGTCGACATCTGCGCGCCGGGCTCCATCGGGGCGGGCGACAGGCGAACGCTGGCTTGGGTATAGATCGCGTCGACCATCCGTGTCGTCGGCAGCACCATTTCGAACCGTTCGGCGACTTGCATCGCGGCGGGTAGCCCCAGCGGGACGCGGACGAAATCGCGATCAGAGCCCACGGCAAGATAGTCGGGCATCACGCAGATGGTGACGGTCATCGGCTGGCCGTTGGCGGCGGTGCCCACGAAGTTCACCGGCTGCAGGTCGCGCATGAAATCGGGGATATTCCCGGCCAGCAGTTCCGCCAGAACGGCGGCGTCGCGTTCCCGTCCAGCGGCCGATGACAGGCGGGCAACGACGGCTTCGCCCCCCGTCGCGCGCCCGGCACGCCGGGGGATGGCGCGCGAAAGTTGCGGGCTGCAGTCGGTGCTGCGGGCGATGCGTTCGTTCAGGGCCGGCAGCGTGAAGCTGCGGCGTTCGGGGGTGGCGGCGATGTCGGGCGTGGTCGGTGCGATTTCGGCGACGGCGAGGCGGCTGACGGTTTCGGGCCGGGCCTGCGGGGCGATCGACCGCGCCAAGACGATGGTTTCGGGCGCGGCTTCTGGGGTGGGGGCGAGCGCGGCGACTTGGGCCACGGGCCGGGCAGGCGGGCGGGGCGAGCGGAGCGGCGCGCGTTCGGCAACGACGGCGACAGCGTCGGGTGTCCGGGCGGGCACCGCATCAGGCGAACCCGCGATAGCGGGGGGTGTCGTTTGGGCGATTACGGGCCCAGCGGCAGGCGCGCCCTCAGGCAGCGGGCGAGGGGGCGTCGCTGCGGCAGGGACCCGAGCAACCTCGGTCGTGACCGGCGGCAGCGGCTGGTTGCTGGCAACGCGGGGCATGATCACCACGCCGTCGTTGCCGGGTTCGGCAAAGGGCACCGGGCGCGGCGCAGGAAGATCGCTGAGCCAGACCGAAGGTTGCGGGGTTTCCAGCGGTGGCATCGGCGGCAGCACGGCGGGCACCACAAGCGCCACCACCCCCAGCACCGCGCCGCCAGACAACAGCAACAGGGCACGAAGCCCCAGTCGCATGGCAATGCGCGGACCGATTGGGTGCGAGGGAAGGGTGCTGTTGGACATCCTTCTCACATACAGGTGAAACAGTTAACCGACAATGAAGCGCCACCCTTTGGTGCCGCCCTCGGCGAAGCTTCGCCGATCACAACGACGTCTTCTTGAACACCGCTTCCGGCAGCAACCGGATGATCGTCATGATGATCCGCCACAAGCCCTTGACGTATATGACATCCTTGCCCTTTTGCAGGGCGTTCCAGATGGCATCGGCCACGGCGTCGGGTTGTGCAGTCAGCCGGGCGGGCAGGTCCATCCCCTCGGTCATCTTGGTGGCGACGAAGCCGGGCTTGACGGTGACCACCCGCACCTTGCCCTTCGACAGGCGATTGCGCAGCCCCGAAAGGAAGGCCGTGAAGCCCGCCTTGGCGGCACCATAGACATAGTTGGATGCCCGTCCGCGGTCGCCCGCAACAGAGGAAATCCCGATGATGGTGCCCGAGTCGCGGGCCTCGAACCGGTTGGCGATCAGGCCCAGGATCAGGGCCGGCCCCTCGAAATTGGCGCGCAGCACAGCCGCCGCCTTGGACGGGTCGTCCTGACTGTCGGCTTGAACGCCCATCGCGCCGACGGCGCAGAGGACGACGTTCGGTAGAACCGGCAATCCATCCAGAAATTCCGGGAAACCTGCGCTGTCCAGCGCGTCGAACGCGTGCAGGCTGACGGTCACGCCGTGGCGCACGCGCAGGTCCTGCGCATCGGGTTGCAGGGTTTCGGGGTCGCGGGCGGCAAGCTGGATGTCATAGCCTTCGCGGGCAAACCGCTGGGCGCAGGCGCGCGCCATGTCGGAACGCGCGCCGAGGATCAGGATCGAAGAACTCACAAGGACAACCTTTCGCTTTGGGCCGACGCAAAGGCCCGGGCCAACCCGGTTTCACGGCGCATCGCCGCGAAACTGGTCCAGCGCGGGTCGGTCTGGTGAAAGGTTCCGGCACGGACGCGGCTGTCCTTGGCCAGATAGAACCGTCCACCGTGATCGGCGGTGATCTTGTCGAGAAGCGGCATCAAGGCGATGGCGCGCTGCGACCGGGGGAAATCGAGGGCGAGGGTATAGCCCTCGGTCGGGAAGGACAGGCGGCTGTCTTGCGCACCAAAGCGCTTGAGGACCGACAGGAAAGACGACGCGCCGCTGTCGGAAATGGCCTTGAGCAACGCGTCCAGCCCGGCGCGGCTGGACTCCAGGGGTAGGGCGCATTGAAACTGCATGAAGCCCCGCGCACCGTAAATGCGGTTCCAGCTGTCAATCGAATCGAGCGGATAGAAATAGCTGTCCCAATCCACAAGCCCGGCCATCGGGCGGCGGATATTGGCGTTGTAATAGGCCATGTTGAACAGCCGCACGGACAGCGGGTTCAGGGCGAAGGCCGGGAAATTGAAGGGAACACCCGGCCCCTTGCGGCGCGGCACCGCCAAGGGGCGGGCGCGTTTGTCCAGCGGCAACTGGGCGCGGGTCGAATGCTCGCCCGTCATGATCAGCGATCGCCCCATCTGCGCGCCGCCGGTCACGGTGTCGATCCAGCCGACGGAATAGGTTGCGGCGGCGGTGTCCTCGAAAATGTCGATGGCTTCGGACAGGTTGCCCGCAATGTGCAGGTTCTGGTGGATCCACCCGCTTTCGACCCGGCGCAGGCGAATTGCAGCGCGCAGGATGATGCCTGTCAGCCCCATGCCGCCCAAGGTCCAGTGGAACAGATCATCCCCTGCCATCGCGCGGGTAACGGTGCCCTCGGGGCCCATCACGTCGATCCAGTCGACGAAACTGCCGAAGGACCCGTCCTTGTGGTGGTTCTTGCCATGCACGTCCGCCGCGATGGCGCCGCCCAGCGACACGTACTTGGTGCCCGGCGTGACCGCAGGGAACCAGCCGCGCGGCAACAGCGCGTCGATGATCTCGCCCAGGGTGACGCCGGATTCGGCGATCAACTGCCCTGTGTCGCCATCGAAGGCGATCATGCGGTTGAAATGGCGCATCGACAGGGTGCGCCGCGCGATCGCGGCATCGCCATAGGCCCGGCCCATGCCTCGCGCGATCAGCGGACCCTGAGCGATAGTGCGCGCGACATCTGCCTCGGTTCGCGGGTGCAGAACGGTTGCGTCGAGCGTCGGAAACTGGCCCCATCCGGATAGGTTCATGTCACGGGCTCCGCCTTTGGGTGAAAACATAGCGACGGTCCAGCCGGTACTTCACCGCGTAGCCAATCGCCAGCCCCAGAAGCGCGCCGATCTCGCGCGCGGCATGGGATTGCCACACGGCCCAGAACAGGGCCTCGGTCACCCAGAAGATCGCCGTCGTCACCAGCCCCATCGCCGTATACAGCGAAAACTGCCGCCCGCGTTCGCGCAGGCCCGTGGTCTGGTCGGCGAAGATCCAGACCTTGTCCAGCGCGTATTTCACCACAAGCCCCAAGCCGGTGCCGATGATCAGCGCCGCGGTGAAATAGGCCGGGCTTTCGCCCAGCGACAGCACGACACGCTGCGCGCCGAGGTTGGCCACCGTGGCCACCGCTGCAAAGGCGACGTAACGCAGGATCAGGCCGGCACGCGTCATCACAGGGTGGCCCCGGCGAACAAAGCGACGATCAGGACCAGAACACCCAGGCTGACCTTGTCGCGCGCCGCAAAGACGATCGGGTCGTCGTGCATCTGCCCGCGCGCGGTCAACAGGACCGTGCGCGAGATCCAGAAAATCAGCGCCAGCCCCGCGCCCCAGAGATAGGCGGGCTGGCTGTATTGGTGGCGCACCGTGGGCTCGTTGAGATACAGCATCAGCACCAGAACCGACACGAAGCCCGAGGCCGTCGCCATCTGGCTGACCGTTGCCAGATCGCCCACGCGGTAGCCACGACCGGATGTCTTGTCGGCGCCGCGTGTTTCAAGATCGACGAGTTCCGCCTGTCGCTTGACCGCCGCAAGCGACAGGAACAGGAACACCGAAAAGGCAAGCATCCAGACCGAAAGTTCCAGCTCGGTCGCTGCGCCGCCTGCCATGACCCGCAGGGTATAAAGCGCGGCAAGGGTCACGATGTCGATGATCGGCTGGCGCTTGAGCCACAGCGAATACGCGATCGTCAGCAGGTAATACGCCGTCAGAACGACAAGGAACGCGGCGGGCAGGAACAGCGACAGCACCAGCCCCGCGAACAGCAGGATCGGGATCATCATCATGCCGCGCTGCAGCTTCAGCGCGCCCGAGGCCATCGGTCGCATGCGCTTGCGCGGGTGCGCGCGGTCCGACCGAATGTCCAGAAGATCGTTCAGCAAATAAACGCTCGAGGCCACCAGCGAAAAGGCGAAGAACGCGATCACCGATTGCGCGATCATCACCGGGGTGAAGCCATGCGCGGCGATGACGGGGAACAGGACCAGCAGGTTTTTCAGCCATTGGTGCGGCCGCATCGCATTCAACAGCGCCCGGTTCGTGCTGGCCGGTGCGCCCAGATGGCGCGCCGTGGGGTGCAAGGCTTCGACCTTGCGACGCAGGCCCTGCGGCGCGTCGACGGTGATCGCATCGGCTGCCCGGGCCCAGACCGCCAGATCCGCCGTGCTGTCGCCGACATAGACATATCCGCCGGGGCCGAATTGCTGATCCAGAAGGGCGGCTTTCTCCGCGCCTTTCAGGTTTCGGGTCCCGTCCGAGGCGTGCGTTTCGTCAAAAATGCCCAGATGGTCTGCGACCAGCCCGGCCAGCCGGGAATCCGCGGCTGTCACCAGTGCCGTGCGGCCTCCGCGGGCGCGCCAGTCGGTGACAAGTTCGATGACCTCGGGGTTATAGGGCAGGGTGGCGATGTCAGGGGCGGCGGCCCGGGCCAGTTCGGCCTTGAGGGCGGCGCGGCCACGGATCAAGGCGCCGATGGCCGTGAACGGGGTCGTCCAGTCGCGCGCGAAACCGGCCCAGAAGCTTTCATACAGCATGTCCGAGCGGATCAGCGTGCCATCGAGATCCACGACCAGAATTGGTGTCGTTGCCCTGTCGTCCGTCATCGCGCCCCGGTTCTTGTGCTGTCTGCCCTGTTTGCATGCCCGCTGGTGAATAGACAAGGATCATGGAAACAATGCGACCCTTTGGCGGCGATTCCGGCCCGATTGGTGCGCAGGCGCTTGGCAAAACGGCAGGTTCCGTGGTTAGACGCGCGCAGTGCTTTTGCCAACTTCCGCGAACGATCCCCCATGACAAGCCCTGTCGCGCCCAGCCGCATCGCCCTGACCGACCTTGCCTTTGGCGTGGGCGGACACGAGATCCTGCGCGGTATGACGCTGTCGGTGGATGTCACGCGTCTGGGCATCATCGGGCGCAATGGCTCGGGCAAGTCGACCCTTGTGCGGGTGCTGGCGGGGCTGGTTGCACCCAATGGTGGGCAAGTCCGGATCAATGGGCACGACCTCGCCCGCGACCGTCGTGCGGCGCTGGCCGAGGTGGGCATCCTGTTCCAGAACCCGGATCACCAGATCATCTTTCCGACCGTGATCGAGGAACTCGCTTTCGGATTGACCCAGCAGGGGAATACCCGGGCGCAAGCCCGCGATGGCGCCTTGGCCGTGTTGCAGCGTTTTGGCGTTTCGCATTGGGCCGAGACCGCCATCGCGACCCTGTCGCAGGGGCAGAAGCACCTTGTCTGCCTGATGGCTGTCGTGGCGATGAAGCCCCGGCTTTTGTTGCTGGACGAACCCTTCGCCGGGCTGGACCTGCCGACCAAGGCCCAACTGGCGCGGTATCTGGCGTTATACGAGGGGGCGCTGGTGCATGTGACGCATGATGCCGATGACCTCGCCGGTTACCCCGATTGCCTGTGGATCGACGAGGGCCGTATCCGCGCCCATGGCCCGACGCCCGAGGTCCTGTTGGCGTATCGGGCAGCCATGCAGCGAATCGGAGAAGCGGATGATCTCGCTCACCTCGCCGGTTAGGACGGTCGCGCATGGCTGGCCCGCCGGTGTCAAGCTGGGCTTGTTGTGCGCGGCGACCGTGGGTCTTTATGCCCTGTCGGACCCGCGCGCCATGGCGGCTGTGGTCGCGGTGGTCGTCGGGCTTTATGCCTTGCCCGGCCGCGTTTTCCTGCGCACCGGCTTGGGCAGGTTGTGGGTGCTGTGGCCATTTGTCGTGATCCTCACGCTGTGGCATGCAGTAACCGGCGCGCTGGTCGAGGGCGCGACCGTCATCTTGCGCATGATTGCCGCTGTCGCGCTGGCGAACCTTGTGACCATGACAACCAGCCTGTCCGACATGATGGGTGTGATGCGCGCGCTGATGCGCCCTTTGCGCCTGCCGCTTCGCGTGACGCGCGCGGTCGAGATCGCCGTCGCCATGGTGATCCGCATGACGCCTGTTCTTCTCGAAAAAGGGTTGTTGCTTGCCCAGTCGTGGCGCGCTAGGTCGATGCGCAGAGCAAACTGGAACATCGTGCTGCCCTTTGTGCTGGTGGCCCTCGACGACGCCGAACGCGTGGCCGAGGCCCTGAAGGCCCGGGGCGGGATCGCAACCGACGAGGCCAACCGACATGGAACGTGACGTAACCCTGATCGCCTTTTTCGCCGCGCTGATCGCTGCGCTCGGGTTGATCCCGGCAATTCCGCTGGGCTTCGGCGTGCCGATCACAGCGCAGAACCTGGGCGTGATGCTGTGCGGCACCGTGCTGGGCGCGCGGCGCGGTGCGCTGTCGGTCCTGTTGTTCCTGGGTTTGGTGGCGCTGGGCCTGCCGCTGTTGTCCGGCGGGCGCGGTGGGCTGGGGGTGTTCACGGGGCCCACAGCTGGCTTCCTTGTGGGCTGGGTCGTGTCGGCCATCGTGGCGGGGCTGATCGTCCGGCATTGGCGGGGCGTGTCGCTGACCGTCTCGGCGGCGGTTGGCGCGCTGGTTGGGGCCGTGGTCGTGTCCTATGCGTTCGGGATTGTCTGGCTGGCGCATATGCTGGACAGAACCCTGGTCGAGGCGACGGGCATGATGCTGGTGTTCATCCCCGGCGACGTCATCAAGGCGGTCATCGCCGGGTTCCTGACCGCCTCGATCTACAAGGCCCGCCCGCATATGGTGCTGTCGCGCCGCTGACGGGCTGTCACCGCAGGGCCAACCCGTCAGATTGCCGGAACAGGTGGATCGCGGCAGGGTCAGGCGTCAGGCGCAGGTTCTCGCCGATGCGGGCACGGGTCTGGCCGGGCTGGTGCAGGGCCAGTGTCTCGCCCCCCGCGATCGCGCCGAAGACATGGCTTTCGCCGCCCAGTTGCTCGACTTCGGCCACGGACAGGGTCAGGGGGCCTTCCGGGTCAAAGGCCAGATCGCGCGGCCGGATGCCCAATTCGACAGGCTCGCCTTCGACGGCACCGTCGGGGCGCCGCGCAAGGCGGATCGTTGCGCCCTGATCCAGCAAGACACCATCGCCCGCGATCCGGCCCTTGAGGAAGTTCATCGACGGAGACCCGATGAACCCGGCTACAAACCGATTGGCCGGGCGGTTGAACAGGTCGAGAGGGGCGCCGAACTGTTCCAGCTTCCCAGCCCGCAGAACGGCGATCTTGTCGGCCATGGTCATCGCTTCGACCTGATCGTGGGTGACATAGATCATCGTGTTGCCCAGCCGCCGATGCAGGGCCGCGATCTCGCGCCGCATCGTCACCCGCAATTCTGCGTCGAGGTTGGACAACGGCTCGTCGAACAGGAAGACCCGCGGTTCGCGCACCACGGCCCGGCCGATCGCGACGCGCTGGCGCTGGCCACCGGACAATTGTCCGGGGCGACGGTCCAGATAGGGTTCTATCTGCAACATCTGGGCGGCATGCTGGACGCGGCGCTCGATCTCGGGCCTTGGGGTTTTCATGTTTTCCAGCCCGAAGGACAGGTTCTTGCGCACCGTCATGTGCGGATAAAGGGCATAGGACTGGAACACCATCGCCAGCCCGCGCTGTGCCGCAGGCACGCCGTTGACACAGGCACCATCCAGCCGGATCTCGCCGCCCGAGATGTCCTCAAGCCCCGAAATCATCCGCAGCAGCGTCGATTTTCCGCAGCCCGACGGCCCCACGAAGACGCAGAACTCGCCCGAGGGGATGTGCATGTCCATCCCGGGGATCACGGTGACGTTGCCATAGGTCTTGGAGATGGAGTCGAGGATCAGTTCGGTCACTATTTCAGTCCCGTATTGGCGATGCCGGTGGTGATGTAACGCTGCAGGAAGACGAACACGAGGGTCGAGGGCACGAGGCTGACCATCGTCATCGCCAGCCGGAAATGTTCTTGGCTCAGGTGTTCGCCCCGGAATTCCAGCAGGCACAACTGGATCGTATAGGCTTCCTTGGTCGTGGCGATGGCGACCAGCGGCAGGATCAGGTCGTTCCAGCGCCAGATCACCGACAGGATCCCCAGCGCGGCCAGCGCCGGGGCGGCCAGCGGCAGGATGATGCGCCAGTAAACCTTCCATTCGCTGGCGGCATCCATCCGCGCGGCCTCGATCAGTTCGTCGGGGATGGTCAGCATGTATTGGCGCAGCAGGAATACCCCCGTGGGCGTCGCGGCACCGGGGATGATGACCCCCCAGATCGATCCTGACAGACCGGTCGCGTTCACCGCCTTGAACAGGCCGACAAGCGTGATCGTCGGTGGCACCATCAGTGTCGCGAGGATCACGATGAAGAAGGCAACCTGACCACGGAACTTGTATTTCGCCAGCGCGAAGGCGGCCATCGAATTGATCATCAGGGTCAATACGGTTGCGATTGCCGTCACCAACACAGAGTTCGTGAAGCATGTCGCGAAGTTCACGTTGACCCCGAAGGCCCGCCCCGTCAGCGGATCGGTGTAATTGTCCCAAGCGGGCGTGATCCGGCGCGACAGCGAAATGGTGTCGGTCCGCAGGCGCACGACCGCATCGCTGCGGTTGTCCACATAGCGCGCGGGCGTCACGTCGCGGGTCGGGCGATAATTCGAGATGCCGAACTGGGTCTCTTCCCCGGTTTCGGGATCGGGGGCCGTGACAAGGATTTGGACCGAAACCGACGAGGGTTCATAAGGCGGCACCGACAGGAATTCCGACAACAGCCGCCGGTCTTCGGGCGTCAGGCTGTCCAGCACGGCGGGCAGATCGACCTCGGCCTTGGCTGCGTCGGACATGGTGGTGTAGCGCAGCACCCAATCGGGCAGCCCCTCGCGGGTGACCAGCGCGCGCACCAGTTCGGGCGTCTGGTCGAGGTGGGCGCGCAGGGCATGCAGGGCGTCGCCTTCGACGCCGGCAAGGAAGGCGGGCACGTCATGGCGGGCGCGTTGCTCGGCCGACAGGTCGGACCAGTCCAGCACCCATTGCGGCAGGTCGTTGATGTAGAACACGCGCCGCCCGTCTGGCCCCGAGACCGAGGCGCGCGCGACGCTTTCATAGGTCGCGGGCAGCAAGGACAGGTCTTGGCGCTCCAGTTGCGCCGCCGTTTTCAACGAGTTGAGTGCGAGCCACCCCACCGGCACAAGGATCAGCAGGAACCCCAGCATCAGATAGGCATAGGTCGCCCAATCCAGCCAGTTGGCGCGTTGGCCGCCCGCCTTGCGGGTCAGGAATGCAAGCGTGGCGTTCATCGCGCGGTCCCCCCGTTGGTGCCCCGCGACGAGGCCCAGACCTGCAGCAGCGACAGCACGATCAGCACCAGCGCGACCAGCAGCGAGGCCATGGCCGCGATGCCCAGCCCGTTCGCCGTCGGCTGCCCGCGCAGGCCCGAGGTTTCAAAGATATAGGCGACAAGCGAGCTCCAGCGCACCGACATGGCATACAGTTCCTCGAAGGCCTGAAATGCCTTGATCAGCGACAGCACCGTGACGACCAGCAGCGTCGGCGCCAGCAAGGGCAGGGTGATCCGGGTCAGTTGCCGCCAAGGCGGGGTTCCGTCCATCTCGGCGGCTTCATACACATCGGGCGGGATCGCCTGCAATCCAGCCAGCAGGATCAGCATGTAGAACCCCAGATGCGCCCACGTATAGACAAAGACCGACCAGAACATCATCCAGCCCGGTTCGGTCAGCCACTGGATCGGCTCGGATATCCAGCCCCAGCCCAGCAGCGTCTGGCTCAGGACGCCCTGACGTTTCAGGATCAGGGTCCAGAGGAAGCCAACGACCACCGGCGACAGCATCACCGGGTAAAAGAACACC
>JAWKXG010000031.1:0-22637 GCA_041397065.1 Paracoccaceae bacterium | reverse complement strand
AATCCACGCGATCACGGCGCAGGCGTCCGTCAGTTCTTGCTGGGAATACTCGTCGTCGAACTCCCCCTCGGAATCGCCGCATCCGCGGATATCGACGCGAAGGCAGGCATAGCCTTGGGCCGCCATCCA
This sequence comes from Paracoccaceae bacterium, assembly GCA_041397065.1. Lineage (GTDB taxonomy): Bacteria > Pseudomonadota > Alphaproteobacteria > Rhodobacterales > Rhodobacteraceae > Pararhodobacter. The sequence goes on along the minus strand of JAWKXG010000031.1, from coordinate 22,508 downwards.
CGGGTGGATCGTCTCGTCGCGGGGCAGGGTGTTGTCGCGCTTGCGATAGGGGATGTATTCGAGGATCGCCGGGACCGGCACGCCATCCGCCGGGCGCCAAAGACGCGCCGCAAGCCGGGTGCCATCGGGCAGGGGGATGAACAGATCGTCCTGATCAAGGATCGGCATCGGCGCAGTCATGGATTTCCCCGGAAAGATGAATTCCTGCGCAGTTCACGCCAGCCTGCCCGGCAAAGCAATGTTTTTTCATCGGCCTGTCGGTGATCGAGCGCGCGACCAAGAAATGTTGGACCTGAGGGCACGCCGCGGTTAGCCTTTTGATCAAATGACGCGAAACGCGCGATTCGAAGGGGGACGGAATGGGACTTGCCACGCTGATCATCACGAATGCGCGCGTGCTGACGATGGATGACGCCCATCCCCGCGCCGAGGCCGTGGCCCTGCGGCGCGATCGGGTGCTGGCCGTCGGAACCACCGCCGAGATCGAGGCGCTTGCCGGGGCGGGCTGTCGCCGGATCGATGCCGGCGGCGCGACGGTTCTGCCCGGCTTTGTCGAAAGCCACCTGCACCTGTTCCTCGGCGGCAATGAACTGGCGCATCTGCAACTGCTGGGGATCCATGGGCCTGATGCCTTGGGCGCTGCGTTGGCGGACTTCGCGCGGGCCAATCCCGACGCGCCGCTGCTGATGGGGCAGGGCTGCGATTACGCGATTTATGGCCGGTCGCTCACGCGGCATGACATCGACGCGATCCTGCCGGACCGCCCGGTGATGCTGGTCGCGGCCGATCACCATACGGGCTGGGCGAACACCGCGGCGTTGCAGGCGGCAGGCATTCTGGGTGGCCGAATCCTTGGCACCGGCAACGAGATCGTCATGGGCGCCGATGGGCTGGCGACGGGCGAGCTGCGCGAGTTCGAGGCCATGGCCCCCGTGCTGCGCCTGACCTCGGCCGAGCGTATTCAGGCCGGGATCGCGACGGGCGAAGAACCAACGCCCGCGCCCAGCCACGCGGATCTTCTGGCCGATTTGGAGCCCATGGAGCGGGGCCTGCGCCATTGCGTGCGCCATGGATTCACGTCTCTGGTGAACATGGATGGCAACCGCTACACGCTGTTGGTTCTCGATGAACTGCGTCGGCAAGGCCGGTTGACGGCGCGTGTCCGCGTGCCGTTCCATTACCGCCCGCACCGGCAACCCGCCGATCTTGCCGACGCCTCGGCCTTGAGCGACGAATTCAACGACGACTGGCTGGCGTCGGGCTTCGTCAAGCTGTTCATGGACGGGGTCATCGACAGCGAAACGGCGGTGACCTTGCAGGACTATCCCGACACCCCCGGCTGGAAGGGGGATCCGCTGCACAGCGCCGAGCGTTTTGCCGAGATCGCGATCGAAGCCGACCGGCGCGGGCTGCAGATTGCCGTGCATGCCATTGGCGACGGCGCGGTTCGGCGCGTTCTCGATGGCTATGAAGCGGCGCGCAATGCCAATGGTCCCCGCGATCTGCGCCACCGGATCGAACACATCGAACTGATCGACCGGGCCGATGTCGCGCGCTTGGGCACGCTAGGTGTGGTCGCCTCGATTCAGCCGGTTCACGCGCCGGGGTCGATGGATTTCCCGGTCTTCCCGACGTTGGGCAAGATCCCGCGGGACCGCTGGCGCGATGCCTATCTGTGCCGCGACCTTGCGGCGGCGGGCGCGCATCTGGCATTCGCGTCGGATTGGCCGGTGGCGGACATCAACCCGTTTCGGGGCATTCAGGCCGCGCTGACCCGCCCGACCTATGACGGGGCGGATGACCAGAGGGTCGGCCTGATGGAGGTGCTGGCGGCCTATACGCTGGGCGGCGCCTACGCGGAACACACCGACGACCGCAAAGGGATGCTGCGGCCCGGATATCTTGCGGATGTCGTGGTGCTGACCGGCGATATCGAGGCGACGCCCGCGGACCAGATCGGGAAAATGGGCGCGGCAATGACGATCTGCGGCGGCACCGTGGTCTGGGAAGCCCCGCAATGAGTGTCGAGATCGACATTCACGGGGTGGGCAAGATTTTCGGGCAAGGCAGTGCCGCGTTTCAGGCTTTGGTTGATGTCTCGTTGCAGATTCGCACGGGCGAGTTCTTCACGCTTCTGGGGCCGTCGGGCTGTGGCAAGACCACGCTGTTGCGTCTGATCGCCGGATTCGAGCACCCGACCAGTGGCAGCCTGAAGATCGCAGGCGAGGAAGTCGCCGGGCGCGGGCCGAACCAGCGCCCGGTAAATACCGTGTTCCAGAACTATGCGCTGTTCCCGCACATGACCGTGGCGCAGAACATCGGATTTGGTCTTCGCATGCAGGGCCGCCCCCGCGCCGAGGTCGAGGCGACCACCGCCGAGATGTTGGCCCTCGTGCGGATGGAGGCCATGGCCGACCGTCGCCCGACCGAGATTTCGGGCGGCCAGCAACAGCGCGTTGCATTGGCCCGCGCGCTGGCACCCCGGCCCAAGGTGCTGTTGCTGGACGAACCGCTGTCGGCACTGGACCTCAAGCTTCGCAAGGAGATGCAAAGCGAACTCAAGCGACTGCAATCCGAAACCGGGATTACCTTTGTTTTTGTGACGCACGACCAAGAAGAAGCCCTGACCATGTCGGACCGTATCGCGGTCATGAGCGCGGGGCGGATCTTGCAACTGGGCACCCCGCACGAGATCTATCACGCCCCCACAGGGCGCTTCGTCGCAGATTTCATCGGGGACACGAATTTCATCGATGTCACGGTCGTGTCGGTCGACGGGGATCGGGCGATTGTCACGCTTCCCGGCGGGGCGTCGCGTCCGGCCCGTCTGCCCGAAGGATTCCGCCCGGTGATCGGCGAGACGGTGACCGCCGTGGTGCGCCCCGAACAGGCGCAGATCGCGCCGGACGGCGGTGACATGGCCGCGATGCTGGTCGACAGCGTGTTCTTCGGCACCGACACGCATCTTCATCTGCGCCTTCCCGATGGCCAACCCTTCACGCTGCGCCGCCAGAACAGTGGCGACCTTCCGGTGCCAAGTCCGGGCGCAACCGTGCCGATAAGCCTGGCCCCCGATACGCTGCGGGTGTTGAAGGGATGACGCCATGAACCACGAATCGCACGGGTGGAAATGGCTGTTATGTGCGCCGGCGCTGGTGTTGCTGGTGGTCGCTGCCTCGGGCCCGTTGCTGATCGTCGCGGTTTATTCCTTTCTGTCGCAAGGCAACATGGGCGGCGTCGCTTGGGAGTTTTCGCTGGACGGATGGTTCCGCGTTTTCCTGACACGCGACATCTTCGACCCGGAAAACGTCAGCTTGAACGCCGCGAATCTTCAGGTTTTCTGGCGATCGATCTGGCTGTCGCTGCAAACCACGATCATTTGTGCCGTGCTCGGCTTTCCGACGGCGTGGTTCATCGCCACGCGCCCGCCGTCCAGCCGCGCGTTGTGGCTGTTCCTGATTACCATCCCGTTCTGGACAAACCTGTTGATCCGCACGTTTGCGATTCAGGAACTGATCCGCAACAATGGGGTTTTGAACAATACCCTGCTGTGGATCAGTATCATCGATGAGCCGATCAATATGCTGTTCACCGACTTCGCGATCCTGCTGGGGATGGCCTATGTCTTTCTGCCGCTGATGGTGCTGCCGCTTTATGCGGCGATGGACAAGATGGACTTCCGCCTCGTCGAGGCGGGGTATGACCTCTATGCCAGCCGGGTGCGCGTTTTGTGGCATGTGATCTTGCCACTGGTAAAACCGGGCTTCATCGCCGGGTCGATCCTCGTCTTCATCCCGTCGATCGGCAGCTATGTGACCCCGCGCGTGCTCGGTGGCGGGCGCACGATGATGCTGGGCAACCTGATCGCCTTGCAATTCGGGCAGGGTCGCAACTGGCCGCTTGGCGCGGCGCTGGCGATGGTTCTGCTGATCATCGTCACGATTGCCCTGGTGTTCTATCTGCGCGCCGTCGACCGCGAGGGAGGGCGCCCCAATGGCTGAGGGTTTTTCGGTCCGCCGTCTGCCGGGCTTCGGCGTCATCGCTCTGGCGACGATCATCGCGCTTTATGTGCCGATCTTCATTCTGGTGGTGTTCAGTTTCAACGCGACCCCGTCGCAATCCGACTGGGCCGGGTTCTCGTTGCGCTGGTATCAGGCGGCATTCGCCAACCAGCAGGTGCAAGATGTCTCGATCCGCTCGCTGTGGCTGGCCTTCGTAGCGTCGGGGCTGGCAACGATCCTTGCGGTTCCTGCCGCGCTGGGAACCACCCGGGTCAGCCGGTTTCCCGGGCAGACGATGGTCTATGCACTGATCAACCAGCCCCTCATGGTGCCTGAAATCGTGACCGGGATCGCGCTGCTGATCCTTGTCGCGTTCCTCAAGGTTCAAACGGGCTATACCGGCATGGGGTATATGGTTGCCGCCCATGCGGCCTTCTGCATTCCCTTCGCCTATCTGCCGATCCGCGCCCGGCTCGAGACCCTCGATCCGAACCTCGAGGCGGCAGCAGCAGATCTTTATGCCACGCCGCTTCAGGCGTTCCAGCATATCACCTTGCCCTTGCTGGTGCCCGGCATCGCGGCGGGGTTCATGCTGGGGTTTGTCATTTCGCTGGATACGGTGGTCATCACCGAATTCGTGAAATCGGCCGGACAGGAGACCCTGCCCACCTATATGCTGGGCCAGCTTCGGCGCACGACAACGCCGGAAATGAATGCCGTTGCCACCTGTTTTCTGGCGCTGTCGCTGGTTTTCGTGACGGCGTTCTTCCTGATCTCGCGCAAGCGGGGTTGAACCCAAGAACCACAACGGGGAGTCCGAACCATGAAGAGCAAGATTGCACTGAGCCTGTCACTGCTGCTGGCGTCAACGTCGCTGGCACAGGCCGATGGTGTGCTGAACATCTATAACTGGGGCAACTATACCAGCCCCGAACTGATCGAGAAATTCACCGCCGAAACCGGTATTCAGGTGACGATCACCGACTATGACAGCAACGACACGGCGCTGGCCCGGGTGCGTCAGGGCGGCCACGGGTTCGACATTGTCGTGCCCACGCATTCCTACATGCAGACCTGGATCAACGAAGGCCTGTTGCAACCGCTTGATGCGGCGATCGTGACAGACCGCGGCAATATCGCCCCGCAGTGGCGGGACGTCGATTTCGATCCGGGCCGCGAATATTCGGTGCCGTGGCAGTGGGGCACGACGGGGGTCATCGTCAACACGTCGGTCTACAGCGGCGACATCAACACCGCCGACATCATCTTCAACCCGCCGCCCGAACTGGATGGCCGTATCAACGTCATCCCGGAAATGTCGGATGTGATGGCGATCGCGATCTATCACGCCGGGGGTGACAACGTCTGCACCAACGACATGGACGTGCTGCGCCGCGCGCGCGATACGCTGATGGCGGCCAAGCCGCACTGGCTGGCGCTGGACTATGGCACCATCGAAACCTATGCCGCCGGTGATCTTTTGGCGGGGATCTACTGGAACGGCGCGACGATGCGCGCACGGGCCCTGAATGGTGCGCTGGCCTATGGTTACCCTGCTACCGGCTATCCGGTGTGGATGGACAACGCTGCCGTTCTGGCCGATGCCCAGAACCGTGACAACGCGATGATCTTCATCAACTATATCCTTCAGCCGGAAAACGCGGCGATGCTGTCGAACTTCGCCCGCTATGCCAACGGCGTCTCGGGGTCCGAGGCCTTCATGGACGCTGACATGCAGACCGCGCCCGAGATCGTGATCCCCGCGGAACTGGTCGCCGCCGGTCGTTTCAGCCCGGCCTGCCCGCAAGAGATCCAGGATATCCACACGCAGATCTGGACGGAACTGTTGCAGTAATCCGGGTGACACGGCACAAATCGAAGAGGGGGCGCAGGCCCCCTCTTTTTTCGCGAGGGGGCGATGATGGACATTCTGTTGCAGGACGCAGTCGAACAGGCAGCGGCGCTGGAAACCCGCCGGATCTCGGCCGAGGAACTGATGCGGTTGACGTTGGCGCGGATCGATTCGGCGAACCCGCGCGTCAACGCCATCGTTTCACGGCGCGACCCCGACGCCCTGATCGCCGAGGCGCGCGCCGCCGACAACACCCCGCGCAAGGGCTGGATGCATGGATTGCCGATCGCGGTGAAGGATCTGGCCAACGTGAAGGGCCTGCCCACCTCGATGGGATCCCCGATTTTCCGGGGCAATGTTGCCGCGGGCGACGACCTGATGGTGTCGCGGATGCGCACATCCGGCGCGATCTTTATCGGCAAGACGAACACCCCTGAATTCGGTCTGGGAAGCCACACGTTCAACCCGGTCCACGGTGCAACGGGCAATGCCTATGAGCCCTCGGTCAGTGCGGGCGGATCCTCGGGCGGTGCGGCGGTGGCGCTGGCGTGTCGCATGGTTGCCTTGGCGGATGGATCAGACATGATGGGTAGCCTGCGCAATCCGGCGGGATGGAACAACGTCTATGGCATGCGGCCCAGCTGGGGCAGGGTGCCGGACGAACCGCTGGGCGAAACCTTCCTGCATCCTCTGGCGACAAACGGCCCGATGGCGCGCAGCCCGCGGGATCTGGCCGCGCTGCTCGAGGTTCAGTCGGGCCCTGAGCCGCGCCGACCCTTTACGCTGCCATCCGAGGAATTCGTCGCGCGGATCGACACCGATGTCAAAGGCCGCCGGGTCGCCTGGCTGGGCGACTGGGGCGGTGCCTATGCGATGGAGGATGGCGTCCTTGAAACCTGTGAAAAGGCCCTGAAATCATGGGCCGACCTTGGCGTCGCGGTCGAAGGGCTGGATGCCCCGCTCAGTGCTGCGGAACTCTGGCAAAGCTGGCTTGACCTGCGGGCCTTCGCCAATGCCAACCGGCTTGCGCCCCTTTATGCCGACCCGGCCTTGCGCGCGCAGCTCAAGGATACCGCGATCTGGGAGATCGAAACCGGGCGCGGCCTGACGTTGGACGCAGTGCAGGCCGCCAGCCTGATCCGGTCGCGCTGGTTCAAGAAAGCGGCCGAGTTGCTGATGACCTATGACGCACTGATCCTGCCGACGGCGCAGGTCTGGCCTTTCCCGCTGGGCACCGCCTATCCGACACAGATCGCAGGCAGGGAGATGGACACCTATCACCGCTGGATGGAAGTGGTCGTGCCCGCCAGCTTGCTGGGCCTGCCGGCTGTCGCCGTGCCAGCCGGGTTCGGCGCTGCGGGGTTGCCGATGGGACTGCAGATCATTGGCCGTCATGGCGACGACCTTGGCGTTCTGCAACTGGCGCACGCTTGGCACAAGGCGACCCGCTGGACGGATCGCCTGCCGCCGATGGGCTGATGCGTCAGCAGGACCAGAAGACGTCGAACCCGGGGTCGAACACGGTCACCGGGCCGGCGCCGGTCTCGATCTTGCGGGCGAAGTGTACCGGGCTGTCATGGCGCGTCAGGGTCAACTGCGCGGTATTGCGCGGCAGGCCATAGAAATCGGCTCCGAACTGCGCAACGAACCCTTCGAGCCGGTCCAAGGCGCCTGCGGCTTCGAACACCTGCGCCAGCACGGGCATCGTGTTGGTCGCCGTAAAGCAACCCGCCGCGCAGCATTCGCATTCCTTGCGGTCGTCGCTGTGCGGGGCGGAATCCGTTCCCAGAAAGAACCGCGCATCGCCCGAGGTCGCCGCCTCGAGCAGGGCGACGCGATGCACCTCGCGCTTGGCGACGGGCAGGCAGTAATAATGCGGGCGCATCCCGCCCACCAGCAGGCTGTTGCGGTTGATGATCAGGTGATGCGTGGTGATCGTCGCGCCCAGCCCGGTTTCGGCACTGCGCACATAATCGACCGCATCGCGCGTCGTGACATGTTCCATCACCACCCGCAGACCTGGCGTTGCCCGGCGGATCGGGTCCAGCACGCGGTCGATGAACACGGCTTCCCGGTCGAAGATGTCGATGGCGGGGTCGGTGACTTCACCATGGACGCACAGGATCACACCGGCATCGGCCATGGCCTCGAACACCGGGCGGACCTTGTCGAAATCCGTGACGCCAGAGGCCGAATTGGTGGTGGCCCCCGCCGGATACAGCTTGACGGCCCGGATGATCCCGGCACCGAAGGCAGCGACCACATCGGCGGGGTCGGTTTCCTCGGTCAGATACAGGGTCATCAGGGGTTCGAAATCCGAACCGGGCAGCGCGGCGCGAATACGCTCGCGATAGGCGGCGGCCTGCGCGCCGGTCACGACGGGCGGCACAAGGTTCGGCATGATGATGGCGCGGGCGAAATCGCGGGCCGATTCCGGGGCGATGCCTTGCAGCATCGCGCCATCACGCAGATGAAGGTGGAAATCGTCGGGGCGGGTGATCGTCAGGCTCTGGGTCATGCGCCACCTCTAGCGCGCGACCTCAGCCCTGTGAAGGGGGAGCCTGCGTTGCCTGCTGCGCTTGTGCCTGTGCAAGGGCACGGTGAAGCTGTGGGTGATCGACCTTGGCGATCGCTGCCTTGAGCGCGTAGACAAAGCGCGCCGGCTTGTTCTGCGCCTGCACGCGGCCGATCAGGCGGCCGATATATTGCGGATGCGTCCGGCGCGCGCGCCAGAGCCGATAAAAGGCTGCGTCGTCCAGCGTGCCGGTGCAGGCCGCCTCGATGACCTGCCGCAGGATATCCATCCGCGCCAGTTCCGATTGCGGGTCGCGCCCACTGTGCCGGGCCCGCAGTTTCGTGACATGGGCACCCCGGAACAGGGTCGCGTGCACGGCGTCGATTTGCTGGATCGGGTCGTAAAGAATGAAGACGCGTTCGCATCCTTCGACCATCTCGGGGGCATAGCCGAAGCGCGTCGTGAAATCGCGTCCACGGGCTTTGAGGAATCGCCGGTCCCATTCCGATTCTTCAGGGTCCAGCGTTGCTTGCGGTGCGATGGCCACGACCGTGCTTCCCGGTGCCGCGACCGAAAACGCCGCAGCACCATAGCCACCCATTCCGGCGCCATAGAAGACGACGCGGTCGAAATCTTCGAAGAAGGCGTCATCGATCAATCGGTCGAAATAGCCCCACACATTGTGATCGCGATACCAGCTTTCTTCATGGGCGATGATCGACAGCGATGACCACCCCCGCGCCGCGGCGATCTGATAGCCCAGCGGCATCTGCACCCCGCCCGCCGACCGGATCCCCGAAAGCGTTTCGAAACTGACCAGAAGGACGGGCCCCTGATCCGAGAAGAAGGTCGAGTGCTTTTCCCCGAGGGGTTCGAAATATCCGCTTTCCTCGCCTATTTCCTCCATGATCGACAGCCAGTCTGCATCGGACTGGGCATCGGAGGCGTCGAAGATCTCGATGGCTTCTGTCTGCGTCATGGCACTACGTTTCATCACTTGGGACGGTTTGTTCACCAACCATAAATCATCGCGCTATGGCAGAAAACGGGGCAAGGGATGGCAAAGGCGTGATTTCTTTGGCACGTTCAGCCATAATTGATGCAGGTGCCGCAGCCGGGATTCGCGCGGTGTGGTCCGTTTTTCGAAGGCATTGCGATGAATTACAACGATCTCCCGGGCTGGTTTTTTCCGATCGATCAGGCTGCGTTCAGCTGGATCCTGCAGGCGCAAAACCGCGACGAAGAGCCGGGAGCCTTGGTCGATCTGGGGGTCTACAAGGGCAAGAGCGCGGTCTTGATGGGCAATTACCTGCGCGAGGGGGAGGTGTTTTCCTGCTGCGATCTGTTCGAGGACCTGCTGGAGAGCAACGAACTGGACGCAGGCGAACGCGCGTTCTTTGCCCGTGACCTGCCGACACGGCGCGACTTTGAGACGACGTATCTGCGGTTTCACAAGGCGCTGCCGCGCGTCGTGCAGGGCCCCAGCCGGCATATCCTGCGCTTTGTCGCGCCCGCATCCGCGCGGTTCGTCCATGTCGACGCGGCGCGCGGATACGAGCAGGTGCGGGCCGATCTGGCCTCGGCCAAGGTGATGCTGCGCCCCTCGGGCATCGTTGCGGTCGATGGTGTGCTGGCGCCCAACAGCCTTGGCGCTGCGGCGGCGTTGTGGGATGCAGTGCTGAATGACGGGCTGAAGCCTTTCCTCAACACCCCCAACAAGATCTATGCGACATGGGGCGACGCCGCCCGATGGGCCGAACCGATCCGCGCGCGCGCGGACGAATCCGGTTGGTGCGGAATCGGCGAGACCGAACGCATCGGTGCGCATGCGGTGCAGTTCTTGCGCCGCAATCCGTGACGATCAGGTGAACCGCACTTTGCCGATGAAGGGCAAGTTGCGATTGCGCTGCGCGTAATCGATCCCGTAACCCACGACGAATTCGTCGGGAATTTCGAACCCGGTCCAAGTCGCCTTGATATCGACCTCGCGGCGGCTGGGCTTGTCGAGCAGGGCGCACACCTCCAACCGGCGGGGTTCGCGGCTTTGCAGCAGGTTCTTGACGTGGTGCAAGGTAAAGCCGGTGTCGACGATATCCTCGACCACCAGCACATCGCGCCCGCCGATCTCGCCGCGCAGATCCTTGAGGATCCGCACCTCGCGCGAGGAATGCATGGAATCGCCATAGCTCGAGGCTTCCATGAAATCGACCTCGACCGGCAGATCGATCTCGCGCACCAGATCGGCGATGAACACGAAGGATCCGCGCAACAGGCCGACCACGATCAGCTTGTCGGTTCCCTTGAACGATGCCGTTATCTCGTCCGCGAGGGCTTCGACCCGGGCCGCAATCCGCTTGGCGGAAATCAACTGGTCGATCACATAGGGTTTCTGCGTCATTGCGTCTGGGATCCCGGGGTTGTCAAACGCCGCCGACAATAGGAAAAGATCGACCAGAACGCCAGAGGTCGCGCATGCCCCGTCACACCGAGAACCGTCTTCTGCCGTATTCGGCCGCACAGATCTATGATCTGGTCGCCGATGTCGCGCGGTATCCGGAATTCCTGCCTTGGACGGCTGCGGCGCGTATCCGCGCGCGCCGCCCCTTGCCCGAGCGTGGCGCGAACGCCGAAGTGATGGAGGCCGACCTCGTCATTTCATTCAAGGTGTTTCGCGAGCGCTTCGGCTCGCGCGTGGTCTTGCTGCCCTCCGAAAACCGGATCGAAACCGAATATCTGGATGGCCCGTTCAAGTATCTTCACTCGTCGTGGAACGTCACGCCCGAAGGCGAGGGGTGCCGCGTTGCCTTCGATGTCGATTTCGAATTTCGCAACGCGGTGCTGCAAAAGGTGATCGGCGTGGTCTTCGATGAAGCGATGCGCCGGGTCGTGGGTGCCTTTGAAAAGCGCGCGGCATCCCTGTACGGATAGGGGGCACCGGTTTCCCGACGCCCCCATGTTTCCAGTCATGCACGATCACGAGTTCAGTTCATAGGCACGTTCGCCGTGAACCGACAGGTCCAGACCATTGGTCTCGGTCTCCAGATCAACGCGCAGAGGCGTGACCAGCGCGACCAGCTTGACGATGGCCGCGGTCAGGACAACGGTCCAAAGCCCGACGATCAGCAGCGCCCCCAGTTGCGCCGTCCAGCTGCCTTGCCCCAGTGCGGCGATCATGATCGTGCCGAAGATGCCGCCAACACCGTGCACAGCAAAGACGTCCAGCGTGTCGTCGATCTTCAGCTTGTTGCGCACGAGGTTCACCGCCTCTTGGCACAGGATCCCGGCGATCAGGCCGATGAACAGCGCGGCAACCGGGCCGACGTATCCCGACGCCGGGGTGATCGAAGCAAGGCCGGCAATGGTGCCCGTGACCAGACCCACCAGCGACGCGCGGCCGAACTTGATGCGCTCCCACGCCACCCAGCTGAGCGACGCCGCCGCGGCCGAGATATGCGTGACCGTGATCGCCATGGCCGCCTGACCATTCGCCGCGAGCGCAGACCCCCCGTTGAAGCCGAACCAACCGACCCACAGCATGCCCGCACCCATCATCACCATGCCCGGCGAATGCGGCGGCGTGGTGCGGTGCTTGCGCGGCCCCAGAAACCACGCGATGACCAAGGCGGCAAGGCCCGCGGTCTCGTGCACGACGATCCCGCCTGCGAAGTCGCGCGTGCCCATTTCGCCGAAGATGCCGCCATCGGCCATCACGCCACCGCCCCAGATCCAATGGGCAACAGGCGCATAGACGACCAGCATCCACAGGGCGGAAAAGCCCAGAACGAAGCCGAAGCCCACGCGTTCGACATAGGCGCCGACGATCAGCGCAGGGGTAATCACCGCGAAGGTCATCTGGAATGCGAAGAAGGCCACCTCGGGGATCGACCCGGCCAAGGTATCGGCATCGACGCCGGACAGGAACATCTTGGACAAGCCGCCCCACCAGCCGCCGGTTTCACCGAAGGCGATGGAATAGCCCGCGACCAGCCACAAGATCGACATCAGGCAGGCGATAGAAAAGACGTGCATGAACACGCTCAGGACGTTGCGCGCGCGCACGAGGCCGCCGTAGAACAGCGCCAGCGCGGGCAAGGACATGAACAGCACCAAGGCTGTCGCGGTCAGGATAAAGGCGGTATCAGCAGCGTTCATCGGGGCCCCCTTGGCTTCTGTGTGCCTCTCAGAGCGGCAAACAACCGGCAAGAAAAGCAGCAATTGCGGAAAAGGACGCCAATCAAGGGGGCAGTTTGCGAGCTGCGCAAAAATTAGGCGCAATAATGCGGCAAACGCGCGATCGTCCAGCAGCCTGAGAAGTCAGCCGATTGCGCTTAAAAGCATCGTCAGGGCATGGTGCGTTGCGGCTTCCCGCACGGCGTCGCGGCCAAGCGCGCCGAATTCCTTGGTTTCGGTAATCGGTTCCGCCCCGCGCCGCGCCAGCCCGAAACAAACGCGACCCTCGGGCTTGAACTCGGATCCGCCCGGACCGGCGATTCCGGTGATCGAAACGGCAATCGTCGCTGTCGAATTCAGCAAGGCACCGTGCGCCATGGCTCGGGCGACTTCCTCGCTGACGGCGCCATGGGCCGCCAGCGTTTCCTCGGGAACGCCCAACATGCTGTGCTTGGCGGCGTTTGAATAGGTGACGAACCCGCATTCGAAGACGTCGCTGGAACCCGGGACTGCCGTCAACGCCGCGGAAACCATGCCCCCGGTGCAGCTTTCGGCTGTGCTCAGGCGCAGGCCCTTGGCACGGGCACGATCGAGGATTTCGCGCACCAGAAAGTCCATGCCGTCACCCCGCCATGAGGAAACCGTGGTACACGCCTGCCGACACCACGACCGCCGCGCCCGCGAACAGGCCGGCCCACAAGTCATCCAGCATGACGCCCATCGGATCGCCGCGTCTGTCGGCCCGGCCCACCAGCCACGGCTTCCAGATGTCGAACAGGCGGAAGAACAGGAAGGCCGCGACCCAGCCGGGATAGGGCATCCAGCCTTCCCAGCCGCGCGACCAAAAGGCAAAAGACGGGAACAGCAGCGCGATCCATTGGCCCGCAACCTCGTCGATCACGATTTCGGACGGGTCCGCGCCCGGACGGTCGCGCAATTCGACGGCACAGGCCCAGAATCCAACCGCCACGGCCGCGAGCGTCGCCACAAGCAGGGCCGGTGCGCCCAGAAATCGGTCGATGACGACGCCCACGGCAAGAGCCCCGGCCGAGCCCCATGTGCCCGGGGCGGGACGCAGCAAGCCAAGGCCGAACCCGATCGAGACGAGGCGCGAAATGCTCATGGCTTGACCAGCGTTGCAGTGGCGAGGGCGGCGATCCCTTCCTCGCGCCCGGTAAAGCCCAGCCTTTCCGACGTCGTTGCCTTGACCGACACGCGCATCGGTTCAATGCCCAGAATCTCGGCCAGCGCATTCTGCATCGCCGCGGCATGCGGCCCGATCTTGGGGCGTTCGCAAATCAGCGTCACGTCGCAATGCGTCAGCCGGAAACCGCGCTCGCGCACAAGTTCGGCGGCGTGACGCAGGAAGATATGGCTGGCAGCGCCTTTCCATTGCGGATCGCTTGGCGGAAAATGACGCCCGATGTCACCCTCGACCAACGCGCCATAGATCGCATCGGTCAGCGCGTGCATCCCGACATCGGCATCGGAATGCCCCAGCAGGCCGCGCCCATGCGGAACCTTGACCCCACAGAGCCAGACATGGTCCCCCTCGCAGAAGGCGTGCACGTCAAACCCGTTTCCTAGGCGAATATCCATTGTCTGACCTTTGTTTGCCTGACGTTGCGCCAGCACCGTCTCTGCCCGCTCGAAGTCGGCGGGATAGGTGAGCTTGATGTTATCGTCATGCCCCGGCGTGATGCGCACCACAAGACCCGCCGCGCGTGCAATCTCGACATCGTCGGCAGCATCTCCCGGATAGGCGCGATGGGCGGCGAGGATCTCGGCAAAGCGAAATCCCTGCGGGGTCTGGGCCCGAAACAACCCGTCGCGGTCCTGTGTCCCGACAACCTCGCCGTTGTGGCCCCGCCAGAGGGCGTCGGTCACCGGCAAAGCCGGGGCAGCACCGGCCGCGGTTTCCAGCGAACCACGGACGGCGTTGATGACGGTGTCATCGACCAGCGGCCGCGCGCCGTCGTGGATCAGCACGTGCCGGGGAGGATCGGCGTCCAGGGCTTCGAGTGCGGCGCGAACGGATTGCGTGCGCGATGCTCCGCCGGCAACCGTCTGCACCCCCAACGCCTTGGCCCGCGCGGCGTCGTCGGGATGGTGCACGACCAGAATCCGCGTCAGTCCGGCGGCGCGAAACGCAGCGATCGTATGGGCAACCACAGGCTGCCCGGCCAGCGGGCGCCATTGCTTGGGCAGGCCGCCGCCCATGCGCGTCCCGCGCCCGGCGGCGACGATAACGACCGCTGAGTCTTGCAAAGATGTCATGCTGCGGGCTTAGGCCATGGCTTGGGGCGGTGCAAGGCCGGGGCCGTCAGGCTCAGACGCGGTGCGCCCTTGAAACAGGCTTACAGCGAGGTAGATGATGAAATAATAGGCATAAGAGTAAAAAGAAAGCACTGCTGACGTGGTGCCGCTTCATCCTGCGGCATCGCTGCTCCATAGACAAAGAGTCGAAGAAAGGCACCTCTGACATGAGCCCATTGCCGCCCCGGTCCCCGTTTCCCATCGCGCTGCATGGCCCTGTCGCCCTTGCGCCGATGTCGGGGATCACCGATCTGCCCATGCGCAACGCCGTGGCGCTTTTCGGGGCGGGGCTGCTGGTCAGTGAAATGATCTCGTCGCGCGAGATGGTCACCGCGCGCCCCTCGCGCCGGGCCGCGTCGCGCGCCCGCGCCGAAGTGAACGCGGATGTGCCGACTTCGGTTCAGCTTGCCGGGCGGGAACCCGTTGCATTGGCCGAGGCCGCGCGGATCGCCGAAGGGCAGGGTGCGCCGATGATCGACCTCAACATGGGATGCCCGGCGAAGAAGGTGACGGGCGGGCTGTCGGGCTCGGCGCTCATGCGCGAACCCGACCTTGCCTTGTCGTTGATCGATGCAGTGGTCAGCGCGGTGTCTGTGCCGGTCAGTGTCAAGATGCGGCTGGGGTGGTGCGATCAGTCGATGAACGCGGCACAAATTGCCCGGCGCGCCGAATCCGCCGGGGTGCGGATGCTGGCGGTCCACGGGCGCACGCGCATGCAATTCTATACCGGCAACGCGGATTGGGCCGCTGTCGGGGCGGTTGTCGATGCCGTGTCGATCCCGGTTTTCGTCAACGGCGACATCACTTGCCCCGACGACGCGCGCCGGGCCATGGCGCTGTCGGGCGCGGCGGGTGTGATGATCGGTCGCGCGGTGCAGGGCCGACCTTGGTTGCTGGCGCAGATCATGGCCGAATTGGCGGGACTGCCCGCGGTTCCAAGCCCCGACGGCGACGCGTTGGTCGAGATCGCGCGTGCGCATTACGAAGACATCCTCGAATTCTACGGCGAGGATGTCGGCGTTCGCATCGCCCGCAAGCATCTGGGATGGTATGTCGACGCGGCCGGTGGCGACGCGGGTTTGCGTGCCGTTCTGGTGCGCGAAGGCAATCCCGCGCGCGTCCTTGAACGACTGCCCGACGCCCTTCGCCCGATGACGGAGGCCGCCTGACATGGCCGCGCTTCCCGCTTCGTCGGCGATCTGGTCCGCCTTGCCGCTGCCCGCTGTCCTTATCGAAAACCGCGACGGCGTCGAAACCATTGTCGATGCGAACCCGGCGTTCGAGCTCTTTGTCTCGGCCTCGGCCACGATCTTGAAAGGGGTGCCGCTGCGCACCCGTCTGACGGGCGACGGCCAGCTGGTCGACTCGATCATGCGCGCCCGCGAACAGGGGTCGCCCGTGTTCATCAATGACCTGCCTGTTCGCGGGCGGGATGGCACGCGCACCCAATGCACCGTCCAGATCGCGCCGATGGGCGAGACGGGCGATCTTGTGCTGGTCTTGGTCTCGCCTCAGGAAATCGCTGGCCGACTGGGGCGGACGAAGGCGGTCAAGGCGGCCGCCAAATCGGCGATCGGCATGTCCGAAATGCTGGCCCACGAGATCAAGAACCCGTTGGCGGGCATCACGGGGGCGGCGCAACTGTTGTCGATGGGCCTGAACGACGAGGATCGCGCCCTGACAGATTTGATCGTGGCCGAGACGCGCCGTATCGTGAAGCTGCTGGAACAGGTCGAACAATTTGGCGATCAGCGCGCACCGGACCTGCATCCGGTCAACCTGCACGACGTGCTCGAGCGGGCCAAGCGGCTGGCAGAACTGGGATTCGGGTCGCATATGCGGCTGATCGACGATTACGATCCATCCTTGCCCGAGGCCCTGATCGATCAGGATCAGGTGCTGCAGGTGTTCCAGAACCTGTTCAAGAACGCCGCGCAAGCCCAGCCAAACGGCGGGACAATTCGCATCCGGACCTATTTCGAGCGCGGTCTTCAGATCCGCGCCAAGGATGGCGTGTCGACCAGCCTGCCGCTGCATGTCGAGGTGATCGACGACGGCCCCGGCTTGCCGCCAGCGATTGCTGACAACGTGTTCGAACCCTTTGTTTCCGGACGCGAAAACGGCACCGGGCTGGGGCTGGCGCTCGTCTCCAAGATCATCGCGGCGCACAACGGCTGGATCGAGGTTGAATCGGTCCCCGGCAAGACCGTGTTTCGCGTATCGCTGCCCATGGCGCCGTCGCCGAACGCGCGGCCCAAACCCAAGAAAGAGGTTCGCTGATGGATGGGACTGTCCTTGTTGCCGACGACGATCGCACGATCCGCACGGTTCTGACGCAGGCGCTGACGCGGGCGGGGTGTCGGGTGCATGCCACCTCGAGCCTTGCGACATTGTTGCGCTGGGTCGAAGAGGGCAAGGGCGATCTGGTGGTGACAGATGTCATGATGCCGGACGGTAACGGGATCGAAATGTTGCCCAAGATCAAGGCTTTGCGGCCCAATCTTCCAGTGATCGTGATCTCGGCGCAGAACACCATCATGACGGCGATTCAGGCGACCGAGGCGGATGCATGGGATTACCTGCCCAAACCCTTCGATCTGCCGGACCTGATGACCAAGGCGGGCAAGGCGATGGATGTCTATCGCCGTCAAAGCCGCGGCGGCGCAGCCATGGCGGGCGCCCCGGCACCACGCAAACCAGAAGCCACAACATCGATCGTGGCCGAGGACATGCCCCTTGTCGGCCGGACGCCTTCGATGCAGGCGCTTTACCGGCTGGTCGCCCGGGTCATGAATGCGGAACTTCCGGTCTTGATTTCAGGTGAATCGGGGTCAGGAAAATCGCTTATTGCCAAGGCGTTGCATGATTATTCTGAGAGAACGGATGAACCCTTTGTGGTGATCTCGTCGCATGATTTCGACAGCGACACCCATGGCGGCGGGCCGGGTCTGTCGGGGATCGTGGCGCGTGCCCGTGCGGGGACGCTGGTGATCGACGGTCTGGGCGATCTGGATGCCCAGGCGCAGGCGCGGCTGGTGCGGCTGCTCGATACTCTGCCGACAGATGGCCCCCGCGTGATTGCGACGACCGATGGCGCGCTGGATGCCGCGATTGAGGCCGGGCGTTTCCGGCAGGATCTGTATTACCGTCTGTCGGGTGTCTTGCTGCATGTGCCGCCCTTGCGTGACCGGATCGAAGACATTCCGCTGCTGGCCGAGCACTTCCTGCAACGTGCGGCACGGGACGGTGGCATGGTGCGCCGTCTGTCGCCGGGGGCGCTGGAACTGATCCGGCAGTATCGGTGGCACGGCAACGTGCGCCAGCTCGAGAACGTGATCCGCCGCATGGTGATTACCGGCACCGATCCTGAGATCAGCCGCGCCGAAGTCGAATCGGCGCTGGGATCGCACCCGACGGCGATGCCCTCGGGCGAAACTTCGCAGGGCACAACCTTGTCCGAGGCCGTCGCCCATCATGTGCGTCGCTATTTCGAATTGCACGGGGCCGAGTTGCCCCCGCCGGGGGTCTATCAGCGCATCATGCGCGAGGTCGAGGCGCCGCTGCTGGACATCGCGTTGGAATACACAGGCGGAAATCAGGCGCGGTGCGCCGATCTTCTGGGCATCAATCGCAATACCTTGCGCAAGAAGACGAACGAGCTCGATATTTCCGTGACACGCCGGCGCAAATTGATGTAGTCAGGCAACAGGTCGTGGCGCATTTGCCGCACCTCCACCCTCATGGGGTGTGCTTGGCTCAGGACTTTTTGCGCCCGACATGACGGAACCTTCGAACATCTTGTCGACGAACCGCTTTGACCGGCGCATTGCGCGCTCGTTCGGTCCGACGGCGTTGTTGATCCTTGCCCCGGCGCTGGTGATTGCGACGATCCTTGTTCTGGGCCCGCTGGCAGAACTGGGCAACGGGCTGGCGCTGCGGCTGGTTCTGCTGGCGGATCTGCTGTTCGTTCTGGTGGTCATCACCCTCGTGATGATGCGGATCATGCGGCTGGTGGCGGCGCGACGGGCGCAATCGGCGGGATCGCAACTTCACCTCAGGCTGTCGGGTGTCTTTGCCCTCAGTGCGCTGGTGCCGGCGGTGACCGTGGCCGTTTTTGCCGTCACAACGATCAACATCGGCCTCGAGGGGTGGTTCTCGGAACGGGTGCGCAGCGTGGTCGGCTCGTCCTTGGCGGCGGCGCAGGCCTATCAGTCCGAGCAAGAGGTGAACCTGTCCGAGGATGCCACCGCCGTTGCGCAATTCCTCGAAAGCGTGCGCCGAAACAACCCCGAGATTCTTGAAGGCGAAGTGCGTGCCTTGCTGGGGCAGGCGCAGCGCGACATCCAGCGCGGCTTGCGCGTTGCCTTCATCATTGATGGGGCGGGTAGCCTGCGGTTGCGCGGGGATCGGTCTTATCTGTTCGATTTCATCCCCCCGACGCCCGCGGAACTTGAACAGGTTCAGGCGGGGGAACTTGTCCTCATCCGGGATTGGCCCAACAGTGAATTCCGGGCGCTGATGCCCTTGCAGGGTTATTTTGATCGCTATCTCTATGTCGCGCGCGAAGTGGATGGGCAGATCCTCAGCCTGCTGGACGAGACGCAGGAAACCATACAGCAATACTACCTGCTTGAATCCAGCCGCAGCACGGTGTTGTTGACCTTCGCGCTGTTGTATCTGGCCTTCGCGCTGGTGCTGGTGCTGGGCGCGATCTGGTTCGGTATGCGCTTTGCCGAGGGCCTGTCGCGGCCCATCGGGCGGCTGGCTATCGCGGCACAGCAGGTGGGCGCTGGCGATCTGGATGTGCAGGTTCCCGAACAGCGGGGCGATGACGAGATCGCCACCGTGGGTCGGACGTTCAACCAGATGACTCGGCAGCTGAAGGGCCAGCGGGATGCGCTACTGACAAACACGCGCCAGATCGAGGAACGTCGCCGCCTGTTCGATTCGGTGCTGGGGTCGGTGACGGCGGGTGTCATCGGCCTGAATGCCGAAGGAACGATCGAATTCGTAAACCGCTCGGCCGAGGTTTTGACCGGCGCATCGGGCGAGGCCAGCGTGCACGCCCCGCTGATCGATGTCGTGCCCGAATTCACCGCGCTGTGGCACCGGCTGCGTAGCGGCGAGGGGCGCATGTCCGGCGGTCGCGTGCAGGACGAGGTGCGGATCAGCCGCAACGGGCGTCTCGAAAGCCTGCTGGTCCGCATGGCAGAGCGTCGGACGGCGGCGGGCAAGCTCGAAGGGTTCGTGGTGGCATTCGATGACGTGACCGAACTGGTCTCGGCGCAACGGATGGCGGCGTGGGGCGATGTCGCGCGGCGCATTGCGCACGAAATCAAGAATCCGCTGACGCCGATCCAGTTGTCCGCCGACCGTATCAAGCGCAAGTTCGGGCGCCAATTCCCCGAAGACGAGGCCGAGGCCCTGACGACCCTGACCGAGGTTATCGTGCGCCAAACGAATGACCTGCGCCGGATCGTTGACGAATTCTCGCGCTTTGCCCGGATGCCCGAGCCCGACCGACGCCCGAACGATATCGTGGCGCTGGTGCGTGATGCCCTGACCTTGCAAGAAGCAGGGCAGGAACGCGTGCGATTTTCGTCCGACCTGCCCGGCGATCCGCTGATCCTGGACGTGGATTCGACCATGATCACGCAGGCGCTGACCAACCTGATGAAGAATGCCGGCGAAGCGATCGAAGGTCTGGAAGAGCAGGGCCGCGCGCCCGAAGGTTTCATACCGCGTATCGATGTCGCGCTGATCGCCGGGGACGACCATGTGACCATCACCATCGCCGATAACGGCATGGGGCTTCCGGCTGACCGCGCGCGTCTGTTCGAACCCTACGTCACGACGCGCGAAAAGGGCACTGGCTTGGGCCTGCCCATCGTCAAGAAGATCATCGAAGAACACGGCGGCACGTTGGTGCTGCGCGATGCCCCGCGCATGGACGGGTGCACGCACCACGGCGCGCTGGCCGAAATCAAACTGCCGATCCTGCGTTCAGGAAGTGGCCAAGACCAAGAGAACGAGGCATGAGCGATATTCTTATTGTCGACGACGAACGCGACATCCGGGAACTGGTTTCCGAGATCCTGCGCGACGAAGGCTATGCAACGCGGCTGGCCGCCAATTCTGACGAGGCAATGGCCGCGGTCGAGGCCGACGAACCCATGCTGATGATCCTCGACCTCTGGCTGAAAGACAGCCAGATGGACGGTATCGGCATCCTGATGGCGGTCAAACGGCAGCATCCCGATGTGCCCGTGGTGATCATCTCGGGGCATGGCAACATCGAAATCGCGGTCGCCGCGATCAAGAAGGGTGCCTATGATTTCATCGAGAAGCCTTTCAACATCGACCAGCTTCTGGTGGTGATCGGGCGGGCGATGGAAACCTCGCGTCTGCGGCGCGAAAACACCAAACTGCGCAAGCGCGATACCACAAGTGCCGACATGATCGGCGCATCGCCTGCGATGAAGCAGTTGCGCAGCCAGCTGGCGAAGGTCACGCGGTCGAACGGGCGGGTCATGCTGACGGGGCCGTCCGGCTCGGGCAAAGAAGTGGCGGCGCGGTTCATCCATGCCCAGTCGGCGCGCGCCAATGCGCCCTTTGTCGTCGTGCCCTGTGCCACCATCGAGCCCGAGAAGATGGAAACCGTGCTGTTCGGGCAGGAAGCCGGTGCGCGGGGCATCGTGCCGGGCCTTCTGGAACAGGCGCATGGCGGGGTGCTGTATCTCGATGAAGTGGCGGACATGCCGCTGGGCACGCAATCGAAGATCCTGCGCGTTCTGGTCGACCAGACCTTTGTTCGGGTCGACGGGTCGGAACGCGTCAAGGTCGATCTGCGCGTCATTTCGTCAACGACCCGCGACTTGCGGGCAGAAATTTCGGCGGGCACCTTCCGACAGGAACTGTATGACCGCTTGAACGTCGTGCCGATCGCCGTGCCGTCGCTGGAAGAGCGGCGAGAGGATATTCCGGTGCTGGCGCGGCACTTCATCGACATCCTGAACCAGACACAGGGCCTCGCGCGGCGCGACCTGTCCGAGGATGCCGAGGCCCAGTTGCAGTCGATGACTTGGCCGGGCAACATCCGTCAACTTCGCAACGTGATCGAACGGGCGTTGATCCTGGGCGACGGCAACGGTGCCATCGAAGCCCGCGAATTGATGAACGAAACCGGTGGTGACGATGCCGAGGGGCGCGTGGTGCTGTCGGGCGGGCTGGCGACGCTTCCTTTGCGCGAAGCGCGCGAACTGTTCGAACGCGAATACCTGCTGACGCAGATCAACCGGTTTGGCGGGAACATTTCGCGCACGGCGTCCTTCGTCGGGATGGAACGATCGGCCTTGCATCGCAAGCTGAAATCGCTTGGAGTCAATACCGCCGCGCTGTCAGGCGGACGTGGCGGCCGCGACGAGTACAGGTAGACGGAACATGAAGATCATCATCTGCGGCGCGGGTCAGGTCGGCTGGCAGATCGCGCGTCATCTCGCAGGCGAAAGCAACGACGTGTCCATCGTCGACAACAATCCCGCATTGGTGCGCCGCGCGACCGAAACCCTCGAAGTGCAGGGCGTGGTCGGGTTCGCCTCGCATCCCGAGGTTCTCGAACAGGCCGGTGCCCGCGAGGCCGACATGATCATCGCCG
>JAWKXG010000030.1:0-26354 GCA_041397065.1 Paracoccaceae bacterium | reverse complement strand
CTGATCGTCGTCGATGAAGAACACGACAGTTCCTATAAGCAGGAAGACGGGGTTCTGTATAACGCGCGCGATATGGCGGTTTTGCGGGCGTCACTGGCCGATGCGCCGGTGGTTCTGGCCTCGGCCACGCCCAGCCTGGAAAGCTGGGTGAACGCGACGACAGGGAAATACCGGCGCGTCGATCTGCACGCGCGGTTCGGCGTCGCGGAACTGCCCGAAATGAAGGCCATCGACATGCGCGCCGAGACCGTGCCCCATGGTCGCTGGATTTCTCCCTCGCTGGAAGGGGCGGTGAATGCCCGGCTGGCGGCAGGGGAGCAGTCGCTCATGTTCCTCAACCGCCGTGGCTATGCGCCGATCACGCTGTGCCGGGCCTGCGGGCATCAGGTGCAATGCGCCGAATGCGACGCGCGCATGGTCGAGCACCGCTTTCTGAAACGCCTGATGTGCCATCAATGCGGCGCTACCGCGCCGATCCCCGAAACCTGCCCGGCTTGCGGCGTCACTGGGCAGATGCACGCCGTCGGGCCGGGGGTGGAGAGGATGGAGGAGGAAGTGCGTGCATTGTGGCCCGAGGCGCGGGTGGCGGTGCTGTCGTCGGATCTGTTCGGATCGGCGCGCGCCCTCAAGGACCAGATCGCGGCGATTGCGGCGGGGGCGGCAGATATCGTTGTCGGCACGCAACTGGTGGCCAAGGGGCACAACTTTCCGCTGCTGACGCTGGTCGGCGTGATCGACGCCGATCTGGGCCTGCATGGCAGCGATTTGCGGGCGGCGGAACGCACCTTTCAACTGATCCGGCAGGTGGCGGGCCGGGCAGGGCGTGCCGACAAACCGGGTGAGGCCCTGTTGCAGACGCACCAGCCCGATCATCCGGTGATCAAGGCGATCCTGTCGGGCGATGATGAAGGCTTCTGGCGGGCCGAGGCCGACGAACGCCGCGCGCTGGGGATGCCCCCGTTCGGGCGGCTGGCCGGGATCATCCTGTCGTCGCCCTCGCTGGAACATGCGTTCGACGTGGGCAATGCGCTGGCCGCGCGGGCGGAACCCCTGCACCGCATCGGCGCGCAGGTCTTTGGCCCCGCGCCCGCACCGATCGCCCGCGTGCGTGGACGGCATCGGGTACGGTTGCTGATCAAGGCGGCCAAGGGCGCGCCCTTGCAGGCGGCGCTGAAGGCCTGGGTGGCGCAGGTCAAACTGCCGCATGACACACGGCTGGCGATTGACATAGACCCGCAGAGCTTCTGGTGAGGATATTTCGATGTGGGAAGAACGCTATCAAGGCAGCGACGGGTATCTGTTCGGCACCGAACCGGCGCAGTTCCTGACGGAAAACCCGTGGATCGTGACGCCCGGCGGCACGGCGCTGTGCGTCGCCGATGGCGAGGGGCGCAACGCCGTGGGGCTGGCGCGGGCGGGGATGCGTGTCAGCGCCTTCGACATGGCACCGACGGCGGTTGAACGCGCGCGGGCCCTGGCGCAGGGGGCCGGGGTGAGCGTGGACGCCACGGTTGCGGGTTGGGACGACTGGGACTGGTCGCGGCGCTTCGACATGGTCGTGGGGATCTTCATCCAGTTCGCCCCGCCCGCCTTTCGCGCGCGTCAGTTCGCCGACATGGCGGCGGCGGTCGCACCGGGTGGGCGGATCGTGCTGCATGGCTATACGCCCGAGCAGGTCGCGCTGGGCACAGGCGGGCCGCGCGCGGTCGAGAACATGTATACGCCCGCGCTGCTGCGGGAGGCTTTCGCGGGCTGGCAGGTGGAACGGCTCGCGACCTATGAGCGCGATGTGCAGGAAGGGCGCGGGCATTCCGGGCGTTCGGCGTTGATCGATTTCGTGGCGCGCAAGGCGTGAGCGAGGCCGGGGGCGCTGCCCCCGGACCCCCGGAGTATTTCCGACAAGATGATGATCAGGCTTTGAAGATGATGCAGGTGGTCGAGCCTGTGGCATAGAGCTTGCCATCCTCGACACCGATGATGGTTGCCTGGGCGACGGCGGTGGAGCGGCCTGCGTGCTGGACTTCGGCCCGGCAGGCGACGAGGGTGCCGGGTGCGACGGCGCGGGTCAGGTTCACCTTGTATTCCAGCGTCGTGTAGGCGTGGCCCTTTGGAAGGGTGGTCGCGACCGCGCAGCCCATGGCGCTGTCGAGGATCGTGCCATACCAGCCGCCGTGGACTGTGCCCATAGGGTTGAAAAATTCGAACTTCGGGGTGCCGCGGAAGGTCACGACACCCTCGGAAACCTCGTGAATGTGAAAGTTCAGAAGGCCCGCGATCGGCGCGCCGGGCAATCGTCCGTCGCGGATCGCCTCGATGAACTCGAGGCCGCTCATCGCCGCGATCTGCGCGCGGCTGGGCAGGTCGGCGGGTGACTTGGCGACGTATTGTTCAGGCATGGGGTGCGTCCTCGGTTGGAGCCACGAGCCTAGGCGCAGCCGGTCGGGCCGTGCAAGGCCTGGCATATGCGCAGACGCTACGTCACGGGTGGCGCTCCAGCCAGGCGCGCATGAAGGCGATCTCGGCCTCTTGCGCGTCGATGATGCTTTGCGCGAAGGCGCGGATTTCAGGGTCTTGCCCGTATTGCAGCACGACACGGGCCATGTCGACCGCGCCCTGATGATGCGGGATCATGCCGTTGACGAAATCGCGGTCGGCATCGCCAGTGAAGGGGACGTTCATCCCTTCATGCATCCGCGCATTGATGGCGGCATATTCGGCCGCAGCCGGGCTGGGCGCAGCGTGCCCTGCATGGCCCGCATGGGCGCTGTGGTCTTGGGCGAGAACGGGCAGCGGCATCAGGGCCAGAACAAGGATCAGGGAGCGCATGGCAGGGCCTCGGGTGATGTTTCTGGCGCGACAATAATGGGGCGATCATGCCGCGCCACTCACATCATCGTGTCTGTTCGCGAGCCTCGGCCAGCGCTTGGGGCAGCGCATGTGCGAAGGCGTCAAGTTGTCGGTCGGGGCCCGCGCTGACACGGATGCATCGGTCATGGGGCGCGACGAAGGGCATGCGGATGAAGACCCCCTGCCGGACGATCGACGCGAGGACCTTGCGGGCAAAGTCGCCGTCGCGGCCGCAATCGATCGTCACGAAATTCGTCGCCGAAGGCAGGGCGCGCAGGCCGTTTGCGACGGCGATCTCGGCAAGCCGGGCGCGCGCGGCGAAGACACGCTGCCGGGTGGTGGCCAGCCAGTCGGTGTCGCGAAGTGCGGCGAGGGCGCCGATCTGGGCCGCGCGGTTCATCCCGAAATGGTTGCGAACCTTGTCGAACGCCGCGATCAGCGCAGGCGCGCCCACCGCGTAGGCCACGCGCGCGCCCGCCATGCCATAGGCCTTCGAAAAGGTACGGAGCCGGATCACCCGGGGGTCATCGGGGTCGATGACCGGCGCGGTGCCGTCGGGCGCGAATTCGATATAGGCCTCGTCGAGGGCCAGCAGCGTCCCTTCGGGGATCTGGTCGATCAAGGCGGCGATGGCACCGGCGGTGTGCCACGAGCCCATCGGGTTGTCAGGGTTGGCGAGATAGAGGATCTTGGCACCGACCGCGCGCGCCTCGTGGACGAGGGCGGCGGGATCTTCGTGATCGCCCAGATAGGGCACCTTGTAAAGCACGCCGCCGAAGCCCGCGACATGGAAATTGAAGGTCGGATAAGCCCCCTGTGAGGTCACGACAGGATCGCCCTGTTCGATCAGCAGGCGGCACAGATAGCCCAGCAGCCCGTCAATCCCCTCGCCCACGACGATGTGCGCGGGCGTCACGCCCATATGCGCGGCCAACGCGGCCTTCAGGTCATGGTTCTCGGGGTCGGCATACATCCATTGGCCGGCACTGGCGGTCTCCATCGCGGCGATGGCGCGGGGCGAAGGGCCAAACCCGTTCTCGTTCGCGCCCAACCGTGCGTCGAACACGGCACCGCGCGCGCGCTCCTGTGTTTCGGGCCCGACGAAAGGGACGGTGGCAGGCAAGGCTTCGACCAGTCGGGTGAAGCGGGGACCATGGGTCATGCGCGGGCCTCCTGGATCCAGGTCCAGATACGGTTGGGGGTGAAGGGCATGTCGATGTGACGAACGCCCAGCGGCCAGAGGGCATCCAGCACCGCGTTGCCGATGGCGGGCAGCGACGCGACGGTGCCCGCCTCGCCACAGCCCTTCATGCCGATGGGGTTATAGGTCGACGGGGTCGGTTGCGAATGGAAGCGGACAAAGGGCAGGTCCGAGGCGCGCGGCATGGCGTAATCCATGAAGCTGCCGGTCAGAAGCTGGCCGTCGTCGTCGAACTGTGCGTGTTCGATGACCGCCTGCCCGAAGCCCTGCGCCACGCCGCCATGCACTTGCCCCTGCGCCAGAACGGGGTGCATGAGGGTGCCGAAATCGTCGACCGCGCAGTATCGCTCCAACCACAGTTGCCCTGTTTCGGGGTCGATCTCGACCTCGCAGACATGGGCACCGTTGGGGAAGGATCGGCCAGCCAGTTGCGTGCGTTTTTCGTGGCGCAGCAGGTCGTCGCGCCCTTTCGCCCGGGCGAGGGCCGCGGCTTCGATCAACGTGGGGCGCTGGTTCGAACCGGGCGCGGTGAACTGCCCGTCGTCAAAGGCGAACCCGGCATCAAACTCGTCGGACAGGAAAGCGGCGAACGCTGCGACCATCTGTTCGGTCGTGCCCAGCGTCGCCACCGATTGCACGGTGACCGACCGCGAGCCCCCGGTGCCACCGCCCCGCGCGATGCGGTCACTGTCGCCTTGCACGATGTCGATCTGTTCGGCGGGAATGCCCGTCAGATCGGCCAGATACTGGGCATAGACGGTCTCATGCCCCTGACCATTCGACTGCGTTCCGACAGACAGCGTGACACGGCCATCCGCACCGAAGGTGATGGCGGCCGCTTCGCTGTCTTCGCCGAGGATCGATTCGATGTAATAGGCCAGCCCCAGCCCGCGCAGACGTCCGCGCGCCTCGCTTGCTGTCTGCCGCGTGGCAAAACCCGCGATATCGGCCTGCCTTTCCGCCGCGCTCAGCACGGCGTCGAACTGGCCGACGTCATAGGTAACCTTCGATGGCGTGGTATAGGGGAAGGCCGCGGGCGGGATGAAATTCCGGCGCCGCAGGTCAAAGGGCGACAGGCCCAGTTCGCGCGCTGCCCGGTCCATGGTGCGTTCGAGCAGGGTGATCGCCTCGGGGCGGCCCGCGCCGCGATAGGCATCCACCGGCGTCGTGTTGGTATGGATGCCCTGCACATGCAGCAGCGCGACGGGGATGTCATAGACGCCCGTCAGCACCTTCGAGAACAGTTCCGACTGGATGTTCTGCGCGAATTGCGAGTTGTAGGCTCCAAGGTTGCACAGCGTGTGGACGCGGTAGGCCAGAATGCGATGATCGGCATCGAAGGCGATCTCGGCCACGCTGTCGAGGTCGCGCGCGCCGTTGTCCGACAGCATCGCCTCGGACCGGTCGGCCATCCATGCGACGGGACGGCCCAGATCGCGGGTTGCCTGCGCCATCGCAAGATACTCTGGGTAGGTCATGTTCTTCATGCCGAACCCGCCGCCCACATCGGGGTTCATGACATGCACGGCTTCGGGGGGAAGGTTCAGCATCCGGGCAAGTTCGCGCTTCATCACCCAGACACCCTGTCCGCCGAAGGTCAGGTGCAGGCGTTCGCCGTCCCAGTCTGCGATACAGGCGCGCGGTTCAAGGCTGGCGACCATCACCCGGTTCTGACGCACCGACAGCCGCGTGACATGCGCCGCCCGGGCGAAACAGGCCTCGGTCGCGTCAGGATCGCCCAGCATCCAGTCAAAAGCGACGTTGTCGGGGGCGTCGGGATGCAGCGCGGTGCCGCCCGGCGCGTTCTCCATATGCGCGTCGATCGGGTCGATATCGAGGGCGATTGCCTCGATCGCGTCCAGCGCCTGTTCACGTGTCTCGGCGACGACCAAGGCGACGGGTTCGCCGACATGGCGCACGACGCCGTCAGCCAGCGGAAAGCGCTGGGTCGTGATCCCCGTGCGCCCCCGGGCGTCTTTGGCGCTGATATGGGCCATCGGCAACGTCATGCCGCTGGCCTTCAGGTCATCGGCGGCCCAAACGCCGTGGACGCCCGGCGTATCGCGGGCGTCTTTCAGATCAAGCGCGGTGATGGTGCCATGCGCCACGGGCGAGCGCAGGAACATCGCGACAAGCGCGCCGGCGGGGCGGATGTCGTCGGTGAAACGACCTTGTCCGGTGAGCAGGCGCAGATCCTCGCGCCGGGTGACATTCTGCGATTGACCGAAGGCGCGCATGGTCCCCCCCTTTTGCTTGCGGGCCGCAGGATACCCGGACGGACCGCAAGGGCAAGGGGCGGGATCAGCCTTGCAGATCCATCACCATGTGCACGGCCAAGGCACCAAAACCGTTGAAACGGGTGTTCGTTGCCACGGAATAGGCGCCCATCCCCTGCATCAGGACGAAGTCGCCCTCTTCGATGTCGCCGGGCAGGGGCACATCGCCGGGCAAGCGGTCGACCGAATCGCAGGTCGGCCCGAACACCGTGCGGCGGCGCGTCGGGCCAACGCGTTCGAAACCGTCGGGCGACCAGACCGTCAGGCGGTCCATCGCGCCCATCATCGGCAGTTCCATGAAGGCACCATAGACGCCATCGTTCAGGAACACATGATCGTCGTCGCGCAGGCCCTTGATGCGGGACAGCAGCGCCATCGAATCGGCCACGAGGCCGCGACCGGGTTCGCAGACCAGTGCGGGAATGCGGTCGCCGAAGACCTCGGCCGAAACGCGGCGGATCAGGTTGAAGATCGCGTCATAGGACGGAACGACGGCCTCGACCCGATGCGACGGGAAGCCGCCGCCGACGTTCAGGCGATGGATATCGACACCGGCGAGGTCGGAAATCTGCCGGGCGGCACGGATATAGGCATCCCATGCCATCGGATCGACGCATTGCGTGCCCGGATGGAAGGTCAGCGACGGGGTATAGCCCTGATCGGCAATGCGGCGCAGGATCTCGGCGGCCTTTTCGACCGTGGCTCCGAACTTGGCGCCAAAATCATAGGTCGCGCCCGCGACCGGCAGCTTGTAGCGGGCCGTGATCTCGACACGCTCGCCGTTGTCGCGGTGGGTGGGCACCAAGGCAAATAGTTTGTCGAGTTCGCTGTGCGAGTCGACGGAATACGAAGCCACGTCGCGACCGACGGCAAAGACGATCTCGTGACGCGCGCGCACTGGGTTGTTGTAGTGAAGCGCGGCATCCGGAACGAGACGGCGGATAAGGGCGATTTCCTCGGGCGAGGCGACATCGAACCCGGTCACGCCCGCAGCGGCCAGATTGGTGATGATCGCTTCTTCGGGGTTCGATTTGACCGCGTAGGTCACAAGGCCCGGAAACCCGTCGAGGAACCGTCGCGCTTGCGCCTGAAGAACGGCGGGAGACAGAAACAGGACAGGGTCATTCGGGCCGACACCGCGGAGGTAGTCGACAGGATTGGACCAGATGGTTTCGGAAAATCCCATGGGCGTTACCTTTCGCCTCACTGCTCATCGTGTCCGGACCCTCTCCGGCACTGTAGAACAGGATCGCGCAGATATTGGACATTTTCATCAATCAAAAGGTTTGAATCGCCGAAAGGACTGTATAAAGTGACGAAAAAGATCGGCTTATCGACATGGATGACCTCGACAAAGCCCTCGTAGCCCTTCTGACGGTAGATGCGCGCCAACCCTTGGCCACGCTGGCGCGAAAACTGAAGGTCGCGCGCACCACGATTCAATCCAGGATGGAGCGTCTGGAGGCATCAGGCGTCATCAAGGGCTATACCGTGCGGCTGGGCGAGGCGGCTTCAAGGCCGATGATTCGCGCCAGCGTGCTGGTCGCGATCGAACCGCGCAATCAGGCCGCCATCCTGACCCGATTGCGCTCGATGCCGGAGATTGAACGCGCCTTTACCACCTCGGGGCGGTTCGACCTGTTGCTGCAGGTCGCCGCCCCGACGACGACCGAACTGGACGCGATCCTCGATGCCGTGGGCGGGATGCCCGGCGTGCGGTCGTCCGAAAGCCTGATCCACCTGACGACGCGGATCGACCGCAACGGTTAGGCGAGGATGTCGCTAACGGGCCATGTGCGCCCCGATTCGGGATCGATCAGCACCGGGATGGGACGACCGACGGGGACGATGGCCGCTGCGGGCAGGGGGCGGGTGCGGCCGGGGATTCCCCTGTGATCCTCGAAATACATCCTGTATTTGCGCCGCCACGAGAACGCGCGCCGGTGGCGGGTAACGGTGGCCGGGTAAACCTTGTCGGCGCGCAGGGCTCGGCGCATGCTGCCGGTCGTGATCCACGTCAAGAACACCAACCCCAGCATGATGGCGCCGATAATGTAGCCGGCTGTTACGGCGGCCCGCGCAGCGGATGCGGATCTGCCAGGATGGTATTCGACCGCCTGTGGCCGCGAGGGCGAATAATACAGCGTGATCGCCTTGCCCAAGGGGGTTTCTTCGTATTCAGCGATGCCCGGGCGATATTCCGTCAGCATCTGGGTGCCATCCGCGGTATGATACGCCACAACCAGAACATGTTCGGTTCGCGTCCGCCGCCGACCGGGCACTTCGCGGGTGAACCGCTCGACGACGGTCCCCGTGGTTTCGACCGCGTCGGCAAGTGTCTGGGCCTTGTGCAATGACGTAGCCGCCAAAACGATGCTGATGATCAAAAGCGGGGTAAACCACAAGGCGATCTTGAAGGGCCAGCGGCGGCGATAGGCAGAAAAGGAAACGCGCATTCTCGGAACCTCGGAACGGTATTGATTCACGAGAGCCCAGCAAGAACGCACAATTTAGGCGGGAGTTTGGCGACAATGGGCCTAGGTGCGGGGCGCTGTCCAGTCCTAGGTCTTGCGCCCACCACTCCCGGCCGGTGACCGGATCGCGGTGCACCTGCAAGGGGCCGCCAACGCCCATGGCCATGTCCCGATGAACGGGTTTGGTGCGGCGGGTGGACCCGTCCTTTGCCTGCCATTCCATCGCCAGCTTTGCCGTGGCAAGGCGCGACGTGGGTTTGTGGCGCGTCACCCGTGCAACCTCGGCCACAGCCGCCCCGGCGCGTTGCATCGCCCGCCGCGTGGCCAGCGCGATCCATGCACAGAACCAGACGGCGACGGCGGAAGCCGCAGCCACTAAGCCCAGGATCACCGCATTGCGCGACGTCGATCCGCGTTCGTATTCAACGACCGACGGGTCCGACGCGGCATAGATCAGCGGCACGCTTTCGCCCACGTGGGCACGATCATAGACCGCGCGCGAGACGCCGTAATTCGCAGGATGCTGCCTGCCTTGGGCATCGGCGAAGGCGAGCTCCAGATAATAGGTCACCGTGGTGCCGCCCCGCCGCCGATGCGCGGTCGAGGAATGCCCGCCCGTCACCCGCCCGATGGTTTGCACCCTCGCGCGCGAGCAGGGCGCCTTGGCGCCCCTCGGAAATGCCGATCGCGCCCAAGACAATCGTCAAAAGGGCAAACGCCCCGGCCAGAATAGCGGGAATGCGCCAGTGATTGGCGATGAGGAACGATGGAAGCATCATGATGGTCGGCCCCTGCGGTTTCTTGCGTGGGTCGCACCGATGCTTGTCCCGGTTCAAATTTTTCTACGGGGCGGGCGTGATCATGGCGCGTGTCGCGGCCTCGAGCGCGCCTTCGCCGTGCGGGATGTTCAGCGCCTTCATCGCCGTGTCCATCACCGCCAGCGCCCCCAGCGTCATATGGGCGTTCACATGGCCCATATGCGCGACACGGAAGAAGGCGTCTGCCTCGGGCGTGCCCGGTTCCGCCATGCCAAGGCCCACGCCCAGCGTCACGCCGGCCTCGTTCTCGCACCAGCGCCGAAGCCGCGTGCCATCGGCGCCCGACAGGCGCAGCGCCGTGACCGAATGCCCGCGTTGCGCCGGGTTCGCGACGTTCAGGCGCATGGCCCCGCCTTGGCCCCAGGTATCGGCGGCGGCCCAGACTGCCCGCGCCAGCGTCGCGTGCCGTGCCCAGACGTCTTCGATGCCTTCCTCCATGATCATCGTCAGCGCTTCGCGCAGGCCGAACAGGTGATGCGTTGGCGCGGTGCCATAGAAATGCATGTAGAAATGATTGGCATCGACCCGTGGCAGCCAGTTCCAGTAGGGTGTGCGCAGGTTCGCCCGATGCGACGCCGCATGCGCCTTGTCAGAGAAGAACACCAGCCCCAGCCCCGGCGGTGTCATCAGGCCTTTCTGGCTGGCGGCGACCATGACGTCGACGCCCCAGTCATCCATCCTGAACTCGTCGCAGCCGAGGCTGGCGATGCAATCGACCATCAACAGCCCGTCGAATCCGACCGTGTCCATGACCTTGCGCACCGCGGCCACATCGTTGCGGATGCTTGTCGCCGTATCGACATGGGTCATCAGCAGGGCCGTGGCATCCATGTTGTCGCGCAGGATATCCTCGAGCATGTTCAGGTCGATCGGTGCGGCCTTGCCAAAATCTTGCAACACGACATCGACGCCCAATTGCCGGGCGTGTTCCGCCCAACCCAGCCCGAAGCGACCGGTTGCAAGCGCAATCGCCTTGTCGCCGTGGCTGAAGACGTTCATCAACGATGCCTCCCACGCCGCGTGCCCGTTGCCGATATAGATCGCGGCATGCTGGCGGGTTTGGGCTACCTTCTTCAGATCGGGCCAGATCGAGGCCGTCATGTCGATCAGCGCGCCTTCATAAATGTTTGGCGAGGCCCGGTGCATCGCGTTGAGCACCCGTTCCGGAATGACCGAGGGGCCGGGAATGGCCAGATAGGGGCGACCCGAGGCAAGCGACATGAAGAGCTCCTGACTGCGCGTATTCGGGCGACTGTAGGCAGGCGGATTCGGGGCGTCAATCGGGCGTGACGGCGCCCGGCGCACTGGTCATCGCCGCTGCACCCCCTATATTCGCCTCGGGGTGATCCGACCCCGCCGCTCAAGGGAAGATCATCACCATGTTGCCGCCCGTCCTCGATCCCGCCTGCCGCTGCGCCCCGCATGACGGCCGCGCTTTCCTGCGCGTCTCAGGGCCGGACCGGCACGACTTTTTGCAAGGTTTGGTGACGCAAGACATGGCGCGCGTCGCGCGAGACGGGATCGCCTATGGCGCCTTGTTGACGCCGCAGGGCAAACTGGTCGCCGATTTCCTTCTTGTCGATCAAGGCGAAAGCGGCGTGGTGCTGGACCTGCCCGAGGGCTGGGTCGATGACATCTTGAACAGGCTCACGCTTTACAAGCTGCGTGCCCGCGTGACCTTGACGCAAGAACCGGGGACCGTGACACGGGGGGTGGGCCCTGCGCCCAACGGGGCGCTGGCCGATCCACGATCCGCCGCGCTGGGCTGGCGCCTTTATGGCCATGCTCTTGGGCAAGGCGTCGAACCGGATTGGACAGAACTGCGTATTGCCCACCTCATCCCTGAATCGGGGTTGGAGGCGGTGCCGGGCGAAAGCTTCATCCTCGAACTGGGGTTCGAACGCCTGCACGGCGTCGACTTCCGCAAAGGGTGTTATGTCGGGCAAGAGGTTACCGCCCGCATGCACCACAAGACCGACCTGCGCCGCGGCCTGTTCGTTGTCAGACTGACGCAGCCGGTCCCTCCGGGCACGGCGGTCACGCTGGAAGACGGACGCGAAGCCGGGGCGGTTTACAGCCAGTCCGGGTGCGACGGCCTTGCGTTGCTCCGTCACGACCGCGCAAACGGCGCGCTGCGGGCGGGGGATGCCGTGGTCACGGTGGTCGGAAAATAGCGAAAAGTTCGCGCGGGGGCCCGTTTGGTCACGATGCGTGCCGAGTGCGGAATATTCGGCGCCGACAAGCAAGAACGCTCAGGGCTATGGTGACCCGTCTTGCGCCTTGATCGCGCGACCCGCGCGCATTGAATCGTGCGCGCCGATACTGAGCGCCAACGGATGTGCCATTGCGTCGGCACCGGGGAAGATCATCACAGAGGGTCGTTGCACACGGGCCGTTCCGCAAGAACTGCGAAATGGCCCGTGTAACCCCGATCAGACGTTCATTAGCAGGTGCTCGCGTTCCCAAGGGCTGATGACCTGTTGGAACTCTTTGTATTCGTGGCGTTTCACTGCCACGTACAAGGCCACGAAATCGGGGCCGAGGACGTCGATCAACGCGCTGTCCTCTTCCAGAAGGTCCAGCGCGTCGCTCAGGTTCAGGGGCAGTTCGTCCTCGCCCATATAGGCGTTGACGCGGCATTCCGGCCTTGGGTCGCGCCCCTCTTTCAGGCCCAGATAGCCGCAGGCCAGCGAGGCGGCGATCCCGAGGTAAGGGTTGCAGTCCATCCCCGCCAGACGGTTCTCGACCCGGCGCGCCTCGGGCCCGGAAATCGGGATGCGCAGGCCCGTCGTGCGGTTGTCGCGGCCCCATTCCAGATTGATCGGTGCGGCGAAGTCCGGGACATAGCGGCGATAGCTGTTCACGTAGGGTGCCAGCAGCGCGACAGCGGCAGGCAGGTGGTTCTGCATCCCGGCGATGAAATGCTGGAATGCCGGGGTTTCCGTTCCGTCGGTCGCGGAAAAGATGTTCCGTCCTGTCCGCCGATCCACCACGGAATGATGAATGTGCATCGCCGAACCGGGTTCACCCTCGATGGGTTTGGCCATGAAGGTGGCAAAGCAATCGTGACGCAACGCCGCTTCGCGGATCATGCGCTTGAAATAAAAGATATGGTCCGCCAGATCGACCGGGTTGCCATGGGCGAGGTTGATTTCGACCTGTCCAGCGCCGCCTTCCTGAAGGATGCCGTCGATCTCCAGCCCCATTGCCTCGGCGAAGTCATAGATATCGTCGATGACCTTGCCGTATTCATCGACCGCGGACATGGAATAGGCCTGTTTCGCAGCCGCCTTGCGCCCCGAACGGCCCATCGGCGGGACGATCGGCATGTTCGGATCGATGTTGCGCGCGACGAAATAGAACTCCATCTCGGGCGCGACGACGGGCTGCCAGCCTTCCGAGGCATACAGATCGAGCACGCGTTTAAGGACGTTGCGCGGCGCGGTCTGCACCGGCTCGCCCTTCTGGTTCATTGCATCGTGGATGATCTGCATCGTGATGTCGTTCGTCCACGGCGCGGCCGTCGCGGTCGAGAAGTCGGGAACCAGCGTCATGTCCGGTTCCTTGTATTCGTCTTCGCCACCCGGGGCGCTGGCCCATTCGCCGGTGATCGTTTGCAGGAAGATCGAGGTCGGCAGATAGAAATGCGACTGTTTGTCGAACTTGAACGCCGGCATGGCCTTGCCCCGCGCCACGCCCGCGATGTCGGGCAGGATGCATTCCACTTCGTCCAGCCGGCGCCCAGCGAGGAAATCCTTGGCGGCCTCGGGGATCTTTGATGTCCAGTTACTCATGGTCAAACCCTGTCATGCGGCGGCAGCACGGGCCGCCTGAAAGAAATGGGCGATCCGATTGGCAATCGCGCCATTGTCGAGCGGGGTGCCAAGGCGATCCTTGGCAGCGTCCAGCAGCGGGTCAGGCACAACGCCCCGCCCGCGCGTATCAATCAGGCCCTGCACGAAATCATCGGTGAATTCCGGATGCGCCTGCACCGACAAGCCGCGCGTGTCATAGGCCAGACCCGCGTATTGGCAAAACGGCGACGAGGCGATGACGGTCGCCCCTTCGGGTTTGGCGGTCACCTGATCCTGATGCCAAGCGTTCATGCGCACCGTCTTGCCGTCGAAATCGTATTCGGTCGGGCCGGTTGACCAGCCACCGGCGAATTTTTCGACCGTGCCGCCCAAAGCCTGCGCCATGATCTGGTGACCGAAACAGACACCCGCCACGGGAACATGCGCCGCGAAGGCATCGCGAATGAACTGTTCCAGCGGCGGAATGAACGCGTGGTCCTCGTAAACCCCGTGCCGCGACCCGGTGATCAGCCACCCGTCGCAGGCATGGACATCGGGCGGAAAGACCATGTCGACCACGGGATAGGTGGCAAACGTGAACCCGTGCCCGTCCAGCAGGCGTTGGAACATGTCGGGGTAATCCCCCTTGGCGCGTAGCGCGTCGGGGGCGTAACCGGTTTGCAGGATGCCGATCTTCATGCTGGCCTCAGACGGTATCGAGATAGAGTTCGATCATCTCGTCAGTCGACAGTTCCGCCATATAGCGGATTTCCTGCCGTTTCGTCCTGACGAGGTTCTCGATCAGTTGCGGCGCGAAGATTCGCGCCATTTCGGGGCTTTTCTCGAAGGCTTCCACCGCATCTTGCCACGTCGAAGGCAGTTGCGGAAGGTCCAGTTCATAGGCGTTGCCGGTAATTGGGGGGGGCGGCGTCAGCCCGTCCTCGATCCCGATCAGCGCTGCACCCAGAATCCCGGCCATCATCAGATACGGGTTGATGTCGCCACCCGCCACACGGTGTTCGATGCGCCGCGCGCGCCGGCTTCCCGAGGGGATGCGCACCGCCGCCGTGCGGTTTTCATAGGCCCAGCAGATGCCGTTGGGCGCATGGGCCTCGGGGATCAGGCGGTCGAAGCTGTTCGCGTGCGGGGCCAGCAACAGGGTTGTCCCCTCGATCGCCTTCAGACACCCGGCAACAGCGTTCTTCAGCAAGGGCGAACCCTCGTGGGTGCCGTTGTCGAACAGGTTGCGCCCCTCGTCATCGGTGATCGAGAAATGCATGTGCATGCCGTTGCCCGGCCAGTCCTGATAGGGTTTGGCCATGAAACTGGCGGCAAAGCCGTGGCGCCGCGCCAGCCCTTTGACCAGCATCTTGAACAGCCACGTGTCGTCGGCGATCTTCAGCACGTCGTCGGAATGCAGCAGGTTCACCTCGAACTGGCCCGGCCCAGCCTCCGAGATGGAGGTGTCGGCGTCGATGTCCATCACCTCGCAGGCGTCATACAGGTCGGTGAAGAACCGGTCGAACGCATCCAGCGCGCGCAGCGCCAGAGTATCGGCACCGGGGCGTCGTTTGCCCGATCGCGGCGAGGGGGGCACCCGCAGTTCGCGGCCTGAGTCGTCAATCAGATAGAATTCCAGTTCTGTCGCGCAAACCGGGCGCATCCCCTTTTCGTGGAACTTGCGCAGCACGCGCGCCAAGGCATGGCGCGGGTCCCCCTCGAACGGGGTGCCGTCTTCGTGGAACATCCAGATCGGCAGCAATGCGGTGGGCGCGTCCAGCCATGGCATCGGCAGGAAGCCGCGCTCGGTCGGGCGCAGAACGCCGTCGGCGTCGCCCGAGTCGAAGACCAGCGGGCTGTCCTCGATGTCCTCGCCCCAGATGTCGAGGTTCATCACCGAATAAGGAAAGCGCGTGCCTTCCTTGACGATCTTGTCCGCAAATCGCACAGGAATGCGCTTGCCGCGCGCCTGTCCGTTCAAATCTGCCGCCGCGACCCGGATCGTCTTGACGTCCGGATGATGGCGTAACCAGTCCCGCATGGGATCACCTTATGTATTGCGGTCTGAACCGGGTCCGGGCGCGCGCAGCCCGGGGAAGATGCCGGTTCAGCCGACGGTTGATAAGGCCGAACAGGCCAATAACCCCCAGTGTCAGCGCCACGAAATAGATCCCGACAAGCGGGTAGGCGATGAAGGGGTTGAAGGTCTGGTCAGCAAAATAGCGCGCATAGTAAAGGGCGTCGCCCATCTGCTGCCACGCCGGGAAGGCCGAGAAGAAGACCAGCGTCGTGGCATGCAAAAGAAAGATCGCCTCATTCGTATAGCTGGGCCAAGCGAGGCGCAGCATCGTCGGCCAGACGATCCGGCGAAACTTGTGCCAGCCCGTCAGACCATAGGCATCGGCCGCCTCGAGATCGCCTTTCGGGATCGATTTGAGGGCACCGTGGAAGATTTCGGCGGAATACGCCGACGTGTTGAGGAACAGAACCAAAAGTGCCCCGGCCCAAGCCCGCGTCAGCCACTGTGTCGCAACGGTGATCTCGGCGAACCCGAGGTTCAGCGCGATCCCTGCGCGGGGCAACAGCACCAGAGCCTCGTAGACGAAGAAGAATTGCACGAACAGCGGCGATCCCCGGAACACGAAGATGAAGCCCGACGCAGCCCTGCGCAGCCATACGATGCGGCTGCCCTTGGCCAACGCCAGAACGTTTGCGAAGAAAAAGCCGATAACCAAGGCCAGCGCGGCGAAATAGACGTTCCAGATCAGCCCCGACGCGATCAGGAAGACTTGGTCGCACACCGTGATGTCCAGACCGCTGGGCAACAGGCGCGCCCCGTATTCCCGCCCCATCGAGCGCAGGATCAGCGTTTCAAAGCTCTCGGCGCAGGTATTCATGCCGTGGCCTTCCGCATCGCTTCGCCCGCGGCCGTTGCCTGCCCATGGCTGAGGCGCTGCATGAGCCGGTCAAAGAACTTCTGGCTTCCCCATGTCATCAGCAGGTAAAACGCCAGCACCCCGAGGAAATACCAAACCCGCCAGTCAGGGTGGGTATAGTCGTAATGCCCTGTCTTCTGCCCGCCCAGTTCACGGGCCCAGAATACCACGTCCTGAATGCCCAGCAGGAACAGAAGCGGCGTTGCCTTGGTCAGGATCATCCACAGGTTGGACAGGCCGGGCAGCGCATAGACCCACATCTGCGGCAACAGGATCCGGCGGAACGCCTGCGCCGGCGTCATGCCAAAGGCTTCACCCGTTTCGACCTGCGCGCGAGGCACCGCGTTCATGGCACCGTGAAGCGTATTCGCGGCAAAAGCGCCAAACACCAGCGCGAAGGCGATCAGCGCCAGCGAGAAGCCCCAGACGTCGTGCATCCACGCCGGGTCGCTGGCCAGCGGCATCTTGGCCTCGGCGCAGACAATGAAATCATTGCCCTGCCGAACCGGTTGATCCCATTCGGGGCACAGGACACGGTGGCGCAGATATTCCACGCCCTGATCGATTGCGAGCGGGACGAACAGGAAAAAGATGATGTCGGGCACGCCGCGCACCATCGAAACATAGACCTTGCCGACAAGCCGCAGCACCGGGTTCGCGGACCGGACAGCCAGCGCGCCCAAAAAACCCATGCCCAGGGCCAGCGGTGCCGCCATCGCCAACAGCAGCAAGACGACCAGCACCGAACGATACAGCGCGAAATGCGATGCTGTCGTCAGATAGCAGGCCATCCATTGCCAGTCGGGCAGGGTGGCGGGATCTGTGCAAAACGAGAACATGGGGATGGGTCCGCTCCAGCCCCCGTCTCATGCGACGGGGGCTGGAACCGTTATGTTATTCGAAAACCGGCACGTCCTCGCCGAACCACTGGATCAGCATGGCGTTCAGCGAGCCATCGGCTTTCATCGAGTCGATCGCGGCGTTGAAGGTTGCGCGCAGTTCTTCGTCGGACTGGCGCAGGCCGATCGATACGCCCTGACCCGGCGACGGCACCACGGCGAGGAATTCCAGTTCCCCGTTCGATTCGTTGACATAGGTCACCAGAAAGTCGCGGTCGGCCAGAACGGCGTCGGCAGTTCCATTGCGGACGGCGGCGATGGTTTCATCGGCGGTCGGGAACTCGATCAGCGTCGCGCCGGTTTCGGCGACCATGCCCGCCTGAATGGTGTTCGACTGCGCGGCGATCACGCCCGATTCCATCACGCCCGCATCGGTGCCCGCCAGTGCCATATAGGCCGAGGGATCCGGAACCTTGTAGTTTTGCGAGAACGAGATGACTTCGGCGCGGGCCTCGGTGGCGTTCATGCCGGCCATGATGGTGTCGTAGTTGCCGCCCACCAAGTTCGGGATGATCAGATCCCAGTCGTTCTGCACCCATTCGCAGGTCAGGTTGGCCCGGCGGCACAGTTCGTTGCCCAGATCGATCTCGAAACCGACCAGTTCATTCGACTCGTTGATGTAGTTGTACGGGGGATAGGCACCCTCGGTGCCCATACGGATCACCTGCTGTGCCAGCGCGCCCGAGGCGCTCAGCGCCAGAGGGCGACGGAAAGGCAAGTTTCTTCATTCTTCTTTCCTCGTGTTGGACTTCGGTTTCGCCTCAGACCGGTTGTGTGGCGCTGAGGAACTGTTGAAGGCGCGTCGATTTGGGGGCGCCGAAAAGCTGGGACGGTGGGCCTTGTTCTTCGATCAGGCCCTGATGCAGGAAAATGACGTGATCGGACACGTCCGCCGCAAGGCGCATGTCATGGGTCACGATCAGCATCGTCCGGCCCTCATCGGCCAACGCCTTGATCACGCGCACGACTTCCTGTTCCAGTTCGGGGTCAAGCGCGCTGGTCGGCTCATCGAACAGCAGCGCGCGCGGTTCCATGCACAGGGCCCGGGCAATGGCCGCGCGCTGCTGCTGGCCGCCGGACATCTGGGCGGGATAGACATCGCATTTGTCGCCGATCCCGACCTTGTCCAGCAAGGCGCGCGCGCGGTCCTCGACTTTGGCGCGGTCTTGTTTCAGCACGGTCAGCGGCGCTTCCATGACGTTCTCCAGCACCGTCATGTGGGACCAGAGGTTGAAGCTCTGGAACACCATGGAAAGGTTGGTGCGGATGCGTGCGACCTGCCCACGGTCGGCGGGGTGGCGCGAAAGGCCCTGACCTTTCCAGCGCACCGACTCGCCTTCAAACAGGATCTCGCCCTGTTGGCTGTCTTCGAGCAGGTTGCAGCAACGCAGCAGGGTCGATTTCCCCGATCCCGACGATCCGATCAGCGAAATCACTTGCCCGGGATGAGCGCTGAGGCTGACGCCCTTGAGGACCTCAAGTTCGCCATAAGCCTTGTGAAGATCGCGGATCTCGATGACAGGCGTGGTGGACGTGGACGGCTGCACAGGGTTCTCGTTTTTGATCATATTTTAAGTAGGACGCATTTCGCCGCAAAAATCAATCGGGGAATGCGGGGCTTTGGGGCTTTCCGAGACGCTAGGGCAGGGGGCGCCCGATCCTGTGGCGCATCGTGGGGGTGACCGCCCAGGCAATCGCCGCCCCGGCAACGAAACCGCCAAGGTGGGTTTCCCACGCCAGCGCGCCCGAGGTCAGGACCCACAGAATCACGTTCATCAGAACCAGCCCGACGGCGGTGCGCCAGACAGGGCCCAAGGGGGCGCCCAAGGCCCGCCGTCCCTGGATGTCCCAGAACATCGTCACGCCAAACAGCCCGAACACCACGCCCGAGGCGCCGACCATCGGTGCGATGCCGCCATTGATCGCAATGAAAGTCAGGGCCCCCGCAACGGCCGTGAGCGCAAAGACAAGCAGGAAACCGGCGGACCCGATCCGCCAGACCACGACACGGCCAAGGTGCACCATGATCAGCATGTTGAACAGCATGTGCAAAAAGCCGCCATGCAGGAACGCATGGCTGACCAGCATCACCAGTCGTTGCCCTGCATACAGTCCTTCGGTCCCATGCCAAAGAAACGGCCACACCGCCCCGAAGATCAGCGCATGACGCCGCAGTTGCAGCGAAGGGGCGAACAGGTCGCCCAAGGTCACACCGATCTCGATCGCCGCGCACAGGGCGACGAGGACGGTCAGGACAAGCGGTTGCGCGGCGAGGCGTTTGAATTGCGACATGGCGTGACAATCGCAGGGCTGCGCCAAGGCCGCAAGCCCGGCCAGATCAGCAGGGCATCAATAGCCCGTGGCCTTGAACACGGCCCCGAAGGTCGCGCGAATGATGCGGAAGTCCATCCATAGTGTCACGTTCGCCTCATAGCGCGCGTCGAGCCGCGAACGCAGTTCGAACGAGGCGTCATTGCGCGCCGTGACCTGCCACAACCCGGTAATGCCCGGGCGCAGGGCCAAGTAGGCTTCGGGGCGGCGATACAGCGCAAGCTGCTGCGGCAGCATGGGCCGGGGGCCGACAAGGCTCATGTCGCCTTTGAGCACATTGAGGATCTGCGGGATCTCGTCCATGGACGTGCGCCGCAACAACCGGCCCAGCGGCGTGACGCGGGGATCGGACTTGAGCTTCTGCGTACGTGCCCATTCCTCGCGCAGGGCGGGGTTGTCGCGCAGGCAGTCCTCCAGAATACGGTCCGCGCCCGGGATCATCGTGCGAAGCTTGTACATGCGGAAGTGCCGGCCGTTGCGGCCGATCCGTTCCTGACTGAAGAACGGGTTGCCGCTTTCGATCCACAGGGCGAGCGCGAGGAAACCGATGACCGGAGCGACCAGCACGATCGCGACAATCGACAAGAGAATGTCCAGCGGGCGCTTGACCATCAGGCGATAAAAATCCAGCCGAGAGGTCCGGCGGGGCGCTGCGTCCATCTCCAGCGCGCTGACCCGCGTTTCGGCGAACCGGATCAACGGGGTTTCCGGCAAGGTGCTTTGCACCACCGGGACGTGCAAGTTCATCCCCGAAATTTCGGGGAATACGCGATACATAAGGGTCATGGCAGCACCCGTTCTTGGACGATCCGCCGCGCACCATCCCCCCAAAGACAGGTCGCGTCTCACTTTCGACACTTTTTAAACGCTTTTGCGCAAACACGAAAGAAAAAGCCACAAAAGTGCCTGATTTCAAATGAGAATTATCTGTTTCCTATTTTGGAACAGCGGCAGATACAGGCCGATTTCCGCGCTTTCTGGAAACGTTGCGCAGGTTGTTGGCTGCATTGTTTACGGTATGGAAACGACCCTCAACCAAAGCGCGATCCCGGAATTATGGCTGAACTGTGACGCCTGCCGCAACCGCGCCCGAATGTACCGGTGCTCCCGGGCCGAATCATGGCGGCGATTGTCCGGAAGGGTCAAGAAAGCGCCGCGATTATTTGGA
This sequence comes from Paracoccaceae bacterium, assembly GCA_041397065.1. GTDB lineage: Bacteria > Pseudomonadota > Alphaproteobacteria > Rhodobacterales > Rhodobacteraceae > Pararhodobacter. The sequence goes on along the minus strand of JAWKXG010000030.1, from coordinate 5,610 downwards.
ATTGTCGACAAACTTCGCCTATATCACCGGGCGTAGTTCCGGCTCCCTTTCGGGTTCCGGATGACCAAGGACCGGAATCGGCATGACCCACGCGCTCAGTTTCTATCTCGACCATTTCAGCCTGCGCGAGCGGCCCTTTTCGCTGGCGCCAGACCCTGAATACCTGTTCTGGTCGCCCGAACACCGCGGGGCCTTCGCGATGCTGGATTATGGTCTGAGCACCCGTGCGCCCATCACCCTTTTGACGGGCGACATCGGTGCCGGCAAGACGACGCTGGTGCATCACTTCATTGGCACGCTCGATGCGGACACGACGATCGGTCTGATCTCGAACGCGCGTCCGGGCGTGAACGACGTGCTGCGCCGGGTCTGCGCGGCGCTCGATCTTGCCGTGCCACAAGGAACCGATGCCGCCGATCAGTTCACGATCATCCAGAATTTCCTGCTGGACCAGCATCGGCAAGGTCGGCGTGTGCTGTTGATCATCGACGAGGCACAGAACCTTGACCGCGATGCGCTGGAAGACCTGCGCATGCTTACGAACATCAATTCGGGCCGCGACGAGGTGCTGCAACTGCTGCTGGTGGGGCAGCCCGAATTGCGCGACATGGTGCGCCGGGCTGACCTTGTGCAGTTCGCACAGCGCGTGGCAGCCAGCTATCACCTGCCCAAGCTGGATTCTGCGGCGACCGGCGCCTATATCGCCTCGCGGATCCGGCACGCGGGTGGCAATCCGGGCATCTTCAGCCGGCAGGCGGCGCAATTGGTGCATGACGCCACAGATGGCGTTCCGCGTCTGGTGAATCAGCTGTGCGACCTGTCGCTGACCTATGCCTATGCCGAGAACCTGCAAATGGTGAAACGCGAAACCGTGCAGCGCGTGCTGGACGATGGCGTTTTCTTCGCGGCTGGCGCGGTGCATCGCCCCTGACACGCGGCCCCCCTGCCCGCTGACCGGCCCCGAAGGCCCGTAACCTGCCTTGGCAGGCGTGGGCGGGCTTGACTTATCGCGTCCCAAAGGGTGTATCCGGGCAGTCCATGTCCTGACGTCCGGAGCCCGCGATGCACGCCTACCGCAGCCACACCTGCGCCGATCTCAACCTTTCCCATGTCGGCCAGACGATCCGGTTGGCGGGCTGGGTTCATCGCGTGCGCGATCACGGTGGGGTCCTGTTCATCGACCTGCGCGACCATTACGGCATCACGCAGGTTCTGGCTGACAGCGACTCGGCGGCGTTCAAGGCGCTGGAGAAGGTGCGCAGCGAATGGGTCATCTCGATCGACGGGGTGGTCAAGGCGCGCGATGCCTCGCTGGTCAACAGCAAGATCCCGACCGGCGAGATCGAAGTCTATATCCGCGACATGCGCGTGCTGGGTGAATCCGCCGAATTGCCGCTGCCGGTGTTCGGTGAACCCGATTACCCCGAAGAAACGCGCCTGACCTATCGCTTCCTCGACCTGCGCCGCGATACGTTGCATCGCAACATGATGCTGCGTTCGAATGTCGTGCGGTCGATCCGCAACCGGATGTGGGAGCAGGGCTTCAACGAATACCAGACGCCGATCATCACGGCGTCGTCGCCCGAAGGGGCGCGTGACTTCCTCGTGCCGTCGCGGCTGCATCCGGGCAAGTTCTATGCATTGCCGCAGGCGCCGCAGCAGTTCAAGCAGTTGATCATGGTCGCGGGCTTCGACAAGTATTTCCAGATCGCGCCGTGTTTCCGCGATGAAGACCCGCGCGCCGACCGCTCGCCCACGGACTTCTATCAGCTTGATATCGAGATGTCCTTTGTCGAGCAGGAAGACATCTTCCGCACCGTGCAGCCGGTGATCCAAGGCCTCTTCGAGGAATTCGGCGGCGGCAAGCGCGTCGATTCCGAATGGCCGCGCATCGCCTACAACGACTCGATGCTGTGGTATGGCTCGGACAAGCCCGACCTGCGCAACCCGATCAAGATGCAGATCGTCAGCGAGCATTTCAAAGGCTCGGGCTTCGCGATCTTTGCGAAGCTGCTGGAGAACGAAGGCACCGAGATCCGCGCGATCCCTGCCCCCACGGGCGGCAGCCGCAAGTTCTGCGACCGCATGAACGCCTTTGCCCAGAGCCAAGGACTGCCGGGGATGGGGTATATCTTCTGGCGCAAGGGTGATGACGGGCAGATGGAGGCCGCGGGCCCGCTGGCCAAGAACATCGGCCCGGAACGGACCGAGGCAATCCGCGTGCAACTGGGGCTGGGCGAGGGCGATGCGGCCTTCTTCCTGGGCGGCAAGCCCGAGCAGTTCGAATCTGTCGCGGGCCGTGCGCGCAACGTGATCGGCGAGGAACTGGGGCTGACCGACAAGGACAGCTTCCGCTTTGCGTGGATCGTCGATTTCCCGATGTACGAGAAAGACGACGAGGGCAAGATCGACTTCAGCCATAACCCGTTCTCGATGCCGCAAGGCGGGCTCGAGGCGCTCAATGGCGATCCGCTGAAGGTGCATGCTTATCAGTATGACCTGGCCTGCAACGGGTACGAGCTGATTTCGGGCGGCATCCGTAACCACAAGCCCGAGATCATGTTCAAGGCCTTTGAACTGGCAGGCTATCCGAAGTCGGAAGTCGAGAAGCGTTTTGGCGGGATGGTCAAGGCCTTTACCTATGGCGCGCCGCCGCATGGCGGTTGCGCGGCCGGCATCGACCGGATCGTGATGCTGCTGGCCGACACGGCGAACATCCGCGAAGTCATCATGTTCCCGATGAACCAGCGCGCCGAAGACCTGATGATGAACGCGCCGAGCGAGGCGACCAACGAGCAGTTGCGCGAATTGCGCCTGCGTGTGCTGCCGCCGGAAGCCTGAGGGGCGAGGGGGCGCCGCCCCCTCGCGCTCCCCCGCTCAAGGGGGCTTTCTGCCCCCTTGAGAAACCCCCGAGAGTATTTCACACAAGATGAAAGAGCTGTGTCGGGGAGTCGCATGACCGATCTTTCAACCTGGGTTCCGCCGCGCCTGCCCGAGAGGCAGGTCCTTCAGGGGCGATATGTGACGCTGGAGCCTTTGTCGCGCGACCATGCGGCGGATCTGTTCGCGGCCTATGCCGAGGACGCCCAAGGTGCAATGTGGCGATATTTGCCCGTTGGCCCCTTTGCCGATCTGAACGGGTATCTGGGATGGGTCGATGGCGCGCGCCTCGGCTTTGATCCGCTGCATTTAGCAATCCGGATGGCGGATGGGCGCCTCGGCGGCACGTTGAGCCTGATGCGGATCGACCCGCGTGCCGGGAGCATCGAGACCGGCTGGCTGACCTTTGCCCCGCGTCTGCAACGGACGCGAGAGGCCACCGAGGCCGTGTTTCGGTTGATGGCGTGGTCTTTCGAAGCGGGCTATCGCCGGTTCGAATGGAAATGCGACGCGGCGAACCTGCCGAGCCGCCGCGCGGCGCAGCGGTTCGGTTTCAGTTTCGAAGGCGTGTTCCGGCAGGCCGGGATCATGAAGGGACGGAACCGGGACACCGCGTGGTTCGCGGCGATCGACAGCGAATGGCCCGCGTTGAAGACGGCATTCGAAACCTGGTTGGACCCTGACAATTTCGATGCGCGGGGCCGACAGCGGCGGGCGCTGGGCGATCTTACCGCGCCGATCCGCGTCGCGTCGGATCCCGCATTAGGCTGATCAGGCGCGACGCAGCGACATCATCCAGAGGCCCGCGAGCGCGAACGAGGCGATTGCGTTCCAACTGGCCATCGACAGGCCCAGCATCTCCCACGCGACATCGGTGCAGCGCACGACAGGGGCGGCCATGATGGTGTCGAGCAATTGCTGCGCGCTCAACCCTGTGATGTCCGCACTGCCCGAGCAAGCCTGCGGGCCCTGCCACCAGCCGCGTTCGACGCCGGTGTGATAAATGCCCAGCCCACCCGAGGTCGCGACCGCCGCAGCGCCGAGGACCGCGACGAGGCTCGAGGGGACGAACCACGCCAGAACGCCGATCGCGAAGGCCGCGACATGCGGCCAGCGCTGCCAAAGGCACAATTCGCAGGGGGCGAGGCCGACGACATGCTCGAAAAACAGGGCGCCGCCCAGCAGGAACAACGAGCCAAGCCCCGCAAGACCCGCAAGAGACCAGTCTTTCATACGAATTTCACCGCGTAGAATCCGGCCGCCAATACAACGACAAACAGGATCGTCATCAAGCCCAGACGGCGCTCGATGAAGTCACGAATCGGTGCACCGAACTTGTAGAGCAGTGCGGCCACCAGAAAGAACCGCGCCGCGCGCGCGATGATCGCCGTAACGACGAAAGTGCCCAAAGGCAGCCCCGTCCAGCCGGACATGATGGTAATGACCTTGAACGGGAACGGGGTGAAGCCGGCGATCAGCACGGGCCAGAAATCGAAGCTGTTGAATCGCTCGTTGAATTCCGCGACGGCGTCGGCCTTGCCCAACGACGCAAGGATCGGCTGTCCGATCTGTTCGAAGGCCAGCGCGCCGATGGCATAGCCCGCCAGCCCTCCCAGAACCGACGCCCCGGTGCACACCGCCGCGAAGGTAAAGGCGCGTGTCGGCGCCGCCAGAACCAAGGCAATCAGCAACACATCGGGCGGGATCGGAAAGATCGACGCCTCGATGAAGGCGACGATCGCGAGCGCCCAGATGGCGCGCGGATGCTGCGCGAGAGACAGGGTCCAGTCGTAGAGGGATCTGAGCATGGGGGCTCCGGTTCGGGTTTGCCGTTGAGTGCCCCACGGGGCAGGGCAGGTCAAGGCTTTGCGCGAGCCGCGGGATACAAGCAGGCACACCCGCGTCAACGCCGCGAACCCCGTTGACCACGCCGCGCCGGCACGGTAAGCCGCTGTCGTGCCCGAGTGGCGGAACGGTAGACGCAGGGGATTCAAAATCCTCCGCCCTAACGGGTGTGCGAGTTCGAATCTCGCCTCGGGCACCACTTTCCCGATCAAACGTGACGTGCGATGCGCTTGCGCCGCGTCCGCAGTGATTCGTTTCCCGAAGCGGTGATGCCTGGCCTATTTGGCGCTGATTGCGCACAAATGGGCGACAGCACGGGCTTGGTCAGATCAGGGTTCCGGCGAATCTGGCGATCAGGATCGCTGCGTTTTCCTGGACAATTGACGCAACCCAAGGGTGCGCTGTCCGAAATATGGCGCAACAGTGGCGGGACTTGGCCCCAAATCTGGCGTTTTCCGGGCGCCGCTGTTTCCATCGTGGAAACAATGAACGGGCAAAGGGTTACGAATTCCTCAGACTGGATCGGGAATGGAAAAAAGCCCGTTTGCGGGAAGTTTTTCATTTGATATAAAGGCTTTCGCGCCGCGCGTCGGTGCCGGGTCATGGGGGTGATCCGCAAACGGGATGCTGCCAAGGTGTTTCGGGTGAAACGAAGGGACGTGGGCGATTGCCCGCAAACCGACTTCGTGCCCCCAATTTCCAGCGCATGATCTCGTCGACGCAAGGCCTGCTGTTTTCTGCCGGGTGATTGCCCGGACCCGATTTGTCCCGCCCGCGTGGCTGAAGGAGAATATTCATGCCGGTCCTCGACCCAACCGATCCGCGTTACAACCCCAACGGCGTCGTCGACGGGACGCCGGGCGCCGATTCCATCGACAGCGCCTA
>JAWKXG010000029.1:0-30483 GCA_041397065.1 Paracoccaceae bacterium | reverse complement strand
CCGCTGGTGATCTCGGTGGTCTTTGGTCTTGCGGCGTCGACCACGCTGGTGCTGCTGGTGTTGCCTGCGTTTTATGCGGTGCTTGACGATCTGGGGTTGGCGCGGGCCGCGCAGCGGCCGCCCGCGCCGGGCGTAGAGCCTGCGAAAGGGCCTGCAACCTAACGGCCCTGCGCCAGCCGCAATTCGAGCCGGCGCAGTTCCAGCAAGATCCGGTTGGCTTGCAGCGCGGGCATAAGGGCCATTTTCAACTGGGTTGCCATCAGTGCCAGCGTTGCGGCGCTGATGCCCCATTTCACCGCGCCCAGAACCTCGGTCGCGGTATAGAAATGCCAGCCAGCCCAAACGGCGGCGACGAACATCGCTGTCTGCACCCCCAACAGGACCCAGTTGGCCCATGCCGACGGTCCTTTCAGGACGCTCAGCGCCAGCGGGAAATAGCCGGGGTCGACAGAGGCATCGCGGTCCTCGGCAAGGGCTTCGGCGATCATTCGGTCAAGATTGTCCATTTTCTTCTCCTTCGAGATGCGCCCTCAGCCGGGCGCGGGCATGCATGAGCCGGGTTTTCACGGTGCCCGGCGGAATATCGAGGGCATGCGCCACTTCGGCGACCGACATGCCCTCCAGATAGAACAACGCAAGCGCGGCATGCTGGGCCGGTGGCAAGGTGGCCAGCGCCCTGCGCAACTCGTCCGAGGTGACTGCCGCATCCGGGGCCGGTTGTTCGGGCGGTTGCATCTGCGCGAAACCGGCATCGGCCACCCGCCTGCGCTGGCGTCGGCCAAGATCGCGCGCGGCAATCCGGGTCACGATGCGCAGCGCAAAGGCCAGAAAGGCGCGTTCATCGTGCAGGCCGGGCAGCGCGCGGGCAATGGCGATCCAGCTTTCCTGAACCACGTCGCGCGCGGTTTCGGCGTCATCGGTCAGCCGTCTGGCATGGGCCAGCAAGCCGGGTGAACACAGTTTGACAAGGGCGGACAGATCGGCAGCGCGCCCCAATCGCGCGCCGGCGGCGTGATAGGCGATCAGCGCCCGGCGTTTTTCGATGGTGCTGGCGGGCATGACGCCCTCCTCGATGGTTTCGTTATAAGGTGCCCGGTCGGCGCGATTTGGTTCAAGTGCAGCGACAAAAAATCCGCACCCTTCCCCCCTGCGCGGCTTTGGTGCATACCGGGGCAACACGATTTCCGAGGACGACCATGCACGATATTCGCGCCATCCGTGAAAACCCCGAAGCCTTTGACGCCGCGCTGGCCCGTCGCGGCCGTGCCCCGCTGGCGGCGACGTTGTTGGCGATCGACGAAAGCCGCCGGGCCAAGATCCTTGCGGCAGAAACCGCGCAGGCCGACCAGAACAAGGCGTCCAAGGATGTCGGTGCCGCCAAGGCCAAGGGCGATGACGCCGAATTCGAACGGTTGCGGGCACTGGTTGCGGAAAAGAAGGCCGAGATCGCGCGCCTTACCGCCGAGGCCGGCGAGGAAGACGCCAAGCTGCGCGATGCGCTTGCACAAATCGATAACCTGCCGCTGGACGAGGTGCCGACGGGCAAGGACGAACACGACAACGTCGAGATCCGCCGCTGGGGCGCGCCGCGCGCCTTCGATTTCAGCCCGGTCGAGCATTTCGAGATCGCAGGCGTCAAGCCGGGTCTTGACCTCGCGATGGGGGCCAAATTGTCGGGCAGCCGGTTCATGGTGCTAAAGGGGGCCGTCGCCCGCGTTCACCGGGCACTGGCGCAGTTCATGATCGACACCCACACGACCGAACACGGGCTGACCGAATGCTGGACCCCGGTTCTGGTCAAGGACGAGGCCATGTTCGGCACCGGGAACCTGCCGAAATTCGCCGAGGACAGCTATCAGACGACGAATGGCTGGTGGCTGATTCCGACCTCGGAAGTCACGCTGACCAACTTCGCCGCCGGCGAGATCTATGATGCCGCCGACTTGCCGATCCGCATGACCGCGCACACCCACTGCTTCCGCTCCGAGGCCGGCAGCGCGGGCAAGGACACGACCGGCATCCTGCGCCAGCACCAGTTCGAAAAAGTCGAGATGGTCACCTTGTGCCACCCGGAACAGGCATTGGCCGAACATGAGCGCATGACGGCCTGCGCCGAGTCGATCCTGCAAAAACTGGAACTGCCCTATCGCACCGTGGTGCTTTGCACCGGTGACATGGGCTTTGGGTCGCAAAAGACCCATGACATCGAAGTCTGGCTGCCGGGGCAGGGGACCTATCGCGAAATTTCCAGTTGTTCGACCTGCGGACAGTTTCAGGCGCGCCGCATGAACGCCCGTTTCCGCCCCGAGGGTGGGGGCAAGCCCGAGTTCATTGCCACGCTGAACGGTTCGGGGCTGGCGGTGGGCCGCTGCCTGATCGCGGTGCTGGAAAACGGCCAGCAGGCGGATGGGTCGGTTGTTCTGCCCGCGGCGCTGCATCCGTGGCTGGGCGGCAAGACCCGGATCACCGCGGACGGCACGCTGGTCTGACACACCCTTGGGGCCGCGACCGAGTCGCGGTCCCGTCGTTCGATCAGGCACCGGATGCGTCGAAAAGCGCCAGCGCCCGCGCGATGAACGCGTCGCGGGTCTGGGGGCGTTCCATCAGCAATTCGTGCCGCGCGCCCGGATACTGCGCGAGGTCGGCTCCGGGCCAACGCGACACGCGGTCGTGGATGGCGACGGGGTCGACGATGCTTTCCTCGGACCCCAAGCCGAACAGCGCGGGGATCCGTGGCGACGGCAGCCGGGACAATGCGCCCATTTCCGCCAGCGATTGCGCCATCCAGCGCAGGGTTGGCCCGCCGATCGACAGCGCGTCGTTGTCGGTGATCTGCGCCTTCATGCGGCGGAACTGGTCGGGGTCGGTGGTCAGGTTGTTCGACTCGACGCTCATGGACGGCAAGCCAAAGCGCGGGCCGGTGGTTGGGGTATACCCGGTATCAAGGCCCAGCGGCCCGGCCAATGCCCCGAGGGTCGCCATCAGCTTTTGCAAGGCCGGTGGCTGCGAGAGGCCCAGCATAGGCGCGCTGAAGGTCACGGCGGGCGGGGTCAGCCCCCGTATCAGCCCGCGCAGGGCGATGCAGCCCCCCATCGAATGCGCAAGCCACGGCAGCGGGCCGGGCGCCAGTTCAGCCGCGGCCGCAAGGCAGGCATCGAGATCCGCCTGATAATCCGAAAACCGGGCGACGTGGCCCTTTTCCGGGTCCGCGACCAGACGGTCCGACAGACCTTGCCCGCGCCAGTCGAGAACAAGCGCCCCGCGCCCCGCTCGTGCGAGGTCAGCGACCACCAGACCGTATTTCTCAATGTATTCGGTGCGCCCCGGCAGGATCAGCACCGGGCGTGGCCCCGGCCAGACGGCAAGGCGCAGCCGAACACCATCCGCCGCCATCAGCCAGACAGCGCGCCCGCCATCGGGCGCGCCGCACAGGGCAAGCGGCGCGGCCTCCATCAGGCGAGGACCGACGCGAGCTTCATCGCTTCACCCATGGACCCGTCGATCTTGAGCTTGCCGGACATGAACGCCATGGTGGGGTTAACGTCGCCGGTCATCATGCCTTCGAAAGTTTCCGCCGATGCGCTGAGCGTCACGCTGGTCTCGTCGTCGCCGGCGCGCACGCCCGAACCATCGACGATGATGCTGCCTTCGCCTTCGATGACGAATTTCGCCGATCCTTCGAAGGAACCGCCCAGTTTACCGGCAAGGGCTTCGACGGCTTTGGTAATGATGTCGCTCATGGTTTATCCTGTCAGTGTTGTGATGCCGTTGGCTGTGGCGCGGGCGCACTCGGCACTCGCTTTTCGCCGCGGCTGGAGTATGCTGCAAGAATGACGATCAAACGCGCATTCCTCAAGTGTTCCGTGGCGGCAGCATTCGCGCTGTGGGCCGTCGGGGCGGCTGCGCAATCGGCCGATGTCGACGGGCTGCTGGCCGAGCTGGCGCGCCCAGAGCAAGAGCGCTGGGCCCGGATCGAACGCCAGATCTTGCGGGAATGGGGGCGGTCGGGATCGGCGGCGCTGGATTACATCTTTTCGCGCGGCCAGAACGCGTTGCAATCGGGTGATGCCCTGAGCGCGATCGGCCATTTCACCGCCGTGATCGATCAGGACCCCGACTTTGCTGAAGCATGGAATGGCCGTGCGACAGCGTTTTTCCTGCTGAACCGTCTTGGGCAGTCGATGGCCGATATCGAACAGGTGCTGATCCGCAACCCGCGGCATTTCGGCGCGCTGGCGGGGATGGGCATGATTTTCGAACAGGTCGAGAGGCCTGAGCGCGCGCTCGAGGCTTACCGCGCCTCGCTGGCGATTCATCCGCATCAGCAGACCGTGCGCGAATCCGTTGCCCGCCTCGAGCTTGCCTTGTCCGGTCGCTCGCTTTAGGTCACGGCCAGCGCCCCGGCGGCGTTGGGGGCACGGGAATCGCGATGAGCAGGCAGGGACGGGTGACCGCGGTTCTCGGGCCGACGAACACCGGCAAGACACATTACGCGATCGAACGGATGCTCGGCCACCGTTCGGGGGTGATCGGCCTGCCGCTGCGCCTTCTCGCGCGCGAGGTCTATGACCGCATTGTCGCGCTGCGCGGTCCCTCGGTCGTCGCCTTGGTGACGGGCGAGGAACGGATCGTTCCGCAGCGCACGCAATACTGGGTCTGCACGACCGAGGCGATGCCGCTGGAGATCGGCGCCGAATTCATCGCGGTCGACGAAATCCAGCTGTGTGCCGACCCGGATCGCGGGCATGTGTTCACCGAACGGCTCCTTCATGCGCGCGGGCTGGTCGAAACGCTGTTCCTCGGATCGGACACGATGCGCGGGGCGATTGCCGCGCTAGTGCCGGGTGTCCAGTTTGTCCGGCGCGAGCGGTTGTCCGAACTGCAATACGCCGGATCGAAAAAGATCGCGCGGATGCCGCCGCGGTCAGCCATCGTCGCGTTTTCGGTCGAGAACGTCTATGCCATCGCCGAGCTTATCCGCCGCCAGAAGGGTGGCTGTGCGATTGTCATGGGGGCACTCAGCCCGCGGACACGCAACGCCCAGGTCGCGCTGTATCAGAACGGCGATGTCGATTATCTGGTCGCGACAGACGCCATCGGGATGGGGCTGAACCTCGACATTCGTCACGTCGCCTTTGCCGGAACGTCGAAATTCGACGGGCGGCGCATGCGCCCTCTCAACCCGGACGAACTGGCGCAGATCGCCGGGCGGGCCGGGCGCAACCGGGCCGAGGGAACCTTTGGCGTCACCGGCGAGGCCCGGCCCCTGTCGCCCGACGTCGTAAGCGCCATCGAGAACCACCAGTTTCTGCCGGTGCGCAAGCTGCAGTGGCGCAACGCGCGGCTGGAGTTCGGCACCATCGACCGGCTGATCCGCAGCCTCGAGACCCCGACGCGCGATGAATGGTTGACCCGCGTGCGCGAGGCCGACGATCTTGTCGCGCTGCGCACGCTGGCCACCATGCCCGAGGTGACGCAGCGCCTGCGCGATGCGCGCGACGTGCGGCAATTGTGGGACGTTTGCCGCGTCCCGGACTTTCGCAACGTGTCCAGCACCGATCACACGACCCTGCTGGCGCGGCTTTTCCAGTTCATCCACGACGGGGGGCGGATCCCGGCTGACTGGCTGGCAACCCAGATCGCCCGCATTGATCGGGTGCAGGGTGATATCGACACGCTGTCGCGCCGATTGGCGTCGATCCGTACATGGACCTATGTCGCGCAACGTTCCGGCTGGGTCGATGACGAAACCCATTGGCGCGAGCACACGCGCGCTGTAGAAGACCGACTGTCGGACGCATTGCACGAGCGTTTGACCCAAGCATTTGTTGATCGGCGCACCAGCGTTCTGCTGCGCCGGTTGAACCAGAAGGAGAGCCTTGTGGCCGAGGTGAATGATAAGGGCGAAGTGACGATCGAGGGCGAGTTCATCGGCCGTCTGGAAGGGTTCCGCTTCCGCCAGGACAAGACCGAGTCGACGGACGAGGCCCGCACCTTGCGGCAGGCCGCGGTGGTGGCTCTGGCGCCCGCGTTCAACTTGCGCGCGGACAAGTTCTATAACGCGCCTGACACCGAAATGGATTTCACCGAACAAGGCGGCCTGATGTGGGGCTCGGAGGCGGTTGGCAAACTGGTCGCCGGTCCCGATGCGATGCGCCCGCAGGCCGTGGCCTTTGTCGATGACGAGGCCGGGCCCGACGTCGCCGAAAAGGTGCGTCGCCGATTGCAGCATTTCATCGATCGCAAGGTGAACGCGCTTTTTGAACCATTGGCGAACCTTCAGGCCGACGAGGCGCTGACCGGCCTTGCCCGGGGCTTTGCCTTCCGCCTCGTCGAAGGACTGGGCGTCCTGCCGCGCGAAGGCGTGGCGTCCGAGGTCAAGGAACTGGATCAGGACGCGCGCGGTGCGCTGCGCAAGCATGGCGTCCGTTTCGGCCAGTATACGATCTTCATGCCGGCGCTTCTGAAACCCGCACCGACGCGACTGCGCCTTGTGCTGTGGTCGCTGATGAATGGTCTGGACACATTCCCCGAAAGCCCGCCGCCGGGTCTGGTGACGATCCCGAACCTGCCGGACGTGCCGTCGACGCATTACACTCTGGCGGGTTATTTCCCTGCCGGGTCGCGGGCGATCCGCATCGACATGCTGGAACGGCTGGCCGACATCCTGCGCACGCGCGACTCGCGCGCTGGGTTCGAATCGACCCCTGACATGCTGTCGATCACGGGCATGACGCAGGACCAGTTCGCAGACCTGATGCAGGGCTTGGGTTATGCCGCCGAACGCGGCGAACGGGCCAAGGTGCGCCCCGCCGCGACGCTGGAAGCGTCGGCCGAGGAAATCGCCGCCCGCATCGACGCCGAGAATGCGGCGCGCGTCGCCGCCGCGGCCAGCGAGCACGCGATTGACGACGACTCGGGCGACGCTGCCGATGCCGCCGCGCCGGTTGCCGATCCGTCTGCCGAGATGGAAGTTTTCTACACCTATCGTTGGGCCCCCAAGCCCCGTCTGCGCCAGCATGACCGCAATCAGGATCGCGGCGCGCGCCAGAATCGCGGTGCGGATCAGGCGCAGCCGCAGGGCGAACGCCCGGCTGGCGGCCGCCGCGACGGCAAGGGCGATCGCCCCGAGCGTTCGGGTGAACGTTCCGGCGATCGTTCGGGCAAGCCGCAAGGCAAGAAAGGGGGCAACCCCAATCGCGACGGTGGCAAGCGGGATGGCGGCAAGAGGGACGGTGGCAAGCGCGAGCAGCCGCAGCGCCAGTTCAGCGCCGCACCTGAGCGCAAGCGTGACCGGATCGACCCGGACAACCCCTTCGCCGCGGCGCTGATGGGGTTGCGCGACAAGACGTGAGCGTCGACGCCGGCCCGATCCGGGTGGACAAGTGGCTTTGGCATGCGCGGTTCTTCAAATCCGCGCAGCCTCGCCGCCGCCGCCGTGGCTGAGGGGCGGATGCGCCTGAACGGACAGGTTTTTCGAAGCCGCGCAGTTACTGCGCCCGGCGACGTGCTGACCTTCACGCAAGGAAAGGCGGTGCGTGTTGTGCGGATGCTGGCACCCGGAACACGGCGCGGCCCCGCCCCAGAGGCGCAGGGCCTGTATGACGATCTGGCGCCGCCGCAGCCCCTCGTTCCGGAACCCGGTGAGCCGCAGCCCGTCGCCGGCGGGCGGCCCACGGGCAAGGCGCGGCGCGACTTTGACGCAGGGCGGCCGTCTTGGCTTGAATGATCCGGGCATCGGCGCTAAGTCCGGATCACCCAAACAGCGACGAGCCCCCCATGACCTATGTCGTCATCGATAATTGCATCGCCTGCAAATATACCGACTGTGTCGAGGTCTGCCCCGTGGATTGCTTTTACGAGGGCGAGAATTTCCTCGTGATCCATCCCGACGAATGCATCGACTGCGGCGTGTGCGAACCCGAATGCCCCGCCGATGCGATCCGGCCGGATACCGAACCGGGGCTTGAAAGCTGGGTCGAATTGAACCGCAAATATGCCGAGATCTGGCCGGTGATCACCCAGCGCCGCGATCCGCTGCCCGACGCATCGGCGCGCGACGGTGAAAAGGACAAGTTGTCTAAATATTTCTCGGAAAATCCGGGCGCGGGCAGCTGAACCATACGCGATTCGCGGCGCGTGTTAACGTGATTCTCATGCGTCGCGGCAAGCAGCACTGATTCCCCGCTTTGATTCGGGCGAATTTTGTGCTATGACAGTTTCACAACAATGAACTGCCCTGTGTCACCAGTGCTGCTCGCCTGCTTGACGCACCTATCCGGAGAAGTAACGACATGGCCGCGGTGGAGGTTCCTCCCTGCGGGTGTTTTTTCTGCGGTGCACGGGCCCAACTCGAGGAAGACCATTCATGAGCAAAGCCCGCAAAGCCGAGTTCCGTCCCAACGATTTCGTCGTTTATCCTGCGCATGGCGTGGGCAAGATCGTTTCGATCGAAGAGCGCGAAATCGCCGGCATGGCGCTGGAGCTTTTCGTGATCTCGTTCGAGAAGGACAAGATGACGCTGCGCGTGCCGACCGACAAGGCGACCCAGGTCGGAATGCGTTCGCTCAGCTCGCCCGATATCGTGACCAAGGCGCTGGCCACCCTCAAGGGCAAGGCGCGCGTCAAGCGCGCGATGTGGTCGCGCCGGGCGCAGGAATACGAACAGAAGATCAACTCGGGCGATTTGCTGGCCATTGCCGAAGTCGTGCGCGACCTGCACCGCACGGATGATCAGCGCGAGCAGTCTTATTCCGAGCGTCAGCTCTATGAAGCGGCTCTGGAGCGCCTGACGCGTGAAGTCGCGGCCGTGACCGGGCTGGACGAAGCCGGTGCCGCCAAGCAGGTCGGCGACGTTCTGGTTGCCCGCGCCGCCTGACCGGCATCGTTGCGAAATGCAAAACAGGCCGTCTGCGCGCGCAGGCGGCCTTTCGCATTCGTGCCACATTTGAACCACGCCAGCGCCGCATTTTCGGCCGAACCTGACCCTGACCAATTCGGAGGGGAAAAGGTTGTTCATACTGCAGGCTTTCCTGATGACACTCGGGGCTTTGGTTCTGGTTGCCGTCGGCGGTTTCGCTGCAATGATGGTGATCCGCCAGCGGCAGCGCCGCGCCTGCGCCCTGAACGGGATCGATGGCTTCATCGCCCGACCCCTGATGACCCGCCCCGAACGGCGCCTATACAGCGTTCTGCACAACCTCGTGCCGATGCATTTCGGCGAGAACACGCATATCTTGAACGATGTCAGTCTGGGCCGGATGCTGGGCACCTGTGACATGCTCGCCGCGATCGCGCTGAAACCCTGCAAGTTCGAATTCGTGCTTGTGGACGAAAACGCTCATCCGATCTGCGCGATCCTGCTGACAGGGCTTGCGGGGGCCGAGGCGGGCGAGGAATTCGATCAGCGCTGTTTCCTGGGCGGGCGGGCGCGCGAGGCGCTGGAAAGCGCAGGTGTGACGCTGATCGAACTGAACCGCCGGATCGATCCGTCCGAAATCTCCATGAAACTGGCCGATGTCGCCGCGCATCCGCGCCCGGTTTTCGGAACCTTGCGACGTCGCACTGGACAGCGCGTCCCTGCTTGAACTATAGCCTGCCGCGATCTGACTAGCGGAGAAGACCATGGCAGGCCATTCCAAATGGGCCAATATCCAGCATCGCAAGGGGCGGCAGGATGCGGCCCGTTCGAAGCTGTTCTCGAAGTTCTCGAAGGAAATCACCGTCGCCGCGAAGATGGGCGACCCGGATCCCGACAAGAATCCGCGCCTGCGTCTTGCGGTCAAGGAAGCCAAGTCGCAGTCGATGCCCAAGGAAAACATCGAGCGCGCGATCAAGAAGGCGATCGGCGGCGACGCGGATGCCTATGAGGAAATTCGCTATGAGGGGTATGGCCCCAACGGCGTGGCGGTGATCGTCGAGACGATGACCGACAACCGCAACCGCACGGCATCGAACGTGCGGTCGATCTTTGCCAAGAACGGCGGAAACCTGGGCGAAACCGGATCGGTCGGGTTCATGTTCGACCGTATGGGTCAGATCATCTATTCCGCAAAGGTCGGCAATGCCGACAAGGTGATGGAAGCGGCGATCGAAGCCGGGGCGGAAGATGTCGAAAGCAGCGAGGATGGCCACGTCATCTGGTGCGCGTTCGAAGATATCGGCGACGTGTCTTCGGCGCTTGAAGCCAGCCTTGGCGAATCGGAATCGACCAAGATCATCTGGAAGCCGCAGACCACGACCGAGCTGGATCTCGACGGGATGCAGAAGCTGATGAAGCTGATCGATGCGCTCGAGGACGACGATGACGTGCAGAACGTGACCGCGAATTTCGAGGCCTCGGACGAGGTGATGGCGCAGCTCTGACGCGCCGGCAATTGCGCCCCGCCTGCGCGGGACGCCCGGGGAAGGGGGGCTCTGCCCCCCTCTTTGCTTTCAGCAAATTCACCCCCCGGGATATTTCCGGACAGATGAAAGCCCAGGGTTGACCGGACCCTGGAGGCGGGGCAGGGGTAGGGTGGAAACGGAGGATCACGGATGAAGATGCGCAAGCTGGGCCGCAATGGCCCCGAGATCTCGGCCATAGGGTATGGCGCGATGTCGTTCTCGGATTTCTATGGCCCCACCAGCGAGGCAGCCTCGCATGCCATTCTCGACGCGATGCGCGATCTGGGGATGACGCATGTCGATACGTCGAATGTCTATGGAAATGGCCGGTCCGAAACATGGATTGGCAGTTATCTGGCGGCGAATCCAGGTGCGCGCAGCGCGTTCCACATCGCGACCAAGGCCGGGATTTCGAAGGATGCCGAGGGCAAGCGGTTTCTGGACAACGCGCCCGAGCATCTTGAGGCCGAACTGGACAAGAGCCTGAAGAAGCTGGGCGTTGAGTGCGTCGATCTGTTCTATGTGCACCGGCGCGAAGCGGGCCGCCCGATCGAGGAGGTTGCCGAGACGCTGGGCCGGCTGATCGCCAAGGGCAAGACCCGCGCGGTGGGTTTTTCCGAGATTGCGCCGTCGTCGCTGCGCCGCGCGGCGGCTGTGCTGCACATTGATGCCGTGCAGTCGGAATATTCGTTGCAGACGCGGTATCCCGAACTGGGGCTGGTGCAGACCTGCGCCGAACTGGGCACGGCGCTGGTGGCGTTTTCGCCGGTGGGGCGCTCGATGCTGACGGATCATCCGATCCGGCCCGAGCAGGTTGCGGATATTCCGTTCCTGAAGGTCAACCCACGTTTCGCGCCGGGCAACCACGAGGCCAATCTGGCCATCACCGACCGGTTCCGGGCGCTGGCGGCCGAGATGGGCGAGCCAGCTTCGGCGCTGGCGCATGCTTGGCTGCTGTCGCGCGGCGACCATATCATTCCGATCCCCGGGACACGGTCGGTGCAACACCTCAAGGAAGCCGCGCGCGGCGCCGAGATCACCCTGAGTGCCGAGGATCTGGTGCGAATCGACGCGACCCTGCCCGTAGGCTGGGCGCATGGCGACCGCTACGACGCCGTGCAGTGGTATGGGCCCGAGAAATACTGCTGATCAGCGCAGCGGGAAAATCTTGCGCAGGCGTGGGCATCTGAGCCAGATGCCCGCCCACATCACCAGCCCCAGATAGAACGAAAACAGCGTGTGGCTGAACAAGGGCGATCCGGCGCGGATTTGTGTGACCATCGCGCCGCCCAGCACGGCCATCGACAGGACGGCCCCCAGAACCGCGGTTTTCGGGATCAGATACAGCACCACGCAGGCCAATTCGATGAGGCCGATCAGCAGGATCGGGCTGTCCTGCCAGCCAAGCGCGGCCATGGTTTCGTCAGCGACGGGCATTCCCAGCAGTTTGGGCGCAACCGAGGCACCGAGGGTGAACAGACCGTAGAGGCCGGTCAGCACCCAGCCGAGCCGGGTCATGGTGGTGGGTGTCATGGTCAATCCTCGCGTCGACTTGGGTCACTATGGCGCGATTTGCTGCGAATCGAAACGGACAATGAACGGGCTTTGGGCCAACAAAACAAGGCGCCAGCGCTTGCGTGCGCAGGTGTAGTCAGCTATAGGCCGCGCATCCCGAGGCAGTGCTGCACAGGGGCGCCCGATGACGGCGCGTCTGGGGGCATTCGCGGACGGGCAGCAAAAGACCGGCGGAGCCAACCGTCTGGCCAGTGAAACAGAACCGAAGGAACTGAAACACATGACTAATGCTATGGCTGAATTCGAGGCCCTCCTGAACGAGAGCCTCGAGATCGACACCCCCCAGGAAGGGTCGGTTGTCAAAGGTCTGGTGATCGCGATCGAAGCGGGCCAGGCCATCATCGACGTGGGCTACAAGATGGAAGGCCGCGTTGATCTGAAAGAATTCGCAAATCCCGGCGAAGCCCCCGAAGTCGCCGTCGGCGACGAGGTCGAAGTGTATCTCGAGCGTGTCGAGAACGCCCGTGGCGAAGCCGTGGTCAGCCGTGACAAGGCCCGCCGCGAGGCTGCCTGGGATCGTCTGGAAAAGGCCTACGAAGCCGAAATCCGCGTCGACGGCGCGATCTTCGGCCGCGTCAAGGGTGGCTTCACCGTCGATCTGGGCGGCGCTGTGGCGTTCCTGCCCGGCTCGCAGGTTGACGTGCGCCCCGTGCGCGACGCCGGTCCGCTGATGGGCCTGAAGCAGCCGTTCCAGATCCTCAAGATGGACCGTCGCCGTGGCAACATCGTTGTGTCGCGCCGCGCGATCCTCGAAGAGTCGCGCGCCGAACAGCGCGCCGAAGTCATCGGCAAGCTGGCCGAAGGCCAGGTGCTGGATGGCGTGGTCAAGAACATCACCGAATACGGTGCGTTCGTTGATCTGGGCGGTGTTGACGGCCTGCTGCACGTCACCGATATGGCCTGGCGCCGCATCAACCACCCGTCGGAAGTGCTCACGATCGGTCAGAACCTCAAGGTTCAGGTCATCAAGATCAACAAGGACACGCACCGCATCAGCCTGGGTATCAAGCAGCTGCAAGCCGATCCGTGGGATTCGGTGGAGTCGGCTTACCCGCTGGGTTCGGTCCACAAGGGCCGCGTAACCAACATCACCGACTACGGCGCATTCGTCGAGCTGGAAGCCGGTGTCGAGGGTCTGGTCCACGTTTCGGAAATGTCCTGGACCAAGAAGAACGTGCACCCCGGCAAGATCGTTTCGACCTCGCAGGAAGTCGAAGTCATGGTGCTGGAAATCGACAGCGCCAAGCGCCGCGTGTCTCTGGGCCTCAAGCAGACCCAGCGCAACCCGTGGGAAGTCTTCGCCGAAAACCACCCCGCCAACTCGGAAATCGAGGGCGAGGTCAAGAACATCACCGAATTCGGTCTGTTCATCGGTCTGGAAGGCGACATCGACGGCATGGTTCACCTGTCCGACCTGTCGTGGGACCAGCGTGGCGAAGAAGCCATCCAGTCGTACCGCAAGGGCGACATGGTCAAGGCTGCCGTTCTCGAGGTTGACGTCGAGCGCGAGCGCATCTCGCTGTCGATCAAGGCTCTCGGCAACGACACCTTCACCGAAGCGGTCGACGGCGTGAAGCGCGGCTCGATCATCACCGTGGCCGTGAGCGCGGTCGAGGATGGTGGCATCGAGGTCGATTACAACGGCATGAAGTCCTTCATCCGTCGTTCGGACCTGGCCCGCGACCGTGCCGACCAGCGCCCCGAGCGTTTCGGCGTCGGCGACAAGATCGACGTGCGTGTGACCTCGGTCGACAGCAAGACCCGCAAGCTGGGTCTGTCGATCAAGGCGCGCGAGATCGCCGAAGAGAAGGAAGCCGTCGAACAGTATGGCTCGTCGGACGCGGGCGCCTCGCTGGGCGACATCCTCGGCGCTGCCCTGCGCGGCAACAACTGATCGGCATTCCGATCCGACTTCGAAAGGCCCCGCCACCCGGCGGGGCCTTTTTCCGTTCGGCCCCGCTGGCGCGCTGATTCGCCGGGGGGCAACGATTCGCGAGCGTCGCGCGCGTCCAGTATGCGCCCAACAGGGGTTTCTGGGCGCGAATCCGCCCTAAACGGTTGCCTCGGTTCGGTTTTGATTGTGGAAAGCCCCGGGCGGGCTGTAAGAATGAAGGGTATGTGCGCCCGAAAAAGAAGGCGCTTCCTGCAATCGTTGCCACCGGGGGGGGCTATGATCCGTTCGGAACTGATCCTGAAACTGGCCGAGGACAACCCGCATCTGTATCAGCGGGACGTCGAGCGTATCGTGAACACCTTCTTCGACGAGATCATCGAGGCCCTCGCGCGTGGTGAACGCGTCGAGTTGCGCGGATTTGGCGCATTCTCGGTCAAGCGTCGGGATGCCAGAACGGGGCGCAACCCGCGAACCGGCGAATCCGTGGACGTGGACGAGAAATTCGTTCCGTTCTTCAAGACCGGCAAGCTGCTCAGGGATCGACTCAACGGTCTGGAAAGCTGAACCGACAGAATGAAATACATCCGTTATGCCCTGCTGGCCCTGATCCTTGTGGCCTGCGTTACCGTTTCCTTTGCCAACCGACAGCCCGTTGAGCTGGCGCTGTGGCCCCAGTCGATGACCGATATTCTGGGCTTCGGCCTGTCGATCACGCTGCCGCTGTTCGCGGTGGTGGTCGGCGCGGTGGGGGCGGGCCTCGTGATAGGATTGCTGTGGGAATGGCTGCGCGAGCGGCGCATTCGCGTGGAAGCCGCGCACAATCGTCGCGAACTGGACCGGCTTCGCGCCTCGGGCACCGTCCCGGCGACGGCCGCGCCGCAGCCGCAGCGCGACAAGGTTCTGGCCATCCTCGACGAAGCCGACGCATGAGCATGGCGCCGCTTGGCCCCGTCCGTGTCAAGATCTGCGGCCTGACGAAACCCGATGATATGAACGCGGTCGCGGCGGCGGGTGCTGCCTATGCCGGGCTGGTGTTCTTTCCCAAGTCACCGCGCAACCTCCAACCGGCGCAAGCGCGGGCGATCGCCCTTGCCGCCCCGGCCGGGTTGGCGCGTGTCGGGTTGTTTGTCGATCCGACCGACGCCGATCTGGACCGTGTCCTGTCCGAGGTTCCGCTGGACCTGTTGCAATTGCACGGCAAGGAAAGCCCCCAGCGCGTGGCCGAATTGCGCGCGCGCCACGGATTGCCGGTCATCAAGGCGGTCGGCATCGCCGATCAGGGCGATTTGCCCGCGCTCGCGACCTATGGCCGGGTGGCGGATATGCTGCTGGTCGACGCCAAGCCCCCGCGCGAAGCCCCGCTGCCGGGGGGAAACGGCCTGAGCTTCGACTGGCGCCTGATCGCCGGTCGGCGCTGGCCGGTGCCGTGGATGCTGGCCGGCGGTCTGACCCCGCAAACCGTGGGCGAGGCCATCGGCCTGACGGGCGCGCGGCAGGTCGACGTGTCGTCGGGCGTTGAATCGGCACCGGGGGTGAAGGACGCCGCCCGGATCACCGATTTCTGCCGCGCCGCGCAGGCCTGCGTCCGATGCCGCCGCCCCCTTGACCCCGCGTTTTTGCGCCTGCTGCCGGGCCGGCGACATGGCATGCCCTTGCTCTGACACGCGCCCCGCACTAGGACAGACGAAAGCCCAAGGAGGTTCGCCATGCCCGAAGACCTGATCAATTCCTTCATGACCGGCCCCGATGAATCCGGACGGTTCGGCATCTTTGGCGGGCGCTTCGTGTCCGAGACTCTGATGCCCCTCATCCTCGACCTCGAGGCCGAGTATGAGAAGGCCAAGACCGATCCGACCTTCTGGGCCGAGATGAATGACCTCTGGACGCATTATGTCGGGCGCCCGAGCCCGCTTTACTTTGCGCCCCGCCTGACCGAGCACCTGGGCGGTGCCAAGATCTATCTCAAGCGCGACGAGCTGAACCACACCGGTGCGCACAAGATCAACAACGTGCTGGGGCAGATCATCCTTGCGCGCCGCATGGGCAAGACGCGGATCATCGCCGAGACCGGTGCCGGCCAGCACGGCGTGGCCACGGCGACGGTTTGCGCGAAATTCGGCCTGAAATGCATCGTCTACATGGGCGCGACCGATGTCGAGCGTCAGGCGCCCAACGTGTTCCGTATGAAGCTGCTGGGCGCCGAGGTCGTGCCGGTCACCAGCGGTCGCGGCACCCTGAAGGACGCGATGAACGATGCGTTGCGCGATTGGGTAACCAATGTGCGCGATACGTTCTATTGCATTGGCACGGTGGCCGGGCCGCACCCGTATCCGGCCATGGTGCGCGATTTCCAGTCGATCATCGGCAAGGAAGTCCGCACCCAGTTGGCCGAACAGGAAGGCGAAGGCCGCCTGCCCGACACCGTGATCGCCGCAATCGGTGGCGGATCGAACGCCATGGGACTGTTCTTCCCGTTCCTCGATGATCCGTCGGTGCGCATCATCGGGGTCGAGGCCGGTGGCAAGGGCGTTGACGACCGCATGGAGCATTGCGCCAGCCTTACCGGGGGCCGCCCGGGCGTGCTGCACGGCAACCGCACCTACCTGTTGCAGGACGAGGACGGCCAGATTCTGGAAGGGCATTCCATTTCGGCAGGTCTGGATTACCCCGGTATCGGCCCGGAACACGCATGGCTGCATGACATCGGCCGCGCGGAATATGTCAGCATCACCGACTCCGAGGCGCTCGAGGCGTTCCAGCTTTCATGCCATCTCGAAGGGATCATCCCCGCGCTGGAGCCCAGCCATGCGCTGGCGCATGTGCTGAAGATCGCACCGACCCTGCCCAAGGACCATATCATCGTCATGAACATGTGCGGTCGCGGCGACAAGGACATCTTTACCGTCGCCAAGCATCTGGGCTTTGACATGAAGATCTGACGGGCCTTCCGGAACGAACACAAACGGCGCCCAATCGGGCGCCGTTTTGCCTTATGCGGGGGCAACGGGGTGCCCAAAAAAATTACATGCCTTGCCAGAATCAACGGAATGGATAGCAGTATCGAAAGGGCGGGAATATTGCCCTTGCCCAACGAATGCCTGTCGGCAACCCGACAAACAATCTCGATACATTCCTATTTCCCGGAGACAGACATGTTCAAACACCTGATCCTTCCTGCGGCGACCGCATTGGCCGTATCGGCGCCCATGGCGCTGGCGCAATCGCTGACTGCCGACAGTCTGGCGCGGCAACTTGCGGCGCAGGGCTACACCCAGATCGAGGTTGCGCCCAATGGCCCGATCCTGATTGCCAC
Organism: Paracoccaceae bacterium; assembly: GCA_041397065.1. Classification (GTDB taxonomy): domain Bacteria; phylum Pseudomonadota; class Alphaproteobacteria; order Rhodobacterales; family Rhodobacteraceae; genus Pararhodobacter. The sequence goes on along the minus strand of JAWKXG010000029.1, from coordinate 13,315 downwards.
CGCCGTTCAGAATGGCCAGCAGGTCACGCTGGCGTTCGACCGCGAGACAGGGCAGCCTGTGGCGCTGAATGGTGCGGCGAACGATGGTTATAATGACCGTGGTTCGGACGGCGGTGAAGGTGCTCCGGGGAATGATTCAGGCGGGGGCGGGGAAGGCGACGGTGTTCCCGCCAATAACGAGACCTGACTTCTAGCGCAGGTTGGGAATACCGCGTGAGGGCGGGACAACCCCCGCCCTCAGGCTCTTGCCGATGCGATGGGCCAGCGCCGACCATTGCGCTGCCGTTTCCTCGGGCAGGTTCTTGCGCAGCACCATGTCGAACAGGCCCAGCCAGGGCTCGAACATACCCGGGCGCACGTTGCCAGCGGCCAGATGCACGGCCATCGGGTTCCCGTCATAGCCCTTTTCGCCAAGAATCGCGTTGCGCCAAAAGGCGGCGATCTTTGCCTCGTGCGCGGGCCAGTCGGTGACGTGGCGCGCGAATACGGGCCCCAACCCCGGATGCTGGCGCACGAAGAAATAGAAATCGGCGACAACGGCGTCGATCTGTTCAGGGGTGATGGGAAAGCGCGGCTCGATCATGGGTCTTGTGTGCGGCTTCGTGGCCGACGGCGCAAGGGGTCAGCGTGCCTCGGTGTCGGCGGCATAGAGCCGCAGCACCTCGATCGGGACAACCGACAGCGTTTCCTCGTGCGTGGCACGCAGATAGACACGCGGCGCGGCCCCTTCCTCGTGGGCCTGAAGAAACCGCCCGGCGCACAGGCACCAACGGTCGCCCGGATTCAAACCGGCAAAGCCGAACTCGGGCCGCGGCGTGCTGAGGTCGTTACCCAGATATTTCGACATCGCCAGAAATTCGGCCGTCATTTCAGCGCAGACGGTGTGCTGCCCGCGATCTTCGGGGCCGGTGTCGCAGCAGCCGTTACGATAAAAGCCTGTCAAAGGCCGGGCAGAGCAGGGCTCAAGCGCCCCGCCCAGCACGTTCACCGATGGCGCACGCACCATTACAGTGCCTTGTGCGCGCCGTCGCACATCGGCGATTTGGCCGATTGCTTGCAGCCGCAGAAGAAGACTTTCTTGCTTTCGGTAGCCTCGAATTTCACCGGAGAAAGGCCGGTGCCCTTGTGCGAGCCGTCGCAGAAAGGTTGCTTTGTCGATTTGCCGCAGGCGCACCAGAAATAGGTTTTTCCCGCCTCGACTTCGGTCGGGAAGGGGGCTTTCTGGGCGATGATCGGGGTGTCGGACATGGTGCGGGCTCCTGTTCGCGGTGCCGGGCGATGCTGGCACGGTTCGCGGGGCAAAGGAAGGGGGATCGGGTGATTGACGTTCCCGTGGCGGCGCGGATGATCGGGGTATGAAAGACTTTGCCTCGCGACTCACCCGCTCGCCGCTTGCCTTCGACCCCGATGCCGGGGCCGATGCCCGCGCGCGCTTCGCTGACCAACCGCCCGAGGTGCAAGAACTGCTGGCAGGCACGGCGGGATGCAGCCCGTTCCTGAAGTCGCTGATGGAACGCGAGGACGCATGGCTGCGCGAGGCTCTGGCCGGTGCGCCCGAGGATGCGCTGGAGGGGGTTCTGGCGGCGCTGGTGCCCGATGCCCCCGCCGCCACGGGGTCGGCCCTCAGGCAGGCCAAGCGGCGGATAGCCCTGCTGGCGGGGCTGGCCGATCTGGGCGGGGTTTGGCGGCTGGAGGATGTGACCACGGCCTTGACGCGTCTGGCCGATACGGCGGCACATCGCGCCTTGGCCTGCCATCTGGCCGAGGAAATCCGGCGCGGCAAGATCCCCGGCGCGGTCCCCGGTGACGAGGAGACCGGTGCGGGCATGGTCGCCTTTGCCATGGGCAAGATGGGCGCGTTCGAGTTGAACTATTCGTCCGACATCGACCTGATCTGCCTGTTCGACGAAACCCGTTTTGGCGGCGACTGGCAAGAGGCCCGGCAAGCCTTCATCCGGGCGACGCGCAAGATGGCGGCGATGCTGAACGACCACACTGCCGAGGGGTATGTGTTCCGCACCGACCTGCGTCTGCGCCCCGATGCCTCGGTCACGCCGGTCTGCATTTCGATGGAGGCTGCGGAACGGTATTACGAGTCGTTGGGCCGGACATGGGAGCGCGCGGCCTGGATCAAGGCGCGGCCCTGCGCAGGCGATCTGGCGGCGGGCGCGCGGTTTCAAGAAACCCTGCGCCCGTTCGTCTGGCGGCGCCATCTGGATTTCGCGTCCATTCAGGACGCCCACGACATGCGCCTGCGCATCCGCGAGCACAAGGGGCTGGGCGGCGCGCTGAAGCTGGACGGGCACAACATGAAGCTGGGGCAGGGGGGCATCCGGGAAATCGAGTTCTTTACCCAGATCCGGCAACTGATCGCGGGCGGGCGCGATGCCGATCTGCGCCAGCGCGATACCGTGGGCGGGCTGGCGGCGCTGGCGGGTAAAGGGTGGATTCCGGCGCAGGTGGCGCAGGATCTGACCGACCATTATCGCGCACACCGCGAGGTCGAGCATCGCTTGCAGATGATCGGCGATGCCCAGACGCAGATCCTGCCCAACTCGCCCGAAGGCTTCGACCGGCTGGCACGGTTCATGGGCGAGGGCGATACAGCGCGGTTCAAGGCCGATCTGCTGGGCAGGCTTCAGGCTGTTGCAACGCTGACCGAGGATTTCTTCGCCCCGTCGGACCGCGCCGCGATGCCAGACATGACGGATCACCAGCGCAGCGTGGTCGAAGGGTGGCGGGCCTATCCCGCGTTCCGGTCCGAGCGTGCGCAGACGATCTTCAAGCGGCTGGAACCCGAGGTTGTTTCACGGCTTCTCAACGCGCCTCATCCCGACGACGCCATCGTGGGCTTCGACAAATTCCTTTCGGGCCTTCCTGCCGGCGTGCAGCTTTTCTCGCTGTTCGAGGCCAACCCGACCCTGATCGACCTTCTGGTCGACATCCTGACCACGGCGCCGGTGCTGGGCGACTATCTGGCACGCCATGCGGCGGTGTTCGATGCCGTGATCGGCGGCAGTTTCTTTGCGCCATGGCCAGACACACGCACCCTGACCGAAGACCTGGCGGATCGGTTGGCTGTCGTCGATGATTATGAGCGCCGGCTGGATGCGTCGCGGGTCTGGCTGCGCGAATGGTCCTTCCGCGTGGGGGTCCATCATTTGCGCGGGCTGATCGATTCCTTCGAGGCGGGGACGCATTATGCCCAACTCGCCGATGTGGTCATCGCGGGTCTATGGCCGCATGTCACCGCCGAATTCGCGCGCAAGCACGGCCCGATGCCGGGGCAGGGCGCGGTGGTGCTGGGCATGGGGTCCATGGGCGCGCAGCGGTTGAACGCGGCCTCGGATCTGGACCTGATCGTGATCTACGACGCATCGGGCGACGACATGTCGGAAGGCCCGCGTCCGCTGGCGGCCCGAACCTATTATGCGCGCCTGACGCAGGCCCTTGTGACGGCGGTTTCGGCGCAGATGCCCAGCGGGCGGCTTTACGAGGTCGACATGCGGCTGCGTCCCTCGGGGCGGAAGGGGCCGGTGGCAACCTCGTTCGAGGCGTTCGCGTCCTATCAGCGCGATGAAGCGTGGACATGGGAACATCTGGCCCTGACACGCGCCCGGCCCGTTGCGGGCACGGCCGACCTTGCTGCAAAGGTCGAGGACCTGCGACGCGGGATCCTGTCGCTCAAGGCGGGCGGTGAGTCCGTGGTGCGCGATGTGGCTGACATGCGCACGCGGCTGCAAGAGGCCAAGCCGGCGCTGAGCCCGCTGGACGCCAAGAACGGACGTGGCCGGCTGCAGGATATCGAATTGTTGGCCCAGATGTTGGCCCTGCGCACCGCCTCGCCCGCGCGTCGCCCCGAAGCGCAGCTTCTGGCGGGGCGCAAGGCAGGGCTGATCGATGCGACAACCGAACAGGCCTTGCTGACCGCCTATCGGCTGGAGTGGCGCGTTCAATGCTGCCAGCGGCTGATCGCCGACCGGGTCAGCGCGCCCGAGGATCTTGGCAACGGCGCGCGCGAGTTCCTGTTGCGCGAGACCGGGTTCGACACGCTGGACGCGCTGTGCGCGCGCCTGCGTGACGCCGTCGCCACGGCGGGCACCATCGTGGACACGCTGATGACGGTGTGACGGGCGCGCTGTGCCCAAGGGCAATGTCGATTGCAGCGCGCTGTCCATCGGCCCCCGGACCGGCAGTTGGGAACCGGCCCTGACACGGCAGGCGCGGCGCTCGGGGGCATCGAGCCCCCTCGCGCCGCGGGTCCCTGCGGGCCCCGAGGGGGGCGCTGCCCCCCTGTGACCCCCCGGGATATTTGCAGAGCAAAGAGGGGGATCAGCGGATGATCTCGAACCTGTCGACATCGACCATGCCATGATCGGTGATTTTCAGATGCGGGATCACCGGCAGGGCCAGAAAGGCGAGTTGCAGGAAGGGTTCTTCGAGCGTGACACCCAGCGACCGGGCGGCGGCGCGCAGGGCAACCAGCCGTTCGCGGACCGTTTCGAAAGATTCGAGGGACATCAGCCCGGCTACCGGCAGCGCGAGTTCGGCGAGGATCTCGCCCTTGTCGACCACGACGAACCCGCCTTCGATCTGTCCCAGCCGCTGCGCCGCAAGCACCATGTCGGCATAGTCGGTCCCGACTACGGCGATGTTGTGGTGGTCGTGGCAGACTGTCGAGGCGATGGCGCCCGATTTGATATCGAACCCGCGCACGAAGCCATTGGCGATATTGCCGTTCTTGCCGTGCCGCTCGATCACCGTGATCCGGGCGAGGTCGCGGGCCGGATCGGGGCGCTTGTCGCCGTCGCGCGCCGGGATGTCGAGGCGCAGGTGTTCCGTCAGGATCTTGCCCGGCCAGATGCCGATCACGGGCGTATCCGGGTTGTTGCCCGCATAGCGGAAGCTTTCCGGCGCGATCGGCGGGACATGCACCGACTGCCGCGCGACCGGTTCGATGATCTCGCGCGTGGCGAAGGCCGCGTCATCGGCCAGAACGCCGCCGCAGAACACCATCGACGCGTGACACGTGGCGGGGTCATCCAGCACGACGATATCGGCGCGCTTGCCGGGCGCGATCTGCCCGCGATCCTTGAGGCCGAAGGCCTCGGCCGCCGACAGCGTGGCCGCACGGTAGACCGCCAGCGGGTCGCGGCCCTTTTCGATCAGCCGGCGGATCATGTAATCCAGATGCCCGTGTTCGGCGATGTCCAGCGGGTTACGGTCATCCGTGCACAGGCACATATAGGCCGAGGTCACGGGCGTCAGCACTTCGGCCAGGGCCTCCAGATCCTTGGAAACCGACCCTTCGCGGATCAAGACGCGCATGCCTTTTTGCAGCTTTTCGGTCGCCTCGGCGGCCGAGGTCGCCTCGTGCTCGGTGCGGATACCAGCCGAGATATAGGCGTTCAGATCCTTGCCCGAAAGCAGGGGGGAGTGCCCGTCGATATGCCGCCCCTCGAAGGCCTTCAGCTTGGCCATGCAGCCCGGATCGCGGAAGATCACGCCGGGATAGTTCATGAACTCGGCCAGACCGATGACGCGCGGATGATCGGCCAAGGGCGCCAGGTCGGCGGCCCCCAGCGCGGCGCCTGCGGTTTCCATATGCGTTGAGGGGACGCAAGACGACAGGTTCACGCGAATGTCCATCACCGTGCGTGCCGACGCGTCGAGGAAATAGTGGATCCCCGCCAACCCCGCCACATTGGCGATTTCGTGCGGGTCGCAGATGGCGGTAGTCACGCCGCGTGGTAGCACGCAGCGGTCGAATTCATAGGGGGTGATGCAGGAGGATTCGATATGAAGATGCGTGTCGATGAAGCCCGGCACCAGCACCTTGCCCGACACGTCGATCTCGCGCTTGCCGTTGTAATCCGCGCCGATGCCGACGACCCTGTCGCCGCAGATCGCCACGTCACCGGCGATCATCGCCCCGGTGACCATGTCCCAGACGGTGCCGCCTTTCAGCACCAGATCGGCGGGTTCGTCGCCCCGGCCCTGCGCGATGCGGGTTTCCAGCGTCATGACAGCCGCCGCAGCCGTTCGATCAGCGACGAGGTATCCCAGCGCCCGCCGCCCATCTGTTGCACATCCTTATAGAACTGGTCGATCAGCGCGGTCACGGGCAGGGGCGCGCCGATTTCGTTGGCGGTTTGCAGGCAGATGCCCAGATCCTTGCGCATCCAGTCGACGGCAAAGCCATAGTCGAACTTGCCGTCCAGCATCGTCGCGTGGCGGTTGTTCATCTGCCACGATCCGGCGGCCCCGCCTTGGATCACCTCGACCACGGCCTTGCCATCCATGCCCGCCTTCTCGCCAAAGCGCAGCGCCTCGGCCAGGCCCTGCACCAGCCCCGCGATGCAGATCTGGTTCATCATCTTCGCGATCTGGCCCGCGCCGCTTTCGCCCAGACGCTTCACCGTGCGCCCATAGGCCTGCATGATCGGTTCGGCGGCAGCGTAATCGCCCTCGGCCCCGCCGCACATGATGCTGAGGACACCGTTTTCAGCGCCCGCTTGGCCGCCCGAAACAGGCGCGTCGACAAAGCCAAGGCCCGCTGCGCGCGCTTCGGCGTCCAGCGTACGGGTGATCGCGGCTGACACGGTGGTGTGATCGACGAAGATCGCGCCTTGCGTCATGCCTGCGAAAGCGCCGTCGTTGCCTTGGCAAACCTGCGTCAGATCGTCGTCGTTGCCGACACACGCCATGACGAACTCGGCCCCCATCGCTGCCTCGCGCGGGGTTTTTGCTGCCGTGCCGCCGTGTTCCGCTGCCCATTTCTCGGCTTTGGCCAGGGTGCGGTTATACACCGTCACCTGATGCCCGGCCTTGGCCAGGTGCCCTGCCATCGGATAGCCCATGACGCCCAGCCCCAGAAATGCAACCTTGGCCATTTCAGCCCCTTCCTATCGTTGGTTTGAATTGCGCTCGTGCGCGACAGCCCATAGGAAACGAAGCAGCTTCCAAGGTCAACACAACGGGTCCCCCTTATGTTCACGCTCTTTCGCTGGCTGTTGCGCATCGCCTCGGGGTTGGTGATCGCCGCTGTCGTCGGGGTGTCGGGGGTTTACTATTTTCTCTCGCGCTCGGTGCCCGATTATGACGCGACATGGCGGGTTGGCGGCATTTCCGCCCCCGTCGAAATCGCGCGCAATACCCATGCCGTGCCGCATATCTTCGCGCAGAATGATGCCGATGCGTTCTTCGCGCTGGGCTTTGCCCATGCGCAGGATCGGCTTTGGCAGATGACACTGTTGCGCCGGACGGTGCAGGGCCGCCTGTCCGAGATGTTCGGCGAGCAGACGCTGCGCACCGACGAGCTGATGCGGCGGCTGGATCTGTATGGCCTTGCCCAACGGTCGGTCGAGGCGCAAACCCCCGATGCCCGCGCCGCCCTCGAGGCCTATTCCCGCGGTGTCAACGCTTGGATCGATCGGGTGAACGCCGATGCACTGGGTCGGGGTGCCCCCGAATATTTCCTGTTCCCCGCCGAAATCGGCATGTGGCAACCGGCAGATTCCATCGCGATCATGAAACTGATGGCGGTGCAGCTTTCGGGGCATCTCGAATCCGAGGTTCGCCATGCGCGCCTGATCGCCCTGCTGGGGCCGGAACGCGCTTATGACCTCATGCCCGAGGATACGACCACCGGGGTTGCGGCCTTGCCCGATTTCGCCGCGATGTTCCCCACCGTCACGCCGACCCAACTGGCCATGGATTTCGTGCCGCCTGCGCAAATGCCCAATGCGGCGCTGTCGCCGTTCCCGACATGGGAAATGGCCGGGGCCTCGAACGCTTGGGCCGCTGCACCCCTGCGCTCGGCCAATGGCGGGACGCTGCTGGCCAATGACCCGCATCTGGGTTTCAGTGCTCCGTCGATCTGGTATCTGGCGCGCCTGAACCTGCAAAGCGGCGCGGTCACGGGCGGGACTATTCCCGGGATCCCGGCGATCATCATCGGGCGGTCTGATCAGTTGGCTTGGGGGCTGACGTCGTCCTATCTGGACGATCAGGACGTGTATTTCGAGGAACTCGATCCCCAAAACCCGGAACGCTATCGCACACCCGACGGCTGGGCCGAGTTCGAGACCCGGCGGTCGATCATCCAGGTCAAGGACGCCGAGCCGGTCACCATTACCCTGCGCTGGTCGCAGAACGGGCCAATCCTGCCGGGCAGCCATTATTCGCTGGCCTCGGTCACCCCGGCGGGGCATGTCGCCTCGTTGGCGTGGACGGTGTTCGACCCGGCAGATACCTCGATCTCGGCGGCGATTGCCTTGATGCAGGCCCATTCCGTCGACGCAGCGATTGCTGCGGGCGAGGCCTATGTCGCGCCGGCGCAGAACCTGACCGTCATCGACCGCGCGCATATCGCGATGCAGTTGATCGGGCGCATGCCCCGTCGCGATGCGAACCACCCGACACAGGGCCGCACCCCCGCCACGGGCGCGGATCCGGCCGCGCGCTGGCAGGGAACGCTGCCCTATTCGGCCAATCCGCGCTTCGTCGATCCGGCGACGGGCTTGCTGGGCAACACCAACAACAAGCCGCTGGATCGGCCTTTCCCGCTGCATGTCAGCTTTGAATGGGGCGACCAGACGCGCATTCACCGCTGGATGCGTCTGATGCGCCAGCGCAGCGTGCACACCCGCGAAAGCTTCATCGAGGCACAGCTGGACACCGTCAGTCAGGCGGCGCGCACGCTGCTGCCGCTGGTGGGGGCCGAACTGTGGTTTCAAGACGGTGCCGCCGCGCCGGGCACATCAGAGGCACAGCGCCAGATCGCGCTGCAATTGCTGGCCGACTGGAACGGCGAGATGTCCGAGCATCTTCCCGAACCCTTGATCTATGCCGCGTGGATGCGCGAACTTCAGTTCCGCCTGATCCACGACGAACTGGGCCCCGCCGTTGACATGTTCACGCATATGAACCCGGCCTTCATCGAACGCGTCTTCTCCGACACCGACGGCGCCTCGGCATGGTGCGACGTCGTCCAGTCGGCTGTGGTCGAAAGCTGCGTCGACGTGGCGCGCGCCTCTCTGGATGCCGCGCTTTTGGGGCTTGCGCAGATCTATGGCCCGGCCATCGAAAGCTGGCGCTGGGGCGATGCCCATCAGGCAACACATGACCATCCGGTGCTGGGCGACGTGCGCTTGCTGCGGCATTTCGTGAATATCCGCCAGAGCACGTCGGGCGGCGACCACACGCTGCAACGCGGGCGCACGGCAGGCGGCCCCCCCGGCGCGGCCGAACCCTTTGCGAATGTGCATGGTGCGGGCTATCGCGGCGCCTATGACCTTGCCGATCCCGAGGCCAGCGTGTTCATCCTTTCAACCGGGCAATCGGGCCACCCCCTGAGCCGGCATTATGACGATCTGGGTGTGTTGTGGCGGCGCGGCGAATATATCCCGATGACCCTCGACCCCGAGTTGGCGCGCGCAGGCGGGGTCGGGATCACGCATCTTGAACCCCGCCTGTGACACGCCCATAGTCACCCGCGACCCAGACACCCCGTCCCCCTCGGCCCGGAAGACCCGATCATGATCTACGACTCCGCCTCGGAATGGCTGGAAAGCCCCAACAAGCGCGTCCTGCTGTTTGGAATGTCGGGCCTTGGAAAGACGCGCAGTTCCGCGATCCTGCGCCAAGGCGGGTGGTTCCATTACTCCATCGATTACCGGATCGGCACGCGCTACATGGGCGAAGCCATCGCCGACAATTTCAAGCGCGAGGCCATGCGCGTGCCCTTGCTGCGCGAATTGCTTCTGTCGGACTCGGTGCGCATCACGTCGAACATCACCTTCGACAACCTCGCGCCCTTGTCGACCTATCTGGGCAAACCGGGTGATCCGGCGCGCGGTGGGCTCGAATTTGCCGAATACCGTCGGCGTCAGGCCGAACATCACGATGCCGAGGTCTCGGCCCTTCTGGATACGCCCAAGTTCATTCGCCGCGCGCATGACATCTATGGATATCAGAATTTCGTCTGCGACTCGGGCGGGTCGATCTGCGAGGTCGTGAACCCCGAAAGCCGCGTTGACCCGGTGCTGTCGGTGCTGTCGCGACACGCGCTGCTGGTCTGGATCGAAGGCTCGGAGGCCCATACCGCCGCCTTGATCCGCCGGTTCGACCGGGCGCCCAAGCCGATGTATTACCGGCCCGAATTCCTGATGGCGTGCTGGGGCGAATACCTCGCCGAAACCGGGGCCGCGCCCGAGGCCGTCGATCCCGACGCCTTCGTGCGCTGGACCTATGCCCGCGCCTTGGCCCACCGTCAGCCGCGCTATGCCGAGATGGCGCAGCGATGGGGTGTGACGGTATCTGCCGACGACGTCGCCATGGTCGAAAGCCCCGACGACTTTAACCGCCTGATCGCCGATGCGATCACCCGCAAGGCCCAATCGGCGGCCTGATCCGCCAGACACGACGCAAAGGACATTCGCGATGCCCATCACGCTCCCCGCCAATCTGCCCGCGTTCGAGGTTCTCTCGCGCGAGGGCGTGATGGTGATGTCGGACGTGCGTGCTGCGCGTCAGGATATCCGGCCGCTTAAAATCGGCCTGCTGAACCTGATGCCCAAGAAGATCCAGACGGAGAACCAGTTCGCCCGCCTGATCGGCGCGACGCCGCTGCAGATCGACTTTCGGCTGATCCGCATGAGCGAGCACCAGACGCGAAACACCGCCGCCGAACACATGGAGGCGTTCTACAAGTCGTTCCAGGAGGTCAAGGACGAGAAGTTCGACGGCCTCATCATCACCGGCGCCCCGGTCGAACACATGCCCTTCGAAGAGGTCACCTATTGGGATGAACTCTGCGAGGTGTTCGAATGGACGCAGACCCATGTGCATTCCACCTTCGGTGTCTGCTGGGGTGGCATGGCGATGATCCATTATTTCAACGGGGTGGCGAAGCATTTGCTGGACAACAAGGCCTTCGGCTGCTTCCGGCACCGGAACCTCGCCGCCGCCTCGCCCTATCTGCGCGGGTTCTCGGATGACGTGCTGATCCCCGTCAGCCGCTGGACCGAGGTGCGTCAGGACGAGGTTGACGCCGTGCCGGGGCTGACGACGCTGTTGGCCTCGGGCGATGTCGGCCCTTGCCTGGTCGAGGATCCGGCGCATCGCGCGCTCTATATCTTCAACCATTTCGAGTATGACTCGGGGACGTTGAAGGAAGAGTATGACCGCGACGTGGCCGCCGGAAAGCCGATCAACGTGCCGGTGAATTACTACCCCGGCGACGATCCCAGTCGTATGCCGACCAACCGCTGGCGCAGCCATGCGCATCTGCTTTACGGCAACTGGCTGAACGAAATCTACCAGTCCACGCCCTATGACATGGCAGAGATTGGCCAACCGTAGGGTGCGCATTCATTGCGCACCATGCGTCGATGGATTGGCGGGGCAGGTGGGTGACGGCATGAGACGGTGCGCAATGAATGCGCACCCTACTGGCCTGACATCCGCAAAAAAGCGCCCGCGAGGGCGCTTTTTCTCACTGATCCAGGAAACTCCGTAGTTTCCTGGACCGGCTCGGATGCTTCAGCTTCCGCAGCGCCTTGGCCTCGATCTGGCGGATCCGCTCGCGCGTCACCGAGAACTGCTGGCCCACTTCTTCCAGCGTGTGGTCGGTGTTCATGCCGATGCCGAAGCGCATGCGCAGCACGCGTTCCTCGCGCGGGGTGAGGGACGACAGGACGCGCGTCGTCGTTTCGCGCAGGTTTTCCTGAATGGCGGAATCCAACGGCAGGATCGCGTTCTTGTCCTCGATGAAATCGCCAAGCTGGCTGTCTTCCTCGTCGCCAATCGGCGTTTCCAAGGAGATCGGTTCCTTGGCGATTTTCAGAACCTTGCGGACCTTGTCCAACGGCATCTGCAGCTTTTCGGCCAGTTCCTCGGGCGAGGGTTCGCGGCCGATCTCGTGCAGGATCTGGCGCGAGGTGCGCACCAGCTTGTTCATCGTCTCGATCATGTGCACCGGGATACGGATGGTGCGCGCCTGATCGGCGATCGAGCGGGTGATCGCCTGCCGGATCCACCATGTCGCGTAGGTCGAGAACTTGTAGCCGCGCCGGTATTCGAACTTGTCGACGGCCTTCATCAGGCCGATGTTGCCTTCCTGGATCAAGTCGAGGAACTGCAAGCCGCGGTTGGTGTATTTCTTGGCGATCGAGATGACGAGGCGGAGGTTGGCCTCGACCATTTCCTTCTTGGCCTGACGGGCCTCTTTCTCGCCCTTTTGCACCTGCGACACGATGCGGCGGAATTCCGAGATATCGACGCCGACATAGCGCCCGACTTCGGCCATCTCGTCGCGCAGTTCAAGGATCTTGGTCCCCGAGCGTTCAAAGAACTGCTGCCAGCCCCGGCCCTTGGCCTTGGCCATGCGGTCGCACCACGTGGGGTCCAGTTCATAGCCACGGTATTCGTCGATGAACTCGCGGCGGTTGATGCGCGCGCCATCGGCCAGCTTCACCATGGCCGAGTCGATCGTCATGATGCGCTTGTTGATGCCATATAGCTGGTCGATCAGCGCTTCGATCCGGTTGTTGTGCAGATGCAGCGAGTTGACCAGTTCCACGATCTCGGCGCGCAGTTTCTGATAGGCAGCTTCCTCGCCGGCCGAGAAGCGCGAGTCCTCGCGCAGCGTGGCCTGCATCCGCTGGTCCTGCATCGCCTCCAGCTCTTCATAGTCGCGCGCGATGCGGTCGAGTGTTTCCAGCACGCGCGGCTTGAGCGAGGCTTCCATCGCCGCAAGCGACATGTTCGACTGATCGAAATCGTCGTCGTCATCGTCGCCCGAGGCAATCGGGTTGCCGTCGGCGTCCAGTTCCGGGTCGGTGCGGCGTTCGGCGCGCGGGTTGGCCGCGCCTTCGCCGACCGCGCCGATCACGCCCTCGGCCTCGTCATCCTCGCCATCCAGCGAGTTGCCGAAGGTCGCTTCGAGGTCGATAACCTCGCGCAGCAGCACGTCTTCGGACAAGAGTTCGTCGCGCCAGATGATGATCGCCTGGAAGGTCAGCGGGCTTTCGCACAGGCCCGCGATCATCGTGTTGCGGCCTGCTTCGATCCGCTTGGCGATGGCGATCTCGCCCTCGCGGCTCAGCAGTTCGACCGAGCCCATCTCGCGCAGATACATCCGGACAGGGTCGTCGGTGCGGTCGAGGGTCTCGCTGCCCGAAGCGGCGACCACCAGTTCGGTCGAACCCGAGGCCTCAGGGTCGGCGGCGGCGGGCACTTCGGCGTCGTCGGTCTCTTCGTCGTCGCGAACGTCGATGCCCATGTCATTGAGCATGGCCATCACGTCTTCGAT
>JAWKXG010000028.1:0-31482 GCA_041397065.1 Paracoccaceae bacterium | reverse complement strand
GTGATCGCCGCTGGTGACGAGGTCAGCGCCAAGAAGCCCGCGCCGGACGTCTTTCAACTGGCGCTTAGCCGCCTTGGCCTGACCGCCGAATCGGCGCTGGCCTTCGAGGACAGCCGCAATGGCGTGCTGTCGGCGCAGGGCGCGGGGCTGCGGGTGGTTGTCACGCCCTCGCGCTATACGGGGCAGGACGATTTCGTCGATGCGCAATGGGTCGTGCCTGATCTGACCGCGCTGCCATTGCCGCGATTGGTCGAACTGGCGCGCTGATCACCGCGACAACCGCCGAAGGATCCAGACCGCAAGTCCGACCTCGAGCAGGCTAAGGGGCACGGCATATGGCAGGATGCCAAACGGCAGCACCCCCATGTTGCCGATGACGATCCACATCAACCCGAAGCCCGCGCCCCATGCCAGCGCACCGGCCTGCACAGGCGAGAACCGGGTCAGCAACGCGCACAGCACGATGGCCAGCCCCAAGGACCACAGCCCCCAGACCGCGCCGTTGATCGGCGCGTCAGGGAAGGTCAGCCCCAACGATGCGTAATGTTCGACCCACAGCGTCTTGAGCAGGACCTCGTTGCGCAGGAATTCCGACAGCGCGATCCACACCGTGGCCGCGCCAACGGGCAGGAAATAACGTTGCAGCATTCGGGCAAACCCCTTTACGAACGGGGCCAATGCCCCCGGGGCCCCAGCCAACACCCAAAAGCCCTGGCGTTCAAGGCCCGCGTCGGGCGCGGTCAGTTCCCGGCGTCGAACTCGCGATGATAGGCGTCGATGCGCTCGACCTCGAGCCGCGATCCAAGGATCACGGGGACGCGCTGGTGCGGATTGTTCGATTCGATTTCAAGGATGCGCTGCCGACCGGTCGACGCGGCGCCGCCCGCCTGTTCGACCAGCATCGCCATGGGGTTGGCCTCGTAGAAGAGGCGCAACTTGCCGCCCTGTCCCTTGTTCTTGGAATCCATCGGATACAGGAACACGCCGCCACGCAGCAGGATACGATGCACCTCGGCCACCATCGAGGCTACCCAGCGCATGTTGACATACTTGCCGCGCGGGCCCTTGGCCCCTTCGACGCATTCGTCGACATAGCGTTTGACCGGCGGTTCCCAGAATTGCGCGCGCGAGGCATTGATCGCGAATTCCGACGCATCTTCGGGAATGGTGATGTCGCGGTGGGTCAGGCGGAATTCGCCGATTGACCCGTCGAAAGTAAAGCCGTGCACCCCGTCGCCCGTCGTGATGACCAGCATCGTCGAGGGTCCATAGACCGCGTAACCGGCGGCCACCTGTTCCACGCCGGGCCGCAAAAGCGTGTCATAGCTGGTCGAATCGGGGATCTCGGGCAGGCGCATGATCGAGAAGATCGAGCCCACCGACACGTTCACATCGATGTTTGACGAACCATCCAGCGGATCGAAGAACAGCACATAGCGGCCCTTGGGAAAACGCTCGGGAATTTCATAGACCTCGTCCATTTCCTCGGACACCATGGCCGCAAGAACGCCGGAATATTCGCAGCGACGCAGGAAAACCTCGTTGGCGATCACGTCCAGTTTCTTTTGTGTCTCGCCTTGCACGTTCTCGGATTCCGCTGACCCAAGGACATCGGCAAAAGCCCCACTTTTCAAGCTGTTGGAGACCGCTTTGCACGCTGTCGCAACGCTGTGGAGCAGGGTCGCCAGATCGGGGTCCAACCCGTTGCGGTGGCGTTGATCCATCAGGAACTGCACATAGGTCATCGAGGTTTCGGTCACGTCTTTCTCCGGGTTCGCGGGCCATCGGGTGGTGGCATCTTGCCGGGCACTTTAACCCCGGACTGCGGCAACCCAAAGGCGCAAATCGGTCGGCTGGCAGATTTTGCGCTAACGCGCAGAGACCCCGCTGCGCATGCGGCTACAGGCCAAGCAAGATGCCCGAACGTGGCTGTGAAGAACAGCCCGCAAGAATCTGACAACAAGGGAAAAGTGGCAGCCCGTAGGGGAGTCGAACCCCTCTTTTCAGGTTGAAAACCTGACGTCCTAACCGATAGACGAACGGGCCGCGCTGCGTGTGAGGGGGTGTTTATGGCACCGGCGCGACGGGCGCAAGGGGGATTTTTCACCTTGGCGCCAAAATTTTTCGTCACGGGGAAAACCCGCGATTTCAGGCGCTTGCCGCATCTTCCAGGCGTAATTGCACCCGGTTCCGCCCGCCGAAACTGTTGATCTCCAGCCGCCCCGCAAGGTGGAAACGGGCCCGACCGGCGGACTCGAGGACAGGCCCCAGCGGCCCATCGAACGCGCCAAAGGCGATCCCCTCGACCTGCGGGCCGGTCATGTCGCCAAAGCGGATCTTCAGGTGGTTGCTGCCCACGCGCCGGGCATCGAAAATCGTCATGTTCGGAAACGCAAAGCGCGGCGCGGGGGCCGCCTGACCAAAGGGACCGGCTTGCTCCAGTGTCTCGACCAATGTGACGCTGGCGCCTGCGGGCATCAGAAGACCGTCGATCTGCAACGGGCGGCCGGTTTCGCGCCCGGCGCCCTGCCGTTCGAGAAGGCTGGCCAGCCGTTCCATGGCCGCCTCGAGCTGGTCGCGCGCGACGGTCAGCCCGGCGGCCATGCGGTGTCCTCCGCCCTTGATCAGCAGGCCTTCGGCGGCCAGCCGCTGGATGCTGGCGCCCAGATCGATACCGGCGACGGACCGGCCCGATCCCTTTCCCTCGGCCCCGTCCAGCGCGATGACGATGGCGGGCCGGTTCGTCGCCTCTTTCAGGCGCGAGGCGACGATCCCGATCACACCGGGATGCCAGCCGTCGCCCGCAGCCCAGACAAGCGGCCCATCGACGCCGCGCGCTTCGGCTTGGGCCAAGGCTTCGACGCGCACGGCTTCCTCGATCGCGCGGCGTTCCGCGTTCAACTGGTCCAACTGCGCGGCCATCTGTCCCGCCTCGTGCGGGTCCCGCGTCGAAAGAAGCCGCGCCCCCAGATCAGCCGCCCCGATCCGCCCGCCTGCATTGACACGCGGGCCCAGCACGAAACCCAGATGATAGGGCGTGGGTGCGGTATCGATGCGTGCAACATCGGCCAGCGCGGTCAATCCAGCGCGTCGGCGCTGTCCCATGACCTTCAGCCCCTGTCGGACAAACGCCCGGTTCACGCCGACCAAAGGCGCAACATCTGCGACCGTTGCCAAAGCCACGAGATCCAGAAGACCCATAAGGTCTGGACCCTGCGCACCGCGCGCACGCAGTTGGCGATTGGCCTCGACCAGGGCGAGGAACACGACCCCGGCGGCGCACAGATGCCCCAGTTCGCCGCTTTCGTCTTGCCGGTTCGGGTTGACCACGGCGACCGCCGGGGGCAGCGTTTCAGCGCCAAGGTGATGGTCGAGGATGATAACGTCCGCGCCCCGGGCAGCGGCCACCGGGCCATGCGACAGGGTTCCGCAGTCAACGCAGACGATCAGGCGATGGGTTCGGGCCAAGGCTTCCATCGCGGGCTCGTTCGGGCCATAGCCTTCGTCGATCCGGTCGGGAACATACAGCGTCGCCTCTTGCCCCAGATCGCGCAGCCAGTTCAGCAGCAGCGCCGCCGAGCATCCGCCATCCACATCATAATCGGCGAAAATCGCAATCTTTTCGCGCCGCTCGACCGCGTTCAGAAGGCGGCTGGCGGCGGACCCCATATCGCGCAGGGTCAGCGGATCGGGCAGCAATGCGCGCAGCGAGGGGGCAAGGTAATCCTCGACCCCGGAGGCATCGACACCATTGCGGGCCAACACGTTGCACAGCGCCTGCGGGTGGCGCGTCTGCTGGGCCAGTGCCTCGGCCCGGCGTTCGACATCGGGGGTGGGCCCTTCCCACCGGCGGCCCAGAACCGAATGCTCGACCCCGAGATACGCGCTCATGCGACCGGCGACCGATAGGTCATGCGCCGCACCGACCCCGTCTTGGACCTCATCAACAGGGTTTCCGTGGTGACCCAACCGGGCTCGCGCTTGATCCCCGGCAGGATCGACCCGCCGGTGATGCCCGTCGCCGAAAAGATCACATCGGCGCGCACCATGTCGTCCAGCGTATAGATCCGGTCGAGATCGGTGATCCCCGCCTTGGCGGCACGCCGGCGTTCATCGTCGTTGCGAAACATCAACCGGCCTTGGATCTGGCCGCCCATGCATTTGAGGGCCGCCGCAGCCAGCACCCCTTCGGGCGCGCCGCCAGAACCCATGTACATGTCGATGCCCGTGGTTTGCGGATCGGCGACATGCATGACCCCGGCCAGATCGCCATCGGTAATCAGCCGGATTGCAGCGCCCGTAGCGCGCACTGCGGCGATCAGCCCCTCGTGGCGGGGGCGTTCAAGGATGCAGACGGTCAGATCACCCGCGTTGCAGCCTTTGGCACGGGCCAGCGTGTGAATGCGCTCTTCGGGTGACATGTCCAAGGACACCGTATCGGGCGCGAAGCCGGGGCCAATGGCCAGTTTGTCCATATAGACATCTGGTGCATGCAGCAGAGTGCCGCGCGGGGCCATGGCGATGACCGACAAGGCGTTGGGCATGTCTTTGGCGGTCAGCGTCGTGCCTTCCAGCGGATCGAGGGCGATGTCGACCTCGGGGCCGGACCCGGTGCCCACCGATTCGCCGATGAACAGCATCGGCGTTTCGTCGTGCTCGCCTTCGCCGATCACCACGGTGCCCGCGATATCAAGAAGGTTCAGCTGCGCCCGCATCGCATTCACCGCCGCCAGATCGGCCGATTTCTCGTCGCCGCGCCCGACCCATTCCGCCGAAGCCAGAGCCGCCGCCTCGGAAACCCGCGCGAGGCCCAGCGACAGCATCCGGTCATGAAATTCGGGGGGCGGGGTCATGCGCATCGTCCTTGAAAACCTGTCGGATCGTTCTAGCCAATCGGTTCGCGCAGGCCAAGGCCGATCACCCCAAGATCGTGATCGCCCCCCGATAAGCCGCAACATCCTGTGGAAACAGGGCGTGCACGGCGGCAAGGGAACTAGCGCTTGCGCAGTCCGGCGATCAAGATCGCGGCAAGGGCGATGGTCGTCAGGTTGAAAGGAAGGACCAACCAGAAATACTGAGGCCCATCGAAACGATGGTTTGCCGCCATCGAAACCAGCATGTTGGCAATGGCCAGCCACGCGCCCAGAACCCGCGTGCGCGGCATCAGCACCAAGACACCGATGCCCGCAGCAACGATATTGGCGGCAAGGTTCACCCAATCGGGCGGCGGCGAGGGCGCATCGGCACCGCCATCGCCCGAAGCGGCAACGAACATCGCCAGCGCGACGAGAATGGCGATCCCCGTCAACAGCCGATGAACCAAGGGCGATTGCGCCTGTATCACAGGGGTCTTGCCGAAGAGTGTGGACAGCATGGAAGGCCTTTCATCGCTTCACGGTCGCCTTGATCGACGGCCTTGAAACTGTGCCTAACCTGTCGGGTTCCCCCCACAGTCAAGTGGATTTCGCGTTACGTTTGTGCTTGTCAGACAGGGACAGGCCCAGTTCTTGCAGCCGCCGGTCGGCGTGGTCCTTGTGCGGGGCATCCACAAAGCGCGCCAGTTCATCGCGCGCTTGCTGCATCGCCGCGATCTCGGCATCGAGTTCGACCAGCTTCTTGCGCAGCCGTGCCGAGCGTTCATCGGCATCGATCCGGTCGTTGAGCAGGTCGTCCAGCCCGGGGCCGATCTCGCGCAGCGAGAACTTCAACCGCTTGGCCAGCGCGATCAGTTCCAGACGTTCAAAGCTGTCATCGCCATAGTCGCGATAGATCCGGCTTCCGGCCCGCCGCGGCGTTGAATGCAGCAATCCCAGCGCCTCGTAATGGCGGATGGTGTCCTTTGACAGGCCCGATGCCTTGCAAAGCTTGCTGATCAACATGACACCCGCCGAACCTGCTTGACTGTAGGGATACCCCCACAGGTTACCCTTCGGAGGAATCATTTGACAAGGAGAGACCCATGAAAGCCCGTTTCGCCGTTACCGTGGTGCTGGCGTCGATGGTGTGTGCGCCGCTGGTCGCGCAGGAAGTCGACCGACCCAGCCCCATCGCACTGGAGCCCGGCGCAGGTCGCGCGATCGGCTATGTCTATGAAGCGTGGTTGAGCCCGCAGCAGGAAGGAGGCGAGGAGGAAGAGACGCCGGGTTTCATTCCGCCCGTGTTCCGCTCGACCGCGCCCTCTGTCTCGCGCGACGAGCGTCCGTCCCAGGGGCATGGGGTTATCGAATTCGCCCGCGATCTGGGTCGCGCATGGGTGCATGTTGCCATCGAGGGCGTCGATCACGACCATCAACATGTTTCACCTGCATTGCGGCTTGCCGAGGCAGTTAGGGCCGATCCTCGTCGATTTCGGCCTCGGAGGCTGATCTGACCGAGGCGCTGGCGGACGGGCGGGCAACCTTCGAGATCACGAATGACGATCTTGTTGCGGTGGTCGATCACGCACACGGAATGGTCGGCGCATTCGCGGCAGGATGCCCGATCGCGCTGGCGGTCCCGACCGACAAGATCAAGACAATCGCGGAGAATGCAGGTCGTCGCGGCGCAGGGCGAACTGTATTTCAACTTGCACACCACCGCGCAAACGTTCTTCGGCGACATGCGGGGGCGAGTGCATCACCCCTGCCGCGCTGAGGGCGACCCATTTCTTCGATGCGCATCGCCACGGGTTCGCCAACAGCACGCCCGTGGTCTCGAACTTTTCCAGGGCCAGCGATGTCGTCCGACGTGGCCTTGTGTCTGATCAGGCAGGCGCATGCGCGTCGTCGTGCGAATACTGCCGCATCCGGTGGATCGAGATCCCGCAATCGCCCAGAGATCGTTGCAATCTTGGCCAGCGCGCCGGGTTTGTCCAACAGGGTCATGCGCGAATGCAAGGGGCACCGGCGCTGACGGCAGGCGCTGCCTGTGCCAATGTCTCGGCCGGTTGGCCGAAGGTCGACAGGTTCAGCCCGCGCGATGTCCAGAACATCGCCCATCACGGCGCTGGCGGTCGGGCCTTCGCCCGCGCCTGCTCCCCGCAAGACGATCTGACCGACCATGTCGCCTTCGATCACGACCATGTTGGTGCCGCCACCGTGCCCAGCGGATGGGTTTCGGGCACAAGGCAGGGGGCCATGCGCTGTTCCAGCCCGCGCCCGGTCATCTGGGCGACGCCCAGCAGCTTGATCGAATAGCCCATGTCGCGGGCCAGCCGAATATCGTCGATCGAGATCGAACCAATCCCCTGCAGCACCACCGCGTCGAAATCGACCCGCGTGCCAAAGGCGATGGCAGACAGGATGCTGAGCTTGTGACCCGCGTCGATCCCGCCCACATCGAGGTTCGGATCAGCCTCCAGATAGCCCAGTTTTCGCGCCTCTTCGAAGACGGTGTCATAGGGCAGGCCGGCGCTTTCCGCGTCGGGATACGCATAGTTACGTGCCATTCATGACCGCCCGCTGACGCGCTTGGCGGTTACCAACCAGACCTCGGTCAGGGCCTTGATGACGGGGATCCGCCGGCACTGCCGCCTCGTAGCGCAGCGCGCGGCCTTTCGATTCAGCGAGGATTGCCAGCGCGTGCCCATGATGGGCCGCAGCGCGCCTTGTTCATCGACGTCACCTGCCGTTTTCCAGCGCGGTCTCGACCAGCGCCTTGGCCAGGCTTTTCACCGCCCATGAGTTCGACCACGACATCGATATCGGCGCGGCGGCCAGTTCGACGGGATCATCTTCCCAGTCATATGACCAGCCGGCGCGCGGTTCTTAATTGCGCGAATTGGCGCTGACAGCCACGATCTCGACCGGGCGGCCGACGCGCAGTTGCAGCAGGTCGGCATGCGTCTGCACGATCTTGACCACACCGATGCCCACGGTCCCAAGACCGGCGATTGAGGCGAAGGGGCTGTTCATGCAGACTCCCGGAACTGGGCGCAGCTGCAGATGGCGGTTCGAGGCTGGATTAGCCTGTCAGCGCGCGCGGTGCAATGCGCCCGATGTGCCGGGGTCAGAGCCGCTGTTCGTTCAGACGCCGGGCCCGTTCGGCCAGCCTGCGTTCCTCGGCCGGGTCGATCAGGTCGCCACGCACCGCGGCCGCGCGGGCGCGCAACGCCGCCCCCGCAACGCAAGCGCGCCGGCGGATTGCGCGGCCGATCCACCGGAATAGGCCGTGCCCTGACGCTGCGCCAGTTCGGCAGTGCTCAGAAGGGCAGGCGCATCGGGCGCAACCACGCCACCGCAGCCTGCCAGCGACATGGCCAAGGCAAGGGCAGGCAACAGGCAAAGGGCGGTTGTTCGGGGCATCGGCGTCCGGTCTTGGGGCATGGGCGCATGCTAACCTCGCACAGGCGCCATGGGAAGGGCCCCGTTGGCCTGTTTTCGGGGTTGAATTGAACGGGTGTTCAGCGACAATGCCGCCATGGCACGCAAACCCGGCTCTCGCTCTGATATTACCGGTCCCCGACTGCGCGACGCGGCACTGCGTCTCTTTGCGCGCGACGGCTATGCGGCGGTTTCGATGCGGCAAATCGCGGCCGAGGTCGGGGTGCAGGCGGGTGCCTTGTACCTGTACCGCCGACAAGCAGTCGTTGCTGTTCGACTTGCTCTTAAGAGCCACATGGACGATTTGCTGGCGGCATGGGCGACAGCGGCGGCGCAGTACGCCGCGCCCGGCTGGAACATTTCGCGCGGTTTCACATCCGCTTTCACGCCGCGCGGGCGGATGCGGTGTTCATCGTACATGGAACTGCGCAATCTCAACCCCGAGAATTTCGCGACGCTCGAGGCGCTGCGCCGTCTCTATGAAACCGAATTGGAGACTATTCTGCGCGCGGGTCGCGAGGCGGGGCAGATGGACGTTCCCCCGACACAAAGCTGGCGACCATGGCGATCATCGCGATGTTGACGGGGGTGAACACATGGTTCCGCGAGGGGGGGCGCCTGAGCCGCGAAACGGTCGAGGACCTGTATGTCGGCATGGTCCTCAAATCGGTCGGGGCGGATTGAAACAAGCACCCCGCCACGAAGGGCGGGGTGCTCCAGCACTTTGGTGACGGCCTTGACACCCGGCAGCTTGGGGGAGCCGCCGGGAGTATTCCAGCCTCAGTACAGGCTCACCGAGACGTCGACCGGGCAGCTGGTCCCTGCGGCATATACCCAACCCAGACGTGATAGTTGCCCTTTGCCGCGTTCATCCGAAGCTGCGGGTTGTACAGGCTGGCCCGGGGGTCGGTGTCATCGTTGTGCCAGTATTGGCCGTTCGGGTCGCGAACCAGCAAGAGCGTGTCGCAGGTCAGACCGTTGTTGCCATCCGACGCCTCAATCATCAGCCTGTTTCCGGCACCGGTCCGCCCGTTGTTGTCGAAGTTGATGATGAAGTTCGGGTTGGCCAGCGTTGACCCCCAGAAGGCGGCCGTTTCCGCGCAATTGCGCAGGTTGTTCGTCCCGCTGGCTTGCGCCACGAAACTCATCACACTGGGTTTCAGGTTCTCGTTCGTCACCGTGAAGCGCGGTGCCGACAGGTTGAAATCGGGGCAGCCGTCAAAGCTGGGATAGCGCGTGATCGCATCGAAGCCACCGTTTTCGACCGCCATCGAGGCAAAGGCGATCGCCGCACCATTGGTGATCTCGTTGACAAAGAAGTTGTCGATCCCGAACGATTCGTTATCGGCCGCTTCCAGCGAGGTCGACGAGAACGACAGCGTCAGGCTCGGCGGGGGGTTATAGGCATAGATCGTCACCTGCCAGATCTGATCGTCATAGTTCTGGTTCCCCGCGATGTTGAGGTTCGCGGTCGCAAGCTTCATTTCCAGTTGGTACACGGTTTGCCCATAGACCGCCTGTGCCGAACGCGAGTGCAGGTATTGCCCGGCAGCGCTTTCGTCGAACCAGTCGAAGTTGATCGGATCGCCATTGGCAAAGATCTGGATAGCATCCCCCATCGGGCGCGATGCGCCGGGCGTCCGGCCGTCCCAGTTGTCGAAGACAATCAGATCGAAGGTCGTCTGGATCAGGTTCGTGCCCGGGGCCACATCCAGCGTATAGCTGGGCGGGGTGCCATACGAGCTCGAGTCGAACGGGCCGGCGATGGCGCCCAGTTCTGCGTCATAGGTCACGCTCATGTTCGACCAGCCGTCCGCACCCGACGAGAAGTCATAGCTGGACAGATTGACCGACCCGTTCATGATCGCGCCGATCATGCCCGCTTGGACCTGATCTGCTGTGTCCGCGATGGCGTCGGCCTGTTGCTGCTGCTGCGACGGCGCCCATGCGATTTCATAGCTGCTTTCGGGGAAGATCGGCGAGACACCTTCAAAGTTCACCCAAGGCGAGAAACGCGGGCGCACGGCGACAACCGGGTTGAAGCGCAACTGGCCAACACCGACATCGGCGAAGGGGCTCCACAAGGCGAAGGTTTCGATCACGATCAGCGATTCGCCCGGCAGGATCGGCGGGATCTGCGAAGGCAGGCTTTCCACCGGCATCTGTGCATCGGACGCGGCAAAGGTGAACGAGTCGTCATTGCCGAACGCCGCGCGCAGCGTGTCGATCTGGCCGCTCTGCAGCAGATGGAACGTATTCGCCGGCAGGGCCGTCATCCCCCGCGAGCCATAGGACCACTGCAGGCGGTTACGGTTGTTCGCGCTGTCCCAGATGACCGAGGAAACGCGGATCCGCGTCGGATAGTTCGCCCCCGCAAGGAAGTCGAACACCTGGTTCATGCCCTCGACATAGTTCGCGGTGAACATCGACGTCTCGCGCGACATGATGTCGGCGACGGTCTGCGCGGCCATCTGCGTCTGATACCGGGCGCGGAAGCCTTCGAAGAAGACCACCGTGGCGGTCAGCGCCCAAAGCAACAGCGGCAGGATCAGCAGCAGTTCCACAGACACCGAGCCATCGGATTTCTTGCGGAACCCGGCACCAGGGAAAGAACGCTTCGTCATTTCAGTATGGTACGTCATGATACACCTCACGCGGGTTCATTGGCAAAAGCGGCTTGGCTGACGATCGCGTAGCCGCCCGATGCATCGGTTTCCATCCCGAGCACCATGCCAGTCAGTTCGATAAACGGGTCCACGACAACGCAGACCTTGAGAAGCATCAGTTCCTGGGCCCCCGCGCCGGGATTGAAATCCACGACGGGAGACACGCTGGCGGCCCGGTCCACGCATTGGGTCGAACTTGTCAGGCCGGCGAACGTGTCGGTGGGGATCGGGCGCATCTCGATCGTCATGACACTGGTGCAGTTCGGAACAAGGAACGTCCCCGAGCAGATCGCCGCCCGGAAATCGTCGATATTGGCCGAGGTCACGTTGCCAAGGCGCACTTCGCGCATCGCCATCGAGACCGACCGGTCAAGGAAGACCTGGCGCAGCATCACCGCGCCAAAGTCGATTGCGGTAAACAACATGGACAACACGATCGGCACCGCGATCACGAATTCGACCGTGGCCGAACCCAGATCATTCAGCGTAAAGCGCCGGAACAGGGAAAGAACACGGTTCATCGGATCAGCCTCACGGCTTGCGACTGAATGTTCGCCGCGATCGAATCGAACACCGTCATGATGTCGAGGCCCGAGGTTTCGAAATAGTGGTTCGGCGACGAGGCGCATTGCTGCATCATCGCGGCACCCGAGGCCGGCGCCTGATACGAGATGGCATAGACCAGCACGTCCAGCTTTTTCAGTTCGGTGCAGACGTCGACGGTGTTCTGGTCCATCTGGCTGGTCGCCCCACGCTGGCCACAGCAGTTCTGCCCGTCGGTCAGCAGGATCAGGGCGCGGATCACGCCATCCTCCTCCCAATCGAAGGGACGACCAGTGAAATCGGTAGAGACGTTGCCCTGCGCGATCTGGCTTTCGATGGCCGGGCGGATCGACGGGTCGAAGAACAGCGCGCCATAACGCAGGCCCAGATCGATCGACGTCGTGCCCCGTGCCCGCAGGCTGTTGATGTGGTTCTGGGCCGAGGAGACGTTGTTCTGATAGGGACGGATCATGGCCCAAGGATCGGTCGGGCAGCTTTGGCGACGCTGGCTGGCCCAACGGCTGTTGCGGATCTCATTCCATTGGGTGAAGTCCGAGCAGGCGCCATTGCCCGTCACGTTGGTGAAATCGTCGAGGAACCCGTTCGGCGGCAGAACCCAGCTGTCATAGGGAACCAGCGTGATACCCACGTCGTCGCGTTCAGCACCGTTCAGCATGGTCTCGACGAGGTCGGCGGCAGCATTGCGCATGGCGCCGATCTTGCCTTGGCCGTTCATCGATCCCGACACGTCCAGAACCATCACCAGCTCGATATGCTGGATCGCCGATTCGGCGTGTTCCGCCGTTGCGGGCGCGACCATGTCCAGATCCTCGATCCCGATCAGGCCCGAGAACAGCGCATTCATTCGCCCACCCGGCGCGACGGTGACCGTGCGGCCCACATCGTCGCTTTCGACGACGTCGGTGCGGCTGCCCAACTGGTCACCCAGTCCGGCCGCCGTGAAATAGGCCGCGGCAAGCTCTTGCGGCGTCCATTCTTCCTCGTCGTCGGGATCGCGACGCAGCGCCGCGGCCAGCGCGGCACGGTCGGCAGTGTCCTGCATCCGCAGACGTTCGTTTTCATGACGCATGACGTCGACGGCAAGACCGCCGACCATCAGCATGGTGACGAAGACAAACAGGCCGAAGACGATCATCGACCCGTCCTCACGGGCAGCGAATCGCTTTGCCACGCTGTCCCGCTTGCCCGCTAAGGGCTTCGCATTCAATCGAAAAATGTGTTTCATTTCGGAACACCCTCACAGTGACGCAAGGCGAAGCACTCACCTTGATTGACTGTGTCTACCCATCGGCGGTGGCCAAATTGCGGCGCAGGGACTGGCCGAATATGGCGAAACAAAGGCCGACTCACCCTATGCGCGAGGGATTCTGGGGCCATACAGGGGCAGGGATCGTGCGAAATTTGGGTCGATGCCCAAAAATCAGGCGGTCCGCGAACCCGCGGCGCGCAACGCCTCAGCCAGCGCGCAGAACTGTTCCAGCGACAGTTCCTCGGCCCGTGCGGTCGGCTGGATGCCCGCCTCGGTCAGCAGGTCTTCGACTTGGGGATGCAGGCCGCGAGGACTGGCGCGCACCATCTTGCGCCGCTGGTTGAACGCCATTGCGACGACACGCTCCAGCGTTTTCGCGTCGGCGGGAAAACGTGGCTGGGGCAGGGCGGTTAGGTGCACGACGGCTGAATCGATTTTGGGCGGCGGGGTAAAGGCCGAAGGCGGCAGCGTCAGCACGATCTTCGCATCGCAGCGCCACTGCGCCAGCAGCGCGAGGCGACCATAAGCCTTGCTGCCCGGCTTGGCGACGATCCTGTCGGCAACCTCGCGCTGGAACATCAGGGTCAGCGACGACCAGACCGGCGGCCATTGCGCGGGCGTCAGCCAGCGCACCAGCAATTCGGTGCCCACGTTATAGGGCAGGTTCGCAACGATCCTGATCGGCGGCGTCAGATGCGCCAGCGGGTCGATCTCCAGCGCGTCGCCTTCAATCACCTCAAGACGACCGGGATAGGCGGCGGCGATCTCGGCCAAGGCTGGCAGGCAGCGCGCGTCTTTCTCGATCGCCAGAACCTTGCGCGCGCCTTCGGCCAGCAAACCCCGCGTCAGCCCACCGGGGCCGGGGCCAACCTCCAGAATATCCGAGCCCGCCAGATCGCCCGCTGCCCGCGCAATCCGGGCCGTCAGGTTCAGGTCCAGCAGGAAATTCTGCCCCAGCGACTTCTTCGCCTGAAGGTCATGCGCCGCGATGACATCGCGCAGGGGGAGTCCGTCGATCTGGGCCATGCGCGTTCATTCCACTAATTGCGCGGCCAAGGCAAGCATAGTCAGCGCCGCGCGCCCGCCATGTCCCAAGCCATCGCCATCGCCGCGCGCATCGACGACGGGTCGGCGATGCCTTTGCCCGCGATGTCATAGGCAGTGCCGTGATCGGGCGAGGTGCGGATGAACGGCAGGCCCAGCGTCACGTTGACCCCGCCCGCGAAATCGATGGTCTTGATCGGGATCAGCGCCTGATCGTGATACATGCAGATCGCCGCATCATAGCGCGCGCGGGCCGCAGGGTGGAACATCGTGTCCGCCGGCAGGGGGCCGAAAATCAGCATTTGCTCATCATGGAACCGGCGGATCACCGGGCCGATGAAATCAAGCTCTTCGCTTCCCATCGCGCCGCCTTCGCCGGCATGGGGGTTCAGCCCGGCCACGGCGATGTAAGGATCGGCGATGCCAAAATCGCGCCGCAGTGCCGCGTGGGTGATCTCGATCGTCCGCGCCAGAAGGGCAGGCGTCAAGGCGCGCGGAACCTCGGCCAAGGGGATGTGGATGGTCGCGGGCACGACCCGAAGATCAGCGCAGGCCAGCATCATCACCACGTCGCACCCGCCCGCGAGATGGGCCAGAAACTCGGTATGGCCCGGAAAAGCAAACCCCGCCCCGTCCTTGAGCGCCTTCTTGTTGATGGGCGCGGTGACGACCGCGCAGGTCTCGCCCGTCTGGGTCAGACGGACGGCGGTTTCGATGGCAGCGATGGTGCCGGCTGCGTTCGCAGGGTCCGGCTGGCCCGGTGTTGCCGCAGCACCGAAGTTGACCGCGATCACGGGCATTATTCCGGGGGCCACGGACTCGCGCGGGGATGTGACAATCTGAAAGGCCGTGCCAACGGGCAAATGCCGTGGGTCGCCGATCCAGACGAAGGGCGGGATGCCGTCAGTTCCGATCAGCCGCGCG
Source organism: Paracoccaceae bacterium (assembly GCA_041397065.1). GTDB lineage: Bacteria > Pseudomonadota > Alphaproteobacteria > Rhodobacterales > Rhodobacteraceae > Pararhodobacter. The sequence continues at coordinate 16,735 of JAWKXG010000028.1, read as the reverse complement.
GCCAGTTCCGGGCCGATGCCCGACGGATCGCCGCAGGTTACGGCCAGCGGGCCCATGTCAGGGATACCGGATCTCGGCCTCGGCCCGCAGCCGCGCCAGATAGAGGTTCGCCTCGCCTTCAAGCGCACGGTTCATCAGGCCCAGCCGCACATCATCGCGCGAGGGGGCCTGCCCACCCGTTGCACTGCGGCTGCACAGCATCAGCACGACAAGTTCGCCGCTTTCGACAAGGTTTGCCGAAATCTGCCCGGGGTTCAGCCGTTCCAGTTCGGTCCGGGTGCCGCCCGGGACTTCGGTCAGCGGGCGCGAGATCGCGCTGACGGCCGAGTCCGGCAGGCCGGGCGCAAGGCGCAAGGCAACAGGTGCGAAATCCGCGCAACCGTCGATCTGCTCGCGCATGGTGGCGACAGTTGCGAGGTTCGCCTCGGACCGTCCACCGGGCAGCCCGATGCGCCGGTAATCCAGCATGATCGCGGATGCCGGCACCGACCGCGAATCCCGGCGGGCGCGCAACAGGAAGAACGCATGCGCCCCGGGCACTTCGACCGGACCGACGATGCTGCCAACCCCGGCCGATCCCAGCGCACCGGCCAGCGCCTCGGGCATCGAGGCGACGTTGATCCAGCGGTCCACCCGGCCGCCCTGCGCGGCGGTTGGCGCGATCGACACCTGACGTGCGGCATTGGCGAATTCGGTTTCCGAGCGCAGGCGCAGGATCTGGGGGATCAGCCGCTGCACCGACTCGGCGAATTGAGCGTCTGACGGCAGGAAAAGTTCGGAAATGAGGATTTCGGTCGCGGGCTGCACCCCTTCAACGGACAGCGCATGATCGATCTGGGATTCCGAGATGACGACCCGTGGCCCGAAACGCTCGCGCACCAATTCGCGCCACAGAAGACCCGCGCGGATGAACGAAATGAACCCCTCGCGGTCGATGCCTGCACTGGCGAGGCGGTCGAACAACTGGTCCGTGGTCAGTTCCGCGCGGGCGGCGAATTCCGCCAGCCCGGTATCCAGTTGATCGGGCGTCAGGCGCCCGCCCAGTCGGCCGACCTCTTGCGCTTGAAGGCGTTCCTCGATCAGGCGCTCGATGGCGACGGCGCGCATGTCCTCGGCGCCGATGCCCAGAAACTGCAGCAACCGGACCTTCTGGTCGATTTCGTAATTGGTGATGGCGTCGTCATTGACATAGATCGCCGCCGAAAACAGCGATTGCGCCGAACCGGGCCCCGACGGCACGGCACACGCCCATGCCGCAAGCAGAACGGATGCGAGGATACGAAAAACGGAGGGTCGCATGCGTCGGGTCCTTCTGGTGTCGGTCTGTCCGGCAAGGGGTATCGGCTTTGCCAGTCCTTGAAAAGCCCCAGCCTCAGGAACTGCAGCGCCTTGCCGTGCCGGTCGGCGTGCCGCTGCCGATGCCCAGCAATTCGATCTGAAGGTTATAGCGTGTCGAGGCGGTGGGGTTCGTCGCCGTGACGAAGTGGCGCGACATCGCCAGTTCGAAGGACAGGCATTCATTGCGGAAGGTCAGGCCGGTGCGCGCCGCGGCAAAAAGCTGCTGACCGATGTCGTATTCCCAGCCGACGGAACTGGCCCAGCCGTTGTCGAAGCGATGGTTGAAATCGACGCTCCATTCGCTGAGCGTCGTGGTGCGCTGTTCGAAGGTCGAGGCGGGCAGATACAGGAAGCGCGTCGACAGGTCGGAACGGCTCCAGCGCCACGCGACGTTGGTTTCAGCGCGGCTGACGGCGCGCTGGTCGTCAAACAGGATCCGAAGCCCGAAGGCATGGCCATCGGGATGCGTGACGCGCCCCGCCACCAACCAATCGGACCGACTCTCGCCCAAGGGCTGCGGGTGCGTCGGGTCGAACCAAGTCAGGGCGTCGCGCCGCCAGACGCGGCCAAGGGCCGTGTCGAGGCTCCAGCCCGCGGCATCATAGCGCGACCACTGGAACCCCGCAGTGATACGGCTGCCGTCATCGGGCGCGCCATTGCCGGAGTAGCGGTTGAGGGCGAACAGATTGCCTTCATCCAGTTCGGGCATCAGATGATCGTCGTTGGGCATCGCCACCGCGTCGCGCCGGGCAGTCACAACCTGCACCACCGGTTCGATCACGGACCGCACGCCTGCGCCATTTTCAGCAGCCCAAGGCCAGCGGAATTCGACCATCGCTTGAACCGCGCGCCGGGTGATCGGCGCGGCAAAGGCAAGGTCGTCGCCCACACGCAGATGATCGACGCGGCCCTGCACCGCCGCGGTGCCGACGATCCCCCCGGCCAGAACGCCACTGCGCCGCCAGCCCAGTTGCAGATGCGTCTGCGCGACGTCGCGCCCCCGCACGCCGTCGACCGACGAGCGGCGGTAATGCGCCCGCGCACCAAGGTTCAGCCGCAATTCGCCGCCCAGCCCGGATTCCAGCCCGTAACGCTGGTCCCACGTGCCCTCCATCGCCAGGTTCGGCAACTCGTCGTTCACATCGGCAGCGCGCAGCGAATGGAACCCCAACGCCCGCACGCGAACCCACTGGTCGCGCCGGACGCGTTGGACGGTGGCGTTGCCATGCAGGCGCGCCTCGTCGGTGATGCCATAGGTTTCAAGGAATCTCCGGTCGGACGAGGCCAGAACATCGACCGAAAGCTGCCAGTCGTGGATATCGCCGAACAGCGCCCGCACATAGCCATAGCCGCGGATTTCGCCCGGCAGGATCCGGTCGCGGGCGATCTGGCCGCCCACCTCGAATCCGCCGCTGCGAAAGGCCGAGCGCCAGCGCAGGCCCAGCGAGGTCATGCCCTGCGTTGAAACCCCGGGCGTCAACGTCAGGTCATGGCTTTCGCCGATAGGCACGAAATACGGCACGAAGAGCGAGACACCAAGGTCGCTGTCGGCTGACATGGTGGGCAACAGCACGCCGCGCGCGCGCCGGGTCCCGGGCCCCGGCAACCGCAGGCGCGGGGCATAGAACACAGGCACCCCGGCGAACCGGAACTGTGCGCGGGTGAACAAAAGCTGGTTGCTGGCGTCGTCATGGCGCAGGTTGTCGGCGCGGATCTCCCAAAGCGGGCGCGGGTTCTCGGCGCAGACCGAACAGCTGGACGCGACGACGGAATGCATCTCCGAGCCGGTCGAGTCGCGTTCGATCCGGGCCGCGGCGACCTGCATCTGTTGGTCGATCACCACACGGGCCGATTCAATCAAGCCCGCCCGCATATCCGACGAAAGCTGTGCCTGATCCGCAAGGATCACCACGTTCGAGCCGTCATGGATCGCGATCGGGCCTTCGATGGCCAAGGTGCCGCGGCGCTGGTCGTATTGCACCCGCCGGGCCGTGAGGCGCACCGCGCCTTGCCAGACCTCGACCGAGCCGGTCGCAATCAGCCTTCCGGCGCGGTCCAAGGTCACCGAGTCGGCCATCAGGGAAACGCTGGACTGCGACAGGGCGGCTGTTGCGACCAGACCGGTTCCCGCCACGGCGAGCACAACTGCAACGGCCGAGCGCCGCAGGCGCCCGACAGCGCTGCGCCCGAAGCTGTGCAGAAGGTCCACCACGTATGCCACTACCCGTCCTCCAAGTGCAGCAATACGCCAAGTGCCAGCAGTATGGAAGCTATGGGTGGTGTCCAGATTGCCATAGACAACGGAATCTGGCCATTTTCGCCCAGCACCTGCGCGAAATTCCGCACGAAGAACAGCGCGAACCCCGCAAGGACCGTCGTCAGGATCCGCGGACCCATGCTGCCCGACCGCATGTGCCGGAAACACAGCACCGCGCCGATCAGCATCATTGCGGCCATCAGGACGGGCAAGGCCAGTTCCGCCAGCAGCTGCGACCGATGCACTCGCGACGACAATCCGGCGTGGTCCAGCGCCGCGATAAAGGCGGGAAGGGCCCAGATCGACCGCGAACCGGTGCGCGCGACCCCTTCGCGGATCTGTTCGCCGGTCAGGTCCGATGGAATCGCCAGCGTATCGAACAGGCGGGCCTCGCGTTCGGGGTTGGCGGCCAGCAGGTCCCATTCCTTGGCCGTATCCAGAACCCATTGCCCCGGTTCCAGTCGGCCGCTCTCGGCCTCGATCCGTGACAGCGGCAGGCCGGTCTCGCGTTCGAACCGCATCATCGACACACCGGTGAAGGTCAATGTGCGCGAATCCATCGCTTGGGCCCGCACGACCGTCTGGCCCGTCGCATCGCCCTGCCGGATCCAGAGCGCTGACCCCTCAAGCGAGATCTGCATGCGCTGGTCCGGGTTCGACAGCACGAGGATCCGTTCGTTGTAAAGCCGGGTCGACGCCGCGACCACCGGGTTCAGCACTGCCACGCACAGCGCGCCAAACAGCAAGGTCGCCCCGAAGGGCGCTGCCAGCATCCGCAGGGCCGAACGCCCCGCCGCGCGAATAACGACCAGTTCCGAATTCCGCCCCAACCCCAGAAAGGTCGCCATTGACGCAAGGATCACCAGCATCGGCAGGATCTGGTAAAACGTTGCCGGTACATGCAGCACGGCCAGCCACATCACATCATTCATCGGTGTGTCCGTCCCGCCGAACCGCCGAACCATCTCGACAATCTCGAACAGCAGCAGCATCGCGAAAAAGACGCTGCCGGTCAGCAGGAACGATCCCGCGAGCTTGCGCACGAGGTAAAGGCTGAGCGTCATGCCGGTGCCCCCCGGCGGATCCGCCGCACCCGTGACGCGCGCCACAGCATGCCGCCGGCCATCGCGAAAGCCAGTGTCAGGGGCACGATACCCAGCCACGAAAATGCGACCGACCGCATGGCGACATCGGCCAATGTGTTCGTCAATGCCTGAATCACGCCGATCATCACCACCGCCAGCGTGACCTGCCGCCAGAACCCCAGCCGGCTGAACGCCCCGGCGACCAGCGTGGCAAAGCCGATCAGCGCGGCCGCCAACGCGTTGAACCCGTCGACAAAGCGCGACACGAGTTCAAAGCGGAACCGGGCCTCGGTCGCGCGGGTTTCTTCCAGCAGTTCGGGCGTCGCGGCCATCAATTCGCGCGTCGACAGCTCGCGCACGTTGCGGCCGCCACCTTCAGGCCCGGCCATCAGGCCCAGATCATAGGTGAAATCGTCGAAACCGGTTACCGACAGGCGCCCGCTCTCGGCGTCGTGGATCTGCGCTTGCCCGTCGATCATCACCAGCTTCGGCCCTGTCCGGTCAGGCACAATGAGCGCCGTTTGCGCCGTGTAATCAACGCGTTGCATCGCCGAACGCGCATCCGACAGGTAAATCCCGCGCATCGCGCCTTCGGGGGTGATTTCGCTGATGAACACCGTCACCCCTTCGGCGGGATGCTGGAACACGCCCTCTTGCAGCAGCCCCGAGGTGATGTTCTGCGCGATCTCGGCTTGCCGCCGCGCCAGCTGCGACCGCGCTTCAGGGATGATCACGTTCATCAGCAGCATCAGGAACAGGCTGACGATCAGGCCAAACACCGCATAGGGCCGCGCCAACCGAAACGGAGAGATGCCCGCCGCCTGCGCACTGGTCAGTTCGGACGACCGCAGAAGGCCCAGCGTCACGTAGGTCGCCGCGACAAAGGCCGACACCGGCAGCACGGTGCGAATCAGCATCGGCAGGCTCAATGCGGTGAATTCGACGAAAACGATGATCGGCTGACCATCGCGGATCAGCTGGTCGAACAAGGCGACGGCCCGGTTCACCCAGTAAACCGAGACGAGGATCATCGAGAAGAACCCGAAGATCCACAGCAACTGCGACAGGACATAACGATCAAGCCGCGTCACGCGACACCCTTCCGGCTGTTTCCCCATGACGGACGATACCGGGAAAAGCGCCCCGGTGAAACCGGCAAAAGCGACGGCGGGGCCGGGCTTGTCTGGTCAAGGCGCGGGGCACAGGTTAACCTCGACCGGACCGGATTGGAGAACCCGAATGCCCCTCGTTGCCCTAGAACTTGTCGCCCGCGATTCCCTTGCCGCATCGGCGTTCGCGGGGCTCGTCGTCGCCTTTGGCGATGCGACACTGGACGCCGATGCCCGCGCGCTGGACCGCAAGGCCAAGGGGGCGCTGGCCCGGGTGGTCGCCTCGGACGACTGGGCAAAGCTGAAAGGCGGCGAAGGAATCACGCTGGCGTGGCCCGGCGGGCTTGTGGCCAAGTCCGTACTGCTGGTGAAGCTAAGTCGCAAGGCGGACGCGGCTGCGGCGATGAAAGCGGGCGCCTTGATCGCCAAGGCGCTTGGCGCCGACGGGGCCTGCGTTCTGGCCGGCGCTGTCAAGCACTTGCCAGCGCTGGTCGAAGGGATCGCGCTGCGGGCCTATCGATTTGGCTATCATACCGATGACAAGCCCGGTTTTGGCCCTGTCACCGTGCAGGCGGCCGAGCCTGAGGCGGCAAAGGCCGCCTGCGCCGAAGGGCTTGCAAGGGCCGAGGCGGTGCATTTCACCCGCGATCTGACGAACGAACCCGCGAACATCCTGACCACCACCGAATTCGCCCGCCGGATCGAAGAGATGCGCGCCTTGGGGCTCGAGGTTGAGGTGCTGGACGAAGCCCAGCTGGAAGCCTTGGGAATGCGCGCCCTGCTCGCGGTGGGGCAGGGGTCGGAAAGCCCGTCCAAGGTGGCTGTCATGCAGTGGAAAGGGGCCGAGGGCGCGCCTTTGGCGCTGGTCGGCAAGGGCGTGGTGTTCGACACCGGCGGCATTTCGATCAAACCCGCGTCCGGCATGGAAGAAATGGTGATGGACATGGGCGGCGCGGGGGTCGTGGCCGGCGTCATGCGCCTTTTGGCCGCGCGCAAGGCGAAGGCTCATGTCGTGGGGTTGGTCGGGCTGGTGGAAAACATGCCCGACGGCAAGGCCCAGCGTCCGGGCGACGTGGTGCGCTCGATGAAGGGGGACACGATCGAGGTCATCAACACCGATGCCGAGGGGCGTTTGGTGCTGGCCGATGTGATGTGGTATGCGCAAGAACGCTTCAAACCCGCCGCGATGATCGACCTTGCGACCCTGACCGGGGCCATCATGGTGGCGTTGGGATACGAGAATACCGGCGTATTCTCGAATGATGACGCATTGTGCGACGCCCTGCTGAGCGCCGCGAAATCCACGGGCGAGGGGGCGTGGCGGATGCCGCTGGGCCCTGCCTATGACAAGTTGATCAAGTCGCGCGTGGCCGACATGAAGAACACCGGCGGGCGCTGGGGCGGGGCGATCACGGCGGCGCAGTTCCTGCAACGCTTCGTCAAGGACGAAACGCCGTGGATCCATCTGGACATCGCCGGCACGGCCTTCCCGGTCGAAGAAACCGCTTTTGCCCCCAAGGGCGCTTCGGGGTGGGGCGTGCGGACGCTGGATGCGCTGATCCGCGCCCGGTTCGAGGGCTGACTATGGCGGTCGCGCGCTTCTACCATCTGACCCGCGATCCGATCGAAGCGCTTTTACCGACGCTGATCGGAAAGGCGATCGAAGGCGGGCTGACGGTGGCCTTGCGTGGCACCGAGCGCGCGCGGATGGAAGCCCTCGACCGTCTGTTATGGCTGAACGAGGGGTTCTTGCCCCACGGTCTTGCAGGCGGCGAGCACGACGCTGACCAGCCCTGTCTGCTGCTGTGGGACGAAACCCCTGCCGGGGCCATCGTGAACAAACCCGGCTGCCTCGTCACCGTTGACGGTGCCGACGTGGGTGCGGAAGAAGCGCAGGCCATCGACAAGCTGTGCATCGTGTTCGACGGCACCGACCAGTCCGCCGTCGACCGCGCGCGCGCGCAATGGCGCGACCTGACCGGCAGCGGCTGTCATGCCGAATACTGGAGCCGCGAATCCGGTCGCTGGGAATGCAAGGCGCGGCACCCCAAGGGGTAGGCTATTCGATGTTCAGATCCTCGAACCGCCAGCCCTGACGGATCATCTCGTCCAGCATGGGTTCGGGACGCCAAAGCGCGGGATCGAGAGCCTCGGCCTGACGTAATTCATGGCGCAGAACCAGCGTGCCGATGCCGTCGGCCTCGGCCATCGGGCCGCCGCGTCCATTCGGCCAGCCCGCGCCCAGCACCATGGCAAGGTCAAGGTCGGACGGGCGCAGGCAAACGCCAGACTCCAGCAGCCGGATCCCGGCATTGATCATCGCCAGCACCATGAGGCGTTCGGCAGGCAAGGGCAGGGCGGTGGCGGGCCCGACCGGACCATCGGCAAAGGCGGGGGGGATGATCCCGCTGCGGGCGATGGTATCGGGGGCAACGCCAAGACCGCGCATCCGTTCCGCGACCGACGCCGCGGTGGCGATCATGACAGGCAGCGCCGCCTGCCGCGCCGAACGCAGCGGCGTCAGACCCTGACCGATCAGAAAACCCGAGGCCTGACGCACCGTTTCGGCGTCGGTCCCGGCGCGCACGACGATCTCGCACAGGCGCAGGCGATGCGTCGGCGCGGGCACCAGTTCCACGGCGCGGGCAGGATGCGCCAGCGCGGGGATCCCTGTCGCTGTGGGGGACCAGATGAACAGGGGGGTATCTGCCGGAAGTTGCGACTCGATCCACGCGGCGCGGTCGGGATCCGCCAAGGCAAAAGCCGGTGCCGGACCTTCAATCTGCAGACGACCCGACAGGCGCTGCCAGTCTGTCTCGGCCTGCGCGCGCGAGATTTCCTCGCGCCCGATCATGCGCAGTTGATCGTCCGCCAGCCGTTCCAGACGGGCGGTCAGTGTCGCCCGGTCGGGTTCGAGCAATGTCAGCGTCGCGCCGTCGTGCAGCAGCGCCAGCACGAGGCGCTGCGCGCTTTCGTCTCCCAGGGCCGCCGCAATCGGCCCGCTGCGCGGTCGGGCCTGCCCAGAGCGGCTTTCGGGCGTGTCGAGGGCCCGCCGCGTCGCGCGGGCAAGATGCGCAAAGGCCCGCGCTTCGGGTGCGACCGACAGGTCTTCGGCGCGGACACGGTCAAAGGCCAGCGCTTGCGACGGGGGCAAAAGCTGCGCGGCCTCGACCACGTCGACAAGCATGGTTTCGGCGGCGCGCGTCATCGGGCGGGCCCGTGCGGCGCGGACCGCGTCGCGAAAACCCTTGGCATCGGCCAGCCCGCCGTCGCGGGCGGGATGATCCGTGACAAGGCGCAGCGCCAGCGCCTCGGCCGCAGGGATCAGCGCATCGGGCGCGATCTGCTGCACCAACCCCGTGCGGGCCAGCATCGCCACCGGAACCGGCGTCGGGCTTTCAAGCAAGGCAAGAGCCTCGCGTGCGCCAAGGCGCCACGCGGCGCGCACCGCGGCCTGTCCGGCTGGCAGGCGACCCAGACGGGTTTCAGGCGCGTGGATCATTGCGCGGGCATCGGCGACGCATCCGCTGCTGGCAAGAACAAGGGCAAGCCCGGCGGCATAGACGCGTCCATGCACCGCGCAGACGACGGGTTTTCTTGCCTCGGCAATCATGTCGCACAGGTCGGACAGCGCGCCCAGAACGGGCGGAACCTCGGGGGCCTGCGGTCCGGGCGGCGGCAGGTCTTGCCAAGGCCCCGCGCAGAAATCGGCACCGCGACCCGTCAGGACAACGGCACGCACGCCCGGATCGCGTTCGGCGGTATCGATTGCGCGCGCCAGCGCTTGCACCAGATCGGGCGAAAACCGGTTCCCGTCGGGTCCCGCGAAGGTCAGGATGGCGATACCCTCGCGCGTGCGGCGCTGGACATAGGTCTCGGCCGCATCCGTCGCGGCGAGCGGGCCGGCAGGGGGCACGGGGCCGGTCTGTGTCATGGGTCCTCCGATCGCGGGCAGGGGCCTGCAACACGTGGCAGGCCGCCCCGCCCCATTAGAGGCAAGCGCGCCCCCGAATGCAACGGGTGGGGCACCGAAAGCGGCACAGTTGCGGGCAAGGACCTCTGGAATTTCCGAAGCTTCGATCTAATTCACATCGGAACGGCGAGTGCCCGCGCCCGGGCGTGCCCCCCGAACAAACCCGATGCCGCGTTAAATGACGCGAATTTCAATATTCAAATCTTGCAATGTATGATTATCAGTCTATATTGCACTCAACGCAACCGCACTGGAGACACCCGGATGAAACCCGAAGTTTACGGCTTCTTCGACGAAGCGACCTTTACCATCACCTATGTCGTGCGTGATCCGCAGAGCAGCAAATGCGCGATCGTCGATTCGGTGCTGGACTTCGACTATGCTTCGGGGCGCACCGACACGCGTTCGGCGGACGCTGTGATCGCCTTCGTGAAAGAACGTGGGTTCGAAGTCGAATGGCTGCTGGAAAGCCACGTGCATGCCGACCACCTGTCGGCCGCGCCCTATATTCAGGAAAAGACCGGCGGCAAGATCGCCATCGGCGAGAACATCGCTGTCGTTCAGGACACCTTCGGCAAGGTTTTCAACGAAGGAACCGAATTCCAGCGCGACGGTTCGCAGTTCGACCGCCTGTTCAAGGATGGCGACAGCTTCCACATCGGCCAATTGCGCGGCGACGTGATGCACACCCCCGGCCATACCCCGGCCTGCCTGACCTATGTCATCGGCGATGCGGCCTTTGTCGGTGACACGCTGTTCATGCCCGATTTCGGCACCGCGCGTTGTGACTTCCCCGGTGGTTCGGCCGAGACGCTCTATCAGTCGATCCAGAAGATCCTCGCGCTGCCCGACGAGACCCGGATCTTTGTCGGTCACGACTACAAGGCCCCCGGCCGCGACGAATATGCGTGGGAAACCACGGTGGCCGAACAGAAGGCGTTCAACATCCACGTTGGCGCCGGCAAGCCGGCCGAGGATTTCGTATCGATGCGCACCGCGCGCGATTCGACCTTGGCGATGCCGCGCCTGATCATTCCGTCGCTCCAGGTGAACATGCGCGCCGGTCAGATGCCGCCGCCCGAAGACAACGGCGTCAGCTATCTGAAGGTTCCGGTCAACGGGATCTGATGCAGACAGGGCGCCCATCCCCCACAGGGTGGGCGCCGCCCCGAAGACGGCACAACGCCGCGCGGGAACCGGGCGCAAGGCCCAGAAAACGGGAAGAGAAAACATGCAAATCGATTGGATCTGGGGCCTCGTCGGGGGTCTCATGATCGGCGCGGCTGCGTCGATCTTTCTGCTGGTGAACGGCCGGATCATGGGCGCGTCGGGCCTGATTGGCGGTCTTGTTGACCGCTCTGGCCTGTCGAACTGGGCCGAACGCGTGGCGTTCATCGTCGGTCTGGCTCTGGTGCCTGCCATCTTGCGCCCGCTGGCCGAAACCCCGGCGCAAACGAACATCACCGGCAACATCGGCGCGATCATCGCGGCGGGTCTTCTGGTGGGCGTCGGAACACGTCTGGCGAATGGCTGCACCTCGGGGCACGGGGTCTGCGGGATCTCGCGCCTGTCGCTGCGCGGCATCGGCGCGACCATTTTCTATCTCATCGCCGGCGGTCTGGCCGTCATCGTCTTCCGCCACCTGCTCGAGGTCGTCTGATATGTTGCGCAACTTTTTCGCTCTGCTCGCCGGGGGCCTGTTTGGCGCTGGTTTGCTCGTCTCGGGGATGACCAACACACAGAAGGTTCAGGGGTGGCTTGATATCTTCGGCGCTTGGGATCCGACGCTCGCCTTTGTTCTGGGCGGCGCAATCGTGCCGATGGCGATCACGTGGAACTTTGCCTCGCGTCGGGCACGGTCTGTGCTGGGAACGCCGATGCCGACCAAGCCGGGCGCCGATATCGATCGCAACCTGATGATCGGATCGCTGATGTTCGGCGCCGGTTGGGGCCTCGTGGGGCTGTGCCCGGGGCCGGCCGTTGCCTCGATCTCGTGGGGCGGCGTGGGAGGCTGGACCTTCCTTCTGGCGATGTTTGCCGGTATGGCTGTTGCACCCGCCGTGCGTGCCCGTTTGCAGGGCATGGCCGCGGCGCTGCGCAGTTCATGACCGAGGAGTGACCCCATGCAGATCAGACCCCTGGCCGAAGGCTATTCCGTCAGCCCGCAAATCCTGCCCGAAGAGGTTGCGCAGATCGCGGCCGCAGGGTTCAAGGTGCTGATCTGCAATCGACCCGATGGCGAGAACCCGGCCGAACTGTCGGCCGGGGCGATGGGCGCGCTGGCCGAGGCGGCCGGGCTGCGCTTTGTCGTGAACCCGGTGGTCGGGGGCGCGATCACGATGGACAACGTGGAAATCCAGCGCGAAGCGATCGATGCAGCCGACGGTCCGGTTTTGGCCTATTGCGCGTCGGGAAATCGCTCGTCGATCGTCTGGGCGCTGGCCATGGCAGGCCGGGTGCCGACCGACGCACTGATCGAGGCTGGTGCCCAGTATGGCTATGCGACCGAGAATTTCCGCCCGATGATCGACAAGCTGGCGCAAGCCTGAACCCGGGGCTCTCAGGGCCGGGGCCTGTTTGAACCGAAACAAAGAAAAAGGCGGGGCGCGCATGCCCCGCCTTTTTCTTTGCACCCATCGCCGGCAGATCGGATTTGTCCTTGCCCCCTGCGAAAAGGGGGGCTTTGCCCCCCCGGCCTTCGGCCTCCCCCCAGGATATTTTTCGAGCAAAGAGGGAAAGGGGGGCGCGCAGCAAAAAGGGCCCCTTCGCGGGGCCCCTGAAACACTTCAATCGTGTGGCGTGCGGATCAGCGGCCGCGGATCCGCGGGTCGAGAGCATCGCGCAAACCGTCACCGATGTAGTTCACGCTGAGAACCACCAACGAGATCAGCGCCCCGGGCAGCATCGACCGCGATGGATACTGCTGCAGATAATCGACCCCGTCGGCCACCAGACGACCCCATGTCGGGAAGTCGGGCGGAAAGCCCAGACCGAGGAAGCTGAGCGCGCTTTCGGTGATGATCGCGGTGGCCAGCATTAGCGTGGCCGAAACCATCACCGGCGACAACACGTTGGGCAGGATGTGACGGATGATCAGGCGGCGCGGCGGCGTTCCGATCGAGCGCGCCGCCAGAACATATTCGCGTTCCTTCAGGGCCAGCACGTCACCGCGCACCACGCGGGCTGTGCGCATCCACGAGGTCAGCGCGATTGCCGTCACGATCAGCAGGAACATGCCGACCTCGACCCCGAAAGCGGTCGACAGGGGCTGGCGGAACAGCATCGACATGACCAGCAGCAACGGCAGAAGCGGCAGCGCGAGGAACAGGTCGGTCATCCGCATCAGCAGCCCGTCGACGCGGCGGAAATACCCGGCAGCAACCCCGATCAGCGTGCCCAGAAACACCGACAGCACCATGGCGACGACGCCCACGGCCAACGACACCTGACCGCCTTTCATCATCCGCGCGAGGATGTCGCGGCCCAGCTGGTCGGTCCCCATCGGGTGCTCGAGCGAGAAGCCCTGATTGCGGGCGCGGATGTTGATATAGGTCGCCTCGTGCGGCCAAAGATAGGGCCCGACGAAGCAGAACAGCACGATCGCGATGAACACGACCGACCCGACCAGCGCGCCCTTGTGGGTCTTGAACTGGTCCCAGACGTCCCACCATTGATTGCGGGGCGGGCGAAAGGCGGAGGTATCAGTCATAGCGGATCCTCGGATCAAGGACGGCATACAGGATGTCTGCGATCAGGTTGAAGGCCACGATCAGGATCGCGAAGACCACCGACAAGGTCAGAACCATCGGGAAGTCCGAGGCATAGATCGCGGTAATCAGCAACTGGCCCAGCCCGTTCACGCGGAAAATGTTCTCGGTGATGATGGCGCCGGTGAAGATCGTCGGGATCCCCAGCGCGATCACGGTCACCACCGGGATCATCGAGTTGCGCAGCACGTGCAGCAGCACGACGACCTTTTCAGTCATGCCCTTGGCGCGCGCGGTGCGCACATAATCCTGGGTCATGTTGTCCAGCATCGACGCCCGCATGAAGCGCGTGATCTGTGCCGCGTTATACAGCGTCAAAACAAAGACCGGCATGGCCATCTGGCGCAGTTGAAGCAGGAAATCCGAGAAGCTGTCGACGATCAGGGTCGTGTCGTAGATGATCGGGAACCAGCCCAGCCAGATCGAAAAGATCAGCATCAGCAACGGCCCGGTGAAGAAGGTCGGCAACGAGAACCCGACCATCGACACGAACGTTCCGGCCTGATCGAACCAGCTGTACTGGCGATAGGCGGAATAGACGCCGATGGGGACAGAGATCAGGATGCCGAAGATGTAAGACAGGCCCACGACCCACAGCGTTTGCGGCATGCGCTGCGCGATGATGTCCGCCACCGGCGAGCGGGTCTGGAACGAGATGATCCGCTGACCTTCGAGGGCGAGGCTTTCGATCCCCGTCATCCCGGCCAGCATGTGGCTGGGTTCGACGATGGTGAACATATAGAGCCACTTGTAGAAGCGCACGTACCACGCTTCACCCAGGCCCAGCGAAAGGCGCATCTGTTCTCGCACTTCGGGCGGGATCGTCAGCGGCATGTCCGACATCGGGTCGCCGGGCGAAAGTTCCAGCAACAGGAAGATGATGAAAGCGATGAACAAAACCGTCGGAATCGCCAGCAGCAACCGTCGCAAGGTATAGTTGAACATGGGAAAGGGCGCCTTGGTTCAGCGTTCTGAAAGAAGGGTGCCGCCCCCGGGCACGAGCCCGGAGGCGGCGGCGAGTTCAGGTCACTGGATGCGGTGCCACTCGGCGATGTTCCACAGGCCCGAGTCCCAGACGTTCAGGCGAACGCCACCGAGGCTGTTGGCGTGGGCATCGACGCGGCCGCGATCGACCAGCGGCACGACGACGAAGTTCTGAACCAGAATGTCGTTGAGCTGACGGGCGATGCGGCCCCGCTCTTCGATGTTCGCGGTCTGGGTCAGTTCGGCGTGCAGCGCGTCATAGGCCGGATCGCAGAAGCGGTTGATGTTCTCGCCCTGCCACTGGGTTTCCGGACGGGGTTCGAGGCCGCAGCGCAGTGCGCCCAGATAGTTCTGCGGGTCGGTGCCAGTGAAGTTGTTGGCATACATTTCGACGTCGGCATAGAACTTCTGGAACGTGTCGGGCGAGCCCGGATCACCACCGAAGAAGACCGACGCGTTGATGTTGCGCAGGTTCGCTTCGACGCCGATCTCGCGCCACCACTGCTGGATCAGGGCCTGGAAATCCTGACGCACGGCGTTGGTCGAGGTCTGGTAGTCCAGAACCAGACGGCGGCCTTCGGCGTTCACGCGGATGCCATCGGCGCCCGGGGTCCAGCCAGCTTCGTCGAGCAGAGCGCGGGCGCGGTCGAGGTCCTGCACGAGGCAGTTGTCATTCGCTTCCGAAGCAAAGATCGGCGGGTTCGGAACAAGGTTGCACGCCGGACGGCCAGCGGTGCCATACCCGATTTCCACCAGCAGTTCGCGGTCGATGGCGCGGCTCAGCGCTTCACGGACGCGAATGTCCGACAGGACGGGGTGCGGCGCGGCGCGGGTCGAACGGACGTCCGCCGGCAGGTCGGCCGACGGGTCGGTCAAGTTCATCTCGATGCGCTCGACCAGCGTGCCGAAAGCCGAGATCGGGGCGCCGCGGCCACCTTGG
Organism: Paracoccaceae bacterium; assembly: GCA_041397065.1. Taxonomy (GTDB): domain Bacteria; phylum Pseudomonadota; class Alphaproteobacteria; order Rhodobacterales; family Rhodobacteraceae; genus Pararhodobacter. The sequence goes on along the minus strand of JAWKXG010000028.1, from coordinate 1,282 downwards.
GCCATCGTCGCGATGACGTCAGGTGCCAGCTGGAGGTTCCAGGCATAGTCCATCTCGCCGGTTTCCATGACCGCACGGCCAGCCGAAGCAGCATCGCCACCGCCCTTGAGGGTGACGGTCGCGAAATGCGGCAGGGCGGGATCGCGATAGTTCGGGTTGGCCTCGAACTGGATCACGTCGTTCGGACGGAAATCGGTGACGCGGAACGCGCCGGTGCCGATCGGGCTGAAGTTGGCGTCGGTGCACTCAGGGGCACGCGGGCCAAGGCAGTTCTCGAACTGCGCGCGCTGAATGATCGGCGAGTTGGCCGACACGAACGGGCCATAGGGCACGGGGGTCGGGGCGCCGAAACGCACGGTCACGGTGCGCTCGTCAACGACATCGACGCCTTCGACGCCGTTGAAGTTGCGAAGCTGCGCGCAGCCGCCTTCGGGATGCATGCAGTATTCAGCGGTGAAGGCGACGTCGGCCGAGGTCACCGGCGTGCCGTCCGACCACACCAGACCTTCGCGCAGGCGCCACGTGATCGACATCAGGTCAGCGGCGACACCACCGTTTTCGACGGTCGGGATCGATTCCGCCAACCATGCGACCAGTTCGCCGTTCTCGTTATAGCGCGCCAGCGGCTCCAGCACGATGCTCGAGGCTTCCTGCTCTTTGGTGCCGCCCGACAGATACGGGTTCATGATCGACGGCGCCTGCCAGTAGACCATGTTGAGGTGGCCGCTGGCCCCACGCTCGGCCATGGCCGCGAACGGCGTCAGGGCCAGAGCAGCAGCAGCGCCCAGCAGGCTCATTCTGCTAGTCATGCATTCTCTCCTTGTTGGATTTGATTATCGTCGTGCTCGATTTTGGCGCCGCCGGTTTGTCCGGTGGTCTGGTCTTGGTTGATCAGGTGGCAGGCCACGAAATGCCCCGGCGTGATCTCGACCGTTTCCGGTTCGACATCCTTGCAGATCGCCATGACTTTCGGGCAGCGGGTGCAGAAGTTGCATCCCTTCGGCGGATTCGACGGCGACGGAACATCGCCCTTCAGAACGATCCGCTGCTTGCGGTTTTCCTCGGACGGGTCGGGCTCAGGGACTGCCGAAAGCAGCGCCTCGGTATAGGGGTGGGCAGGGGCGTCATACAGCACCGACACGGGCGCCAGTTCGACGATCTTGCCCAGATACATCACCGCCACGCGGTCGGCGATATGGCGCACCATGCTCAGGTCATGGCTGATGAACATGTAGGTCAGGCCCAGCCGTTCCTGCAATTCTTCAAGAAGGTTCACGACCTG
>JAWKXG010000027.1:0-33477 GCA_041397065.1 Paracoccaceae bacterium | reverse complement strand
GGGCACGCTGATCGAGGAAATCGCCGTGCGCTTCGAAGGCGGCGCGATCACCGAGGCCCGCGCGAAAACCGGGCAGGATGTGCTGCGCAAGGTGCTCGATACCGATGAGGGCGCGCGCCGCCTGGGCGAGGTGGCGCTGGTGCCGCACCGCTCGCCGATCTCCGACTCGGGGCTCTTGTTCTACAACACGCTCTTCGACGAAAACGCCGCCTCGCATATCGCGCTGGGGCAATGTTATGCCACCTGCTTCCACGGCGGCGACAAGCTGAGCGCGGATCAGGTCAAGGCCAAGGGCGGCAACAGCAGCGCGATCCATATCGACTGGATGATCGGCTCGGGCCAGATCGACATCGACGGCGTGGCGCAAGACGGCAGCCGCGTGCCCGTCATGCGCCAAGGCGCTTGGGCCTGAGAGCAAAAAAGGGGACGGTTGCCCGCCCCCTTTCATCTTGTCTCAAATACTCCGCGGGGGTGCAGGGGGGCAGAGCCCCCCGCTCAGGCGTGGATCGCTCCGTCCCCGCAGGCCAGCGCCGCCTCGCGGACGGCTTCCGAATAGGTCGGGTGGGCATGACAGGTCAGCGCCACGTCCTGCGCCGAGGCGCCGAATTCCATCGCCACGCAGATCTCGTGGATCAGGTCGCCCGCCGCCGGGCCGATGATATGGCAGCCCAGAACGCGGTCGGTGGTCTTGTCGGCCAACAGCTTGACGAAGCCCTCGCCTTGGAACACCGCCTTGGCGCGGCCATTGCCCATGAAGCTGAACTTGCCGACCTTGTAGGCCACGCCTTCGGCCTTCAATTGCTCCTCGGTCTTGCCGACCGAGGCAACCTCGGGGGTGGTATAGATCACACCGGGGATGACGCCATAGTTCACATGGCCATGTTTGCCAGCGATAACCTCGGCCACCGCCATACCCTCGTCCTCGGCCTTGTGGGCCAGCATCGGTCCGACGATGGCGTCGCCGATGGCATAGATCCCGGCGACATTCGTTGACCAGTGCGCGTCGGTCTTGACCTGCCCGCGCGGCTCCATGGCGACGCCCAGGGCCTCGAGCCCCAGCCCGGCGGTATAGGGCTTGCGACCGGTAGCGACCAAGACCACATCGGCCTCGATCTCGTGCGCGCTGTCGTCCTTGCGCAGCTTGTAAGTGACCTTGGCGCCCTTTTTCTTGCGCTCGGCGCCTTGCACCGCCGCGCCCAGCACGAATTTCAGGCCCTGCTTGGACAGGATGCGCTGGAAGGACTTGGCGACCTCGGCATCCATGCCGGGGGTGATGGCGTCGAGGTATTCGATCACCGTCACCTCGGCGCCCAGACGGGCATAGACCGACCCCATCTCGAGCCCGATCACACCCGCGCCAATCACCACCATCGACTTGGGGATCGACCCCAGCGCCAGCGCGCCGGTCGAGGTGACGATCACCTCCTCGTCGACGGGGACACCCGGCAGCGAGGCCGATTCCGACCCCGTGGCGATGACGATATTCTTCGCGTTGTGCACCTCGTCGCCGACCTTGACCTGACCGGCGGCGGGGATCGAGGCCCAGCCTTTCAGCCAGGTGACCTTGTTCTTCTTGAACAGGAACTCGATGCCCTTGGTGTTGCCGCCGATCACATCGGCCTTGTAGGCCTGCATCTTGGCCCAATCGACCTTGGGCTTGGCGCCCATCAGGCCCATCTTTTCGAAGTTCTCGTGAACCTCGTGCAAGTGATGCGTGGCGTTCAGCAGCGCCTTGGACGGGATGCAGCCGACGTTCAGGCAGGTGCCGCCCAGCGTCTCGCGCCCTTCGACGCAGGCCACCTTGAGGCCCAGTTGCGCCGCGCGGATCGCGCAGACATAGCCGCCGGGTCCGGCGCCGATCACGATGAGGTCGAAGTCAGCCATTTCGGGTCTCCTTTGGGTTTCGGGGTCAGGGGGCGCTTCGCCCCCCTCGGGCCTCCGGCCCTCACCCCCCGAGGATATTTTCGGACAGATGATATCAGATCAGAGCCGCGACGAGCATGGTCATCGTGGCCAGAAACCCCGCGAACCAGATGAGCGAGCGACCGGGCGCCCAGCCCAGCAGGTAGCCGGGGACGTAGAGGATGCGCGCGCCGAGATAGACCCAGGCAGCGATTTGCGTGGTTTGGGTGGACTGGTCGGCCAGCGTCACGACAAGGGTAGCGATGGTGAAGAGGATGAGCCCTTCGAAATGGTTGTTCAGCGCGCGTTGGGCGCGGCCTGCCATGCCGGTGAGCTGCTTTTGCGAGTCGCGCGGCGAGGCGGCATAGCGGGTGCCGACCTGCATCTGCGCAAGCACCGAGTAGAGCGCGAATTGCGCGCCCTGCAGGAGGGTGGCGAGGGTGAGGACGAGGAGTTCGGGGGTCATGCGGGGATCGCCTGCAAATAAAGATAGGCCGTTGCGAAGAGGCCCGTCATCCAGACCGGGCCACGGACGAAATAGACGCCTGACAAATAGACCGGGATGAACAGCACGCGCGCAACGAAAAACACGATGGCTGCCGTTTCGGTGCCAGCGGTGCCCGCTTCCTGAACGTAAAGGGCGAGGACCGCGGGAGCAAAGAGGGCCATGGCCACCACCGAATTATCGACCGTGCGGATCGCCCGACCCGCGATACCGCCGACCTTGGGCGCATCATCGCGCGGCGAGGCCACGAACATGATGCCCATGCGCTGGATCACCAAGGCGATCTGCAAGAAGAGCATCGCGATGATGAGGAGGCCATAGGCGGCGAGGATGGTGAGTTCGGTGGTCATGGGCTTGGTGCCTCTTCGAGGAACGAACGCACCAGTTCCCAGTTTTCCCGGTAGTTTTCGCGGTCTGGTATTTTACGGGTCATTACCTTGTTCCAGCCGGTCTCGCTTCGCGCAGATTTTGCCACATCAATTGGGAACACAAACATCTCGGGAGATTGTTTCGCGATCTCTCTCTTGCCGAACCTGTTCCCTCGGTTCAGCAAAACAAACACAACGAAGTCTGTATCAAGGTTCTTCAACGGAAAGCCCTGATCCGAGTCCGATGCCCGGCGGCTCTTTACCTGAATTTTGGCCGAAGTTCCCCGTTCAGGATTAACCGCGACAATATCGTATCCGGGCATCTGGGTGTATGTCTTGTATGCCGGGATCCCGTCGATCAGCAGGTGGGCGCAGACTAGGAATTCTGCGCCCTCCGCTTCAAGTCGGGTGTCCTGGCGATTGCGACCCAAATCACAAATCCAGCAATAGCCGCTGCGGATCCTCCAGCGCTTCCTTGACGCGCACGAGGAAGGTCACCGCGCCTTTGCCGTCGACGATGCGGTGGTCATAGGACAGCGCGAGATACATCATCGGGCGGATGACGATCTGGCCGTTCACGACGACCGGGCGGTCCTGGATCTTGTGCATGCCGAGGATGCCCGACTGCGGGGGGTTCAGGATCGGTGAGGACATCAGCGAGCCGTAGACGCCACCGTTCGAGATGGTGAACGAGCCGCCCTGCATCTCGGCCATCGACAGCTTGCCGTCGCGGGCGCGCAGGCCCAGTTCGCCGATCTTCTTCTCGATCGCGGCAAAGCCCATCTGGTCGGCGTCGCGCACGACCGGCACGACGAGGCCCGTCGGCGTGCCGACAGCGACGCCCATGTGGACATAGTTCTTGTAGACGATGTCCTGACCGTCGATCTCGGCGTTGACCTCGGGGACTTCCTTGAGGGCGTGGCAGCAGGCCTTCACGAAGAAGGACATGAAGCCCATCTTGACGCCGTGCTTCTTCTCGAAGTCGCCCTTGTAGGCGTTGCGGATCGCCATGATGCCCGACATGTCGACCTCGTTATAGGTGGTCAGCATGGCGGCGGTGTTCTGCGCGTCCTTCAGGCGGCGGGCGATGGTGGCGCGCAGGCGGGTCATCTTGACACGTTCCTCGCGGGCCGAATCCTCGGCCGCGACGGGGGCGCGGACGGCAGCCGGAGCGGGGGCGGCCGCGGGGGCCGATGCCGGTGCGGCAGCGGCAGCAACGGCGCGCTGGACGTCATCCTTCATGATGCGGCCATCGCGGCCGGTGCCAGTGACCTGATCGGCGGACAGACCAGCCTCGGCCATGGCTTTCTTGGCCGAGGGTGCATCCTCGACCGCCTTGGCGGGCGCGGCTGCGGGGGCCGGGGCCGGGGCGGCGGCGGGCGCAGCAGCCGGGGTGGCGGCGGCACTGGCGCCTTCGGCGATCACGGCCAGAAGGGCCGAAACACCGACGGTTTCGCCTTCCTTGGCGATGATTTCCGACAGCACGCCGGCAGCCGGGGCGGGAACCTCGACCGTCACCTTGTCGGTTTCCAGCTCGCACAGCATTTCATCCGCCGCGACGGCATCACCGGGCTTCTTGAACCAGGTGGCGATCGTCGCTTCGGACACGCTTTCGCCAAGGGTGGGGACACGAACTTCGATGCTCATGAGTCAGTTTCCTTCGAAAGAAAGCGCGGCGTTGATGAGCGCTTCTTGTTGAGCTTTGTGCTTGGAGGCGAGGCCCGTCGCGGGCGAGGCCGAGGCCGGGCGGCCGGCATAGCGGGCACGCGTTTGCTTGGCGCCGATCTCGATCAGCAGTTCTTCGAGGTTCGGCTCGATGAACGACCAGGCGCCCTGGTTCTTGGGTTCTTCCTGGCACCAAACCATCTCGGCGTTCTTGAAGCGCGAGAGTTCCTGCACCAGCGAGCGGGTCGGAACCGGGTAAAGCTGTTCGACACGCAGCAGATAGACATCGTCCAGACCGCGCGCGTCGCGTTCGGCCAGCAGGTCGAAATAGACCTTGCCCGAGCACATCACGACGCGCTTGATCTGGTCGTCGGACTTCAGCTGCATCTGCGAATTGCCGTACTGGGCGTCATCCCACAACACGCGGTGGAAGGCGGTGTCGTTGGTGAAATCCTCGGCCCGGCTGATGCACATCGGATGGCGCAGCAGGGATTTCGGCGTCATCAGGATCAGCGGCTTCCGGAAATCGCGCGCCATCTGGCGGCGAAGGATATGGAAATAGTTCGCAGGCGTGGTGCAGTTTGCGACGATCCAGTTTTCCTCGGCCGAGAGCTGCAAGAAGCGTTCCAGTCTTGCCGACGAGTGTTCCGGCCCCTGACCTTCGAACCCATGCGGCAGCAGGACAACGAGGCCCGACATCCGCAGCCATTTCGATTCGGACGAGTTGATGAACTGGTCGAACATGATCTGCGCGCCGTTGGCGAAATCGCCGAACTGGGCTTCCCACAGCACCAGCGCGTTGGGTTCCGACAGCGAATACCCGTATTCGAACCCAAGCACCGCGTATTCCGACAGCGCCGAGTCGATGACCTCGTATCGTGCCTGACCTGAACGAATATGGTTGAGCGGGTAATAGCGTTCTTCGGTATCCTGGTTCACCAAGGCAGAGTGACGCTGCGAGAAGGTGCCGCGCGTGCAATCCTGCCCGGCAAGGCGCACCGGGAAGCCCTCGACCTGCAAAGAACCGAAGGCGATCGCCTCGGCCGTGGCCCAGTCGAACCCCTCGCCGGTTTCGAACATCTTCTTCTTGGCTTCGAGCTGACGCGCGACGGTCTTGTGGATGTTGAAATCCGCTGGAACCGTCGTCAGCCCGCGACCGATCTCTTGCAGGACCTCGGGCTTGATCCCCGTCTGACCGCGCTGGTAATTGATCAGGTCCTTGGTCTTCATCGACTTCCAGCGCCCGTCCAGCCAGTCGGCCTTGTTGGGGCGGAACTCCTTGGCGGTCTCGAACTCGTCGTTCAGATGCGCCTGGAAGGCGGCCTTCATGTCCTCGATCTCGCCCTCGGGGATCAGACCATCGGCAACCAGTCGCTCGGTATACAGTTGCAGCGTGGTCTTGTGCCGTTTGATCTGGTTGTACATCGACGGGTTGGTGAACATCGGTTCATCACCCTCGTTGTGACCAAAGCGGCGATAGCAGAACATATCGATCACCACGTCCTTGCCGAATTCCTGGCGGAACTCGGTCGCGACGCGGGCGGCATGCACCACGGCTTCGGGGTCGTCGCCGTTCACGTGGAAGATCGGCGCTTCGACCATCAGGGCGATGTCGGTCGGATAGGGGCTGGAGCGGCTGAAATGCGGGGCGGTCGTAAAGCCGATCTGGTTGTTCACGATGATATGGATGCAGCCGCCGGTGCGGTGCCCCTTGATCCCCGACAATTGCAGACATTCGGCCACGATGCCCTGACCGGCAAAGGCGGCATCGCCGTGCAGCAGGATCGGCAGAACCTGCCGGCGTTCGATATCGTTCAGCTGATCTTGCTTGGCGCGGACCTTGCCCAGCACCACGGGGTTCACCGCCTCGAGGTGCGAGGGGTTCGCCGTCAGCGACAGGTGAACGGTGTTGCCGTCGAATTCACGGTCGCTGGAAGCGCCGAGGTGATACTTCACGTCGCCCGAACCATCGACTTCCTCGGGCTTGTAGGAACCGCCCTGGAATTCGTTGAAGATCGCGCGGTAAGGCTTGGACAGCACGTTCGCCAGCACGTTCAGGCGCCCGCGGTGCGGCATGCCCATGACGATTTCCTTCACACCCAGCGCGCCGCCGCGCTTGATGATCTGTTCCATCGCGGGGATCAGCGCCTCGCCACCATCAAGGCCGAAACGTTTGGTGCCCATGAATTTCACATGGCAGAACTTCTCGAAACCCTCGGCTTCGACCAGCTTGTTCAGGATCGCGCGGCGGCCCATCTTGGTAAAGCTGATTTCCTTGCCATACCCTTCGATGCGCTCTTTCAGCCATGCGGCCTGCGCCGGGTCCGAGATGTGCATGAACTGCAGCGCGAAGGTGCCGCAATAGGTGCGCTTGAGAATGTCGATGATCTGGCGCAGCGAAGCGACCTGAAGGCCCAGCACGTTGTCGATGAAGATCGGGCGGTCCATGTCGGCTTCGGTGAAACCGTAGGACGCCGGGTCCAGTTCGGGGTGAAGCGTGTTCGACGCCATCCGCAGCGGGTCGAGATCGGCGGCATAGTGCCCGCGGATACGATAGGCGCGGATGATCATCAGCGCGCGCAAGCTATCCAGAACGGCACGCTGCACCTGCGCGTCGCTGATCGATACGCCCTTTTCGGCGGCCTTCGCGGCGATCTTCTCGCCGGCGGCCTTGGCCTCCTTGGCGGGGGTTGCGGGCCATTCGCCCGTCAGCGCGGCGGTCAAGTCATCGGCGGGCATCGGCGGCCAGTCGGCGCGCGCCCAGCTGGGCCCCTGCGCCTGACGGGTTGCGGTGACGAAATCGTCGCCCATCGATTCGAACAGTTCCGCCCATGCGGCATCGACGCTGCTGGCGTCCTGCGCATGGCGCGCCTGCATCTGGTCGATGTAATCCGCGTTCGCCCCGTCAAGGAAAGCAGAGGCGCGGAAGGCTTCGTTGGGGCTTTGGTCGTTCATGGCTCTAACCTCAAGCAGAGGGAAAATTATGCTGCGGGTGCATTGGTTCGAGGCTTCTCTTACGCTCGTGCCCCTGCCGGCTAGACAGGGGCACAAAGCCTAAGAAACGATGTGCCCCGGACGTGTTCAGCCCTTGATCGCCTTCATCACCGCTTCGCCCAGCGTGGCGGGGCTGTCGGCGACGATGATTCCGGCCGATTTCATGGCCTCGATCTTCGATTCCGCGTCGCCCTTGCCACCGGCGACGATGGCGCCAGCGTGGCCCATGCGACGGCCCTTGGGCGCGGTGCGGCCCGCGATAAAGCCGGCGGTCGGCTTCCAGCGGCCCTTCTTGCGCTCGTCGGCGAGGAACTGCGCGGCCTCTTCCTCGGCACTGCCGCCGATTTCACCGATCATGATGATCGAGGTCGTCTCAGGGTCGGCCAGGAACATTTCCAAAACGTCAATGTGCTCGGTCCCCTTGATCGGGTCGCCGCCGATGCCGACGGCGGTCGACTGGCCAAGGCCCAGATCCGAGGTCTGCTTGACGGCTTCATAGGTCAGCGTGCCCGAGCGCGACACGACACCGACCGACCCGCGCTTGTGGATATGGCCCGGCATGATGCCGATCTTGCAGGCGTCGGGCGTGATAACGCCGGGGCAGTTCGGGCCGATCAGGCGCGACTTCGACTGCGCCAAAGCGCGCTTGACCTTCATCATGTCCAGCACCGGAATGCCTTCGGTGATGCAGACAATCAGCTCCATCTCGGCGTCGATGGCTTCGAGGATCGAGTCAGCCGCGAACGGCGGCGGCACATAGATGACCGAGGCATTGGCTTCGGTGACATGCTTCGCCTCGTGGACCGAGTTGAAGATCGGCAGGTCCAGATGCGTGCCGCCGCCTTTGCCGGGGGTGACCCCGCCGACCATCTTGGTGCCATAGGCGATGGCTTGTTCCGAATGGAACGTCCCCTGCGAGCCGGTGAAGCCCTGACAGATGACGCGGGTGTTTTCGTTGACGAGAATGGCCATGGTTCTTACCCCTTCACCGCTTTCACGATCTTCTGCGCGGCGTCCGACAGGTTGTCGGCGGCGATGACGTTCAGACCAGATTCGTTGATGATCTTCTTGCCCAGTTCCACGTTCGTGCCCTCAAGCCGCACCACCAGCGGAACCTTCAAGCCGACCTCTTTCACCGCGGCGATGGTGCCCTCGGCGATGATGTCGCAGCGCATGATGCCGCCGAAGATGTTGACCAGAATGCCCTTCACGTTCGGATCGGACGTGATGATCTTGAACGCCTCTGTCACCTTTTCCTTGGTCGCGCCGCCACCAACGTCGAGGAAGTTGGCCGGTTCGGCACCATAGAGCTTGATGATGTCCATCGTCGCCATGGCAAGGCCAGCGCCGTTGACCATGCAGCCGATTTCCCCGTCCAGCGCGATATAGTTCAGGTCGAACTTGGATGCGGCGAGTTCCTTGGGGTCCTCTTCCGTCTCGTCGCGCAGCGCGAGGATGTCGGGCTGGCGGTAGAGCGCGTTCGAGTCGAAACCCATCTTGGCGTCGAGGCATTTCAGGTCGCCGTCGGTGGTGACGATCAGCGGGTTGATCTCGACCATCTCGGCGTCACGCTCGATGAACAGCTTGTAGAGCTTGTTGATCAGATCGACGCACTGCTTGACCTGCTTGCCTTCCAGGCCCAGCGCGAAAGCCACGCGGCGGCCATGGAAGCCCTGAATGCCGGTCGCGGGGTCGATGGTGAAGGACAGGATCTTTTCGGGGGTCGACGCGGCGACTTCCTCGATGTCCATCCCGCCCTCGGTCGAGCAGACGAAAGACACGCGCGAGGTCTGACGGTCGACCAGCAGCGCGAGGTAGAGTTCGCGCGAGATGTCCGAGCCATCTTCAATATAGATGCGGTTGACGGTCTTGCCAGCCGGGCCCGTCTGGTGCGTGACCAGCGTGCGGCCCAGCATCAGGTTGGCTTGCTCGGCGGCTTCGGCGACCGATTTCGCCAGACGCACACCGCCCTTTTCACCGGCCGAGGCTTCCTTGAACTTGCCCTTGCCGCGCCCACCGGCGTGGATCTGGGCCTTGACGACCCACAAGGGTCCATCGAGTTCGCCGGCGGCGGCTTTGGCCTCTTCGGCCTTCAGGACGACGCGTCCGTCCGAGACGGGCACGCCATAGCTGCGAAGCAGGGCTTTCGCCTGGTATTCATGGATGTTCACGGATTTGTCCCCGTCTGCTGCAAAGTTGCCCCCTCTTGCCACAGAACAAGGCACTCACAAACGAATTAATCGTGCGAACTCGGTTCAAACCCTGTTTTTTCGCGATTTGTGATCACAGTTTTCCGGGGCGTGATCACAAACGATCACTTGTGATCGCGTGTCGCTGTCTTGCGTTGATTCGTCGCATCCAATCACCGTTAGCGCCACCGCCGCGACGCGGAAAAACTGGTGTGTTTACAGTCGGATGACGTCGCGGCTGCCGTCAACGAAGGCGCGCAGCACGGCGGGATAAAGCCGATGCTCTTGCACCAGCACGCGCGCGGCAAGGGTCTCGGCGGTGTCGTCAGGCAGGATCGGCACCGCCGCCTGCCCAAGGATCGGCCCCGCATCCAGATCGGCGATGACCTCGTGCACGGTGCACCCGGCCTGCGTGTCCCCCGCATCCAGCGCGCGCTGATGCGTGTGCAGGCCCGTGTAATTCGGCAGCAAGGATGGATGAATATTCAGCATCCGCCCCTCGAACCGCTTGATGAAGTCGGCGGTCAGAATGCGCATGAACCCGGCAAGACAGACGACATCGGGTTCGGCGGCCAGCAAGGGTTTCAGCAGCGCAGCTTCGAAGGCCGTGCGATCCCCTTTGAACGGGCGATGATCGACCGCAGCGGTGGGAATCCCCATCTCGGCGGCGATTTTCAGACCCTTGGCCTCAGGGTCGTTCGACAATACCAGAACCGGCCGCGCCGGATGATCGCCCACCATCGAGCGCGCCAAAGCCACCATGTTCGAGCCACCGCCCGAAATCAGGACGGCAACGCGTTTCACAGGATATGGCCGGAATAGCTGACGCCCTCACCGGGCGTGACCGTCCCGAGGCGATAAACCGTCTCGCCCTGTTCGGCCAGCAGCGCTGCCAGCGCATCGGCCCGGTCGGCCGAAACAACGGCAATCATGCCGATCCCGCTGTTGAAGGTTTTCAGCAGCTCTGCCTCGGACAAATCAGCCGTGCGCGCCAGCCAGTCGAAAACCGGCGGCAGGGTCCACGAGGTCAGGTCGATGGTCGCGCCCAAGCCTTCGGGCAGGACGCGGGGCAGGTTTTCCGTCAACCCGCCACCCGTAATATGCGCCAGCGCGTGCACACCGCCCGCGCGAACCGCCGCCAACGCCTGCTTGACGTATAGCCGCGTCGGGGCCAGCAGCACTTCACCCACAGTGCCCTCACCAAAGGGGCAGGCATCGGCCCAGTTCAGTCCGGCCACCTCGACCACCTTGCGCACCAGCGAATAGCCGTTCGAATGCACGCCGTTTGACGCGAGGCCCAGCAGCACATCCCCCACCACGACGCCCTGCGGCAGGTCGGTGCCGCGCTCCATCGCGCCAACGGCAAAACCCGCCAGATCGAAATCGCCCGCATGATACATGCCCGGCATTTCCGCCGTCTCGCCGCCGATCAGGGCGCAGCCCGATTGCGCGCAGCCTTCGGCGATGCCTTCGATGATGCGCGCAGCCTCGTCGACGTTCAGCTTGCCGGTTGCGAAGTAATCCAGAAAGAACAGCGGCTCTGCCCCTTGGCAGACCAGATCGTTGACGCACATCGCGACAAGGTCGATGCCGATCGTATCGACGTTCCCGGTATCGATCGCGATGCGCAGCTTGGTGCCGACGCCATCGGTCGCGGCGACAAGAACCGGGTCGGTGTAGCCTGCGCCCTTGAGGTCGAACAATGCGCCGAACCCGCCCAGCCCCGACATGGTGCCGGGGCGGCTGGTGCGCTTGGCCGCCGGTTTGATACGCTCGACCAAGGCGTTCCCGGCGTCGATATCGACCCCCGCCTGCGCATAGGTGAGTGTGGTCTTGTCGGTCATGGCGGCCCCCGGTGTGCTTTGGCGCGGCGTTATCCGATTAACGCGCCGCATTCAAGGAACCTCGCTTGCCAGAGCGCATGAGGCCGCTTGATCGGGTCTGTGGGCTGTGGATAAATCCCTTCCTGCATATCCAACGGACACCGGGCATGATTCACCTCGTTCAGGCGGGAACCGACGGCGCGACCCTCTGCGCCTTTGATCCTGCCGCCCTTCCCGATGATTTCGACCAGCGCGTTGCCGACGATCCTATGGGCCTGATGGAGGCCCTTCGCGACAGCGGACGCCTTTGGGTCGGGGGCACAGGGGGAGACGGCACTCACCATGTCGTGGTCAGGGTCAGCGCGCCGGCACCCGAGGGGTCTCCATTGTGGCAGGGGGTCATCGACGTTCCATCGGGCTCGCTTTGGGTCTGCGGCGCCGAATACATTGCGCGCGACCCGCAACGTGGCAGCGCCTTCACGCCCAAGGGGGGACTGGGTCGCCACGCGTCCATGGGCACGAAGGTCGATCTGGCACCGGGGCGCCATGCGCTTTTGGTCACAGAACCCGTGGCGTCGGATACGCCTGCCCGCGTCACCGCCGCGCAATGGCGGGTTGTCATCGGGCTGGGGATGGCGGTGCTCGGGGCCATCGCGTCGGCGATCATGGGCGTTGCCCTGATAATCGCGGGCCTCGTCAAGGCAGTGCAATGGTTCACGGGAGATCCGCTCGCGGCCTCGGGTCTGCACGCCCTGCCCCCGATGGTGTTGATTTTCGCCGGGGGGCTTGCGGCAGCGTTCGTAGGCAAACGCCTCGCGCGGCGTGGCGCACCCAGCGACACGGCACCCCAAGCCCCGGATCTGGTTCTGACGCTGACACCCATCGATTCGGCCGCATCGACCTGACGCCGGGTGCAGCCGCTCCCTTGACCAAGCCGCTCAAACTGCTAGGCAGGAAACCGGCCGGGCCTGTAGCTCAATGGTTAGAGCAGGGCGCTCATAACGCCTTGGTTGGGGGTTCGAGTCCCTCCGGGCCTACCATCCCCGCCGCCGCGTAGCTTATTTTTCAATAGGTTACGCGGCATTTTGTCAAACTTGGGAAGCCGGTTTGACAGTTCCCGTTCCGGTTTCGGTCCCTTCGGCCAGATTCCAGACGGTGTTCATGGCGCTACGGGCGAGGGCCGAACGGCTGGCCGCGTCGGTGTAGCGGGTGACTTCCTTCAGGTTCCGGTGTCCGCTGATAGCCATGATCTGGTTCGCGGAACACCCGGCTTCCGCCAGCCGCCGACAGGCCGCCTTGCGGAGTCCATGCGACGACAGGCCCTTGGGCAGCTTGGCTTCCACCACGCGGTCCCGGAACCAGTTCCCGAACCCGTCGGGCGTGAAGGGCTTCCCGTATTCGGTCAAGAGGAAGGTCATGTTCTTCTTGGGCAGGGCGTCCAGAGACGCGACAAGATCGGGGTGAAGGGGGATGCACACTTCGGTCCCGGTCTTCTGTTGGGTGATCGTCAGGACGCCGTTGCGGACGTTCTGGCGGCCAATGCGCACCACGTCCGCCCGCCGCTGCCCGGTGTGCAAGAGCAAGTCCAGGGCCAGCCGCGCGCGGCTTCCGACGGGGTGAGCCTCATAGAAGCGTTCGATCTCGGCTTCCGTCCAGGTGTGGAAGCCCGTCGATCCGGTGCGCATCTTGCGAAGGCCCGCCGTCGGATCGTCGCGGCGGATGCCCATTTCGACGGCATGGCGCATGAGAATCTTGATAGCCTTCAGCCAATTGTTCGAAGCGGCGGGACGATCCGCCAGCTTCGCCACAATGGCCTTGACGTGTTCGCGCTGAAGGTCGCGGACCAGCCGGTGCCCATGCTGTTCGCGGAAGGGCTCCATGACGCTGCGATAGGTCTTTTTGGTGATCGGTTTCAGGTTCTGGTATTCGGCAGACTGGTAGTAGTTCACCACCAGCGCGTCCACCGTCCCCGGCTTGGTCCGCTTGGACCCGGCGGACGCGGGCGCGACGGACTCCCCGCCCATGGCGGCTTCATAGGCGGCCATGAATTGCGGCGTCCAGGGCAGGCCGGGAAGCGGAACACGGTCGAAGCCGGGACGCCGAAGATACCAGCGCGCCTTCCCGTGACGGTCGACGAAACCTTGGCAATACTTCGGCGGCTTGCGCATCATCTCAACACGTCATCCCATGAATTCAGATCGGTCTTCGGCGGCGGATTCGCCGTCTCGGTCTTGACCATAACCCGAATCGTCCCGTCTTTGGCGATTTCAACGCCCCCCACTTCCACGCCCGCGTTGCGCGCGGCCTTGACCGCGCGTTCCACGTCGCATTGCCGGAAGTGGGAAGGCGTCCGGGCCATGGTGTCAGAAGGACCCGTTCAAGCGGACGCGGACGCTGGCAGCGCCGTTGCCAGCGGCAGAGACGGCGACGCCGACTTTCGTGTTGCCGCTGGCGGTCACAGTCACCAGCCCGTCGCTGGCCCGCCAGTAGACGGCAGCGCCAAGGGTGATGTCGTCGGCGGCCACCTTGGGCATGTCGAAGACGCCCGCCGTCACCAGGACCAGCGGGTCCCCGATGGCCGCGTCCCCGGACGCGATGCCGAAGAGGGTGCCGATTTTCACGCCGTCCCCGCTGGCGGCAGCAGCGGCGGCGGTCACGGTGATCTTGTCACCGGCTTGGACATAGTTCCGCATGTCAGAGTCCTTTCGAGGTTGCGAAGCGGATGGTGTGCGGGGGCTTTCGCGCCCCCGCCAGTTGGGCAGTCAGATCAGCGACATACCGTTCCAGGGCGGCGCGATTGGCGGGCTCATAGCGAATTTGCTCGCCGTTCTGGTCCGTGATGGCGACGGCTTGCGTCCCCGTCAGAAGCTGGTGAAGCGCCTCTTGGGCTTCCTCCAGCCGTTCGGCAGTCGTCAGAAGGGCCATGGCTTACCCCGGAATCCGGTGAGCGCCGCGCCAGTCCAGCCAGCCCGCGCCGAAGTCCAGGAAGGCCCGGAATTTCATGCCCAGGGTGTCCCAGGCTTCCGTCCGCTGAATCTGGACGCCCTGGGCAGACGACAGATAGGCGTATTGCATGGCCGCCAGCCGCGCCGGGTCCGCGAAGACATACCACGTCTCGCCCGTCAGCCGGGGTTCCACCAGAAGCGACAGCTTGCCGCCGAAGGGGTTCACGTCGTCCACCGTGGACGGCTGAATCGACGCCAGCACCTGTTCCGCGTCGGTTTCCAGCGTCGCCGGGACCAGCACATAGCGCGGGGCGGCGGCGATGATCGTCGCGCCGTCCAGGCCCTTGCGGGTCCGCATGGCAAGGCGGGACTCGGTGAGCGACGCCACGCTGGGGCCGTCCGCCGTGCCGATGTTGCCCCGGCTGGCGTGGAAGACCGGGTTCCCGTCCGACAGGTTCGGGTTGCCGGTCAGAAGGGCCACCAGAATGTCGGCTTCGGTCTGGGCCGCCGCTTCGCCCAGGGCCGCCGTCATGTCGCCCAGAAGCCCCAGATCGTCGTCAATCATCAGCTTCCGGGACACCGTGACGCCCCGCGCGAAGGTCTTCAGGCGCATGGTTTCGCCGCTTTCGGCGCGGCTGGTGTGGGTGATCTCACCGGACTCGGCCAGTTCTTCCAGGCGGCCCATTTCGCCCAGGCGGATGCTGGTCGCGTCCTTGAAGTTCGGAAGCGTCCGCTGGCGGCAGAGGGTCTTCAGCGGGGACTCGGCGGCCCGGTAGGTGTCCAGCGCGACCTTGTTCATGGCGTTGCTCACCGTCAGGGCGAAGTCGCTGGTGGTGTGCTCACCGGCCCGCGTGAACACTTCGTCCGCCGACATGCCGCGCGTGGACACGCCCGCACGGGTCAGGGAGTCCACGGCCATGTCGCGCAGGGACAGGTTCAGGAAGGGCCGCACGTCCGCCGCCGGTTCCCCGCCACCGCCCATGCGGAAGGCCAGCGCGTCGGACTGGCGGCGGATGATCGTCGCCGGATCGTCGTTCGCGGGGGCATGGGACCGGATGATCGGGGCCGCGCGGCGGCGGTCCTGCACGGCGTCGAAGATTTCCGCCTTGGCGCGGGTCATGTCAGCGCCCGCGTCGATCAGATCGTCCGCCACCTGGGCGTCCAGGCCAGCGGTGCGGACCAGGGCGCGGATGTCACGGCGGCGGGTCTGTTCCGCCACATCCGGCGAAACGGTTTCGGTAGCTTCGGGCATGGGGGACTCCTCTTGATGCCTCAGACGGGCGGACGGGTCCGCCGGATTGCTGGTCAGGGTGACTTCGGTGATCGTCCAGGCGGTCGGGCTCTTCACCCGCCCCGCCTGGGTCTGTTTTTCGGTCCATCCGGCGACGCGGTATCCGATGGACACCCCCGTCACCGTGCCGTCCGCGATCCGCTGCACCACGGGCGCAACATCTTCGGCGGACGACAGCCAAAGGACGGCGACGACAGAGTCGCCTTCCACGGCGATGGACCGGACCCGGCCCAACTGGTCCCGGACACTGGCAGTCCGGTGAGAGTCGAGGACCGGAAGGTCAGCGGCGGACAGGTCCAGGGTGTCAGCCGTCAACACTTCAAGGAAAGGCCCCCGCGAGTCGCGGCGGGGCACGGGAGTCGGCGACGCGATGACGGCGGACACCGTTCGCGTTGCCGGATCGAAGCTGTTCGGGCGGGTCTGGGCGGCCCGCGTCAAGGCGTCATTCGTCATTGGGGGACTCCGGGGTTCCGGGGCTGAAGGTCAGCCCCAGGTCGCGTTCGCGGGCACGGTCGGCGGCAATCTCTTCGTCCAGATCGTCGGCGTTCCACCCGAGTTCATTCACGGCTTTGGTGCGGCTGGTCAGCCCCAGGGCCAGCGCCTCTTTCATGGCCGCCAAGTCTTTCTGAGGATCGACCTGCATCGGGCGGGGCATGATCCATTCCGCCGCCAGATCGGGGGTCAGGTCCAAGCGCCCGGACAGGACTTCGGTGACGATCCACCGCCGCCAGACGGGTCGCAGGAATTGCGGGACCAGAGTCCCGTATTGGGTTTGCTCCACCCGCGCCCGGAAGGGCAGCAGGCCCGCCCGCAAGCTGGAATAGTTCGCATTGGTCAGGTCCCCGGACAGAAGGTGTTCGGGCAGCCCCAGGGCGGCGGCAAGCGCCTGAAGGTTCATCCGCAGGAAAGCGGGCGAGTCCTTGGCCGCGTCGGGGGCGGAGAATTTCACGTCGATTCCGGCGGGCAGGACCTTCAGCGTTCCGGGCTCCAGGCCCGTGTCCATGATGCTGCCCGCTTGGTCGCCGTCGAAGGGCAGCCCGCCCGTGGCGTTCAGATCGGTGAGGAAGCCCGCGAACATGGCGCTGGTCTTGGCCCCCACCAGAAGGGCGTCCATAAGCTGGTCCAGTTCGTTCGCGGACAGGACGGCGGGGGCCAGCCAGGACAGGCCGCGAACCTGCCCCGCGCCCAAGGGCCGCATGACATGCAGCACGTCCGCCGCGTCGAAGCGGATCGACGGGGCGTAATCGGTGAAGGTCGCATGGGGGCGATGGGGCAAGAGCCAATAGGCCACACGGCGGCCCTGGGCGTCGAATTCCACGCCCGACACGATCAGCCGCCCGCCGCCCAATTCGGCGGTCTTGGCTTCGTCCAGTTGTTCGGGCGCGACAACCTGAAGGCGGATGCCGTCGGCGTCGTCATGGATCAGGACAAGGGCTTCCCCGTCCACGATCAGGTGACGGGCGATGTCGCGCTGAAGGCCCCAGAAGTCCGTCCGCCCCGCCGCGTCGGCATTGTCCGCCCAGGCTTCGAAGGCGCGGCTGGCGGCGCGACGGGTCCCGGCGTCGTCGGCGCGGGGCGTCGGGCGGATGCCCGCCCCCACCAGCGCGGCGGACCAGTTGTCCACGCCGTTGACCAGCCAAGGGTTGTTTGTCGCCAGATACCGGGCGCGGGACCGCGTGAGCGTCGCCCCCGCCGACACTTCCGGGTTGATCGGGCCGAAGGTGCCCATCCCCCCGCCCCGCCGCCCGCCCGCCGCCGCGTCGATCATGCGACGGGCGGGGGGCTCACTGGCCCGAAACAGTTTCGGCAGGCGCGGAAGGCGGAAGGCCATGTCAGTTCATCCCTTCCCGGTTGCCCAGGATGACCGGAAGAATCCGGTCCATGGACAGGACGACTTCCGCATGGGGGATGACGGATTCGGGGCCGTGGAAGAGGTTCGGCGTGAATCCGTTCCCGATGTTCCAGAGCTTCGCGCCGACACGCTTCTGGCCCGCCCCGTCCAGCGTCCAGGTGACATGCAGGGACCAGCCCATGACGCCCCGGCGATAGTCCAGAATCGCCCAGGCGGCGGGGCTGGGACCGAAGGCCCGGAAATAGGCGTTCAGGTTCTCGCCCTTGGGGACGCCGTTCGGGAAGTGGTCTTCCACGGCGAAAGCTTTCATGGCGAGAGACACCGCCCGCCCGATGGCGTCGGGGCCGTCCACTTCGATGCTGGCGAAGGACAGGGTGTGCAGACACTTGGCGATCAGCGCCGAGTCGATTTCGTAGAGATAGGGCGCGCGCTTGTCGGCGGCGTCGATCCCGACGGGGCGAAGGAAGTCCCGCGCCGCGCATTTCTTGACGAAGGGTTCCAGCGAGTCGCGGGTCAGCCCAGGTTCGAGACACCGCGCCACCACGTCCTTGCGGGACAGGTGCGACGGCTGGCGGTCCAGCGGCGGCAGATAGTGGATGGTCGGGAATTCTTGGTCGGTCACGGCGAGTCCTCCGGCGATTTACCGGACCTTGATACACCGATTCGACAGCCTTGTGAATTGAACAGGTAGTTTAACAACTGTCAGGACAATAGGTTAGCCTGTCCATTGACTCTCGTAAACCTATTGTCGGACTTAGCGAATCCGACTATAGAGGGGATGCAGCGGTTTGGTGGCCGCTGCGTCTCTCTCTAGTTGATGGGGAGTCGGGGGCGGTTTGTGAGGGCCGCCCCCGACGATTCAAGGATGCAGGACAGAACGGATCACGACAGGGCGAAAGCGCGGGTCTACACCAAGGCCCGCCGTCGCGGCCTGTTCTTCCGGTCCTGCCCCAATTCCGCGCATGGGGTGCCCAGATACCGCGTAGTTACCGAAGACGGCGCTGAAGTCTGGTGGGCTCACCAGATCGGGGACGTTGAAGGCTATCTGGACAAGGCCGCGCCCAGGTTGTGGACCGATTAATTGTCGAACAGGTCGAGGTCGACTTTTGACAGCAGCCAACCGAATGGAAAGTGCTGATTAGTGTGGCAATGGCCGCAGTCCAGACGTTCGCCGATGAAGAGGCGGGGCGCGTCGGATTTCTTTATTCGAAGCTGAGTCTGGCAAACCGGACACTGCATAAATTCCGAAAAATCCCGATTCACAAAGTCTGTCATGCGGGACCTGCCCTTTGTGAAAAGGGCCTCAAAAGCCCCTAGGGATGTGAACAACATCCAATTCTGATACTTCTTGCTGGGTTCTCTCATTCTTCCATAAAGTTCGATTTGCATGATGTGAATGAAGAGAAGAATCATTGCGATTTGAGAGTAAGACCCGCCAGAATAGATGTCATTGTCCTGTGGATTCTTGAAAATGAAATTCAGGTTGTAATCTTCCGTCTGGTTCCTCTTGAATTCCGTAACTAGGTGCGTTGCCTTGTCGAACAATCCAGAAAGTCCCAAGTCGTTCTGGAAATTGAAGGTTGCGTCATAGAGTGCTTCCGGGTTTGTGAAGCTCGCTCCGCGACAAGCGGCTATTGCCCGCCGAAGTAACTCTTTGATCCCAGCTTCATCTAGTTCCTTCCTGTTTAGAAGGTTCTTCGCGTCAGTCTTCATCTTGTCGAAAAATGCGACTTCATCGGCACACATTTGGGCGACGATAAGAAGTCCTTCCTTGAAGGGCTTTCTGAGAAGCGAAAACGCAACAGTAAACTTTCGCTTTTCGAGCGCGCGAAGCGCCTCATAGACGAAGTGCAGCATGTCAGCGAATAGAGCGTTGCACACATGATTCACAACCGCCCGACGTTCAAGGTCGCCGCGCCCGGACTTGTCTAGAAAGTCTAGAATGTGGATTCCGCTTGAAAGAAGCTGTCTGTCTTCCTCTGATTCAATCTCAAACTTGATATGGCCTGCTTTCTGTATTTCCATCTGGACAAGTAGCGCGACCATTAAGTCATGCAGGTGGAAGCAGAATTCATGTTGCGCCCGATTCTTCTCGGGAATGTTTTCAAGTCGTCCAGGCTCAATGAGTCCGATTGTTTTCAACCTATCCTCCACCAAGCCAACGCGAACGAATTACGGCAGCCGGTCTTGCGGGTGCCGCTTTCGTTGATACTTCCGCTTCCCGGCGGTCCAGGTCAACTCCTACCAGCGGGCGCACGGCCAAGGCATAGACCATGCAGTCCAGGGACTCGGCCCGCCGCCCCGTGATCCGTTCCCACACGCGGACAGGTGCCCCCCGCTTGTATCGGACCAGCCGCCGTTCACTGGCAAGTTCTTCGAAGAAGCGATCTTCGAGCGTGTCGCTGAATCTCACCGTCCGCCCGCGCGACAGATGCGACGCCAGCGTAGCCTTCAGCCCGTCCACGCCCAGGATGAACAGGCGGGACCCGCGCGTCTCGCTGGCCTTGATACCGGGCCGCGCCCCAGGTGCCCCCTTGATTGCCACGATCCGGCGGGGGAAGCGGGGGCGACAGAAGGCCAGAACGGCGTCCATGGTTCCCCCGTCGCCTGCGTCCACGGCCACGGCGTCCAGGCGCATGGTCCCGCCGCCGGGGTGCGGCCATTGCCCGCGAAGGAAGTCGTCCAGTTCCGCCCAGGTGTGATCTTCATGGGGGCTGCCCCAGATGACGTGTTGCGACAGGACGAAGAATTCGGTCTTCCCGTGCCCCAGGATCACGATTTCCAGCCGGTCCCCTTGCACGTCGACTCCGGCGGTTAGGACCAGCACGTCACTGGGCAGCGCGTCCAGGCCGAACCGTTCCCGCCGCGCGGCCAGGGCGGCTTCGTCGATCTCTTCCGCCGCCTCTCGCCAGCCTTCGGCCAGGATAGTGTTCACGAAGGTCTGAAGCTGGTCCGGGTGCCCCTTGGCCGCGATGAATTCCGCCGCCAGCTTGCCCCAGGAAGCGTTCGCCAGCGTAGAGACAAGGGCGTTCAGCCGGAAGCCCGCATGGCCTTCGATTTCGGGTCGCATGGCCCGCCACGCCCCCGCCTCCACCATGCCCGCCTTGTGGCGTTCGTCGATCAGGGAATCGCAATGCGGGCAGCGGAAGGCCGCCGTCTGGGGCTGGTCAGGCTGCCATTCGATATGCCGCCACATGATTTCGGTCATGGCCCCACAATCCGGGCAGGGGACTTCGAAGACCCGCTGGTCCGATTGGGCGTAGGACCGCAACACGTTCGACGTGTCCAGCAGAGTCGGGGTGCTGCCCAGGATGATCTTGCGATTGGCGAAGCTGAGGGTCCGCCGTTCGGCCAAGGTGATCGGGCTGCCCTCGGCGGACGGTTCCATGGCGTCGGCTTCGTCGATCAGCAGGATTCGAACGTTGTGGCGGCGCAGGTTCCGGGGGCTCTTGGCCGCGACGATCTTCAGGGACCCGCCGGGGAAGCGGCGCGACAGAAGCGTGGACCGCCCGCCTTCGTCCGCGTCGGCAGAGATAAGCCCGCGCAAGCTGGGCGTCGCGTCGAAGATCGGTTCCAGGTCCGACACGACATAATCGCGGGCGTCGGCTTCCGTCGGCAGAAGGGCCAGGATCGGGGAAGGCTCATTGGCGACGTAGGACGCCAGCGCCCCGGTGAGCAAGGTCGTGAACCCGACTCGGACGGGCTTCACCAGCGTCACACGCTCCACCAGCGGGTCGCTGATGGCCTGGGCAATGCCCCGCTGATAGGGCCAGAGGGTGACGCGCCCAGGCAGGGCAGAGACGCCTTCAGGCAGCCGCATATGGGCTTCCATCCAATCGCCCAGGGACAGGCGCGGCGGGGGCTTCAGGGCGGCCAAGGCGCGGGCGCGGGCAGCGGTCAGGGTGTCATTGGTCATGGCTGGCCTCTTCGAGCGCGTCGCGGACTTCGCGGTCGATCATCTGCACGTCATGGGCGGTCAGGTGCCCAAGCCGCTGTTGAACGCGGGCAGGGATTGCCAGCATGGCGGCCCGCACGTCCCGAAGGACCGATGCCCAGGCAGATTCGACTTCGGCGACGGGGACCAGCGACGCGCGGGTCTTGGCGTTCGCCAGTTCGATCTTCTCGGCATTTGCGCGGGCCAGCCGCAGCTTTTCGGCGTTCAGGTCCGGGTTCGCGGCAAGCCGCCCCCGCTGGCCTTCCCGCAGGTGTTCCACATAGGCGCGGACAGAGGCTTGCAGATGGAAGCGCCCGTCCGTCCGGGGGATGACGCCTTCGCGGGCCAGGGCGTGAATCCGCGCCGGGGACAGGTTCAGCCATTCCGCCAGATCAGCGGCGGACACCGTGTCGCCAGCGGGGGTTTCAGGTCCGCCGCCCAACACGGCTTCAATGTCGGCGTCATAAGCGTTCATGCGCTTGCCTCATTTCTAGAAATTCCAGAGTTTCTGGAACAGGCTGAAACGCCCAAGGTGGATTCCCGATTCCAGAATTTCTGGGGAGAGTGAAAAGCCGGGGCTCCGCGCCCCCCGCGACGCGCCCAAACCGGGAAGGACCCGCGCAGCGTTTCCCCGGTCTCTGGGATTTCCAGAGTTTCCAGAGATTGCCAGAACACATGCTGGGCGCGGGGCAGCGGGTGAGACAGTGAGACAGCCCCTAAAGGGGCTTGTCTCGGTCTGTCTCGCCTCCCGGTGCCTTGCCGGGGTGAGACAATCGAGACTTGTCTCGCCTTGGTCTCGGTCTGTCTCGGTCTCACGGGTCCGTCCCCTCTTCGTCCAGGTCGTCAAAGTCGTCCGTCAGATCGTCCGCCGGTCTCAACAGGGCCACTTGATCCCCCGTCGCGTCGATCAGGTTCTTCCGCACGAGTCCCCTCAACGCCCTGTTGAACGTGTCCTTCCGGCTGGCGGGACTGTCCGCCGACGAAACCGCTGCATCTGCCATGGCCGCTTCCCGAAGGGCCGTCCGCCCGACAGAAGCCGCGCCGTCCGCCAGCCGCGCGAAGACCGCCAAGACCGCCCGTTCCGTCGGCGACAAGCTGGGCGTCCGCATGGCCGCGCCGGGGGCGAGTTCTTCAGCAAAGGCCGCCTGAATTTCGTCGCCGTCGTCGTCGGGGCCGAACCCGTGAACGCCGATGGTGAAGGCAATGTCCAGGTCGCAAGAGCCGTTGCGGTTCTTCGTCAGCTTGCCCCGGACAATCCCGTTCTGGTCCTTGGCGGTCAGGTGCAAGGCCATGTCCAGCGCCCCGTTCAAGAGGCTATGGCCGCGCGGGGTGTTCCCTTCCGCCTTGGTGCCATGGTGGATCAGGATGACCGCCGCGCCCCACTTGGTCAGCGCCCGCGCCACGGCGACGACTCGGCCCATGCCTTCGGCGCTGTTTTCGTCCATGCCGGGGAAGGCCATGGCCAAGGTGTCGATCACGATCAGGCCGGGGCGGTCACGCTTCACGGCTTGCCGCAGTTCCTTCAGATCGGGCGACTCCTTGGTGAAGAGGTTCGAGACGCCCCCCACCAGCTTGAAGTCTGGGGCGCTGCCATGGGCGGCCCTGAGCGCCCGGACACGCCAACCCATGCCCGCTTCGTCTTCGGCGGCCACATAGAACACGGGCGCGGCCTTGGTCCTGAGCCCGAAGGTTTCCCGCCCCTGGGCGACGGCATAGCCGATGCTGGGGGCGATCAGGCTCTTGCCCGCCCCAGGGTCCCCGAAGATGCAGCCGATTTGCCCAGGCGCGATAAGGCCCTTCACGACATAGCCGCGCGGGGTTTCCGCCGCGCAATCGTCGGGCGTCCTGAAGGTGAGCTTCCCCGCCGCCGGGGGCGTCGGATCGTCAAGGCCAAGGATGCGGGCGATTTCCGCGTCCAGGTCGTCGGGCATGTCCAGATCGTCGAACCATTCGTCCAGGTCCACGTCCGGGTCCGGGGGATAGCGCGGGACCTTGCGCCCGCTCTTCCGCCCGCTGTTGATCGTCGCCAGACAGGTTGCCTTGCCGTCGTCGGACAGAAGCCCATTGGCCGCGCAAGCCGCCAAGAGCCGGAACCCGACTTCGTTCCCGTCCAGAAGCCCCAGGGCTTCCACGCCCCCCAGGCGGAAGGCCGCTTCGTTCAAGGCATGATTGCGCCCGCCGGGTTCGGCGTCTGCCAAGGCCGCGCACACGTCGTCCAGTTCCCGCCGCGCCCAGGCGCGATCTTGGTCGCTGGCGTCCGGGGCTTTGGGCGTGACGGGCTCTTCCGCGCGGCGGGCAGGCTTCAGCACGTCGGGCCATTCGGGCAGCCCCAGAACGTCGTCCGCAATGTGAGTGTCCAGGACTTCGAACGCGCCCTTCCCGTTGACCGCGCCCAGGGCGTGGACATAGCCGCCTTCGCCCCGCACATCGAGTCCGGGGGCCAGCTTGGAAGCCGAATTGGTCAGGCCCTTCCGGTGCCGGAAATAGATATGCCCGCCGCCGCTGGGCGTCTGGACGCGGACATGGCTAAGGGTGTCAGGATCGAGCCCCAGGGACCGAAGGGCCGCGAAGCCGTCCTTCCCGTTCTTCATGTCCACGTCCAGGACGCTGATACCGCTCTTGGAACCCGTCGGCATGGCGGGCATGGCGTCGGGCCAGCGGCCCCACCAGCGCCGCACCTGGGCCGTGTCCGCCGTCGCCGCGTCCTTCCACTTCACCAGCGGCTTGCGGTCCTGAGACACCGGGAAAACCGGGACTCCGGCCTGGGCCAGCTTCAGGGCCGCCGCCAAGTTGGGGTTGCCCTTCTGGGGGGATTTGTGGTATCTAGATACCGCGATGTTCATGCTTCTGTTCTCCGCTGAAGCGGGACCCGCGCTTGAGTCCCTCGTTCTTCCCCGCCGTCCAGGTTCGCGCCCTGGGCGGCGGTTCTCGTTTCAGTTGTCAGCGGAGATTCAGGCTTCGCAGGTTTGACAATCCGCGAAAAAGCCGTTTGGTATCAAAGACGGCGGAATGGACGGTTTGACAGTCCAAGCCGTTGAATTCCAGTCCGAAGGGCACTCCCTCCGGGCCTACCATTCCCGGTTCGACGATTTGACATTCAGGGCCGGTTGCTGGCAAGCGCGCGCTGCCGTGCGGCGGCGCTGTCGTGGTCGTCGATGGCCAGCAAGGGCGCCAGATGCCGCATCAGCGCGTTCTCGTGCGGATCGCGGTCATCATCGCTGAGGATCACCCGCCACAGGGCCTCCATCACGGCGATGCGCTGCCCTTCATCAAGGGCGAACTTGACGACACGGGTAAAGCGAACGGTATCAGCGGATTCGGCCTGAACCGGCTCCGCCCGTTCGCGCAAGGCGCGTGCCTCGGCGGCATTCAGCCCCAGCAACATCGTCAACATCCGGTCTATCATCTCCCGTTCCGACGGCAGATAGACCCCGTCGGCGCGCGCAGCCTCGACCAGAAGCGCCGCGATCGCAAGATCGGGCGGAAAATCTTCGCGCCGCGGGGGACGCAAGAGAGAGGCGAACAATCCCATCATCCCGCAAACCTATGCCCCGGCGTTGACGGGCGCAATGCCACAGCCGTTCACAAGGACGGGACGGCGCAGCACGTCAGGCATCCTCGGAAACATGAAATTCCGGCGCGATCCGAACCGGGAAATTGACCGACCGCGCGATGAAACAGACAGTGTGAATTTGCCCGTGGATCGCGTGCGCCACGTCCAGATCGGCGCCGGGGCGCACCGTGATGCGGGGGCGCAGGGTCGCGGACAGGAACCGCGCCGCACCATCCGGCGCAACTTCGCCCGTCCCTTCGGGGCTGTCTTCATAGGCGGTGACGACAATCCCGGCATTCGCTGCCAGATGCAGATACCACAGCATGTGGCACGCACTCAGGGCGCTGAGCAATAGATCCTCAGGGTTCATCAGGGCCGGGTTGCCACCCAGCAGCGGATCGTTTGAACAGGGGATCGGGGGCTTGCCGGGAACAGCGACCTCCCAGTCGCGAGTATAGGCGCGGTAATGGGCCGTGCCCTGCCCCGTGTTGCCCGTCCAGCGCACGCGCGAGGAATAGGTATGGTGTTTCATGGCGCAATCTCCGAAAGGGCCTGCAACACAAGGCTGGCGGCAATGGCCCACATGACAAGCCCCATCCCGATTTCCAGCACCGTCCACGCCTTCGGGCGACGCAGCGCGGGTGCCAACGCGCGGGCACCATAGCCCAACGCCGCAAAAAAGACGAAAGACGCAGTCATCGCGCCCGCGCCAAACGCGCGTTCATGGGGCGCGTATTGCGCCGACAATGCGCCCAGCAATGCCAATGTATCAAGATAGACATGCGGGTTGAGCCACGTCAGCGCAAGGCAGGTGAGCGCCGTTCGCCGTGCCGTCGCCGCGCCTTCCGCGCCCGCGCTGAGCCCGCCGGTTCCCTGCCACGCCGCCCGAAAACGCAGCGCGCCATAGACCGTCAGAAACGCCACGCCGCCCCACAGCAAGACGGGCGTCAGCCAAGGCAGTGCCTGAGACGCGGCCCCGAAACCGGCCACACCCAGCGCAATCAGCAAAGCATCCGACGCCGCGCACAAGAGAACCACGAGCGCCACATGTTCGCGGCGCAACCCTTGGCGCAGGACAAAGGCGTTTTGCGCCCCGATGGCAAGGATCAGGCCAAGGCTGGTAAGAAAACCACTGGTCAAGGCTGTCAGCACGATTGGCCCCTTCTTTTCTCGCCCCATAAGCGCCAAAACGCAGCCCGAAGTAAAGCCACCGGGATCAGCACGCCTCAATGATCGGTCCGCGAGGGGGGTTGTGTCCGCGCCTCTTTCGAGGCGAGTTCCAAATGCGCGAGGGCCAGCAGCATGTCCAGCTCGCTCGCCAATGCCGTGAACCCGTGCCAGAGGGCATAGGTTCGCAAATCCTCGATCACCCGGATCATCCATTCGTGCTGCACGCCCTGCCCCTTTCGTTGCACGGCCAAGCCTACAGCCACCATGGTTGAGAAAACCTTGCGCGCCACCCGCGCAAGAAAAAGCCGCCCCGAAGGGCGGCCCAGTCACGAGGGAGAGGGAGGAATCAACGGTCGCGGCGCAGAACCTGGCCACCGGCGAGCAACCGCTGAAACGCGCGGTCCGACATCGGAAGGCCGACCCGGCGGATACCCGTGGCAAATCCGGCGTTCGAGGCGGTGGTATTGCCAAATTCCTCGTCGCAATCGTTCAGCGCCGAAGACTGACCACATTGATCGGCGTGTTCGGGATAGGTGTTCGTGCACCACGTGATCACCGCATTATAGCACTGTTCCAGCGAGGTGATCGGCGCGGCCTGTGCGCTGCCCATGGTCGAAAGAACGAAAGCGGCGGCGATAGCGGTGGTCTTGATCGAAAGGGTCATTGAAAAATTCCTTGTTTGAAACGGGAGCCAACGTGCATGTGCCTTTGGGTCGCAGGTGTCAGCGCGCCGGTTCAAAAAAATGCACCCCGAAACGATCAGAGGCACCCTTTCGGGTGCCTCTGGTTCGCGAACGGCAACCGTCCGCGGTGTTTCATGGCCCGATCAGCGCTTGCCGGCTTCCAACGCATCCTCGAAGGTGCGCAACCCAGTGCGCGGGGCCTGCACCAGCACCGCCATGTTGCCGGGCTTGTGCTGGTTCTTCAGCATCTTGGTATGTGCTTGCGGGATCTCGGCCCACGGGAACACTTCGGACATGCAGGGGTCGAGACGGCGTTCCAGCATCAGCCGGTTCGCGGCGGCAGCCTGCTTCAGATGTGCGAAGTGCGAACCCTGCAAACGCTTCTGGTGCATCCACATATACCGCACGTCGAAGGTGCAGTTGAACCCGCTGGTGCCGGCGCAGATCACGACCATCCCGCCCTTTTTCACGACGAGGGTCGACACGGGGAACGTCGCCTCGCCGGGATGTTCGAACACCATGTCGACGCTGACACCCTTGCCGGTGATGTCCCAGATGGCCTTGCCGAACTTGCGGGCCTCTTTCAGCCAGTCATTGTATTCAGGCGAGTTGACCTTGGGCAGTTGGCCCCAGCACTTGAAATCGTTGCGGTTGATGACGCCCTTGGCACCCATCGACATCACGAAGTCGCGCTTGCTCTCGTCGCTGATCACGCCAATCGCGTTGGCCCCTGCCGCGGCGGCAAGCTGGATCGCATAGGAACCCAAACCGCCCGACGCCCCCCAGACCAGCACGTTCTGGCCCGGTTTCAGTTCATGCGGATGGTGCCCGAACAGCATGCGATAGGCGGTCGCCAGCGTCAGGGTATAGCAGGCGCTTTCTTCCCACGTCAGGTGCTTGGGGCGCGGCATCAACTGCTGGGCCTGCACGCGGGTAAACTGCGCGAACGAGCCGTCGTGGGTTTCGTAGCCCCAGATCCGCTGCGTGGGCGAGAACATCGGGTCGCCGCCGTTGCATTCCTCGTCGTCGCCGTCATCCTGATTGCAATGGATGACAACCTCGTCGCCGACCTTCCAGCGTTTGACCTTGTCGCCGACCTTCCACACGATCCCCGAGGCGTCGGACCCCGCGATGTGATAGGGCTGCTTGTGCCCGTCGAACGGCGAGATCGGCACCCCGAGCCCGGCCCAGACGCCGTTATAGTTCACGCCCGCCGCCATCACGAGAACCAGCACCTCGTGGCTGTCGATTTCCCATGTGTCGACAACTTCGACCTGAAACGACTGTTCGGGTTCACCATGACGCTCGCGGCGGATCGCCCAAGCATACATCTTCTTGGGCACATAGCCGAGAGGCGGCATTTCACCGATCTCGTAGAGGTCTTTTTCCGGTGCCGTGTATTCCGCAATGCGCGTTTCGGTATCGAGGGCCATTGTCTACTCCTGCCTGTGGTTGCCGCGTCGCAGAATCAATGCGGCACTTGCAGCAAAAGTAAATTTCGCGACGTAACATTGCAACCCCTCAAGGGCAAAATTTGTAATTTTATGTCGCAACGAATTGTTGCGCTGCAGCGACGTCACACGGTGCGCAAGCTGCAGATCTGCTGGATCGATGCCGCGTAATAGCCGATGACATCTTCCTGCCCGGTTGCGATCCGAACGGTGCCCGCGTCGATGTGGATCAGGCGGCGCTCGAGCAGGCGGCTCAGACCGTCATCGATGGCCTGCCCCGCGGGCAGACGTATCGCGTTGCGCCCCGGCATTTCCCGCAGCAATCGCTCGGCCCGTTGTTCCAGTTCCAGCCGCGTTGCTGGCCCCTCGGACAATGCGGCGGCAGTCAGTGGCACCGGCAGCACCGGCACAGACCGGCGAATCCGCGTCATCAGCGCATCGGCAAGTTCTTCGACCCCGGCATCTGGTGCCGACCCCAGAAACCCCGACAGCGACAGCGGCGTCCCATAGACCACCGCCGCGTTGCCGAAGGTCTTCATTGTCCCGCGCAGCTTGCGCCACACAAGCCGCGACACCCAGACCACAGGTTGCACGAAGCCGACGCGAAACCGGCGTTTTCCGCTGATGGCGGCCTGGATCAGCAACCGATCTTCCAGCACATGGTCATAGTTCAACGCGACAGGAACAAAGACGACATCGGCGCCGTCGCCCGGGCTGAAGTCGCGCACAAGATAGGTCAGAAGACCCTTCTTGGCGTCGCCAACCGCCCCAGACAGGCTGAGCCCGCCTTCAGGAAACATGGCCTGTGTCATCCCTTCGCGCGCGGACATCTGGATATACCGCGCCAGAACCGCGCGATAGAGAGGGTCGGAATCCTTGCGACGAATGAAGAACGCGCCCATCGCCTTGATCAACGGGGTCAGCGGCCAGATCCGCGCCCATTCGCCCACCGCGTAAGACAGCGCCGAACGATCAGCCGCCAGCCATGTGATCAGCACATAATCCATGTTCGAACGGTGGTTGATCACGAAAACAACGGCGGATTTCGGATCGATCTCGCGCAGGGGCGCCGCGCTCTGGTCCAGCGTGACGGTGTAGAACATGCCGCTGAGCCATCTCGCGACCCGGATCGCGAAACCGAAATACGCCGCGGTCGAGAACCCCGGAACGATCTCGCGGGCATAGCCCAGCGCCTGCTCGAAGGCGACGTTCTGCGGGACGCCTTGCGCGGCAGCATGGGCGGCCACGGCTTCCATCACCAGCGGATCATAGGCGAGTCGCACGACATTGTCTTGGCGACGCATCAGTTTGAAAGGCTGGATCGGGCGATCAAGGCGTGTGTTCAGCCTGTCAACGGCGCGCTGCATCCTGCGGCGGAAATACCAGCGAAGGCCCGGCCCGATGATACGATCAAGCGAGGCGATGGCAGCAAGCACCAACACCACGACGACCAGCCAAAGCGGCATTTCTACCATCGCACCCATGGGCGAAAGCTACTGTGCGGGCTGGCGGGCGTCCATGGGATTATGCGTTGACAGCGTGCTGTCGGGACCCTCAATTTCAAGGGACAAGACGCGAGGGGTGACATGGCAGGCGGCTGGGCCCGCGACGGCGCGGTAGAAGAGCAGATCGAAGCCTCGATCAATGACGAACTGGCCCGGCTTCGGGCCCGCCCCCGCCCCTCGGGCGAGAGCCTGTCGCATTGCGCCGAATGCGACGAGGAAATCCCCGAGGCACGGCGCGCCGCCCTGCCCGGTGTCAAACTGTGCGTTGCGTGTCAGCAAGACCGTGACGCCTCCTTCCGCGCCCGCCCCGGTATCAACCGACGCGGATCGAAGGACAGCCAGTTGCGCTGAGCGTCACAAACGGGGCACCGGGCGGGTCTGGAGGAAACGCGCGAAGTTCAAGGCATCAGGGAGAATGCCGCGCAATTCGGCGGGGCCGAAGCTCATGTTCACCCGGTTGTGCCAGTCGATCTGCGCGGCAAACTCGGGGGTGAGGCGGCGCAGTATCGAGGGCGCGATCCGCCATCGGCGGGGCGCACGACCGGTAGCAGCCCGATAGGCCCGCGCCATCTGCTCCACGGTCAGCGCATCTCCCGCCAGGTTCAGCTTGCGCCCTGCCCAGGGTGCCGGATCGGTCAGAACCTGTGCCGCGACCCGGCCCAGATCCTCGGCCGCGAGCATCGGAAAGACGGTATCCGCGTTCAGACCGCCCCGCAGCACCGGGAAGGTGAGCGCCGGTTTCATCGCAGGATTCAGAAGGTTCTCCATGAACCAGACCGTCCCCAACAGGGTGTAGCCCAGCCCTGAGGCCCTCAGATCCCGCTCGATCAGGGCCTTGGAGAGGAAATGCGGCGGGCCGCCCGGCGCGTTGCCGTCACCCATGACCGATTGCACGACATGTTCGACCCCCGCCTGTCGGGCCGCGCTAAAGACCGTCCGCGCCTGCGCAAGTTCGCCTTCGATACCGACGCCGGGGGCATAGAAGTCCTGCACCGAAAAAGCCCTGCGCACCCCGACAAAAGCCCGTCCGAGTGACGCGGGATCCGCCATGTCGCCCTGCACCACCTCGACCCCGGTCTGGGCCAATCGGCGCGCGGCCTGGCTTTGTGGATGGCGGGTCAGGGCGCGAAGTGGCAGGCCTCTCCCGCGTAGATGCCGCAGAACCGCGCCACCCTGCAGCCCGGTCGCCCCAAGAACAAGAACCGTCATGCCGCGATCCTTTGACCGAAGCGCAGGCCGCCAATCGCCTCGGCCACCAAATCAGGAGAATCCACAGCGGAGATATGCTTGCCCGGCACGACATACAGGCGCCCCATGGGCAAAAGCACCGCCGCCCCTGCTTGCTGATCGACGGGATACATGGTGTCGTCGCGCCCGGCGATGACCGCCGTCGGCACCGCGATTTGATGCAGACGTTCGCGCAGGGGCGTTCCTCGCAGGATTACGTTGGCGACATGCGCGGATAGCGCCGCCGGATCGGCCTGCGCCAGCATCGTATGAAAATGCTGCATAGCTCCTGAATCTGCGTCGGGTTGTTCAAAGAAGCTGCGCGCGACCCCATTGCGAAACAGGCGCAGGCCCAGCATCCACCGCGCCCCAAACGCAATCATTCGGTTCGCGAACACAGGCTGCGCCCCGTCGATGCCCATGGGCGTGTTCATCAGGACAAGACCAGACACTCGGTCAGGCTGGGTCAAGGCCAGTTCGGCCCCGACCAGCCCGCCCCATGACGTGCCGCCGACAATAGGCGCTTTCAGGTCAAGCGCGTCCAGGACCGCCGCCATCGAAGCGGCATAATCCGCCATCGTGGCCACCATCGGCGCGGATCGGCTGGATCCATGCCCAGGGCCATCGACGAGATGCAGCCGGAACCGATCGCCAAGCCGTTCCGCAAGGCCGAGGTGAATCGAGTGATCGGTAAAGATCGAGGGCCAAAGGACCAGATCGGTCTCGCCCTGACCAAGGGTCACGACGGCCAGTGTCCCTGTGGGTGTGTCCACGAAACGAGGGGAAATCGGGTGCTGCACAGTCGTCGGCATGGCGTCCTCCATCAATGTAATCACTGATTACTTAAACCCTGTTGCGCAATTTGTAAACAGTGTTTACTTTGAGCCATGCAGAAACGAGACACCCACCACCACGGCAACCTCAAATCGGAACTGATGGCGCTGGCCTTGCAGGCAGCCCGCGCCGGAACGATCGAGGACATGTCATTGCGCAAGGCCGCCCGCGATCTTGGCGTTTCGCCGGGCGCGATCTATCGCCACTTTGCCGACAAGGACGCATTGCTGCGCGCGGTGGCACAGATCGGCTTTGACGAACTCGCGACAGCCTTCGAAACCATCGCGCCCTTCGACACCCCCGTAGCAACCGCGCAACAGGCCCGGAAACGGTTTCTTGGACTCGCCGAGGAATATGTGCGTTTTTCGATGACCCACTATGGTCTTTGGCGGCTGATGTTCGGCCCGCATGGTGTCGGCACCTCGACCGATCCAATCGGCCGCCCGTCGACCTACGCTTGGCTGCAACGTGCGCTGGACGAGTTGCATCACACCGGTGTCTTGCCCGCGCCCGCCGGTCCGGCGGATCAGTTCTTTGCATGGAGCGCGATCCACGGGCTTGCGGATCTTCAGGCCTCACCAGTCATCCGCACGGCACCGTTAACCGAAAGCGTCGAAAAGCAGGTGACGCTGATCCTGCGCGCAATCGGGGCTAGCCTGCCCTGAGCCCCGGCGCCGCGTTGCAGCGATTCCGGTATTGACATTATCTTTCGCCCAGATATTCCCTTTGGGTAAGAAAATTGCGCTGCAGTTGCACTATTCGGAGGCCCAAAGATGACCACCAAAGACAAGCCCTGGCTGTTCCGCACCTATGCCGGTCATTCCACGGCCAAGGCCTCGAACGCGCTCTATCGCACGAACCTGTCCAAGGGGCAGACAGGTCTCTCGGTCGCTTTCGACCTGCCCACCCAGACCGGCTATGACAGCGATCACGAACTGGCGCGCGGCGAGGTCGGCAAGGTCGGCGTGCCGGTCTGCCATCTGGGGGACATGCGCGCGCTGTTCGATCAGATCCCGCTGGAACAGATGAACACCTCGATGACGATCAACGCGACCGCGCCTTGGCTGCTGTCGCTCTATATCGCCGTGGCCGAGGAACAGGGCGCCGATATCAGCCAGCTTCAGGGCACGGTGCAGAACGACATCATCAAGGAATACCTGTCGCGCGGCACCTATATCTGCCCGCCCAAGCCCAGCCTGCGGATGATCACCGATGTCGCGGCCTATACCCGCGAGCATCTGCCCAAATGGAACCCGATGAACGTCTGTTCCTATCACCTGCAAGAGGCGGGCGCGACGCCCGAACAGGAACTGGCCTTTGCCTTGGCCACAGCCGTCGCCGTGCTGGATGACCTGCGCGACAAAGTCCCGGCCGAGCATTTCGGCGAGATGGTCGGGCGCATTTCGTTCTTCGTGAACGCGGGCATCCGCTTCGTGACCGAGATGTGCAAGATGCGCGCCTTTGTCGAGCTGTGGGATGAAATCACGCTCGAACGCTATGGCGTGACCGACGCGCGCTATCGCCGCTTCCGCTATGGGGTGCAGGTCAACTCGCTGGGGCTCACCGAACAGCAACCCGAAAACAAC
>JAWKXG010000026.1:0-38397 GCA_041397065.1 Paracoccaceae bacterium | reverse complement strand
GGGGTTGGCAACTCGCTGGATGCGATCATGCACAGCCTTGAAGGGCAGGGGCGGGTCGATTTTGGCGGCGGCGAGATCATCGGATTCGATCTGGCGGGCATGCTGCGCAATCTCGACATGTCCTATGTCGGTGAAAGCAACCGAACGATCTTCGATTCGCTGGGCGCCAGTTTCACGATGCAGGGCGGTGTCCTGTCAAACAGCGACCTGTTGCTGACGTCGGATCTGGTGACGGTGCGCGGCGAAGGCACCGTTGATCTGGGCGAGCAACTGCTGAACTATCGCGTCACGCCCGAGGCCATGCGCAATGCCCAGACCGGCGAATCGATCCGGGTTCCCCTGCTGATCACGGGGCCATGGTCGGAACCCCGGTTCCGGCTGGATGTCGAAAGCATCGCGCAGCAACGGCTGGACGAAGAACGCGCCAGACTGGAAGCCCGGGCAAGGGAAGAGGCAGACCGCCTTGAAGCCGAAGCACGCGAGCGCGTCCGGCAGCGGGTCGAGCAAGAGCTGAACGTTCAGGTGCAGGAAGGCCAATCGGTCGAAGACACGCTGCGCGACGGGGTCGAACAGGCGGCGCGCAACCGCCTGCTGGAACTGCTGGGCGGGGGGCGGGCGCAACCTGCGCCCGCCGCTGGGAACTGACGCGCGATCAGGGCCGGATATGGTGCAGCGTCCGGAACCGGGCGCGCATCGCCTTGGTTCGCGGCGCGACCGAGGCCGGATCGTTCGACCGCAGGGCTTCGGCCACCAGATCGGCCAGCGCGGGAATGTCGTCGACCGTCACGCCCCAACGCACCAGTTCTGGCGTGCCAATGCGCAGCCCGTTCATGTCACCGGGAACCGGATCGACGGGAAGGCCGATCCCGCAGGCCAGAAAACCTGCCTTTTCCAGCGTTTTCGATGCGGCCTGCCCGCCGCCGAAGGCAGCCGCCTCGATGGCAAACTGGTGGGATTGGGTGAAACCCTGAGTCGTGGCGAACACGGGCAATCCCCGGTCGGCCAGCGCCTGCGCAAACGCACGGGAGGTGTCGATCATCGCCCGGGCGTAGGCCGCGCCGTGATCGCGCCAGTCCAGCAGGCTGATCGCCAGCGCCGCCGATTTCGCAGCGTCGAAATTGGCGGTCATGCCGGGGAATGCGATGTGATCCAACCTTTCGGCAATCGCGGCGTCGTTGGTGACGATCAACCCGCCCGCCGGACCGCCCAGCGACTTGTAGGTGCTCATGGTCATCAGATGCGCACCCTGCGCCAATGGGTTCGCCCAAGCACCCCCGGCGATGATCCCGCATTGGTGAGCGGCATCGAACAGGACCTTGGCACCCACCTCGTCGGCGATGGCGCGGATTTCCGGCACAGGATGGGGGAACAGGTTCAGACTGCCGCCGACGGTGATGACCTTGGGCCGGACCACCTGCGCCAGCGCGCGCAAGGCGTCCAGATCGACGGTATAGCCATCGGCATTGACCGGCGCCGGATGCGTCACAAGCCCATAGAGACCGGCGCAGCCGTCTGCATGGTGGGTCACGTGGCCACCGATGCTGGCAGGGGGGGCGATGATGGCATCGCCCGGTTTGGTCAGCGCCATGAAGCCATAGAGGTTGGCCAGCGCGCCCGAGGGGACGCGGATTTCGGCATGGGTCGCTCCGAAGATCTCGGCGGCCAGTTCGGCGGCAATGACTTCGATCTCCTCGATGGCTTGCAGGCCCATCTCGTATTTGTCGCCCGGATAACCCAGTGACGGCCGCGACCCCAGTCCGCGTGCCAGCGCCGCTTCGGCGCGGGGGTTCATCACGTTGGTGGCCGGATTCAGGTTGAAGCAATCCTGTTCGTGGATCTGCGCATTGCGCTGGATCAGGGCCTCGATCCGCGAATCGATCGCGGCGCTGGGCGCAGCAGCGGTTTCGGCGGCGATGCCCTGAACACGGGCCTCGGCAGTGGCGGGAACCCAGGGGCGGGCGGCGAGATGGGTCATGATGTCCTCCGGTTTTGGGGCACTGTGGGCGTCAGGACGCTTGCGCGCAAACACAAAAACCTGTCGACTGAGGCGAAACAGAGTTGAGTCTCGCGATGGCCGTTGCCCCACCGCCTCCTCGTCTTCCGCCTTTGCCGCATCTGGTCGCATTCGAGGCAACCGTGCGCCGGGGTGGATACGCTGCTGCCGCGCTGTCGGTGGGTCGGACGCCCGGCGCGCTTCGGGCCAAAGTCCGGGCGCTGGAGGCCGGGCTGGGGGTTGCCCTGTTCCAGCCCCACGCGAAAGGGCTGGCGGTCACGGCCCAGGGCGCCGAATTGGCGGATGCATTGACAGCGGGCTTGCGCGCTTTGCACCGGGCAGTTGCGCCGCTGGCAGCGGATCGTGTTGATCCTCCATGGTCGGCCCTGCCTCCTTTCGAAGCGGCCCTGCGCTGCGGTGGTTTCGCTGCTGCCGCCGCTGAACTCGGTCAGACCCCACGGGCCATCGCCGCCAGTGTCCGCCGGGTCGAAGACTGGGCGGGCCGTCCCGTCTTTGCCCGCCATGCGCGCGGGACAACCCCCTTGGCACCGGCCGTCGCCATTGCCCCCGCTTTGGGTGCCGCGCTGCATGATCTGTCCGAGGCTGTTCGGGCCTGTGCCGACGCGCAGGTCCGGATCGCCACCTTGCCCGCGATCGCACAGCTTTGGCTGGCCCCGCGACTTGCAGCATTACGGGCGGCGTTGCCCGGTGTCCGGTTGTCGATTACCGCGCTCGAGTCCATGCCACAGGCCAAGACCGCCCCGTTCGACCTTGCGTTGTTTCTGGCACCGGCGGGCGGGTCGGTCGTGGCGCACGATGCCTTGCTGCCGGTCTGCGCGCCGACGCTGGTCGCGGCGCCCGGTGCGGCGCCCGGTGCGGCGCGCGATCTTGCCGGCTTGCCGCGATTGACCGATTCGACATGGCATGATGACTGGCGGCGCTGGATTCAGGCCGCTGCACCTGACTTGCCGGTCCCGTCGCATGATGCGCGGCATTCGCTTTATGCCTTGGCTGTCGAAGAGGCCTTGGCCGGAGCCGGGGTTCTGATCGGGCACACGGTCTTGATCGGGCGCTGGCTGCAAAGCGGCGCTTTGATCGCGCCCTTTGGCCCGCCGGTTCCCTGTGCATCGGCGCTGAGGCTGTTTCGCCTTCGACGGGGCGCACCAAAAAGCGGTGTCGAGCGCGTCGCGCGATGGATCGAAACTGCCGGAGAAGAGGAGAGTGATGGTACCGACGCCCCGGCTCGAACGGGGGACCCCCAGATCCACAATCTGGTGCTCTAACCAACTGAGCTACGTCGGCACTCGGGGGCCGTTTAGCCGCCTGCATCGCTGATTGCAAGGGGCTTTCGCCTCAGAGTTTCCGTTCCCAGATCTGCGCAATCACATCCTGCCCGCAAAACCGGTTCGGCCAGGAATCGACGATGTGAAATCCGTTGCGGGCATAGATTTTTCCTGCGGCGAGATGGCTTTCGTGGGTCCAGAGCCGCAGTTTGGATGCCCCCGTCCCGCGCGCGAAATCCATTGCTTGATCCAGCAGGCGTTGGGCAAGCCCGGTGCCGCGCGCCTCTGGCTCCACGAGGAAGAGCCGCAGCTTCGCGGGTCCCGGCTCCTCAGGGACGACAAACACCGACCCGAGCCTGTTCCCGTTGTCCCATGCGATCCAGCCTTGGTGCGTGTCCGATGGCAAGGCGGCATCAAAATCGGTCAGGATCTGGTTCACCAATGCCGGAAAATCGGCGTTGAACCCTTCCTCGCGGGCATAGAGGGCACCGTGTCGATCCACCACCCAATCCTTGTCAGCGCGTGTGTATGGCAGGATCTGGGGCATGGTGCGGGCTCGGTTGGCGGGGGCATGATCCCGAGTGTGCCTTGCACTGGGAGGCATGGCAAGCTAACGACGATCAGGAACGGGAGAATGCCATGAGCATCAACAAGGAAAGCGATATCGCCGCCAATCTGCAGATCGGCCCGACCGATCAGGGCATGGTTCGCATCTATATCGAGGCCGACGGCGTCGAATTGCCGCTGGATTTCGATCCGGAGGAAGCCGAGGAAATCGCCGAAGAACTGCGTGGCGCAGCCGAAGCGGCGCGGGCGATGCAATCCGAAGGCGGGAAGGGCGGGCGCAAGAAGCGCTGAGGGTGAGAGACCGGACACGACCCAAACGGAGTTCGTTGCGGCTGCTTCCTTCCGGACCTGACCGGGTTGGCGAACGGTCTGCCCGCGCCAGCCTCTCAGCGCCCATCTATGCAAGCCACGCGGCCAATGCAAGGGTGTAATCGGTAGCAGCGATCGGGCACGGGCCAGACACAGCATGAGCAAACGCGGCTATCATCACGGAAATCTGCGTCAGGCGCTGATCGACGGCGCCTTGGTGCTGATCGCTGAAAAGGGGCCGACCGGCTTTACGATGGCCGAGGCGGCCAAATCCGCCGATGTCTCGGCCGCGGCGCCCTACCGGCATTTTTCGGGCCGCGAGGATCTGATCGCCGCGGTGGCAACGCAGGGCTACGAGTTGTTCGCCGACGTTCTCGATTACGCCTATGCCGATGGCAAGCCCTCGCCCCTTGCGGCGTTCGAGGCGGTCGGGCGCGCCTATCTTGCCTTTGCCCTGAAATATCCCGGTCACTATATGGCGATGTTTGAATCCGGTGTTGCCCCGGGCCAGACACCGGATCTGGCGCGCGCATCCGAAAGGGCGAACCGGGTCCTGACCCGCGCCGCCGAGGCCCTGTCCGCAAGGATGCCTGCTGATCGGCGCCCTCCGTCGGCCATGTTCGCGGCGCATATCTCGGCGATCAGCCACGGGATCGTGGAACTCTATGCAAGGGGAAAACCCGGCTCGCGCAGCCCGTTCACCCCCGAGGAATTGCTGGAAAGCAGTGTCGGCATCTATTTGCGCGGCTTGGGGCTGCTGGGCAACGACTAGCGACTTGGGGCCGCTGTGCCGCTGAAGCTCGCCACGATTTCTTGCAGAGTTTGCCGGGGAAACTTGCAGCGGTGGCGGCTTCGGCATTTCGACGGAAAACCGCGCAAGAGGCGGCGCCGAAACGCATATCGGCGCAGGAGATGATTGCCTGGTTTCGCTGGCTGCCTGCGCTGCTAACAGTGCTCGAGCGGCAAAACTTATTGTCTGTTCGAGGCGACGCATTTGGGCTTTCGTGTTGGGTTTTTTCTTGGCTTTTCAGGGCTGTACGCCGAACATGCAACGGACGAGCCCAACATGCCGCCGAGTTGCATGTTCCAAACCGCTCGATTTCTGCCGCTAGCCGTGAAAACCCTTTGAAAACAGGGTTCAAGGCCTGTTTATCGGCGGTTCAGTGGCGGGCGCCTCGCGCGTCGATCGGCCATTTTCGCCGTTTTCTGCAAGTTTCGCCTTCTCCCGCTGTGGGCTGCCAGTGCCCGTCCAAGCCCATGTTTTCACGGCGTTTATCGGCTTTTCCCACATTTCCCCACCTGTTCCCGCATCTCTGCAAGAATCTCTGTCAACGCACACACACTGTAGCTCGCCATCCCCCGCCCTCTTCCGGGTTCACTGCAGATATCTCTGTCAACGCACACACACTGTAGCTCGCCACCAATTCTTGCAGAGTTTGACAGCTATATTTGCAGCAGATGCAGTTGAGGTGGGCGCGGTTTGAAGGTGACTTCAACACCCGTTCAATCCGCGTATCGACCGCCCTCAAGCCGCGCGGGCCTGGCCAGCATCGAGAGGCTGGCGAGCAGGGGTTCGACGCTGGTCGCGCGGGCGCGCTGGAAGCGGCGGGCGATCTGTTCGGGGGTGGCCTCGCCCATGTCTTGCAGGGCGGCGCGGACGGCGGCGATCTGTTCGGGCAGGGTCTTGGGCCAGGGGGCCTTGGCGGCGGTGTCCTTGGGGCCGATGTCGAGCGCGGCCTGTTGCGCCCTTGACGCTCGCGGTCTTGCCCTGGGGTTCTGATACTCGGGGCGCAGCCAGCGGATATGGCCGCGCGCCTCCTCGGCCGCGCGCTGGCGGTTCAGGTCGACGAGGCGGTGCAGATGTCGTCATCCGACAGATCGGCAGGCCAGCCATAGGCCTCGGCCACCGCCGCGTCGATCTGGTCGTGCAGGGTGCGCAGGATGCCGACGAGGCCCTGGTCATAGGTTTCCTTGTCCTTGCCCTCGATCCGTTCGCCTGCGCGCAGCTTTTTCCAGCACGTTATACATGGCGGTCAGGGTCAGCTTGGGGTGCTTGGCCTGTTGCGCCTTGCGATGGGCGTCGAGTTCCTCGCCCAAGGCGCGCAGGCGGGTTTTTCTGGGCCTCGGTGGGGTCAGGGGAAAGGAAAGGGGTCGAAGCACTTTGATTTGTTATAGCGGGGATCGTTTCCATAGCCGAGACGCACCCGCTGTCGCGCCCAAGCAATATGGAAGCGTGACGACAGAACGAGCAAGCGCGGCGGCATCGTCGACGCCGATGGCAATGAGCATGTTATCCGGCAGCGTCGCGGCATCGAGGAACTGGAACACCCGGTGTTTGGCGGTTTCGACGGTCGCGATATAGCGCGGCAGGCCAGCCAAGGCGGGCGCAGGTCTTTCCGGGGTTCGCCGTGGACCCACCAGTTCTCTTGTAGCTTTCTCGATTGTTCTGGTCGCGCTCTGGTTTCACCGTGTCCTGCAGCCATTGATACACCGCCGGGAAGCGTTCCTAAGTTCAGTTTGGCTCAAGGGATAACAGTCGATCACCATGACCCCGCGCGGGCTGGCCGTCAGGTCGCGCCCATTGCGATAGTCGCGGATGTGGTTTTCCAGCCCCGGCACCGTGCCCAGACCCAGCGCACGGGCCTGCGCCGGGGTGACGATGAAACCCGCACCATGTAGTGCCACCCCACGCGAAGCCAGCCCTTCGTTCGCCTTCAGCGCCACCGCGCCCGCCACATCAGCCCCAATCCGCAGGTTGGCGAAAATCTTGCCCTTTTCGA
This sequence comes from Paracoccaceae bacterium, assembly GCA_041397065.1. Lineage (GTDB taxonomy): Bacteria > Pseudomonadota > Alphaproteobacteria > Rhodobacterales > Rhodobacteraceae > Pararhodobacter. The sequence goes on along the minus strand of JAWKXG010000026.1, from coordinate 31,465 downwards.
TGTCAAACCGCACCGGTCGCCCCTCGGCCTCCAGTTCGCCCTTGCGTTCGTCGGTCACGGTGCCCAGCCGCCCCGGCGCCTTGCCCGCCTCGGCCACCGTCATGGCGATGCGCACCGCCGCCCCGTCGCCCGCATCGACCCAGGGGTGATCGGGGATCGCAAAGGTCAGCGACAGGGGCGTCTTGGGGTCGGCCAGGTGGGGTTCCAGCACCTTGCGATTGAAGGTCTGGCGCAGCGAATTGGTGGTGATGAAGCCGAACCGCCGGGTGCCCTTGGCGCGGGCCTTGTCGGTTGCGGGCTTGTAGCGGCGCGCGGCCAACGCGGCCTTTTCCCACCAGAGCATGACGAAATCGGCGCTTTGCGGCATCTTGGGATAGGCCGCCCACAACGCCTCGGCATAGCCGTCGCCCAGCGCCTCGCGCATCCGGCTGGCCCCGATAAAGGGCGGGTTGCCGACGATGAACTCGGCCTCGGGCCATTGGGCAGGTTGGGGTTTGAGGTAATCCATCACCTGCACCCGCGCCTGCGGGTCGGGGACGCGTTCGCCCGTCACCGGGTGGGCAATCGTGGTTTGGCCGTCCCAGCGCGTCACGGGTTGCCCCGCGTCATCCAGCCGGGGCCGCGTGCTGGCCCAGGTCAGCACCGCGTCGCGGTTTTCGATGTTGTGGAAATCGCGCAACACCGGCTCGGCCGGGGCGGCCTTGCCATGGGTGCGGTAGTGCCATTGCAGATAGCCGATCCATAGGACCAGCTCGGCCACCGCCGCAGCCCAGGGGTTCAGCTCGATCCCCAGGAACTGGTGCGGGTCCACCGTGTGGCCCGCCAGCGCCAGCGCCGTCTGTTCCTCGCCCAACTCGGCCAGCAGGCCCGTCACCTCGCCCTCGAGCCGTTTCATCAGTTCGAGCGCGACATAGAGGAAGTTGCCCGATCCGCAGGCGGGGTCGAGCACGCGGATCTCGCACAGTCGGGTGTGGTAGGTGCGGACAAGGTCGCGCGCTTCGGCCATCTTGCCCTGATTGGCCAGCGTCAAGGCGGCAGCCTGAATATCGCGCCAGTCGGCCCGCAAGGGGTCGATGACGGTCGGCACGACGAGGCGTTCAACATAGGCGCGCGGGGTGTAATGCGCGCCCAGCTTGTGGCGCTGGCGTTTGTCCAGCGCGCGTTCCAGAAGGGTGCCGAAGATCGCCGGTTCAACCTCGCGCCAGTCGCGCTTGGCGGCGTCGATCAGCAGGGAAAGCTGCACCTCGGACAGGGGCAAGGCGGATGCGTCCTTGAACAGGCCCCCGTTGAAGCGCTTGAGGTCGGTCATCAGGACCTGAGAAAACCCGCCGGTGTTCATCGTTTCCCACAGGCCCTTGAGTGCCGGGGCCGCGTGTTCCGGGTGGCCGCGCAGGCGCTCGAGCAGCTCGGTGAAGCTGCGCCGGGGGATCAGGTCGACGTCTTCGGCGAACATGGTGAAGAGCGCGCGCATGAGGAAGCGGGCGACGGCTTCGGGTTCGTGGCCTTGCCCCTCGAATGACTTGCCGAGGGCGGCGAGCCGGTCGGCCACCTCGCGCGTGACCTTGGCGCTGATCCGCGCCGGGTCGAGCGACAGGGGATCGTCCCAGATCGTCTTGAGCAGGGTCCGGGTTTCGGGCTTGCGCAGGTCGTCAAGCGCGATGCGGAACCGCGTTCCGTCCGGGAATTGGGTGTAGCCTTGCCCCTGAAGCGAGAAGTCGGCGTAAAGCTCGATCGTCGCGCCAACGTCGACGATGACCAGAAAGGGCGGCCAGCCATCCTCGCGTGAGACGGCGCGGGCGTAGCGGTCGGCCTTATTGCGCGCGCGGATCATCCACTCGTCGAATTGACGAGTGCCGCGGATGCCGTGGCCCGTGCGTTGTTTGGGCGGCAAGTTGGCTAGCAGCGCCAGTTGGCGGTCGTCGGCTTCCTTCCGATCCGCACCTTGCTTGGCTTCCATGACGAAAGAGCCGCGTCGATAGAGGTCCATCGAACCCCACGACCGCGTTGCCCTGTCGACGAAGGTCACCGGGCGTTCGAAACGGTAATCGTCGTTCTGGCCGTCGTCTGTGGCGGGCTTGGGGGGATCGACGCCGATCAACTGCGTCAGCTCGACAAGAAACTGCTGGAAGTTCGACCGTTCGGCTCCACCGGATGGCGACCAGCGCGCTATGAACTGATCAATATCCACCCGAACCCCGAATCGCCTGTGCCGCTGTTAGGGTGCCCGTTCGGTAGGGCGTGATCAACCCTCGGCGGTATGTCAGCACAGGAGAAAGTGGGCCTTTCAGCCCCCGTTCAACACCCCCTTCAACATCCCCCACGCGCGCGCTGCAGCCAGGGGGACCACGCCGTTACCGGCCGCAGCGGATCGGTCCATCCCGAAGGCCAACCCATGATCCAATCGGTGAAGGAGGGGTTCAGCTGCAGCAGCGCCTTCCCCTTCAAGTGCGCGTCCCCAGGAAACAAGGTCACCAGGCATCGGGGGGAAGAGACGAGAGGTCCTGGCGTCCATCCGGTCGCCGCAAGCATGTCCCACATCATCACCCAGCACAGGGCTGACTGCCGCAATCCGGCCTGCGAGCCCTTCTGGTTTTGATCCACCACGAAGCGGAACCGGTCGGGACCCATCCGGATCGAGACCCGGTTCCCGCCCATCTTGAAGGTTGGCGTGGGCCAGAATGAACATGCGTTCGCGGAGGTGAGACCCGCCGACTTCCGCCGCTGATACGACGCACGCTGCAACCCGGTAGCCCAGTTCCTGAAGGTCTCGGGTGACGTCCTGGAAGCCAAGGGTGAGATGGCCGGGGACGTTTTCGAAGAAGCAGAACTCTGGCGCGACTTCACCGATGATCCGCGCGACGTCGGGCCAGAGGTGGCGTGGGTCGTGTTCGCCCTTGCGCTTGCCCGAGAGGGTGAAGGGTTGGCACGGATAACCGGCAGTGACGATATGAACTCGGCCGCGCCACGGTCGGCCGTCGAAGGATTTGAGATCGTCCCAGACAGGAGCCGGAGCCAGGGACGCGCCTGCCATCCGGGCCACGAGAGTGGCCGCGGCAAAACTGTTTCGCTCGACATAACAAACAGCTCGATAGCCGGGTTCAGCGATGTGCAAGCCGAGATCCAATCCTCCGACACCGGCGCAAAGGCTGATGCCGAGAAATTCGTCATGTCTTCCGGGGGGATGAAGAGCCACACCTTGGTTCCTTTCCTTCTCGCTCGCGGCGATTCGGGTTCGGGCTCTGGGTTGGCCTCAGGATATTCAGCGCCCGGCAACGCGGGCACTTGATGCTGACGGTGCCGCTGAGGGCACCGGGCTCGGAGTAAAATAGCAGCCTGTTACAGGCGCAGCAACGGGTTTGGTCTTGCACGCTCACGGCGAATCACCACAGCTTGGGCCTCCCTCGCGAGGGAAGGGCGCGGCCATAAGTGAAAGCTGGTCGGCGGGGTCTGGTGTGAGAGCTTTGGCCCCGTGTCTCGGGGGTGTTGGCGCACCCCCGGACCGCCCGAAGGCGGGATCAGGTCAGGTTCTGTTCCAGCACCTCGATCCGCCTGAGCGCCTCTTGCAGGGCGGCGGTGAGCACCGGGATCAGCTTGCTGTGGTCGATGCTTTGATAGACGGGCACCTCGCGGGTGCCGATCACGGCCGGGGCGATCTGGTTGCCGTCTGCATCGAACTCGGCGGGCGCGACCTCGTAGTCTTCGGTCTGCATGGCGTCTTTGGCGCCGGTCACGGCCTCGGGGATCACGGCCTGCACCTCGTGCGCCAAGAACCCGTCGACGCGTGATCCATCCGCGCGCCAGGCGAAGTTCACCGGGTTCAGGGCAAGAACGCGGTCCGTGGAACCGGCCATGGGCACCACGTCTCGTTTCAGGCGATAGTCCGACGAGGTGTTGAACGAGGTCGATGACCCTGTGGTGATGATCGACCCGACTTGGCCGTTCGGGTTGTTAAAGGCGTGGTGGAGCGCCGCCGTAGTGGCCGAACGGTTGGTCGTAACATAACCACCGGCATGCACGGTCGTGCCACCCGCGCCACCCGCCGAAGTCGTGCCCACAAGCAGGTCGCCGCTTGTATTGAGCCGCAGCTTTTCAGCCCCGGCGATGTTGAACCGGTGCTGCGCCGCATCGTTGACCGCGTCGCAATACGCCCCGCCCGAGCGGTTGTAATGCTGGATCAGGTTGGAGGTGCCGGAATAGCCCGGCCCGTATTCGATCCCGCTCGCCCCGCTGTTCGAGATCACGAGCTTGTAGGGCGGGTTGGCCGTGCCGATCCCGACATTGCCGCCGTTGAACCCCAACGCCCCCATGCCCAGCGTCGCGCGGGCGGCGGCGGCGTCAGTGTCATCCAGCAGGCTGCGGGCGAAGCTGGTCACGGGTGCCAGGTCCATCGTTGCCGCGCCGGTGAAATAGGGGATGCGATCCGCAGCGCCGGTGAGGTCGGACAGGGCCTTCAGGCTGCCCGCTTCGATGCTGCCGAGCAGCGCCTCGAGGCGGGTCAGAGCGCGGGTTTCGGCGTCGACGCGCAAGACGTGATAGTCCGCGCCCGAAAGGCTCGCTCCCGGCCAAGGGCGTGCCAGCGTCAGGCCGGTTTCGCCCGTCACCGCGGCAATCGGCACGATCAGGCCCGCCAGCATCACAAGATCGCCGGCCTCGATCGTGGCCGACACGAAGGCGGTGCCGCTGCCCGAGATCGTCGCCGATCCGTTGGTGGCGGTGATGGTGCCCGTTGAATAGGTGGTGGGGGTGGCGGTCATGGGGTTACCTCTTGATCCGGGTCGCGATGATGAAAGCGTCGCGGTGATTGGCCTCGAAACTGGGGGGCGTTGCCGAACCCGACACGTCCCTGCGCAAGACGAGCGTGTAGCGCGTGTCGTAATAGGCACCCGCCATGTCATCGCGCGAGACAAGGCCCAGCCAGTCCGTCGCGCCGAGATCGGCGTAAAGCTGTTGCAGCGCCATCGGCGTGGACCAACTGTCGCCCGAGGTCTTCTTGATCGAGCGCAGCAGCTTGAAGCTGCCCCGGAAAGTCCGCGACTGCAGGGTCTCGCCGCTGCCGGTCGTGTAGGTCCAGCTGCGCACTTCGCAGCCCGCGATGACCTGCCAGCTGTCGCCCAAAGCGGTCGGCCCCAGATCGACCGAGAACAGCTCGACCTCCGAGTCCGTCGTGCTGGACGGATAGCTCGCCGGCGGATACTCGCCCGCAAAGGTCTGCACCTCGCGGTCGCTGACGGCACCGTCGATGATGGCCTCGCGGGCGATCACACCCGCCGCTTTGATCGTCCCCGTCGCCGGGTCCAGCCGGAAGCCGTCGGTCGGGATACCGCCGCTCTCGGCGTAATTGTCCGAGACGATGGGCACCGACACGCGGACCTCGCCCCCGTCGACGACGAAGGGAAATCCCAGCGTGCCGCCCCCGGAAATCGCGAATTGATCGGCGGCAATGATGACGCGGGTCGGCAAGGCCTCGTTGGTCGGCGCATCCAGATAGATCCCCGCCGCGCGCCATGTGCCGCCGGTCGTGGCGCGGGCTTCGAACGCAACGCGGGCGTAACCCGTTGGCCCGGTGACGGCCGACATGCGCAGCCGCGCGGTGGTCGTATCGCCCGCCGTCGTGCCCGCCGAGACGGCGGTCAGCGCCTCGGCCAGCGTCGTGATGTCGCCGCCTTGGGTCGCGACCGTGGCTGACAAGGTCGACAGCGCCGAGGCATCAGCCTTGCCCGGCAAGGCAGTGTTGATCGCGGTGATCGCCGTGCCTTGCGAGGTAATCGTGCCTTCGGCCGCTGTCATGCGGGTGTCGAGCGCCGAGACGGCCGAGGCGTCGGCCTTGCCCGGCAAGGCAGTGTTGATCGCGGTGATCGCCGTGCCTTGAGAGGTGATCGTGCTCTCGGCCACCGTCACGCGGGTATCGAGCCCAGAGACGGCCGAGGCATCGGCTTTGCCGGCGACACTCGCGGTCAGAGTGTCGATGCGCAGCGCCTCGGCGTCCAGGTCCGACGCCAGGGCGGTGATCTGCCCGACATACTCGGCCTGCATCGCGCCCATGCGCGCGGTCAAGGACGTGCGCAGCGTATCGCGCGCGACGTGATCGCGCACCAACATTTCGGCGGCACGGGCCTGAAGCTCGCGCAGCCAGACGCGTTGCGCCCGCACCTCGCCCGCCAGCGTTACCAGCGATCCGGGCAGCGACGGGGCAGCGGCGATCCAGTCTTGCAAAGTCTGCAGTTGGGTGCCGAGCTCGGCGTCCAGGGTTTCGATCCCGACACGGGTCTCGGGCAAGGTGACCGGCAGCCAGGGCGTCCAGACCACGGGGCGGTCGGCGTCGAAAATCGCGCGCACCTCATAGGCACCGGCCAGCAGCGTCTCGCCGAACTGGGCGGCCCCGGCGGAGACCGGGTGAAGCGGCAGAACGATGTCGGCGGTATCGCCCGCAACACGCCAGGCGATACGGACGCCCCGCGCGTCCTCGGCCGCGTCCGCGTCCCAGGTCACCCTGATCCCGACGCGACGAACGGCGCCCGAAACCACGGTGGTGACGGCGGCGGCGGTGAAGCCGGGCACCATCTGCGGAGCGGGCAAGGTCAGCGCCGGGGCAGCGGGGGTGTGTGGAAGCAAGGCAGGGGGATCGAAGTCGTCCGGATCTTCCTCGAGCAGCAGAACCTCGACATGGCCGGTGCGGTAATCGCGCACGGACACGACCTTGAAGAGCTTCGCCGCATAGCCATTGCGGGCGCTGGTCCAGGCGACATAGTCGAGGGGGGCCAGATAGCCAAAGCGCCAGCCCAGAACGAGGCGGTGCACGCGCTGGCGGCGCTGGTCTTTCAAGGCGGCCTCGACCAGGCGCTGCACCTGCGACACCCACGGGACAAAGGGATAGGGCATCGTCGCGGAGCGCCGGCCGCCATCAAGGGCCTCCCATTCGGGGTGCAAGGGGGTCGGGGCGGCGACCATCCCCCAGCCTTGTTCGGGATCGGGGAAGGTGGCCGCGGCGGCGTTGAAGACCTCTTCAAGGCCCTTGAAAGGGTCCAGTTCGCTTTCGTGCGACCGCGAGAGGTCGGCGTCGGCCAGGCTGGCAACTGGTGCGGATGGCGCGCCGACATGGATCAGCGCTTGGCCCTCGCATAATGCAAAGTCGGCGGCAGCACATTTGAGCATCTCGCGCAGCCAGTCGCGGGGGGCGGTCGACAGATCGAGATCACAGCCGAAGCGATAGAAAGGCTCGGGGCTGCCATCGAGACCGGGCGTCAGGGCGTCGCAGGCGTTCGCGGCGGCGATCCACGAGGCGGCGGGCAGCATGGTGCGCGGCCATTTCGGCCCGTAAAGGTGCTGATCTTCCCAGCCCAGCCCCATGGTCAGCACGGTATCCATCGCGACGACCGGGTTCGCCGACCACGCCCAGGTCGAGCGGTCATTGGCGCGCTGGGGGCCGCTGCCGCCGGCGGTGCTGTCTTGGCGACGGTCGTAGAGGCGCGCGCCACGCGTTTCGAACACAACGCTGGCGGGCTGGCCGCCGAACAGGTCGGCATTGCCCCGCGTGGTGATGATTGCATAAGCGCAACCCCGAGCGATCATATCGGCCGCCCAAGGCAGATCCTCGGCATTGCCGGTGCCTGCGCCATATGTGGCCAGAAGCATCGGGTCGGGTGTGGTCTGTGTGCCGTCCTTGATCTTGACCCACAGATAATCCGTGCCGCCCACGCGGTATTCGAGGACCGGCAGGCCATAGTCAGGGTGCGCGGTTTCGCCCAAGGTGGCCCTGGCGCCGTTCACGAGGATCCCGGTGACGGCGTCGATGGGCAGAACCGAGAGCAGCACCACTTCGGTGAAATATGCGTTGGGGGTCTTGCCATCCTGCCCGTGGCTGCCCGACCACACGAGGTGCCCCGCGCCCGCGAAATAGCCCAAGCGCACGCGTTGCGGCTTGTCGCCCCCGAAGTCGACCCGGCGCAGGACACCCGCCGGGGCCGGGTCCTTGCGAAACATGCGCGAGATGGCCGAGGAGGCGAGACCCAGCGCGATCCGGGCGACCGACGGGCCGAAGGCGGACGCCCCGAGCGCCGCCCAAGCGGTCTTGGCACCCGCAACAAGTGTGCCCAACAGGCCGATCCCTGCGGCTGCCGGGTCGGCAAAGGCAAAGAGGGCGACGAGCGCGAGGAGGAGAAGCCGGGTCATGTGCGCCATACCTCGTGCGCGGCGCAGCCGAATGGGCCGAACAACGGCAAGATCGCGCTGCCATCAGAGCGCAGGACGCGGATCTGCGACCCGACGACGAAGCCCAGGTTGATATGCCCTTCGCCCTCCAACACCGCGATGTCACCGATCTGGGCGCTGATCGGGGCCACCGGGGTTGCCAGCGTGGCAAGGAGCGCGCGCGGGTCCTCGAAACCGGCGCGGCGCAAGATGCGCAGCCCGCCGCGCCAGCTGGTATAGCGGCCCCGGTAAGGCGCGGCGGGATCGACGCCGTGCATGGCCTCGATCCCGCCCGCGATGATCAGCGCGCAGTCATGACGGCCAAAGACATGCGGTTCCTTGGCCGAGGCATCGAGCCAGGCGTAAAGACGCGAGCGCCAGCCGGGCAGGCGGGGCGGCAGCGGGGTCATTGGCTGCCTCCTGTGACCCGCGCGCGCATCCACGGGATTTCGCGCACACCTGCGACGCCGACATGGCGCAAGAACCGATCGCCCGAGCGCCGGCTTTGAACGGTGTCGCTGATCGGTTCGGGGTTGCCCGAGGTGAGGGCGCGGGTTTGTGGCACCACGGAATAAGTCAGCCGCGCGGTTCCACCGGCGGCGGGCGTGGTGGCGGGGGCCTTGTTGAGCGTGCCGGTCAGCCAGACATGCGCGGGGGCGAGGATCTCGCGGGTGTCGTAATCAAGCCAAAGCCGGTGCAGCTCGACCGACGCCCCGCGCAGGTCATAGGCCCGCAACTGTTGGTCGACCGCCTCGGTCACGGGCGAGAGCGTCACCTGCACCGGGTGGATATCGACGCCACTCACATGCGTGATCGCCTCGATCTCGATCAGGCTGCCCGAAGCTTGATAGGGCCGCGTCACGCTCGTGCCGCTGGTCGGGTCGAAGACCGGGATCTGCGCATCATCGCGCCCGTCCCAAAACCCGCCCGAGACCGGCGCACCCGTGGCGGCGAGGCGGGCGACCACCCAGACCAGGTGACGCTCGACCAAGGCGCGGCCGCTGTCACGATAGGCCTGCACAACAGGATCGACGGCGCGGGGCATCACCAGGCCTCCACGGCATCAAAGCGCATGCCGCGCCGGATCACGCCATTGGGTTCACCCGCATCGTAGGAGCCCGGCACGACGAGCATCAGGCCGGTGGGGTTGATCAGCCCGACCGGATCGTCGGCAGCCGCGATGGATCGCAGGCGCGGCAGCGTTGCGGCGACCGGGGTAACGCCGGTGCCGTCGGCCGTGATGGTTTCGCCGAGCACATAAAGGCCGCGCTGGCCCGCGCTGCCATGCGCGATCGACAGAAGATCGCCGCGCGACAGGACATAGCCTGCCGGCAGGCCTTTGAGCGAGACGCCATCCGCTCCGATCGACGCGACAGAGGGGCTCGCGGCGCCGAGGGTTGCGCCGTTCGGATCGAGACGAGGCCCGGGTCGTTCGGGGTCATGCATCAAGAAGGGATGCGCCGCCCCGTGCAGTTCCAGCAGGGTCTGCAAGTCGACGGCTTCGGCGGTCGACAGAACATCGAGGGTGACCCGCACGCTCCAGCGGGGGTCGGCCAGATCCGAGACGCTGGGCACGGACCCGGCCGACCACGTGATTTCTTCGAAGCGCTTGAGTGTCCAGGGCGCCGACTGGATGGGCAGGCGCGCGGCGAAATCGGACCATGGCATCGGGAAACTCAAAGTCATGGTCAGCCTCTCATCGCAGGATCGAGGCTGATCGCCTCGACACGCCCGGGCAGCGCGCGGTCGTATTGGCCGATGCGGTCTTCGGCCACGTCGACGGCGATGCCTTGCATGCGACCGCTCCAGCGCGCCTCGAAGTCGCGGCTGTGCGTGATCTCGATGCGCCCGAACACCTCGCCGCGCGCGGCGCTGTCTGTTGGGGCGCCGCCCCCCAGCGCGCGCAGGGCCGGTGCGGGCGAGGCGGGCACCACGCCAAATGCCCCACCCAGGGCAAAGGGGGTCGGATCGGGCACGGAGACGCCGAGTTTGCCCGACGTCAACCGGGTGAGCGGCAAAATGGTCTCACGGCCACCCGCGATGGCCCCGACGCCGGTGCCGCCTGCATGGGTGAGCGGCATGATCGCTTCGGCCCCGGCTTCGCCCATCACGCCCAGCGTTCCGGGGCGGTCGCCGTAGGCAAAGAGCGTGGGGGCGTTGATCACATCGCCAAGCGCGTTGAACTTCACCCCGAAGAGACCGCCCAACAGGTTGCCGAGGAAGCCGCCGCTTTGCGTGCCCTTGCGGCCAAACAGCATGTCCGAGAGGTCCTCGGTGCCCATATCGAACAGCCGGTCGGCGATGCGATCAAAGATGCCTGCAAGGATCTCGCCCGCGTTCGCGCCCTCGCGCATATCGTCGATGATCCCACGCAAGACCGAGCGGCCGGTATCGCGCACGCCTTCCATATCGGATTGCAGGTCTTGCAGCTGCTGGCGTTCCTCGTTGCGGGTGCGGATCAGGTCTTCGATGAGCGCGCGCTCGGCTCCGGTTGCACCGCTCAGCGCCTCGCGCTGGCGCAGCATCTCCTGGCGCACCGGATTGGTTTCGCGGGTGATCGCGATCTCGTCTTGAAGGCCGGCGATCAGATCGGTGACCGCCTCGCGGCTGCGCAGGGCCTCGCGGGTGCCGCCGCGCCGGGTTCGGGCGAGTTCCCGCTGCGCCTCGGTCAGGCGCGCGGCTTCGGCGGCATTGCGCGCATAGGCCGCGACCTCGGCATCGAGCGAGGCCAGCTCGACCCCTTCGGCGCCCTCACGCCGCACCCCTTGCGTGCGACGCATGCGGCTGGCGGCCAGCTGATAGGCTTGCTCGACCGGATCGCTAAAGCGCGAACGGATTTGCGCGTCTTCAAGCCCCTGCGCCCCTTGCAGCGACAGCCCTTGCGCGGCGCCCAGGGCACGGGTGATTTCATCGGCCATGGCCTGCGCTTCTTCGCGCGCCCGCGCCACGCCTGATGCCATGTCGACGCCCGCCAACCCGTTCGCGGCCTCCCAGGCGGCGCGCAAGGCGGCGCGGGTTTCGTCGCTGACGTCGAGGGTGCGCAACCCCTCCTCGAAGGCCCGCCGTTCGGCCTCGACGCGCAGTTCGGTGACGATGCGGGCGTCTTCACCGAGGCGGTTGATCGCGGCTTGCAGGTCCAGTTCGGCTTGCAAGGTCTCGGCGCGCCGGTTGTCGGCGACATTCTCGCCTTGCAGCAGCGCGGCGATTTGGCGCGCGCGGTCCTCGGCCTCGATAAGCTGGGTCAGGAAACCCTGGCGTTCCTCGGTGACGCCGCCTTGTTCAATGACGTTTTCCATCATCGCGACAAGGCGCGCGTATTGATCGGCCAGTTGCGCCGGTTCGCGCACCTCGCCCAGGCGTATGATTTCCGCGCGAAACTGCTGTGCCGCTTCGCGCCCGAGGTCCAAGGTGCGCCGCAGCGTCATCAGGCCGCCGGCGTCTTCGCTGATAAAGGGCGCGTCGATCCAAGAGCGCTGCGCGGTTGCCGAGACCGCCGTCCCGAGGTCGTCGAGCCGGGCGCGGTTTTCCAAAAGCGCCAAACGGCCGCGCGCGGCGACCAGACGCTCGACCGCAGCGGTGACCCGGCCATAGCGTTCTTCAAGGTCATTCAGCCCAGACGGGGCACCTTGGGCCATCGCATCGCGCAGCCCATCGAGGCTTTCATCAAGTGCGGCGAGGGCGTCGTCGACGCTCAGCGCTTCTTCGCGCACCGACATGAGCCATTGCACGCCGGCGGCCCCGAAGGCGATCACGGCAATGGTGGCAAGCGAGGCGGGGTTCACGACCTGCATGAGGGCCGGGCCGATGGCCCGGATCCCAGCGGCATGGCCCCCCATGGTCCCGAAGACTTGGTTGATCTGGGTGCCTTGCTGGAACGCGAGCTGCAGGGGGTTCTGCGCGGCCAAAGCCATGACCGTAACATCGTTGAACTGCGCGGCCAGGTTGGCGCCGTGCATGGCGCTGGCATTCGATGCCCGCCCAAGGGTCACGACCCCCGCGGTCATGGGCGCCAGACTTGTGGCAGCCCGCTCGCGCGCCGTGGCCGCCTCCTGGGCATTGATCGCACCTAGGCGCTCCGCTTCTGCGATCTCTCGCAGCGCCTCTTCATAGCGCTTCGATGCCGCAAACAACGGGTTGAAGGAGGAGCGGATCGCGTCCATCTCGCTCCGATAGTTCGCGGCCTCGCGCGCGGCGTCCAACGCCTCGGTCGTCAACCCGTTGAAACTGTTCTTCAGGCCGGCGGTAGCGGTGTTCAACGCCCGCACCGACGTGGTGCTGGCATTGAACGCCGCCGGTGGCCCCGCCCATTCGCGGGTGATGTCCGACGCCCGGCTGGCCAGCACATTCGCCGCCTGCGCCGTTGCCGCCAGTTCACGCTTGGCCTGTTCGGCCTGCGCGGTGATCAGCATGGACAGGCGCAGGTCACCGGACACGGTTCAACTCCTCAAGTGCGCCGGCTTCGATTTGCCGGACCTCATTCCAGACCTCGGGCGCGGGGTTCAGGCCCGCCAATGCCAGCCCGGCTTGGGCGGCGGCGTAGTCGAGGCCCGTCCACAAGAGCGCCCCATTGGCCAAACCGGTGCAGCGCCATTGACCGGCGATTGCCAGAAACGCGACGAGGGCGTCGCGGTGGTCGGGCCAAAGGTCGCCCTCACCTTGCGCCCCGGCCGCGCGCCCGGGCACCCGGGTCAGCCCCCAGCGCTTGGCGTCCTCGGCGGCCTCGTCACGGTGATCTTGGGCAAGCTCGCCGCGCGCCCAGCGGCGCCCGGCTTGCCTCAGTTTCCCCGCTTCGCGCCGCCCACCGCCTCGACATAGGCGCGCAGGAGCGGCACGCGGATGAACATCATGTCGATCATCCGGTCGCGGGCTTCGTCCGAGAACGGGATCGCCGCGTTGTCGTCGTCAACGATGCCGTCCCAGCCCACCCAGATGCGGCGCAGTTGCTCGGCCGGGTTCGCCTCGATGCTGCCCAGTTCGGACCAGGGCACGACCCGAAACCGGGCGGTGATTTCATGATCGGCATAGCCGCCGTCGACGGGCACGCGGATCTTGACCTTGTGCGAGAACTCGGGATTGCGGGACAGTTTCAACATGGCTGGGCCTCGATCAGGTGAAGGTCAGGGTCCACTGGTCATTGCCAGTGTTCGGCTGCGGTTTCAGGCGCAGGGGCCATTCGGTGATGCCCTGTTGCTCTTCGAGCCCCTGCGGGCGCTGCATCTGCGCCTCAGGGATGGACAGGGTCAGGATGCGGCCGGCGGCGGTGCCGTGGACCAGGCTGACCGCGACGCGCTCGGCCGATTTGGCCAAGGCGAACGGGTCGAGCGTGGTCAGGGGCAGGGCCTCGACCGTCGTCTCCAGCACCTCGTCGCGCCCGGTGATCAACACCCGCTCAGCGCCGATCAAGAAGCGCGGCTCGACCCGGTTCGCGAAGTTCAGGGCAAGGCTGCGCATGACGAGCGGAACGGCGTCGATCGTGAAGGTGGGGGTGTTGGCCTTGGTCGCGACCAGAACGTCGGCGTCGAGCTGGCCGTCGAGATCAGGGACGACGCGGCTTGCTTCGCCCGGTGCGCTCCAAAGCCCGGTCAGTTCGACCTCGAGAACCGGGATGGCGCTGGCGTTGACGCGCAAGGTGGCGGTGCCGCGCGCGCCGATCAGGGCATAGCGCGTATCGCCGACCCACAGGTGCACCGCGACGCTTTCGTGATTGCGGCTCACAGGGTTGTAGGCAACCGAGGTGCCGGCCGTGATCACCTGGGCGCAACCGCAGGCGCGCAGGATCTTGCCCACGACGGGCGCGGTGCCGGCGGTGCCCGACGGCGTCAGCTCGACCTTGAAGGTCATCTTGGTGTGCAGATCGGTCGGGATCGTCGCCTGCGCGCCCATATAGGGCCGCTCGAGGTTGCGCGATACGTCCTGGCCTTCCATCGGCATGATGCGGATATCGGTCGCCAGCACCGCGTCGGCGGCGGCGAGCGTGGGCGCGGTGCCATAGGTGGTTTCCAGCGCAAGCAGGAAGATCTTTTCGTTGAAGAAGATCATGGGTCAGGCGTCCTTCGGCGCGGGGTCAGAGGCGGTGATCTGCGCCTCAGGCACGAGCGTGCCGTCTGGCTGGCGGATGAAGCTGCCGCCCTGCACGGGCTGGGGCGCGGGTGCCGGGGCCGTCGATTGCCCGGGCTTGTTCTGGCGCTTGGTCATGTCGGGTTGATCCTCAGTTGGGTGGCGAGGGAAAAGTCGAGCTGGTAGACGAGGACGCCGCGCGCGACGTTCAGCATGCGCCCCTGAACAAGACGCATGGGCGCCGGGCTGCCATTGGGCACCCAGCCGGCGATTGCGGCGATCACGGCGTCACGCTGGGTTTCGATCCAAACACGCCCGGTGGCATCGAGCGGGTTCTCGGCGCGCTGGGTGAGGACGACGCTGACGCCCTCTTCGATGTCCTGAATGAAGGCCCCGGTGGCGGCACGCGCCTGTCCCCCGCGCAAGGACATGGCCAGCACATAGGCGCCCTGGCGCACCCGACCGAGATCGTTCGAGGCCACCAGCGCCGAGAACTCGGCCGCGCCCTCAATGCGCCCGTTCAGGGCCGGAACGCGGGCCGCAATGCGGTCGATCACGAGGCCCAGCATCAGATGAACCCCGTGAGGTTTTCGGGGGTGAAGGGCCGCTCGCGGTCGGTCACCCGCGCGCCGGTGCCGCCGGTGGGCGTAGGCGCCACAGTCGACGCGGTCAGCAGGATCGTGCCGGCCGCAATGTCGCGCAGAGCACGCAGGGCGTCCTCGTAATCCGTGCGGATCTTCTTGTCGGGCTCCCAGCGGTGCAGCTTGTAGATCGCGATCGACAAGGCGAGGTCGACGATCTGCGGCGGCACCTCGGCCAAAGGAGTGACATAGCGCGCCCGCAGATAGCCGTCGATCAGCCCGTCGGTATCGGCCAAAGCCCGATCGACCACAGCCTCGTCGATGGCGCCCGCCGGCGGGCTGGCGTGATCGCTCAGGCGCTCGATCGTGTCGGCACCGAAGCGGTCGGTCAGTCCCTGGAGCGTGGCATAGGTCATGAACGGGGCTTTCAAAGGGGCTTCAAGGGTTGGGGAGCCGCCTCACCGCTGCAGCTCCCCTGCTTGCTCGCGCCTGTCGGTGAGCGCGCTCGGGGTAACTCGCGGGGGCTGTCGCACTCACGCGGTGGTCGCCCCCCGAACCACGCGCTGCCCGCAGGTTTCCCAACCCGGGATGCGTCGGCACTCGGGGGAGGATCGGTTGGCCGACTGTCCCCCGGACCTGTCTTCTTGCCGCCTTCATGGCTGCGATGGTGGCGCGGGCGGTTTGCTGCCACATCCGCCCGCGCCGGGACCGGCTGGGTCAGCCGGTGGGGGAACTGTCGTCCTCGGCGCAATCGTCCCAGTCGCTTTCGACCAGCGCACCGGCCTTGAACAGCACCGCGAATTCCGCCTCGGTCACGAGGATCAGGTCATCCGGCAAGTAGGCCTCGCCGTCGTGATCGATGCGGCTGGCTACCGTGGCGGGGCGGCGTTCGGGCGCGCCCGCGTCGGCTTGCACCGCAGGCTCGGGAACCGGCGCGGCGGTGGTCGTCTCTGACGGCTGCGACGCGGGTGTCGAAGCTGGGGCGGGGGTGGGTTTCGCGCTGCGGGCCATCACGCCACCGCGTTCTGGATGAAGTAGCCGACATCCTTGGCGATGATCAGCTCTTTCACGCGCTCGCCCGTGCGGATGCGGAAGCCGCCGTTCAGGCCGATATCGGGGTCTTCGATGCGACCCGAGAGGCGCCCGCCGTATTCGGCGGTCAGGCCGAAGGTAACGCCACCGCCCTCGACCGAGGCCATAGGGTTCTGGTGGATCAGCGAGATGTGCTTGCCCCAGGCGCGCGCATAGACCGGGGTCTGGCCGGGCTTGGCGGTGTTGACCATCGCATCGCCGATCAAGAGCTGGCTGATCCCTTCGCCGCCGAACAGTTCGAGGAACTGCTCGCGGGTGACGATCCCGGCGCTGGTCACGTTGCCCTTGACCGCGTTCACGATCTTGGGGTGGCTCGACAGCTTCGCCCAGACCTCGCGGCCCATGACCATCGTGTTCGGGGTCAGGATCGTGGTCGACAGCATTCCCGTCTTGATGACGCCGATCGGATCCGAGTTGGTATAGTCCGAGAACTGCGACGTGCCCGACAGGGTCGTGCGCTTGTCCGAGGCATAGGTGTTCAGGTTGAACACCAGATTGGCGACGCGGGCCTCGCGGATGTTTTCGATCGTATCGGTCAGCATCGCGGCCGAGTGGCCTTCGGGGTCATAGCTCGAGCGGCCTTGTGCCCGCGCGGCGGCGGCGGCTTCGATGTCCGAATAGGGGATCGGCGTGTCGAGGCCGTAGTCCTCGACGCTCGCGGTTTCCTCGGTGCCCGAGAAGATCACCTGGTTCACCTGTCCCAGCCGGCCGACGCGGGCGTCGGGCGTGTTGAACGCCTCGGACATGGGATAAGTGGTCCACTTGAACTTTTCGGCCGAGACGCCGTAGCGCGGCAAGACCTGGTCGGCGATCTTCATCATCGCCGTGTTGCGGAAGCCGACGGAGATCGCGGTCAGGACCGGATCGACGACAAAGGGGCGTTGGGGGGCCATGGGAACTCCTCAGGTTCAGGCGAGATGCAGCAGGCTGGGCGCGACGTTGACCGAGATCAGGTCACCGCTGACGCCCGGCTCCAGCGCGAAGCCGACGATGCGGCGGGTTTCGCCGGACGCGGCGGCAGCGGCGATGCCGGCACCATTGGCGTCCGACATGATCGGCGCGCCGGCTGTCACGGTGCCGCCCAGCTTCAGCGTGGCGATCCCGCCCAGGATGACGTCGCACATGCCGCCGGCGGCGGTGTCCATCGGACCTGCGACGCCGATTGCGGGCGTGGTGGCGGCGGCGGCAGTCGCAACCTTCGACGAGGCCGACACGTCCGAGAAGACGACGATGCGGTTGGCCGCGACGGCGGCCGAGGCTTCATAGCTTTTGATGAAGGGGGTCATTTCTGCTCCGATGCACGATGGACCGCGTCGATCCAGCTGAGGGTGACGCCCTTGGCGGCTTCGGCCGCTTGCAAGGCGCGGGCTTTGCCGACGAGGCCGTCGGCGGCTTGATGCAGCGACGGATCGCCCAAGGGTGCGGGCGCCGCCGTCGGCAGGCTGGCCAGGTCGCCCGAGGGGTAAAGTCCCGCGATCTGTTCGGCCTGTTCGGGGTCTTGCATGTGCAGGGCGATCAGGCCCTCGCGCCTGTCGGCACCGATCATCCGCTTGGCGGCGATCTGGCTGTCCATCCACGCCACGGCGCGTTCGCGCTTCTGCTGGGTCTCGAAGGTTGCAAGGCGCTGCGACAGCGTCGCGGCTTCGGCCTGGGCGGCGTGCAAAGCCTTCGCCGCCTCGATCATCGCCTCGGCACTGGCATCCGGGACGCCAAGCGCCACGCCGATCTCGGCCATCTGCGATTGCAGCGCGGTGGCGGCAGCGGCCTTGGCCTTCTCGGCAGTTGCGGCGTCGATCACGGCATTCAGGGATCGCCAGATCTGTTCGTCTTCGGCATCGGCCTCGAGCCCGAGCATTTGCTTCAGTTTCGCGAGGAGCTCATTCATCGTGATGTCCTGTTGCTGGTGGAGCGCGGTCAGCCCGCGCAGGTTGGGGCGATTGACGAGCGAGGCCCGCAGGATCTTCTGGATCCGGCCGGTGGCGTCGTGATGGATCGCGGGGGACAGTCCGAGATAGGCGCGCTCAGTCAGCAGCACCTTGCCGGTCTCGCTCCACTCGACGCGCCCCCAGATCCCGTCGGCGCGCGCTTGCAACTCGACGATCCAGCCGCGGGCAGGCGAGGCTTCGCCACGCGGGGCGGCCAGATCGATGGCGTGGTTCTCGTCGATGGGCAGCTTGGTGCCCTCGGGCAGGCTCGCGGCCATGAGGGCGGCGGGGTCCGCGACACGGTAGGGGCCGCGCCCGTCTTGCGTGGTGATGTCACCCGCGGGCAGCAGGTGCACCCAGTCGGTGACCGGGGCTTCGGCGGGCAGGCTGACGGCCTGCATCAGGGCGAGGGTGGCTGTGCGTTTCATAAGGGCACAATCCCCCGCGCCGGGTCGTCAAAATAGACACAACGGCTTGCGGGGGGATTGCGCGCCTGAAATGGCTCAGGAAGGCCCGTCCCTGTTCAGACGCCCACTGGGCCGTCAAAACCCGACTCGGGTATTAAAAGGGTATTTAACGACGCTCTGCGGGCCTGTTTGCCGTCAACTCGGATCCCAAGCCTGCGTCAGCCAGTCTTCGAGTGCTGCCAGAATGCCTGATCGATCCTCTTCTGACACGCCCATGAACGGGCGGGCCGGGATGGCGCCCCACGGAATTGGGCCACCGCGAGAGGACCGCCCGAAGGCCCCTTGCGCCGCGCCGAAGTGCTGGACGGCCGCATAGATCACGTTCGTGCCCCAGCTGACTTCGCCGGGGCCGGCCTCCCACGCAAAGTTGGAATGCAGATCGCCAGTGGGACCCCACAGCGGGCGCATGTCGACAGGATCGTCCCGGCGCTCGTAGGCCGCGATGGTCGCCGCCGACTTGGGTGCCCAGGCGGAACCGTCGGGCGAAGTGCCGGTCACGAAGCGGTTCTTTGTCGTGTCGACCATTTCTTCGCCGATGTCCTCCATCACGGGGGTCATGTCGGTGACCGCGCGCGCCACACGGTCGAGCGCGGACAGGACCTCGGCGTCGTTGAACTCGACCGTGATCATCGCTATATCCTGTCTTGTGGCCCGGTGTGCCCCGATGGGTAAGGAGGGTCCGCCGTTCGCGGCTGACGGATATCAGTTCGAGTCTGATCCCGGGTCACACTGAACCCTCAATAATGACCGCCCCGCGCCCGATCAGGCTCGCAATATCTCGGTCGCTTGCGACGCTCCCGGTCTGGATCACATTGCGCATCCCCAGCTTCTTGACCCGGTAATTGAGCCGGATGACGATCTTTGCGTGGCTGCCGGGAATATTGAAGAACATCAGGAACGCGGGTTCACCCTCGGCTCGCGCTTCCAGAAGGACCAGGTCCGGCGCGAGCAGGTGCTGCGGAAGCTGGCGATACCAGCCCAGATCGAGCGGGGACACTTTTGCGTCCCGAAATGTATGGGCAATGTTTCTGTCGAGAACCGTGATTTCGGCCGAATGCGGCGTTACGCCGGCCGCCTGGGCTTGCGCGATCCAGTGCGGCTTGAGCGCGCCGACGGTGAAGTGTTCACCGCGCGGTGGGTTCGAAAGAGCACGGGTTACGAACGCGTCGAAAGCTTCCGCCCTGGCGCGCAGGATGGTGAGGCCGGCGGAGGCCATAAGATCCGCACCGATCGTTGCGGGCAGGACCCGAAGCTTCTGTGCCATCGTTGTGATCAGGTCCGCGACCGAGGCGCCCGGTGCATAGGCCCATCCCGTATCGATGCCTTCGGGCGCAGGGTCGTCCCAGCCCTCGGGAAGTTGCACATCGGGCTTGCCGCCGCGCCGCTGGGCGGCGCGCATCGTATGCGCTCCGACGACATAACAGCTGCAGCCCCATCCGTTCGGCGGGGACCATCGGTCCCAGAACGGATGGTCCGAAGGAAGGATGAGCCCATCGATCGCCAGATGCGCCTGGCGTGGTTCCATTGATCCACCGTGGCGATAGATCCAATAGCGGAACCCCGCCTCGCGCAGTTGTGCCATGCGCCCCGCCGCGTAGCTGGTGCGCATGTTCGTGCGATAGATTACGCGCGTGCGCCAAGCCTCGCCGGCCTTGGTGCCTTCGCCCGTCCAGCCGTGCCAGCCGTGGCTCTCGACAAGGGCGCGGAAGTCGCGGCGGAAGGCCTCGATCCCGGTGCCCTCGGTAATGGCCTTGTCGACGGCGAGCGCCAGATCGGCCAGCAGGTCGGCCTTGGTTGCGCCTGCGACCATGAAGGCGCGGTCGTGCTGCGCCTGCCAAAGATCGTCCCAGGCCTGCGTCGGGATCAGATTGTCCAGGCGCAGCCGAAACGCGGCCACCTGTTCGGCGAAGGGACGGCGGAAGACCGCGCGCAGACCTGGCTCAGTCATCGCCGCCGCTTTCGTCCATCACGCTGACGCGGCCCGCCAGATGCGAGGCGACCAGAGCCTGCGCGACGGCTTGCGCGAGGTCCCGAGGATCGACCTTGTCGAAACCATCAAGCAGCATCGATCGGAACTCTTCCATCGACCCTGCGGCGTCCAGCATCGCCTCGACCCTGCCGATCATCTTCTCGATCGCCGGCCGGGCGGTTTGCGCGAGTTGATCGGCCAAGATGACCTCGACGGGTTCGTCATCATCGCCCGCGGCCTGCAAGGCGGGCGGGGCTTCCGGCGGGGGCGGTGAGGCCGTGTCAGTGGCTTGATCGGGCGTGGGCGCTGGTTTGCCGGGCTGTGCCGGTGCCTTGCCCAGGATATCTTCGCCGTCCTTCGGATCGCTGAACCCGAAGCGGTCGCGCACCTCGCTTTCGGACACCCGCAGGCCTAGCGGCACCAGCGCCGCGAGGCTGGTTGCCAACCGGGTCAGGTCCTCGGCCTCGGGGCGCGCAATGATGATGCGCGGGTAGCGCGGCCGCGCCCCGAACTCGAGCTGCACCCAAGTCCGCACGAGGTCCTGGTTGAGGATCCCGGCCAGGGCCTTGGCATCGGCGCGCTCGATGTCCTCTTGCACCTTGCGGTGTTCCTTGGACACGGCATGCCCGCCAGAAACCGCGTCGGTGGTCGTGGTCTGACCCAGCACCGCCTTCGAGATCTGCCGATCGAGCCAGTCGGCGCGGCGCTCGTAGAGATCGCTCGAGGCGCCCACCGACTTGTTCTCGACGAACTCGATCGACATGGTCTCGGGGATGATCGCCGCACAATCACCCGCGATATTGGCCACCGCACGGAACAGCGTGTCTTTGTCGTCTTCCGTGGCGCCCGTATGCCATTTGCCCAGGCCACCTCCGACCGGCGGCCTTGGCGCAGGTTGTGTTCTTCGATCCCCTCGGCGACGACATGCAGGAAGGTCTCGAAGGGCACGGCGACACTGCCATAGTTTTCGGGCTTGGCGTCGGGGCGGTTGCCCGTCCAGGCACCGGCAAAACGCGGGTCCTTGGCGATGGCATCGCACATGTCGCGAAACGCCCGCTCGATCGGCTTCGACTGACCGGCATAGGGCGTGGCCCAGTGGATCTCGCACCCCAGCGCCGTGAAGAGGCCGGGGATATCGTGATCCAGAACCTTGAACCGGTTCCGCGTCGCCGCGCCGCCGGTCACGGCTTTGGCGGCAAATTCGCGGCCGTTGTCCAGAAGGACGTGCTCGGGGATGCCCCAGTCTTCGATCATGTCCCCGGCGCACAGCAGCACCGCGTCGGAATTCGCGGTCAGGTCCAGACGCCACGACAGGATGCGCCCGGAATAGACGTCCTGGAAGGCGACCATCTGCGGGCGCACGGGCTTGTCCTGACCGGGCCAGCGCACCCAGACGTCGAAACGGTGAAAGTCGCCGTTGACGGCTTCCAGCGCATGGAGCGCCGACTTGTCACGGACCTGCGGGGGATACATCCGCTTGAGCGCGTCATAGCCCAGGCGCGCGAAAACCTGCGTGGGCTTGCTGACCCGGTTGTCGAGATAACGCCGCATGGTGCGCTCGGGCGCGGTGGCCCAGCCGTTCTGGCGCGCGACGCGCTCGGCGCGGCGATACGCGCTGGAAAAGGACGGGCGCTCAAGGCGCAGATAATCCGAGGCGATCCAGTCATAGAACTCCTCGTCGAACTCGGCCAAAGTCACCTTACGCGCGGCGGCGCAGTGGCGCGCGGCCAGACGCGGCAGGCGGTCATCGGCGCGAACGCCCTCGATCATGCCGAGCCAGCTCCACAAGGTGCGCGGGCCGATGCCTTTAACGGCGGCGACTTCGCGCACCGCCAGATCGCGCGACAGATGCCCCTCGAGGGCCTCGACGGCCTGGACGCAGCGCAGGCGGAACTCGGCCTTTTGCTTGACACTATCGCGCAGGCCCTCGAACCATGCCCAGGCGACGCCGCGATCGGCCAGCGGGTCCTCCTGCGCCGCGCCGGCAACGCTGGCCAGCAGGGCCTTGCGCGCGGCCAGCGGCAACGCGGTCCAGTGATACTCCCAGCCGCCCCCGCGGCCCGTGCGGCGGCGCGCGACCGACGGGTTCGCACGCAGGTTCACCTGCTTGACCCAGCGCTCGACCCCTTGCCGGGTGCACGGCACATCCGGCAGGGCGGCCCCGGCCAGTTCGGTGGCAGTCCACCACAGTTTCGCGGGGGCGAGGGTCATCACAGGCCCCCTTCATACATCAGGGCCTCGACCTCGGCGCCGTGATCGCGCAAGAAGCGCCGCCGAGCCTCCTTCGGCGCGCGGGACCATGCGGTCTTGAGGGCTTTGAGAGCCGTTTCAACGGGATCTTCAACCGGGGTTGAAAGGCCCTGTTCCGCGCGCCATTGGCGGCGGGCTGCGGCGGCGTTCTTGGCGTTTCCGCCGACCAGTTTCAGGATTACCTGCGCGCGTTCGTCGGGATCGCCGATCTTGCCGATCTCGCTCAGATCAGTGACGGCAACCTTGCCCGCGCCACGCAACGCGTCGATCTCGGCCCGGTCAAGGGCTTCGACAGCGGCGATGGTGCGGCGGATGTGACGGTCTGAGACGCCCCTGCGTTCCGCCACGATTTCTGCAAAGGACAAATTTGTCCGTTGCAGACCGTTCTTCGCCAAAGCACCCGCAACGCCGCCGGCAGTCTCAGGATACTTGCGCAGATAGGCGCGTCGCCACGCTGCCAGGAACACGGCGTCGTCCAGCGCGTTCATGCCACCGGGCAGGTTCTGCCCGGCCTCCATCAGCGCGGCCTCGTCATCGGTGCAGGTGCAGGCGACGACCGGGATGCGCTCCTCGCCTCGGCGTTTCATCGCCACGGTCCGGTGCGCGCCGTCGATCAGTTCGAAGCCGCTTCGGGTCTTGCGCACGACGACGGGCGTTGTGAACCCGTATTCCTCGATCAACTCGATCAGGGCAACAACCTGGTCCTCGTTGACCGGCCGCAAGCGATCCGTGACGACGATATCCGCGATGGGCAGGTCTTTGATCGTTGGATGATAGGTGGCCATCTCAGTGCTTCCTGATCCCGCTGGCCTTCCGGCCGTCCTGCTGCGGCACGAGGCCATAGGCCCCCAGCGCATCGCCCATCCCGCGGCACGGGTTGCACATGCGATTGTGGACCCCCTCGCTGTGGAAGGTCTTCCCGCAGCGCAGGCACGGGCGCGGCCCGACCTTGGGCGCGTCGCGCTTGGCCAGCTCGCGCGCCAGCCAGGCCTCGGCTTCAGCCCGGGTACGAAACTCGGGCGACAGGTGCCGCAGGCCCATCACCTGGAAGCAGTTATTCCACATGCGTTCGACGCGGGGGCCACTCAGGGCCGGTTTGCCGGGGCGCGTCATGACAGCACCGCCCCGGCGACCAGCGCCAGCCAGAACGCACCGAACAGACACGCGACCCCCAAGAGATCGCCCAGCCAGTGATTGTCGAGCGCCCGCAGCGCCCCGAAGATCCGCTTCATGCGTCGCCTCCATCGTCCAGAATTGCGTTGATCAGACCGTCGGCCATGACGGCCTCCAGCAGCCTCTCGGCCAGTTCCCGCTGCTGTTCGCCCCGCGCCCGCGCGGCCTTGGCCAGCGCAAACGCGGCATTCTTGGACAGCCGCAGGGTGATCTTGGTGGGTCCCGCCCGATGCCGAGCCACATGCTTGACGCGCGAGACCTTTTGTGCGGTCACGGGCCGGTCCGGTTGCGCGGCATTGATGCGCTTGGTGATCTCGGCCACCGACAGGCCCGCGCCGCTCAGCGCCAGCACGGCGGCCGACATCGACCGATACCCAAGGACAGGCTTCATGGCCCCCATCACGCACCGCCTTTCGACACGGCGGGGCGCACGATGCCCACGGGCCATTCGGCCCCCTCGGGCCAGATCGCCGAGAAGTAGCACAGCGTCTGGTAGTGGGCGGCCCCGTTGACTTTCGCCCCGAGGTTGCCCCGCGCCGCGTCCAGAACCGACAGGGCGATAGCCCGCGTCGTGCGCCCGCTGCGCTGCCCCGCGATGGGGGGCACGCCGTCATAGGCAGGCCCGGTCTCTTCGGTCAGATTGACCGCCGTCAAATCCCAATAGGCATCGTCCAGCTCGAGAATGTCCGCGACGTCCCGCCAGCCGTCGAAGGCGGCACGGGCCGGCGGGTCTTGTTCGTCGGCGGGTGCCGCGCCGGGCCAGATCGCCAGCGCGAGGCGGCGGCGAAGGTGGGGGAGCAAGGCCATCACGCGGCCCCCGGCTTCTTGGACTGATCGCCCTCGATTGAAAGCTCGCCCCGGCCCGCTGGAACTTTTTCCTTGCACGGGTCGGGGCTCACTTTACCCTCGGTTGCGCCAACAACCCCAGAGGGAAACTCATGACCACAGCCGAACGCCTTGATCTGATCGAGGCTCGTTTCCGCGTCCTCGAGGCCGGAATGATTGCCATCGCGGTTACGATGTCGCTCGATCCGCGCCGCCCAGATCGCTATTTCCTTGCGAGCTTGGAGCGCTTCGCAGACGCCCGCGAGGGGGCCGGCCCCGATCTCCAAGCTGATCTCGCCCGAGCGCTCGTGTCTGAGATGCGCGAGTTCATCGGCGAGCCAAGCCAGTCGTGACGCGCGGTGCCGAAGCCCTTCGATTTCGGCGTCGATCTCAGGGCAGATCGCCAGCGCGAGGCGGCGGCGGAAGTGGGGGAACAAGGCCATCACGCGGCCCTCCGTTTGGTGATTACTCGAAACGTCGCGACCCGGTGCATCGCGTTGGGATTGCCTTCTCCATTCGGGTCGATGCACCACACTTTGCGGCCGGGGATGCGCTCGACCCCCAGCGGCCAGATCAGCGGTGCCGGCCAGTTATGGTTGAAGTATTGCGACGCCAGGATGAGCGTGCCGCTGTCGATGCCCGCGCGCGGATCACCGCGCACGGCGTCCAGCGCCGCCATGACAAGGGCACGGACCTCATCCTTGTGCAGAGTGGGATGACCGCTCGGGCCTTCCGGGGCGCTCTCGGCGCTCAACGTCATACCTGTGAAGTCACGATAGGCGCGATCCAGCCGACGCAGGTCATCCGCGTTCTTGCGGGCGCGCCGGGTGCTGTGCTTCCGCCCGAACGGGGCGGCGGGCTTCGTGCTGATCTCGGGGCAGATCGCCAGAGCCAGACGGCGGCGGAGATAGGGGAACAAGGCCATCACGCGGCCCTCCGTTTGGCAGAGGGGCGGTCGATGTCTTTCGGCCAGTCGAGGTCGGCGGG
Source organism: Paracoccaceae bacterium (assembly GCA_041397065.1). Lineage (GTDB taxonomy): Bacteria > Pseudomonadota > Alphaproteobacteria > Rhodobacterales > Rhodobacteraceae > Pararhodobacter. The sequence goes on along the minus strand of JAWKXG010000026.1, from coordinate 5,952 downwards.
CCAGTTCTGATCGAACCAGGCGAGCACCTTGGCCGCGCGGCGAAGGGTGCAACTGGCACCTCGCTTGAGGCCGGGGAAGAACTTTCCGTCGACCGCCGCGTAAGTCGAAACCGTCGAAAGCTCGAGGTCTCGGTGCTGCGCATACGCCTCGGCGAGGACAAGAAGGGTTTCGGTTTTCATTGCGGCCTCATTCGGAGAAGTCTCCGATTAGATAGCCGGAGAAAACTCCGATAGTCAAGCGGTGTTTTTTTCGGTATTTTCTCCGAATCATGGAACACGCTGAACAAATTCTTGCCGCACGCGTCCGTGAGCGCCTCGACGAACTCGCAACGAACGCTTTCGCTTTCGAAAAGGCGCATGGGCTTAAGTCCGATGCGATCAGGAGTATTCTACGCGGCGACAAAAAGTCGGGGACGACGCTTAATAAGGCGCAAGAGGTCTGTCGCGCCCTTGGCCTAGAATTTCACATCGGCCCGAAGCGCGACCTGAGCGCCCCGCCGCCCGAGATCGTCGTGAATGGCGAGGAGTTCGCGACCGTCAAGCGGCTGGATGTCGAGGCCAGCGCCGGGCCGGGGGTCTTCAACGGCGAACACAGCGAGGTTGGTTCGATGGCCTTCCGCCGCGACTGGCTGCGCAAGCTGGGCGTGAAGGCCGAACAGGCCGTGCTGATCACCGTCAAGGGCCAGTCGATGGAGCCGACCCTGCTGGACGGTGATGTCGTGCTCGTCGACAAGACCAAGGCGCAGCTGATCAACGGCAAGGTCTTCGCGGTGACAGACCTCGACGGTTCGGTGCGGGTCAAGCGCCTCTTCCAGCCCAAGCCCGGAATGATGGTCCTGCAATCCGACAACCGCGGAGACGACTACCCCCCCGAGATCCGCACCGGCGCCGAACTCAACCGCCTGAGGATCGAAGGCCAGGTCGTGTGGTCAGGGCATAAGTGGGGGTGACCCGCCATTCAAGGAGCGTTGAAATGACGGACAAGAAGAGCGGCGGGAACAAGGAAGGGACAGTTTCCCTGAACTCGGTTCAGTTGGAACGGGACTTCTCACCGCTTCAGGCCGAGCCCGAAAAGGCCGCGACCGCTCAGAAGCCGGCAACGCCCAAGCGGTGATCAGCGCAGGATTTCCACGTCCTGGATGACGTCGGCGCGAACGAAGGTCATTGCATACCCGAAATCGGGCTGGTGTGGCGTCATCTCGAACCACTCTGTCTCGCCCGGATCGCGCACATGGGTGACATAAAGCGCGACCGAACCATCCTCGCCGAACAAGCCCGGCCCCAACGGCGCGTCATCGAAGTCCGCGCATCTGTCACACAGAAGATGCCGGCCAGATTTCAGGCGAACGACGATCTGCTTTACCGGCCCCATGGGCCGTGCCAGAAGGCTTTCCCAGACACCATGGAACCCGTCGTTGTTCGTCAGGCGGAAATGGCGCAGCGCGTCGAACAGATGCTCCTGCAACCACCCGCGCCACAGCAGCGCGACGCAGACGGTCAGAAGGACACCGGCCAGATACGCCACCCATTCCGGGGCGATCAGCGCCACGGCGGCCTGTTCAGCCTTGGCGATGAACCCGAAGACGGCGGTGAAGAACACGACGTCGACGCTCTTGTGATCCTTGGCGCGCCCGGCATAGGCCAGCCGGTATCCGACGAAACCGGACGCCAGAACGAAGAGTGTCGGGAAGGGCAGTGACAGAAGGGTGGCGGTGTCCATGGCGACCTCGATCGGGTGTTTCGGGCATCCTATCGGGTCTTGCCATGCGGCGTCACCCACAAGGCTCTGCGGGCAATTCCGGCCGAAAATCCGTTGCATGTTCGGCTCGACGAGTTTCGCCTTCGGCTTTGGCCGTTTCGTAGGCTTTTCAGTAGTTTACGCCGAACATGCAACTGGCAAGCCCAACATGCCGCGCAGTTGCATGTTCCAACTCGCCAGATTTTCGCGTGCAGCCGTGAAAACCCTTTGAAAACAGGGTTCAAGGCCTGTTTTTCGGCGGGTCAGTGGCGGGCGCTTTCGGCCTCGATCAGGCTGTTTTCAGCGATTTCTGCAAGTTTCGCCTGCTTGCGCCCCGCGCCCCTCGGCCAAGCCTAAGCCCCTGTTTTCATTAGCCTTCCGAGGTCTTCCGCCATCCCCCGCCCTCTTCCGGGTTCACTGCAGATATCTCTGTCAACGCACACAAAAAATTCTCAAGACGTCTTGAAAGGAGCGCGGGGTTCGTCCATCTATGTAAATGTGAATAACATTAACACGCTCGAAAGGAGACACCTGATGACCGCTATTGCCGCTTGGCCGACCCGCGCCGAGACCTGGCTTGATGACCGAGGGAGGGGCGCATGGATCGCCGCGATGGTCCTCGGGTTCATCGTCTTCTGGCCCTTGGGCCTCGCTCTTCTCGCTTACATGATCTGGGGAAAGAAAATGTTCGGACACTCCTGCCGCAATCACCACCGCACTGACCGCCGCCATGCCTGGGCAATGCACCAGTCTTCGGGGAACTCGGCCTTCGATCACTACAAGGCTGAAACGCTGAAGCGTCTGGAAGACGAACAGCAGGCCTTCGCCGACTTCCTGCGCCGTCTGCGCGACGCGAAGGACAAGGCCGAGTTCGACCAGTTCATGGACGACCGTGCGAAGCGTCGTGCCGAAGAGGCGCAGACCGTCGAGCCCGCATAAGGGCAAGGCGGGGGCTGCCGCCCCCGCACCCCCGCCTCAAGGGGGGCACGCCCCCCTTGAGAAACCCCGTGAGTATTTGAAACAAGATGAAGGGGCTGGAGGGCCCCTTTTTTCAATGCACCGCCATCAGGCGAAGCGCATCGAGAATGGCGGCATGGGTATTGCGCGAGGCGACGGCATCGCCGATCCGCCAGAGGCGGAACCTGCCCGACGGGTTGCGCAGGACGGATTGGGGCTTCTGGGCGGTGAGTTCCTCGTGGTCGACCTCGCCAAGGTTCATCGACAGGGGTTTGAGGTCGAAATAAAGGTCATCGAGGGGCAACGTGCCGTGGTTGACGACAATCTGGTCGACCAGACGTTCGCGCGTCGTGGGGCCGTAGTCCGAGCCGACGATCGCCCGAAGCTGGTTGCCCTGCCGTTTGGCGGCCTGCAAGCGCCAGGTGACCGTGAAGGTCACGTCGCGCGGTTGCATCGCACGCATGTAGGGCACGAGGTTCATGGCCATCACTTCCGGGGCGAAGGACCGGTCCGGGGTCATGATCTCGACCTTGGCGCCGGTTGCCGCGATCATTTCGGCAGCCTGCATCCCGGCGTGATCCCCGGCATCGTCATAGACCAGCACGTTGCTTCCCGGTTTGACGTCGCCCGACAGGATGTCCCAGGCAGAGACGACCAGATCGTTGCCTTCGGCCAACACCTCGGTGTGGGGCAGGCCGCCGGTGGCGATGATGACGATATCGGGGTTTTCGGCGGTGATATCGTCGGCCTCGGCATAGGTGTTAAACCGAAAATCAACACCTGCGGCGGAACATTCGGCCATGCGCCAATCGATGATGCCGATCATTTCCTTTTTCCTCGGGCTCTGGGCCGTCAGGCGGATCTGGCCGCCGGGCTGGTCGGCGGCCTCGAACACTGTGACGGCATGGCCGCGTTGGCTGGCCACGCGCGCCGCCTCGAGGCCTGCGGGGCCCGCGCCGACGATCACCACCTTCTTGCGCTCGGGCGCGGGGGCGATCTCCTGCGGCAAGGTTTCCTCGCGGCCCGAGGCGGCGTTGTGGATGCAAAATGCTAAACCGCCCTGATAAATCCGGTCGAGGCAATAGTTCGCGCCGACACAGGGACGAATGCGGTCTTCCTGCTTGGCCTTGATCTTGCGCACCAGATGCGGCTCGGTCAGGTGGGCGCGGGTCATGCCGATCATGTCGACCTTGCCCGAGGCAATGGCGTGGCGCGCGGTGGCCACGTCAGGGACGCGCGCGGCGTGGAAAATCGGCACATCGACGGCGCTGCGCACCTCGCCCGCGAAATCGAGATGCGGTGCCGAGGGCATGCCCATGATCGGGATCACGTCGGTCAGGCCGGGATCGGTGTCGATATGGCCACGGATGATGTTGAGGAAATCGACAAGGCCCGATTGTTTGAACCGTTGGCCGACGTCGATCCCCTCGGCCGCGTCGACACCGCCGGGCAGGCGTTCATCGGCGACATAGCGCACACCCAACAGGAAATCATCGCCGACGCGTTCGCGACACGCCTTCAGGACGGCCAAGGGGAAGGCCATCCGCCCGTCAAGATCGCCGCCCCACGGTGCATCGAGATCGTTGGTCAGCGGCGAGATGAACTGATCCATCAAGTGGCCGTAGCATTCGAACTCGACGCCATCCATGCCACCGGCTTTCATCCGTTCGGCCGCGTCGGCGAAATCGCGGATCACGCGATGGATGTCCCATTCTTCCATCTTCTTGGTGAAGGCGCGGTGGGCGGGTTCGCGTTCGTGGCTGGGGGACAGCACCGGCAACCAGTCGCCCTTGTCCCAGCGGGTCCGGCGGCCCAGATGGGTAAGCTGGATCATGATCGCTGCGCCAGCCTCGTGCACCGCGTCGGTCATGTCGCGCACATGGGGCACGACTTCGTCCTTCCAGGCGAGGATGTTGTTGAACACGGGCGGGCTGTCGCGAGAGACGCTGGCGGACCCGGCGGTCATCGTCAGTGCGACGCCGCCCTTGGCGCGTTCGACGTGATAGGCGCGATAGCGGCCCTTGGGCATGCCATCTTCGGGATAGGCAGGCTCGTGCGCCGAAATGAAGATGCGGTTCTTCAGCGTCAGATGCTTGATCTGGAACGGCTGCATCAAGGGGTCATGCGACATGGGGCGGTCCGGTGTGAAGGGGCAGGGAAGCAGGCAAGGCCCGACCCGGCCAAGGTGACCCGGCAGATGGCCTTTTCACAACCGGAATTCTGCGTCATGCTGTCATGATTCTGGATTATGCGAGGGTGTCGTGGCTGGCTTGCGGCAATCGGTTTCGTCACTGGGCGCGCTGGCGACGTTCGAGGCGGCGGCGCGACTGTCGGGATTTACCCGGGCGGCCGATGAACTGGGGGTGACGCAGGCCGCGGTATCGCGCCAGATCAAGCTTCTGGAAGCGGAATTGAATACCCCGCTTTTCGTGCGTGGGCATCGCAAGGTCGAACTCACGCCAGCCGGGGCCGTTCTGGCGCGCGCGCTGACAGATGCGTTCGATCAGGTGTCGGACGCGCTGGACGTGATCCGACGCCCGACGCAGCGCAAGACCGTGACGGTGGGCGCGACGCTGGCATTTACGCATTTCTGGCTGCTTCCGCGCCTGCCGGCCTTTCGCGCGGCGCATCCGGGGGTCGAGTTGCGTCTGGTTTCGCAGGATTCGGGGTTCGACCTGCGCAGCGATCCGCTGGATGTATTGATCCATTTCGGCAAACCGCCCTTCGAGGGCGCGCGGTTGCTCGCGTCGTTGCCCGAGAGGGTTTACCCGGTGTGCGCGCCTGCGCTGGCGCACATCGGGCGCCCGCTGGAAACGCTGCCGCTGATCGGGTGTGAATGGGTCGATCCTTCGTGGCTGGGCTGGAAGAAATGGGCGCATCTGGCCGGGGTAGCGCCCGTAAATCGGCCCGCTGCGATCCGGTTCACGCAATATTCGGACGCGATCTATTCGGCAATCGCCGGCGAAGGCGTCGCATTGGGCTGGGAGGCGCTGGTCGGACCGATGATTGCCGATGGCCGGCTGGTGCGTGTCGGCGAGGGCGAAGTCGTCCCGGACGAGGCGAACATGCTTTTGGTCCCCTCGTTTCGCAGCCCGTCCAAGGTTGCCAGTGTCTTCACCGAATGGTTGGTCGCGGCCTTCGCCGAGGCGCAAGCATAACGCCAGATCATTCAGCGGTGACGTTTTTCTGGGCGTCACAGCCCCGCGCCGGGGCGCTAGCGTTGAGGAATGCCCGTCCTTTTCGCAGGTGATCCATGA
>JAWKXG010000025.1:0-39375 GCA_041397065.1 Paracoccaceae bacterium | reverse complement strand
GGCGCTGTCGGCCTGATCTTCATCTTGTCGGAAAATACTCACGGGGTTCCCCAAGGGGGGCGTGCCCCCCTTGGGTCGGGGAGCGCGAGGGGCGGAAGCCCCTCGCCCCTGCCGGCATGCGGTCAGGCCGGCACCAGCCCCTTGGTGCGCGCAATCTCGCGCATGCGGGCTTGCAGTTTCTCGAAGGCCCGGACCTCGATCTGGCGCACCCGTTCGCGGCTCACGCCATAGCGCGCGCTCAGATCCTCCAGCGTCACCGCCGGTTCGGCCAGCCGGCGGTCGGTCAGGATGTCGCGCTCGCGTTCGTTGAGGACATCCATCGCCTCCATCAGCATGGCCTGCCGCGCCTGAAACTCGTCGCGCTCGGCATAGGCCTCGGCCTGGTTGGCGTCTTCGTCCTCCAGCCAGTCCTGCCACGAACCCGACCCTTCCTCGCCGCCGATGGTAACGTTCAGCGACGCGTCCGACCCGGCAAGGCGGCGGTTCATCTCGACCACCTCGTCCTCGCTGACGGAAAGGTCATTGGCCAGCTTGCGCACGTTCTCGGGGCGCAGATCGCCTTCCTCGATGGCACCGATCCGGGCCTTCGCCTTGCGCAGGTTGAAGAACAGCTTCTTTTGCGCCGAGGTCGTGCCCAGCTTCACCATCGACCAGGATCGCAGGATGTATTCCTGGATCGACGCACGGATCCACCACATCGCATAGGTCGCCAGCCGGAACCCTTTTTCCGGGTCGAAGCGTTTCACCGCCTGCATCAGGCCCACGTTCGCCTCGGAAATGACTTCGGCTTGCGGCAGGCCATAGCCGCGGTATCCCATCGCGATCTTGGCCGCCAGCCGCAGGTGGCTGGTGACCAGCTTGTGCGCCGCGCCGGTGTCCTGGTCTTCGACCCAGCGCTTGGCCAACATGTATTCTTCTTCCGGCTCCAGCATCGGGAAACGCCGGATCTCCTGCAGGTAACGGTTCAGCCCCTGTTCGGGACTGGGGGCCGGCAGATTGGCGTATTCGGTCATCGCGGTTCCTCAAAGATGTGCTTGATCAGCAGATAGGCGCGGCGATTGGCCGCTTCAAGAACTGACCGTTGAACGGTTAACAAACCGTTTTCCGTCGCTGTCTCTGCGCGATGTCATGGACAGCGGCGGAATCCGCCCCCCGCACCGCATCAATCGACGCGGTACAGAACCCCCTCGCGCACCAGACGGCGCGCCAGAACCGCCTGCCCTTCGGCATCGAGATCGCAATCCAGCGCGCCCACGGTAAACCCCTCGCCGCCGAGGATCGCACGCAGCGCCCCCTCGACATAGGCGGGAAAGGCGATTTCGCCCTCATAGACGCTCAAGACGACCTCGTCGCCCGCCGTCGCGATGGCCCAGATCAGGTTGTCGCGCAGCGCTACCCGTGTGCCTTCGGCAATCAGGTCCGCCGCCGCGAATTGCGCGAAATGCCCCGGCACGACCGGCAACCGGCGCGTGCGGAATTCGTTCGCCTGCCGGGTCATCGCGGCGACGGGGTCAATGGCCGCGGCCGCTTCGTTCAGGTGCCGCGCCAGCAACTGCCCCATCGATTGCAAATCGGCCCCGGCATTGGCGAAGCCCGCCGGGATCGACGCCCGCAGCGCCGGATCATCATGCGCGTATTGCACGAGGGTATCGACCAGAACGTCGATCCAGCGCTGGTGCAACAGGCCCGTGGTGATATGCAGCGACACCTCGACGGTCGCAATCGCGTCGTGAACCACCCCGCGCGGAACATAGGCCATGTCGCCGGCCCGCAGGACGAACTCGTCGATGACATTGCCAGCAACGAAGCCTTCGGGCCTGAACGCCTGCGACCGCAGCGGCAGGACCATCGGCGAATCGTAGATCCGCCACGTCTTCGTGCCATGGGTCTGCAAGACGATCACGTCGTGACTGTCGTAATGCGTCTTGAACCCCTGTGCATTGTCCGGGGTCAGGTAGATGTTCGTCTGAAGGTCGCAGCTGAACACCGTTTCCAGCGCGCGGCAATACGCGGCCAGTTTCGGAAGTTTGCGATGCAGACCCGGCAGGATGATCGTTGCGCCTTGCGAAAAATGCTGCGTCACGCGCACCGCGTCCACAGCCCCCGACGGCAGGGCATAATCGTCAGAGGGCACCGGGCGGCCCGTGTTGACCATCTGCAGATCGTCAATATCGAAGACCATAGTCGTCAAGGCGCGGTCGATGTCATCGATCGACAGGAGGTCGCGATAATAGGCGCGATCCTCGCGGCGGATGACCAGATGCTTTTTCTCGAAATACTCGGCAAAGAAGGTTTCGGGGGTCATCGGGGCGATGATGCGCTCGAAGCCGTGAGCCTTGCCAGAGCGGTGCAATTCCTGCATCATGGGTCTCCGTTTTGATTACTATTGCTTTTGAGTCTATGGTAACTTTGAACTCTGCACCCTTGTGTGCACAGGATTAGGTAGAAAAGGAAGACCCTCGCGATGGCAGACGATCCCAAGAAGCCGCGTCACACCCTTTCGGATGACGCCATCCAAACCCGTCGCGGTGTGGGCCGCCGCGCCCTGCTTCTCGGTGCTCTGGGCGGGACCGCGGCGCTGGCAACGACCACCGGCCGCGCCGAAGCCGCGACCGACTCGGACACCGGTTCCAGCGCGGACCCTGCGGGTCGCGGGTACACGGGCGTGACCGACACCGATCAGGGCGGCAACGCTGACCGTGCGGGTCATGGCCGCCGCGGTGGTGGCGGTGGCGGGACCACCGACTCGGACAACGGCAACTGGACCGACGCTGCTGGCCGTGGCCGCGGACGTGGCGGCGTGCGCACCGGCATGACCGACTCGGACAACGGCAACCAGACCGACCAAGGCGGCTATGGCCGCGGGCGCCCGCGCGGCTGACGCCACGCCGCACCAGAATTGAAGGGCCCGGGGAAACCCGGGCCTTTTCCATTTGCAGAACGCTATTTCTTGTTGCGACGCGGCGTTTTGGCCGCATACTTGACCTTGGATCGTGCGGCTTTGCTGCCGCGTGACGCAAGTTTTTTTCACGAAAGGATTTGCCATGACCGACAAGCCGAAGAAACCGACACTCAGCGACGCCGAAATCACGACCCGTCGCGGCATCGGGCGCCGGGCCTTTCTGTTGGGAACGCTGGGCGGAACGACGGCGCTGGCCGGATGCGTCACGGCAACCACGGGCATCACGGATTCCGATCTTGGGGCATTTGCCGATGCGGTCGGCAACGGACGCGGGGCGCGCACCACCGGACTGACCGATCGCGATCCGTCGGACCCTGTCGGCAATGGCCGGGGCATGCGCACGTCGGGCCTGACCGACCGTGATCCATCGGACCCTGTCGGAAACGGTCGCGGCATGCGCACATCAGGCCTGACCGACCGTGATCCATCGGACCCTGTCGGAAACGGCCGGGGGGTCGTGCGGCGTCGCGGGATCACGGATTCGGATTCAGGGAGCACCGCGGATCCCGCCGGCTGGGGGCGCGGCTGATCAGCCCCGCAGCCGTTCCAGCAGATCGGCCATATCGGCGGGCAACGGTGCCTCGAAGGCCAGCGACTCGCCGGTAATCGGATGAACAAAGCCCAGCGATGCCGCGTGCAGCGCTTGGCGGGGAAAGGCGCGGACCGCCTCGGCCACACCGTCTGGCAGCGCACCCGGGGCTGGCTTGCGCCGCCCGCCATAGACCGTGTCCCCAACCAACCCATGCCCGACATGCGCCATGTGCACGCGGATCTGGTGCGTCCGCCCGGTTTCCAGACGGCACTCGACCAGCGCCAGTTGCGGCGGTGTCCCAAAGGTTTCGACCACCGTCGCCCGCGTCACCGCGTGGCGCCCGCGCTCGAAGAACACCGCCTGTTTCTGGCGATCGAACTTGTGACGATCCAGCCGCGTCGTGACCTTCAACACCCCACCGGGTTCGAAACTGACACCGCGAACACCGCGCAGACGCGGGTCGCCTTGCTCGGGGACACCATGCACCAGCGCCAGATAATGCCGCGCGGCGCTGTGGGCCTCGAACTGCTCGGCAAGGCCGTGATGCGCCTTGTCCGACTTGGCGACCACCAACAGCCCCGAGGTGTCCTTGTCGATCCGGTGCACGATACCGGGCCGTTTCGCCCCGCCGATCCCCGACAGCGTATCACCGCAATGAAAGAGCAGGGCATTGACCAGGGTCCCGTCGGGCGTGCCGGGGGCCGGGTGGACGACCATGCCCACAGGCTTGTTGATGACGATCAGCGCGTCATCTTCGAAAATCACGTCCAGCGCGATATCCTGCGGCTGCGCATCCATATCCACGGGCGGATCAACGAAGATCGAGATCACGTCCCCCTCGGCCACCTTGGTCTTGGCCTCGGTCAGCGCAGATCCGTTGCGAAACACCGCTCCCTCGGCGATCAGCTTCGCAAGGCGCGACCGCGAAAGTGCTGCATCCTCTGGCACATCCCGCGCCAAGGCCTTATCAAGACGGTCGGGCGGATTGGCGCCGATCACCACTTCGATTTCCAGGGAATCCTGTTCGTCCATGCCTGACACGCCCTTGCCCGATCCTGAAGACACGCCGTTGCCCGCCGATCTGCGGTTCCTCAAGATCCTGACGGGGACCTTGGCCGGCGTGATGATTGTGGGCGTTCTAACGATCGCGGCGCTGCTTGTCACGCGGCTGAACAATCTGTCCGCGCCGCTGCCGGCCCTGCCCGAAACCGTGGTCCTGCCCGATGGTGCGCGCCCCGCCGCCGTGACCTTCGCCCGCGACTGGCTGGTCGTGGTCACCGAGGCCGGGGAAATCCTGCTGTATCGCCCCGAGGGCGGTGCGCCCGTCAGCCGGACGCCAGCGCCTTAATCGCGGCGGAACGTCATGTAATGCGGCACACGGCCCTCGCGCAGGGCCTTGCGTTCATACCGGGTCGAGAACCAGTCGTCCCAAGGTGTGCCCCCCTGATCCACCAGCGTGAACCCCGCTTGCGGCACTTCCTCCAGCGTCTGGCGGACGTAATCGGGAATATCGGTTGCCACGCGGAACTCGGCCCCCGGTTTCAGCGCGCGGTGCAACGGTTCAAGATGCTCGGGCGTCACGAAGCGGCGGCGATGGTGCCGCGCCTTGGGCCAGGGGTCGGGATAGTTCAGGAACGCCTTGGACAGGCACCCCTCGGGCAGCACATCGAACAGGTCGCGCGCGTCGCCGGGGTGAACCATCACATTGTCGACCGGCTCATTGCGCAGCAGCCCCAACAGCATCGCCACCCCGTTCACGAAGGGCTCGCAACCGATGATCCGCACATCGGGGTTGCACCGCGCCATATGCGCCAGATGCTCGCCCCCGCCGAACCCGACCTCCAGCCACAGGGGCTTGTCTTGCGCAAAGACCAGCGGCGCGCGTTCGGGGTTCTCGTCGATGCTCACGCCGCGCAGGCGCAACCCCGGCAAATCCCGCGACAGATAATCCTTCTGCGACGGGCGCAGCGTCTTGCCATGCACGCGGCCATAAAAGTTGCGCTGCGTGGTCAGGGCGGCCACGGCGGGATGCGGGGGAAGGTCGGGTTTCTGGCTCATGCGCGCGGCCATAGCGCCGCGGAGGGCATTTGACAACGCCCCACGCTGTGCCGACACTCGTCCCGAGCGGAGGACACCATGCCGGACGACAAGATCGAGGTCGAGAACATCAACACGCCGGGCCAGACCAGCCGCGTCGATCGTGCGAAATACGAGGCGATGAAATCCGCCATGCTGGCAGTGCTGCCCGCGATCCCGCCGGGCGTCCCTGCCGCCGAGATCAAGGCCGCCGCCCTGCCCCATTTGCCCGACACGCTGTTTCCCGGCGGCGCGACCGCCGGATGGTGGCTCAAATGCGTGCAACTGGATCTCGAGGCCAAGGGCATTGTCAAACGCAGCGCGACGAAGCCCCTGCGCTTCTTCCGGGCCTAGGCGCGCTGGATCATCAACAGGCCCAGCGCCATCACGCCGATCCCCGCCGCCCGCATCATGGTCAAGGGCCGGACGATGGCACCGAACAACCCGAACTGATCGATCAACGCGGCAGAGATCATCTGCCCCATCAGCACGAAGAACACCGCGTTCCCGACGCCGAAATGCGGCGCGACATAGGTCACCGACAGGACATAGAAACACACGAGCAACCCGGCCAGGAACAGATGCTTGGGCTGCGACGGCATCTGGGCAAAGCCTCCAGCCCCACGCGTCAGAACCATCACCACCACGGCACCCACCAACGCCACCGCGAACAGAACCACGGCCGCCGCCGCGGGCGAACCGATCCGCACCCCCAGCCGGGCGTTCAGCGCGGCAAGGAGCGGAATGCCGATCCCGGCCGCCAGCATGATCATCGCGTAACGCACGGTTTCCCGACATCGCCTCCCGTTTGACGGGGCCTTTGGTCCGATCCGGCGGACAGCCCCTGGTTCTTTTGCTCTGCAAATATCCCCGGGGGTCACAGGGCAGCGCCCCCTCGGGACTGAAGATCCGGCGCGGGCTCGATGCCCCGAGCGCCGCCCTTCAGACGGCTTTCTTGAGCGCTTCGACCAGATCCGGTGCGCTCCCAGCTGAAGCCACCGTCGGCCTCGGGCGCTGGCCGGCTGCCCATGACCGCGGTGCGTGCATAGATCCAGGCGCGTCAGGTCAGGGATGCGTGCGGATACCGCGGGGCGTCGGAATCCATGCAGCGCGCGACCGCCTGTTCGATAGCCGCGTCGGCCGGCACGCCGGTTGCCGTACGTGTCGACATAGATCGACAGCGGCACGCCGATGGCATAAGGGACAGCTTGGCGTGCAGCGATCCGCCAACCCAGCCGCCACGACGTTCTTGGCCAGATAACGCGCCGCATAGGCCGCCTTGAGCGGTCAACCTTGGTCAGGTCCTTGCCCGAACGCGCCGCCTATGGCAAGCCGCCATAGTATCGACGATGATCTGCGCCCGGTCAGGCCCGCATCCCCGTCGAGGCCACCGATGACGAAAGTGCCGGTCAGGTTCACCCACCATTCGGTCGCCTCGGTGATCCAGCCCGAAGGACCTCGCGGATATAGGGTTCGACGATGGCACCCGGATGTCGTCTGAAGTCTGGCTCGTGCCGTGCTGCGTCGACAGCACGATCGACGTCACTTCGACCGGAACGCCGTTCTCGTAGCGCAGCGACAGCTGCGACTTAGCGTCGGGCGCAGGGTCGGTTCGGCCCCCGATTTGCGTGCCTCGTGGCAGACGGCTGCAGGATCGCATGCGAATACTGGATCGGCGCCGGCATCAGTTCAGGAAGGGTCTCGCGGCAGGCACATAGCCGAACATGATCAGTCGCCCCGCTGCGACGGTCGACGCCTTGGGCGATATGCGCCGATTGCTGGTGCAGGAAATTCGACACGACCGGCGTGTTCCAATGGAACTCGTCTGTCGTATCCGTCGCGCAATCGCGCACGATGGTATCGACACGCTCCATCATGCGGTCGAGGTTGCGGCCCGGTCGGCCAGCCCATCGCCGCCGACAACCGCGGTTCGTCGTCGCGAAGGTCTCGCAGGCAACGCGGGCGTTGGCTTCCTCGGTCAGGGGCATCGGATGGCGTCGGACACAGTCGCAAACCTTGTCCGGGTGCCCCTCGGATACCGTTCGAGGTGAAAACGTAATTCTGTCGGCTCATGGGAGGTGCTCCATTCAGGGTCAACCGTCACGCCAGGAAGCCGTTGTGACGGGATGACTGGCGCTAGCCCAGGTTTCCCGGCAAGGTCAACGCGTTTCCGCCGCCCTGCCGCCACCAGCGACAAGAAGGCCGCCGAGAAGCTGCGAGACCAGGGGCCGGGCCATCGCCCCACCGGGCGAACGGGGTCTCAGGCAGTGCGCCGGGAACGGCCTTGGGTGAACTCCCGTCTGGTTCATGCCGAGGCTTTCCACGATCCGGCCACGCGCGTCGGGCGACACCCCGGTATTGGCCACGCCACCGGCAGCCCGGTTTCGATCGCCCGCAATTGCGCCTGCGCCAGATGCTGATAGGGTCCCGAAACCGCGCCCGAACCACGCGTCATTGGTGGCCTGCCAGGATCAGTCGGGCCGGGGGCCACGCGGGCATGGCGCGAACACCGCCTCGTAGCAGATCAAGGGCGCTCCCGCCCCGCCCCGCGCGCGACCGCGTCCAGATCCAGGTCCTGGCAGGCCCGGACCGGCGACATAGCCCATGTCTGCCGAGAATCGGATAGCCACCATATATATGCCCGGCCTGCGCGCCCAGAACAGGAATGTATTCCCCGAAGGGCACAAGGTGGTGCTTGTCGCCAAGGTCGCAACCGGCGCCCCGCTGGATCCGATCACGGCGAGGCTGTTGAAATACTGCATGTATCCGTCGGGCCCGATCTCGCCGGCGCTGTATAACCACCGGCGCATCCCGGCGGCGTCGGCGGTCATCTCAGCACCGGGCCGGGCCTGTCCAGAGAACGGGGCCGCCGTTTCGAATATAAGGACAAGTCGGCAGGTGCCCCCGGCATCGGTCACTTGAACAGATCGAGGTGGCGAAGAAGAACCCCTCCGATCAGGTCGCGTTGCCCGCCGAGATGCTGCGGCGTTGGCTGCACCAGCCGCACCACGATCGGGCGCGGTTCGAGGGCAAGGGTTCCGCCAGCCGCGACGCCCCAGCCCCACGCAAGGACCATGACACCGCCCCTGATGGTGCCAGCGCCGCCCGGCTGTCACCTGCCGCGAAAGAACGCCGTCGCCAGCGCGGCGGCCGTCCCAGACCAGCGCCGACGGGCCAGCGGCCCCAAGCGCCGCCAGCTGATCCAGCGGCGTGCCGATCAGCGCATGCCCCGCAAGCGCCCATGGAAAACCCGTCAGCACGGTGCCCCGCGCCGCCTCGGCCGCCAACAGCGCCAGCGCAGCGATCCAGAGCCGCGCAACCCGGCCTTGCCGTGCCCACAGGGCAAAAGCCCCCGCCATCCCCCAGAACAGCGCCAGCCCGCCGGCAAGGCCGATCAGCGCGAAAGGTGCCATCCAGCCGGTCACTGCCGCCTCAACAAGGAACGGTTCGACCAGCCAGTTCAGAGCAACGATGAAATGGGCCGTGCCCGCCAGCCACAGGATCGCGAACCCGGCGCGCACGCTTTGCGCCTTGGCGGCACACCACAGCACGACCGCCAAGGCGCCCATGGTCACGGGCCACAGGCCCCATGGGGCTTGACCAAGGGCCGAAAGACCACCCGCCAGCGCGACAAGGGCAATGTGCCCCCACGGGCGCCGGCGCGTCGTCATGTCACGGGGTCTCGGGTGCCGTGCCGGTGGACTGCCGGATCCGCAGCCGTTTGATACGCCGCGGGTCACCTTCGAGGACTTCGATCTCGTGCCCTGCGGGATGGGCGATCACCTCGCCACGGGCGGGAACGCGACCAGCCAGCAGATAGACAAGACCGCCGAGGGTATCGACGTCATCGTCTTCGATCCCCTCGGCAAGGTCGAAGCCCAGTGCCAGCCGCAGATCTTCCAGCATGGCGCGGGCCTGAACCTGCCAGACCCCCTCGCCCTCGGCTGTCCAGAGGTTCTCGTCATCGGTGTCGTGCTCGTCGCCGATATCGCCGACGACTTCCTCGAGAAGGTCCTCGATGGTCAGCAACCCGTCCACGCCGCCGTATTCGTCGATCACCAATGCCATGTGCACGCGCTGCGCCTGCATTTTCTGGAACAGCACGGTCAAGGGCATCGACGGTGGAACGAACAGCAGGGGCCGCAGGTATTCGTCAAGCTCGAGCATCTCGGTGCCCGCATCAAGGCCCCGCCGCAAGAAGAAATCCTTGAGCAGCAGCAGGCCCAGCGGTTTGTCGAGGGTCTCGTTATAGACCGGCAAGCGCGAGAAACCGGATTCCCGGAAGACCTCCATCAGGTCATGCGGGGAAATCACCCGGGGCACGGCAACGATTTCTGCCTTGGGGATGGCGACATCCGCCACGCGCAACCGCCTGAGGCTGGCCAGTCCGGGCATCGCCGGCGCTGGTTTGGCGGGGTTGGCCGGTGCTTCGGGCACATCGCTGGCCGAGAAGACCTCGCGCAGACGACCGAACAATCCGCGCTGCGGATTGCCGGTCTCGGAACTAGGGTCAGGGTCGTCAGAAGCGTCGATCGCCGCCGACGTTTCCGCAAAGGTATGGGTCATGGAGCCTTTCCGAACCGTTTCAATCCAGCGCCGTCACATCGGCACCGTCGCCATCATAGGGGTTGGCGATCCCCACCTTGCCAAGAATGGCGATCTCGATTCCTTCCATCAAGACCGCATCCATGTCATTTTCATGATCGAAGCCCAATAAATGCAGTGTTGCGTGCACAATCAGGTGAAAAACATGGTCTTCGGGGCGTTTTTGTTGCGTTTTTGCCTCGGCCATGCAGGTCTCGAAGGCCAGTGCGATGTCGCCAAGAAACTCGGGATCATCCGCGGTGCCGGGGTCCGGTGCCTCGGGGTGCTGGCCGGGTTCGTCCGCCGACAGATCCCACGCGGGCCAAGACAGGACATTGGTCGGCTTGTCCTTGCCACGGAATTCCGCGTTCAATGTGCGAATGCGCGCGTCGTCGCAGGCAAGCAGACTGACCTCGAACAACGAAGGAGCATGGCCAAGATGATCCAGCACCGCCCCGCACGCACGCGCGGCAAGGGTTTCAAGGTTCAGCAACGCCCAGCGGGCATCTTCATCGGCGATCTCGACCAGCATGGCGCCTGACTAGCGCATCGCGCGACGCTCGACCAGTGGGCTTGACGCAGGGGTGAAAATCTATTACCCGACTTTTTTAGTAGGATATTCTGGAGGGCGCCATGCCTCACACCACCCCGCCCCCGCGCCGCGTTTCGCCGCGCCGTTGGGCCGCTGCAACCACCGCCGTGCTGGCGACGGCTATCGCGCCGATTTCAGGGCCGTTGATGCTGACCGGCGCCGCCTTCGCACAGGCCGAATCCGGCGAGGCGGGCGAAGCGGGCATGATCCCGCAAGACACGACCGCGGGCTTCCTTGCGGAACTCGGGCTTTTCGAGGCTGCGCACCGGATCGTTGGCGCCCTCTATGCGCGCGGCGACATCGACGAGGCGCGCGACCAGCTTGCCGGTTCGCATCACGCGCTTTACGAAGACCTCGCCGACGATCTCGCCTCTCGCCAGGCTCCGGGCTTTGCCGCCGAAACTGCGGATTTCGCGCAGGCCGTCAACACCGGCGCTTCGTCCGAGATTGTCGAGGCGCGGCTTCAGAACCTGTTGGCGGCGGTTGAACTTGCGCGCTTGGCGACCACTGATTCCGCCTATGAGCGCGTCATGGGCCTGAAGCTGTTGCTGGACGTCGCCAATGCCGATTTCTCGGGGGGCGTGGACAATGGCGAGATACTGTCGGACCACGAATACCGCGACGCGTGGGGTTTTGTCGAAACCGTTCGTGCGGGCGCGCAAGCGATGACGCTGGCCCCGGATGCGGCACAGGCGCAGGCCGGCCGGGACATTCTGGCACAACTGGAACGGATCGCACCACTGTTCCCCGACCTGCAAGCGACGGCCGCACCGGGTGACCCGAACCTGATCGCCGCCGCCGCCGGCTGGGTCGAGATCATCGCCTTGCGGCTGCGCTGACATGCCGATCGTTCTGTCGGACGTATTGAGCACATCGGAAACGCAGGTGTTGGCCGAGGCGGCCAGCACCCTCCCCTTTGCCGATGGGGCACGCACCGCCGGTGCGTTGGCCCGGCGCGTCAAGGACAATGAACAAGCGCAGCCCGGCCCGCAGACCGGCGCGATCCTCGACAAGGTGCAGGCTGCGCTGCTGCGCCACCCGGTTTTTCAGGCGGTCGCCTATCCGCGCAACTTCGCCTCGATGATGGTGACGCGCACGCAAGGGGGCGGGCAGTATGGCCCGCATGTCGACAATGCGCTGATCGGGGGCCTTCGTGCCGACCTGAGCTTCACGCTGTTCCTGTCGGCGCCCGAAACCTATGACGGCGGCGCGCTGGTGATCGCCGACCGGGTCGAGGACCGCGCCTTTAAGCTGAACAAGGGCGAGGTTGTCGTCTACCCCTCGACCACGCTGCACCACGTTGAACCCGTCACGCGCGGGCAGCGGCTTGTCGTCGTCGGATGGGTCCAAAGCTGGATCGCCGACGCCGTGCAGCGTGAAATCCTGTTTGATCTGTGGCAGGCGAGCGACGCCGCGCAGACCACGGATGCCCAGCGCCTGCTGGCCAAATCGCGTTCGAACCTGATCCGCATGTGGGCGCGCTGACCCCTCAGCCCGCGACGCCCGAGTCCTTCTCATAGGCGGCGACGATCTTTGCGACCATCGGGTGGCGCACCACGTCCGAGGCCGTGAAATAGGTAAAGCCGATGCCCTCGATTCCCTTGAGGATCCGCTCGGCCGAGGCAAGCCCAGAGGGCACACCGCGTGGCAAATCCACCTGCGAACGGTCGCCAGTGATCGCCATCCGCGACCCCTCGCCCAGACGTGTCAGGAACATCTTCATCTGCATTTCGGTGGCATTCTGTGCCTCGTCCAGCACGATGAAGGCGTTGGACAGGGTCCGCCCGCGCATGAAGGCCAGCGGCGCGATTTCGATCCGCTTTTCCTCCATCAGTTTCTGCAACTGCTTCGACGGCAGAAAATCGTTCAGCGCGTCATACAGCGGCTGCATGTAAGGATCGACCTTCTCCTTCATGTCACCCGGCAGAAACCCCAACCTCTCGCCCGCTTCGACGGCGGGGCGCGACAGGATGATCTTGTCCACATGCCCTTCGGCGAACAGGTTCACCGCCGCGGCAACGGCGAAATAGGTCTTGCCCGTGCCTGCCGGGCCGATGCCGAAATTCAGCTCCTTCTCGAACAGCGACTTGGCATAGGCCTGCTGCGCCTTGGTGCGCGGGCTGATGTGTTTCTTGCGGGTCCGGATCTCCATGGGGCCGTCGCGGAACATGTCGGGCTGCGTCTCGCCGGGCAGGCGCTCGTTCAGCCGGATCGCCCCCAGCACGTCGCCGCTTTCAACGGCGCGCCCTTCGGTCAGCCGGTCATACAGGCCCTGCAACGTCGTCGCCGCGCGGGCACGCGCCTCGGCCTCGCCCATGACATGCAATTGGTTGCCGCGCCGGATGACCTGCACCCCCAGTTCGACTTCCAGCTTCGCCAGATTGCGGTCGTATTCACCGCACAATTCGACCAGCAATCGGTTGTCGGGAAACTCCAGCAGCGTCTGGAAAGGGTCGCTGGGGTTCGGCGGGGGGGACAGCGGGCTGATTCCCAAATGGTGCTCCTTCACGGGTGCGGGTGGTTCTGCCCTGATGCTGCCAAGGCTTCGCACCCGGCGCAAGCGAAGATCCTGTGACAATCGCGGCCGCGGCCACAATATGGGCCCTTCTTGCCCGCCAAAAAAGCAAACGGCCCCGAAAACGGGGCCGTTCGAAAACGCAGGACCGGCGCGATCAGGTGCCGCGGCGATAACGGCCAACCGCGATGGTCGGCGGCGCGATGCCCGAGCAGATCGGGTTGCCATAAGGGTCCAGACGGGCCGACATGAAGCCTTCGATCCCTTCGTCGATGATCCAGTGATCGCACCCGTGCGGGTCGACCCAGATGCCCGCATCGCGGACGTTCGACAAATGGTTCGGCACCCCGAGATGGCGGTCCGACGTGTTGTCGGCGGGGTTCAGTTCATAGAAACCGTCGCCCGCGCGGTCATTGGAACCACCGGTCGAGACACAGGCCGAGAGACCAGCCACGGCAACCCCGAGAAGGACGAATTTCGTGATTTTCATTGTGATTTCCCCCCGGAACTCAGCGGATGCACAGGACTTCGACGCGGCGGTTCTGCTGCATCCCGGCCGCCGTGCGGTTGGTTGCGACCGGCTGCGTCGGGCCGAAGCCACGCACCGCCGACACACGCCCGCCCGCCTCGATCGCGACGTTCGCCACAACACGGGCCCGGTTCTCGGACAGGGTCATGTTGTATTCGAAGCCGCCGCGCGGATCGGTGTGACCATAGACCGCGAAGGCCGTCGAGTCGTTCGACGCGAAGAACTGCCGCAGCCGTTCATGCGCGCCGGGGCGCAGACGATGGCTGCCCGTGTCGAACAGCGTGTCGGTGCTTTCCACCAGGCAGACGTTGTTGCGATGGCAGACCGGACGCCCGTCAGGCGTGCGGTTCGGCGTCATATAGCCTTCGATGCCATTGTCGATAACCCAGTGTTCGCACCCGTCCGGGTCCGTCCAGATCGTCGGCACATAGCGTTCACCAACGATAGTGCGTTGGCGCTGTGCCGCCGCATCGCTGGCTGCAAAGCCGGTCAGCACAAGCGCCATGGCAGCGACGCCCACAACCAGCCGAGCAGCTTTGGAAACAGACTTAACCACAGCCATTTTCCTTTTATTGTTTACCCCCGACGAAGGGATGCCATCGAGCAGCATGCATCCCTGCGCCTACCGTGTGGGAAACATTAGCAAATAACTTCGCCTATGGAAGAGTGATTCCCACTTTTGGAGGGGCTTCCCCTTCGAAAGACGGCGGAAATCCGGGTTATCCACAGAAGCTTTGTCCTCGTGCGACCCCACCGGTAGCGTTCAGACCAGAATCCCCCCCAAGGAATTGGGGGCATTGGCGATGATTCTCACACGGCGCAGGTCACCGGGGCGAATCTCGTCCCCCTCGACGTGGACAGCGTGCAGGTATTCGGACTTGCCCACCATCTGGCCGGGCATCCGTCCGCGTTTCTCAAACAATACAGCGACTTCACGCCCGACCATCGCCGCCTGCGCAGCGCGCTGCTGTTCGGTGATCAGGGCCTGCAACGTATGCAGGCGCGCATCCAGCACCGAATCGGGCAGCACCGGTTTCTCGGCTGCGGGCGTGCCGGGGCGGGCCGAATATTTGAAAGTGAAGGCCGAGTGATAGCCCACCGCCCGCACCAGCGACAGCGTGTCCTCGAAGTCGCGATCATCCTCGCCCGGGAAACCGACGATGAAGTCGCCCGACAAGGCCAGATCCGGCCGTGCCGCGCGAAGCCGGTCGATCAGGCGCAGGTAATCTTCGGCCTTGTGCTTGCGTGCCATGGCTTTCAGGATCCGGTCGGAACCCGACTGCACCGGCAAATGCAGATAGGGCATAAGCGTGTCGATCTCGCCATGCGCGGCAATCAGGTCGTCGGTCATGTCGTTGGGGTGGCTGGTGGTATAGCGAATGCGCAGCAGCCCATCGATCCCGGCCAGTTCGCGGATCAGCCGGGCCAGCGACCATGTCCGGCCATCGGGTCCCTCGCCATGATAGCCGTTGACGTTCTGCCCCAACAGCGTGATCTCGCGCACGCCGCGTTCCACCAGATCGCGCGCCTCGCGCAACAGCCGTTCGGCCGGGCGGCTGACTTCGGCGCCCCGCGTATAGGGCACCACGCAAAAGGCACAGAACTTGTCACACCCTTCCTGCACCGTCAGGAACGCGGTTGCCCCCCGGCTGGCACGCGGGCCTTGGGCAGGTGCTCGAACTTGTCTTCCTCAGGAAAATCGGTGTCGATCGGCCGCGCGCCCGTCTCGGCAGCGGCGACCATGGCGGGCAAGCGATGATAGGTCTGCGGCCCCACGACCAAATCGACCACCGGCGCGCGGCGCATGATCTCCTCGCCCTCGGCCTGCGCGACACACCCGGCCACACCGATCTTGAGGTCGGGATTGGCCTCCTTCAACGGACGCAACCGACCCAGTTCGGAATAGACCTTCTCGGCCGCCTTCTCGCGGATATGGCAGGTGTTCAGCAAGATCATGTCCGCATCATCGGCGCGGTCGGTCGCAACATAGCCCGACGCGCCCAGCGCCTCGGCCATGCGCTCGCTGTCATAGACATTCATCTGGCAGCCATAGGTCTTGATGAAAAGCTTGCGCGGCGCGGTCATGGGCAAAGTCCTGCTGGTGTCGAGGCTGCACATAACCCGGAACGCCCCCTCCTTCAACGGTCAGGGCGCGGGCAAAACCCGCCCTTTCATCTTGTCGAAAATACTCCGGGGGTGAATGGCCGAAGGCCAGAGGGGGCAGCGCCCCCTGCCCGTTCACAAGCCCTTGAACAGCCCTGCCAGACGCATCGCCTCCTCGGCCATGCCCCAGGGCGCGTTCACGACGAACATTCCCGACCCAACCATCCCATGACCCTCGCGTGCGGGCGGGAAACCCACCTCGCTAACCAGGGCTTCAGGGAACGCGGCGCGCAATTCCCGTATCATGCCCCGGTGCCGCGCGTCCTTCAGGATCGGATACCACAGCGCAATGATGCCCACGTTCCACTTGCGCGCGATCTGGGCGATGAACTTCGGCATCCCCTCGTAATCCGACGCCGTCTCGAAGCTCGGGTCGATCAGCAGCATCCCCCGGCGCGGCATCGGCGGGGTCAGCGATTGCGCCTTGGCGAACCCGTCGGTCTTGTGCACATGCACGGGCCAAGGCAGCATCGCCTCGGCCAGCGCAGCATGCTCGGCGGGGTGCAGTTCGGCCAGATGCGCGTTGTCCTCGCCCCGCAGCATCCGCGCCGCGATCATCGGCGAGCCGGGATAGACCCGCGTGCCTTCATCGGCACGCACCGCCTCGACAACCTTGCGATAGGGGTGATCCGCCGCAAACCAGCCCAGCATCCGGTCGATCCCCTGTGCCGCCTCGCCGGTTTTCAGCGCCTCGGGCGCGCCCAGATCATAAAGGCCCCGCCCCGCATGGGTCTCGATATAGCTCAGCGGTTTGTCCTTGGCCGTCAGATAGGCCAGCATCCACGCCAGCAACGCGTGCTTGTGGACATCCGCGAGGTTCCCCGCGTGATACAGGTGCTGATAGGAGAGCATCGCGCGCGGTCAGTCCTTGCGCCGCAAGCGGATGACGACATCCACGCGCGCGGCCTCATACCCCTCGGGCGCGTCGGGCAGGCGCAGGAATTCCAGCTGTTCGGCCGGGGCATCCGACAGGGTCTGACTGTCTTCCCAGAAGAAATGCGGATGGTCGTCGGTGCGCGTGTCGAAATAGCTGCGCGCGGTGTCGACCGAAATCTCGGTCATCAACCCGGCCTCGCAAAACGCCCGCAGCGTGTTGTAGACCGTCGCCAACGACACGCTCTCGCCGCGTTCATGCGCCGCGACGAACAGGCGTTCAGCGCTGACATGACGGTCCTCGCCATCCCCGATGAGAAGCGCGGCCAGCGTCACCCGCTGTCGGGTCGGGCGCAACCCGACGGCGTCCAGCCATTCCATGGCTCGGCGCTGCGCAAGCGTTGTCTGCGGGGCGAATTCGCGTGTCATGCCCCTTCTATAACGCGACGCGGGGGGCTTTTTCAATGGCCCAGCGTGGCCAGCGCGCCGAGCGGTCCGCACCGCCACCTTGTCAGGCCCGAAGCCGCGATGCTAGACGGGGCAAGGATACCGCAGCACGAAGGAACCCGGACCATGGCGCAATTCCCCACCTCGTTCGACAAGGAAGGCCTGCTGGCCTGCGCCCGCGGCGAATTGTTCGGCCCCGGCAACGCCCAACTGCCCGCGCCGCCCATGCTGATGATGGATCGCATCACCGATATTTCCGCCGATGGCGGGCTGCACGGCAAGGGGCATGTCGTGGCCGAATTCGACATCACGCCCGACCTGTGGTTCTTCGATTGCCATTTTCCCGGCAACCCGATCATGCCCGGCTGTCTCGGCCTCGATGGCCTGTGGCAGCTCACCGGCTTCAACCTCGGCTGGCGCGGCTGGCTTGGGCGCGGCTATGCGCTGGGTGTCGGCGAGGTCAAGCTGACCGGCATGGTCCGCCCCGACCGCAAGATGCTGACCTACAAGGTCGATTTCACCAAGGCCATCCAGACGCGCCGCCTCACCATGGGTGTCGCCAATGGCATCGTCGAGGCCGATGGCGAAGTGATCTATCAGGTCACCGACATGAAGGTCGCGCTCTCGGAAAGCTGAGCGCGCCGTGCGGCTGACCCTGTTCGCCGATTATCGCCAGATCTACATCTGCTGCGAGGCGGCAGGACCGGACGCAGCGACGATGTGGAGCGACGACGACATCCGGGACGGCATTTCCTCCGCGCCGGGCCTTTTGGCCATCCAGACCGCCCGGGCAATGGATGTCGCCGTCGACGTCGCTCTGCATGAAACTGCCCCAGCCCTGCGCGACGCCGATCATTGCGTCGAGGATGACCTCACAGTCGCTTCCGACCGCATCGTCATCGCAGGCTGCTCTGATTATTTTCCCGATGCCGCTCGGCTCTCGGTCATGCCGGGCACATGGCGGGTGCGCGTCAGCGTCACCGGCTTGTCGACGATCAGCGCCGACGGGCTGGACGGCGACGACCGCTACCGCGTCGATCTGTGGCCCGCGACCCCGTCGGGCCGCGTCGTCTGGCGCAGCGCTGGCCCTTGGGGCCCAAGCCCGTCCTGACGGCCCACCCCTCCGGCCGCGTGGGCCAGAACCGGGGGATCGCCCTCGCGCACCGCAGGTTCGTCGCTGCCGATCCCGCGCCTTTTCATCTGTCCGGAAATATCCCGGGGGTGAATGCCGAAGGCAGAGGGGGCAGCGCCCCCTCCCCCCCATTGTGAAATATCCGGTGGCATTTCCGCCTTCGCGTGTCTAAATAACCGCCAGATAAACAGGGAGTCCCCATGCGTCGTGTCGTCATCACCGGGATCGGTATCATCTCGCCCATCGGCAACAACCCCGCCGAAGTCGAGGCCAGCCTGCGCGCAGGGCGTTCGGGCATCACCTTCGCCCCGGAATATGCCGAGCATGGTTTCCGTTCGCAGGTGCATGGCAAGCCCAATATCGTCCTCGAGGACGTGATCGACAAACGCGACCTGCGCTTCATGGGCCCCGGCGCCGCCTATAACTTCATCGCCATGCGCGACGCCATCGCCGACGCCGGGCTGGACGCCGCCGATGTTTCCAACGAGCGCACCGGCATGGTCATGGGCTCGGGCGGACCGTCGACCTCGAACCTGTTCGTCGCGCATAACACCGTGGTCGAAAAAGGCTCGCCCAAGCGGATGGGACCGTTCATGGTCACGCGCTGCATGTCCTCGACCAACTCGGCCTGCCTTGCGACGCCGTTCAAGATCAAGGGCGTGAACTATTCGATCACCTCGGCTTGCTCGACTTCGGCGCATTGCATCGGCAACGGCACCGAATTGATCCAGATGGGCAAGCAGGACATCGTCTTTGCCGGCGGCGGCGAGGAACTGGACTGGACGCTGTCGTGCCTGTTCGACGCGATGGGCGCCATGTCGTCGAAATACAACGACGCGCCCGAAACCGCTTCGCGCACCTTTGACGCGACGCGTGACGGGTTCGTCATCGCGGGCGGCGGCGGTGTCGTCGTGCTGGAGGAACTGAACCACGCGCTGGCGCGCGGCGCCAAGATCTATGCCGAAGTCACCGGCTATGGCGCGACATCGGATGGGCACGACATGGTCGCCCCGTCGGGCGAGGGCGGCGAACGGTCGATGAAACTGGCGCTGGGCACCCTGCCCGAGGGTCGCAAGGTCACCTATGTGAACGCCCACGGCACCTCGACCCCTGCGGGCGACGTGACCGAGGTCAAGGCCCTGCGCCGCGTCTTCGGCGAGGGGAACGTGCCGCCGATCGCCTCGACCAAGTCGCTGACCGGGCATTCACTGGGCGCAACCGGGGTGCACGAGGCGATCTATTCGCTGATCATGATGCAGGGCGATTTCATTGCGCCGTCGATCAACGTGACCACGCTGGACCCGGAAATCCACGCGCATGAAATCTGCACCGAGCTGCGCGAGAATGTCGGGCACGACTCGATCCTGTCGAACAGCTTTGGCTTCGGTGGCACGAACGCCACCTTGGTCATGTCGAAATATCGGGGGTAATCCACCATGGCCGATCTGATGAAGGGCAAGCGCGGGCTGGTGATGGGCGTTGCGAACGAACGTTCCATTGCGTGGGGCATCGCCTCGGCGCTGGCCGCCGAGGGCGCGGAACTGGCCTTCAGCTATCAGGGCGAGGCCTTCGGCAAACGGGTCGAACCGCTTGCCGCGTCGGTTGGGTCGAATTTTCTGGTCGATGTCGATGTGACCAATGACGAAAGCCTCGATGCGGCCTTCGGCGCGTTGAAGGATCGTTGGGGCAGCATCGATTTTCTGGTGCACGCCATCGCCTATTCCGACAAGAACGAGCTGACCGGGCGCTTCACCAACACCTCGCGCGCGAACTTCAAGCACTCGCTCGATATCTCGTGCTATTCCTTCATCGACGTCTCGCGCCGCGCGTCAGAGATGATGCCCAACGGCGGTTCGCTGATCACGCTGACCTATGGCGGATCGAACCGCGTGACGCCGTTCTACAACGTCATGGGCGTGGCCAAGGCCGCTCTGGAAGCATCCGTGCGCTATCTGGCGAACGATCTGGGCCCGCAGGCGATCCGCGTCAACGCCATCTCGCCCGGCCCGATGAAGACGCTGGCCGGCGCGGCCATCGGCGGGGCGCGCAAGACCTACCGCCACACCGAAGCCAACGCCCCCCTGCGCCATAACGCGACGCTGGAGTCGGTTGGCGGGGCAGCGGTGTTCCTGTGCTCGGATTATGGTGCCTGCACCACGGGCGATATCCTGATGGTCGACTCGGGCTATCACGTTCTGGGCATGCCCCAGCCCGACAACATCTGACCCATGACACCCGCCCCCCGGTATTTCTGGCGGCGGGTTCTGGCCTTTCTGGTCGATCACACGCTGGCCCTGCTGGTCGTGGGTCTGCTGTCCTATCCGTTCATCGACACGCTGGGGCTGCGGCTGCCCTATCCGTTTCTGCATCTGAAAACGGGCACCTGCCGCAGCTTGAAACCGCGCCCGACTGGTTTCCGCCGCATACGGACAGATCCACCCTGTACAGCATGACGCTGTGTGAAAGGCGCTTGTTCGGCATTCCCAATGGTCGCGACCTGAGCGCGATCTATGTCGCAACCAATCCGGGCAACGGCGCACCGGTCAACCGGTTCCTGACCGTCGCGGTGGGGCCTGACCTGCAAACCCTGCCCTTTCCCGACGTGTCGAATTTCGCGGTGATCGTGCTGTTGTGGCTGGGTTCCGCCTTTGCTTTGGCGCGCTGGGGCCGAACGCCGGGCAAGGCGCTGGCCGGAGCTGGCGGTGACGGGCACGGGCAACGCTGCTGCGTGAAGGGCTGCGCCTCCGCCGCTGATCGCGTTTCCACCATAAGCCTTGCCCTCAGTGCCGGGTTCCTGCTGCCGTTGATCGGCTGGACCTTCCAGTCGCTGGTGATCGGCGTCGCGCTGGTGCTGCTGGTTCCGGCCCTGTGGTATGCCTTGCCACTGCTACGCTGGCGGGGGACGATGCCTTGGGACCGCTGGGAGCGACCACGGTGGTGCGACGTTGAAGACCTTGCACCCGGAGCGCCACTCTAGAATGAACTCCAAAGTCATGAGGTGCCCCGATGATCCCCGGCTACGGCCGCCGCCATTTTCGCGATCTGACCGACCAGGAAATCATCGCTCTGGCGATTTCCTCCGGAAGAGGATGACGCGCGCATTACCGCAGCTTCGCGCATCGCCTGCGCGGGGATTACCCCTCGTCCGCCGCGATGTTCGACGGCATGGCCGAGGAAGAAGACCGCCACCGCCAACGGCTGATCGCGCTGCACCGGATCCGCTTTGGCGATGTGATCCCGCTGATCCGGCGCGAACATGTCGCGGGCTGGCTATGTTCGCCGCCCTGTCTGGCTGATGGAGGCGATGACGCTGGAACAGATCCGGGCGAGGCCGAGGCGATGGAGCGGCAGGCGCAGAGCTTCTACGAGATCGCCGCCGGGCGCACGCAGGATGCCGAGACGCGCAAGCTGCTGGGCGACCTTGCCGCCGCCGAAGCGGCGCATGAACACCGCGAACCTCATGAAGACACCCATCTGGACGAAGACGCCCGCGCCACCGAGGATGCCACCGCCAAGCGGCAGTTCCTGCTGACATGGGTCCAACCGGGGTTGGCGGGGCTGATGGATGGCTCGGTCTCGACGCTTGCACCGATCTTCGCGACTGCGTTCGCCACGCAGAACACTGACCTTCCTTGTGGGGCTGGCGGCTTCGGTCGGGGCAGGGATTTCGATGGGCTTCTCCGAAGCGGCATCGGATGACGGGCAATTGTCGGGCCGCGGATCGCCTACAAGCGCGGGGTCGCGGCAGGCGTCATGACGACGCTGGGCGGCCTCGGCCATGCCTTGCCCTATCTGATCCCGCATTTCTGGACGGCGACGGTGATCGCCATGATCGTCGTGTTCGTGGAACTGTGGGCCATCGTCTGGATCCAGAACAAGTTCTTGGAAACCCCTTCCTGCGCGCAACCTTCCAGGTGGTGTTGGGCGGGGCGTTGGTCTTTGCGGCGGGGGCCGTGATCGGCGGCGGCTGAGGTTCCAGGCATTCGCCGGAAGGCAAAGCGAGGGCTGCCCCCTCTGGCCGCGGGCCATTCACCCCCAGAGTATTTTCGACAAGATGAACGGGCTTAGTGGCCCGTTTTCGACTGCTTGCGCAGCAAGACGCCGGCGATGATCACCGCCACGCTGACGATACCGATCACGATCGAGGCGAGGGCGTTGACATCCGGGCTGACACCCAGACGCACCTTCGAGAAGATGACCATCGGCAGGGTCGATGCCCCGGGGCCTGACACGAAGCTGGCGATCACCAGATCGTCGAGCGACAGCGTGAAGGCCAGCAGCCAGCCCGAGACCAGAGCCGGCGCGATTACCGGCAGCGTGATGTCGAAGAACACCCGGACCGGACCGGCGCCCAGATCGCGCGCGGCTTCTTCGAGGCTTTCGTCCATGTCGCGCAAGCGCGATTGGGCGATGACCGCGACATAGGCCGCGAGAAGGTCGCATGCGCGATGATGACGGTGGTGAGGCCGCGTCCGGAGGGCCAGCCCAGCGTCGTTTCCATCGACACGAACAGCAACAGCAGGGACAGGCCGGTGATCACCTCGGGCATGACCAGCGGCGCGGTGATCATGCCTGTCAGCACCATTCGCCCGCGGAACCCGCCGAAGCGCGTCAGCACGAAGGCCCCCAGCGTGCCGATGACGGTAGCCAGCGAGGCCGAAAGGGTCGCGATCTTCAGGCTGACGACCGACGCGGCCAGCAGCGGGTTAGTGGACCAGCTTGCCAGCCATCAGCGAAGAGTTCCTGATACCAGATCGTCGAGAACCCGCCCAGACCGTCACCAGCCGGCTTTCGTTGAACGAAAAGAATAACCAGCGACAGGATCGGCGCATAGAGGAAGGTGAAGCCCAGCACCGTCACGATGGGCAGGAAGCCAGCACGACCATCATCCCGGGTCTCCTTCGTCTGCACGGATTGCAACCACATGATGGGCACGACCACGAGGATCAGCATCACGATCGCCACCGCCGAAGCCACGGGCCAATCGCGTGACGAGAAGAATTCGTCCCACAAGACGCGGCCGATCATCAATGTGTCGGGCCCGCCCAGCAACGCGGGGATCACGTATTCACCGATGGCCGGAATGAACACCAGCATCGACCCGGCGACGATCCCCGGCAGCGACAGCGGCAGGGTTACCGAAAAGATCACGATGGGCGACGCCCCAAGGTCGCTAGCCGCTTCCAACAAAGCCTCGTCCAGCTTGACGAGGTTGGCATAGAGCGGAAGGATCATGAACGGCAGATAGGTATAGACGATGCCGATGTAGACGGCGAAATCGGTCTGCATCATGACCAGCGGCCGTCGATGATCCCCAGCGAGAGGAGCGTGTTGTTGATCACCCCTTCGCGGCGCAGGAACCCGATCCAGGCATAAACGCGCGGGAGGAAGGACGTCCAGACGGCAGGATGACCATGAGCAGCAGGATCGAGCGGCGCGGCTCGGGCGAGCGGGCGATGTAATAGGCGATCGGATAGCCGATCAGCAGCGCCATGACCGTCGAGGTCAGCGCGACCCGGATCGACGACACATAGGCGTTGCGATACAGCGCATCGCCCAGCAGGAAGCGATATTCTCGAGGCTGGCGATGATGTCCCAGTTCGCCATTCGGGCCGGTTTCCAAAGGGGCGAATACGGCGGACGGGCGTCATCGTCTCGGACAAAGAGATCCGGCCCAGCACCAGGAACGGCGCCAGGAAAAACAGCAACAGCCAGCCCATCGGGATCGCGATCACCAACCAGCGGCGCGAAACGCCCAAATGATCCGTGAGTTCGATCGCGGCAAGGGTCAGCGCCAGCAGCGCCAGCCCCAGAACGGCGTTCATCGCGAAACTGTCCGACACCGGCACGAGGCCCCGCGCGAAGGTGAGGCCAACACAGCGGCAGCGGCAACCCCGGCAAGGCGTGCGGCGCGCCATGGAAGCTGGCCGCGGCGCTCATTCCGTCAGCACCCGGAAATCGGCGGGTTCGAAGGTGACAGCGACCTGCTCGTCCACGTGATCGGGTTGTCGCGACGACCCTCGTTCGCCTGCGTGACGCGGATCAACCGGCCATTCGCCAGCCGCACCATGTAAGACGACATATGCCCGACATAGCCCATGTCCTGCACAACGCCGGGCACGGTGTTGATGGCGCCGTCCGGCGGCGTGCGCGTCAGCCACGCGCGTTCAGGGCGCATCGCCAGCCAGACCTTCTGGCCCTGCGTCAGGCCCGCCATCGGCGGCACGCTGACCGGCCCAAGGTCGTCTGTTTCCACGCGCATCAGATCGGCGGCGGCAGGGCCCACGGTTCCTTCGAACAAGTTCACCGAGCCGATGAAATCGGCCACGAAGCGCGAGTTGGGCGTTTCATAGATATCGCGCGGTTCACCGACCTGCTTGATGATGCCATCGGTCATGACGCCGATCCGAGTCGCGAGGGTCATGGCCTCGTCTTGGTCGTGGGTCACGACGATGAAAGTGACACCCAGCGTTTCCTGAATGCGGATCAGTTCGAACTGCGTTTCCTCGCGGAGTTTCTTGTCCAGCGCGCCCAGCGGCTCGTCCAGCAGCAGCAGCTTGGGCTGCTTGATCAGGGCGCGCGCCAAGGCAACGCGCTGGCGCTGGCCGCCCGACAACTGGTGGGGTTTTCGCTTGGCGAATTTCTCGAGCTTGACGAGCTTGAGCATCTCTTCGGCGCGGGCATAGGCCTCGGCGCGGGTTTTCCCCTCGCGCAACAGGCCATAGGCCACGTTCTTTTCGACCGACATGTGCGGAAAAAGCGCATAGGACTGGAACATCATGTTCGTCGGGCGCTTGTCAGCCGGAACGCCTGCCATGTCCTGCCCGTCGATCAGGATCTGGCCCGAGGTGGGCGATTCAAAGCCCGACAGCATCCTGAGCAGCGTGGATTTCCCGCAACCCGATCCCCCCAACAGGCAGAACAGCTCCCCGCGATAGATGTCGAGACTGACATCATTGACGGCCGTTACGTCACCGAAGCGCTTGGTGATGTTTCGGATCGAGATGAACGGTTTGGCGTTCGGATCACGCCAAGGGCGCGTATCGGCGGCAACGCCGGGTTTGACCATGTCGGCGGAAGGGGCGCTCATCGCGATACTCCGGCAAGGAACAAACCCCGGGCGCGGCTGCGCCCGGGGCCTTGATCGATTACTGGCCCGTGCGGATCCGGGTCCACAGGCGCGTGACCATGCGGTCGGTGCGGCTGTCATAGGGACGCAGGGTCCACATGCCGGCCTTCGTTTCCTCGGACGGATAGATCGTCGGATCGTTCAGGATCTCGGCGTCGATCAGCGGGGTCGAGGCAGCGTTGGCGTTGGGATAGGCGACATAGTTCGTGTTGTTCGCCGCGATCTGGGCATCCATCATGAAGTTGATGAAGGCATGCGCCGCCTCGGGATGCGGGGCATCGGCCGGAATCGCCATCAGGTCGAACCACAGGTGCGCCCCCTCGCTGGGGATCGCATAGCCGACTTCGATGCCGTTGCCGGCTTCCTCGGCGCGGGCTGCGGCCTGAAGAACGTCACCCGACCAGCCGATAGCCAGACAGATTTCGCCGTTCGCGAGGTCCGAGATATATTGAGACGAGTGGAAATAGCGCACCGTGCCGCGCACTTGTTCCAGCATGGCGGCCGCGGCTTCGAAATCGGCTTCGTCGGTGGTCACCGGGTTGCGGCCGATATACCGCAGCGCGGGCGGCAGGATTTCGGTATGCGCGTCCAGCCACGCGATCCCGCAATCGGCGAATTTCGACGCGATTTCAGGGTTGAAGACGATGTCCCAGCTGTTGACGACGTAATCCGCGCCCATGCGTTCGGCCACGGCAGCAGCGTTATAGCCGATGCCGGTGGTGCCCCACAGATAGATCACCGAATGCGCATTGCCTTCGTCGAAGGCCTCGGCCAGCTGCATGAGCTGCGAGTCCATGTTCGCCAGGTTCGGCAGCAGGTCGCGGTTCAGCGGCTGATACACGCCCGCCGAGATCTGACGCTGCAGATAGTCACCCGTCGGCACGACGACGTCGAACCCCGACGAACCCGCCAGCATGCGGGCTTCGAGCGTGTCGTTCGAATCGTAGACATCATAGTTCACCTGAATGCCGGTTTCGGCGGTGAAACGCTCGATCGTGTCTTCGGCGATATAGTCCGACCAGTTATAGACGTTCACGACCTGCTGCGCCTGAGCGGCGCCGGTCGTGGCCGCAAGCGCGGCGAGCATGGCTGTGGACAGCAATTTGGACATACGGTGGTTCTCCCCGGTTGGGCCCCTTGCGGGTTGTTGGTGTGAGCTCTGCGCGGCTCTTGGTGGAAGTCTGCGAAAATTTGATCAAAACCTCAAGCCAAGAATCGCGCCTGCGCCGATCCCCGCCTGTAAGCCGATGACGATACCCCCGATTGCCAAGCGCAAACGCGAAAACATTAGCCGTGCGCCAGACCCTCGGCAAGCATCTGAGTGCGCAGCCGCACCCCCGTTTTCGCGCCGTCCAATTCGACGTCATCCATCGTCAGCGCCTGCCCCACTGCCACATCCTTGAGCATCTTGACCCGATGCGCCAAGCCAATCGGCAACAGCCGCTGTCGCGCTGAGTCAATCGCCGGGCATGCCCGACCCCAGACGGTATAACCGCCTTCCCCGTCAAGGATTTCCCCCGCTTTCAGGGCGCGTTTGGCCACCGCCACCGCGTCGCCGCGCCACGCGCGGGTGCTGCCGGTCGCCTCGCCGCGCAGTGCCGCCGACAAGACCGACACCGACAGTTCCATACCGATCAGGTGAAACGGCTTGTACATGGCCGCGTATTGCCCCGTCGAATCGGTGCGCAACCCGTATTGCGCGAAACACGCGGCGGCATAATCGTTCTGCGCCTTCAGGATCACATAGACCCCCCAGCGCAAATCCCGGAACACCGGCCTGCCGTCGCGCTCCAACGAACTCACGACTTCGGCGATTCCCTCTTTCTCCAACATGCCGCCAAGGGAACGCGGCCTGAGCACCTGCGCGAGGTCATCGACTCCGCAGGGCGGAAAGGCCAAGCCCTGCGCCGGCACGTCAAGGCCGCAGGCATTCGCGATCGCCGACATTTCGATGGCCGATTTGGTCCCGTCGAGGAACGAATTGAACATCTGCGGGTTCATTCCCGCCGCCTGCGCCTGTTCCGCTGTCATGCCGTAATGCGACCAGACGTCGTCCGGAGTGACCGAATGATAAAGCGGCAGGTATTTCGTGCCCTTGCCCGCTGCGGCAACAGAAAACCCGCTCGCACGCGCCCAATCGACCATTTCGGACACAAGCGCCGGCTGATCGCCATACGCCATGGAATAGACCAGCCCCGACGCCCGCGCCTGCGCCGCCAGCACCGGGCCGGCCAGCACGTCAGCCTCGACATTGACCATCACGACATGGCGTCCCGCGTCCAAGGCGGCGCGGGCGTGGTTCAGCCCGGCTTCGGGCGCGCCGGTGGCCTCGATCACCACGTTGACAGGCGAACGCACGGCCTCCAGCCCGTCGTCATGGAACCGGGTTGCGGCGATGCGTTCGGGTGACCATCCGACCGCTCGACAAGCGGATCGGGCACGGTCGGGATCCAGATCGGCGATGTCGGTAACCAGCAGACCCGCGATGTGCGGCACCTGCGCGAGGAACATCGATCCGAACTTGCCCGCCCCAATCAGCGCCACGCGCACTGGGTTCCCGGCTTCGGCACGCGCAAGGGCAAGGCTGGAAAGGTTCATCATGATCTCCGTGTTCGGGGCGACAGAAGAAGGAAAAGCGCCAATGCGTTCAGGGCCGCCGGAGTGGCGAAGACCGCACCGGGCCAATGGATGGACGCGGCCTCGCCCGTGGTGGCGGCGAAGGTCCATGTAAAGACAAAGGGGGCGCTCATCATGCCGACTGCACGCAGGGACGACAGCGCACCTTGCAGTTCGCCCTGCTGATCGGCCGGAACCCGATCCGATAGCTCGGCGCGGATGCCCGGGTTTACGAAACCGGCCAGCGTCGAGATCGGCACCAATACCAGCGCCCACCAGCCACTTTCGATCCACGTCAGCGTTGCAAAGGAAAGGCTGGCTGCCGCAAGGCCCAGCCCGACCGCGCCGAACCGGCCCAGACGGCGAGACGCGGGGCCGATCAAGACCGCCTGCACCACCGCAAAGCCGATCCCGAAATACGCGAGGGACAGCCCGACCATGCCGGGCGACCAGCCAAAACGCGCGGGGGTGAAATAGGCCCAGATCACCGGGTAGACCGTAAAGGCGAATTCATAGAGCGCATAGATCGCCAGAAACACACCCAGCCCCGCCATTCGCCCGATCGCTCGGAACGCACCGAAGGGGTTGGCGCGGCGCAGGTCGAACGCCCGGCGATGCATGGGCGAGAGGGTTTCGCGCTGGAAGAACAGCCCGAACAGAAAATTGCCCGCCGCAACACAACCGGCCGCGATGAAGGGCGCGCGGGGGCCATACTCGGCCAGCAGCCCCCCGATCAGGGGCCCCAACACAAAACCGATCCCGAAGGCCGCGCCTGACAGGCCGAAGCGGGCGACCTTTTCCTCGGGCGTCGAGATGTCGGCGATCAGCGCCATGGAGGTCCCATAGGTCGAGGACGCCGCGCCGGTGATCAGGCGCGCAGCAAGGATCAACCAGATGGATTGCGCGACCGACAGGACGGCATAGTCCGCCGCCAGAACGCCCAGCGAAATCAGCAGGACAGGTCTGCGGCCGAACCGGTCGGACAGGTTGCCGATCACCGGACCGCACAGGAACTGCATGGCCGCAAAGCCGCCCGTCAGCAGCCCGCCCCACAGCGCGGCATGTGCCAGATCACCGCCCGTAACGCTGCGCAGCAGGTCGGGCATCACAGGGGCGATCAGGCCGAAACCCACCGCGTCCAGCGACAGCGTGATCAGGATGAAGACCATCGAACGGTTCATCTGGGGTCTACACTTGTGCACATTTTCAACCCCGCCTCCGGTAATCCCCTGAGGATTCGCCCGGACAATGGCACTTTTGCGATGTCATGCATCGAGCGGTGCTTCCAGCCCGTGGCCGATCGAGGCGAGAAAATCGACCAGATGCCGGGCATAGGTATCAGGTTGATCGACGCAAGGCAGATGCCCGGCCCCCCGGATCAGCGCCATAGTCGAGCCGGGGATCAGCTCCAGCGTTTCGCGCACCATATCCGGCGGGGTCGAGCCATCCTCGGACCCGGCGATCCCCAACGCAGGGCAGCGCAGGGCCGCCGTCGTGGCATAGAAATCCGTCCCGCCGATGGCCGCCGCGCAGCCGGCATAGCCTTCGACCGGCGTGCGCACCAGAAGGTTGCGCCATGCCCGGGCTTGCGGCGTGTCGCGAAACGGCTTGGGAAACCAACGCGCCATGGTTGCATCTGCGAGGGCCTCGATCCCTTCAGTCCGAGCGGTGGCGGCGCGCTCTTGCCACATCTGGGCGGTCCCGATCTTGCAGGCCGTGTTCGACAGCACCAGCGCCCGCACCTGATCGAGACGTTTGACCGCCAAGCCCTGCGCCACAAGCCCCCCGATCGACAGGCCGACGACAACCGCGTCGCGCACCCCGAGCGCATCGAGAACACCTTCAGCGTCGCGCACCAGCCCGCCCATGGCATAGGGCCCCTCAGGCGCGTCGGACAGCCCGTGGCCGCGAAGATCGAACCGGATGAGACGCAGCGCATCGGGCAACCGGGCGACCAGCGCATCCCACAGCCGAAGGTCCGTGCCGAGGGCATGAATGAAAACCACCGGCGCACCGGCGGGATCGCCTTCGTCGCGCACATGCAGGCACCGCCCGCCAAGATCGACCATCTGCATCCGTCGCTCCCCCCTTCGACAACGACGGCCCTGCGTCGCACCTTGCGTTTCGGGCGCCAGTGAACGGCTTTTTCCCGTCAGCGGCAAGACATGCCACCTTGAATCGGCGGTGCAAAGTTGCGATCTGAACGGCAGGAGGCCCCGATGACCCAACAGAACCCCGTGCTTCAGTTTCTTCTCGGCCGTCGGTCGACCCCGGCAAAAGCCCTGCGCGCGCCCGCCCCGTCGGATGAGGCGCTGGATGTGATCCTGAGGGCTGCCGCGCGCGTGCCCGATCACGGGGCACTGGCCCCGTGGCGCTTTGTCGTGATCGAGGGCGCGGCCCTTGCCCGACTTTCGACGCTTGTCCAGAAGCGCGGCACCGCGCTCGGGATCGACCCAGAGAAAGTGGCGAAATCCGCCGCAAGCTGGGCCAATGCACCCAAGATCGTTGCGGTGATCGCGGTCCACAAACCCTCGGACAAGGCGCCCGAGGCGGAACAGTTCCTGTCCGCCGGCGCCGCCTGCCTGAGCCTTGTCAACGCCGCGCTGGCAACCGGCTGGGGTGCCGCGTGGATCACCGGCTGGGCAGCGTTCGATCGTGGATTCGTCGAAGAAGCCTTCGGCCTTGCCGCGCAAGAGCGTATCGCCGGGTTCATCCATCTTGGAACTTGTGAATCCCCGGTGCCCGACCGCACGCGCCCCGACATGGCCACCATCGTGCAGGTCTTGTCGGAATGATCCTGACATCATTCATCGCTGCACTGGGGCAGCTTACCGATCCGCGGTTTCGCAAGGTGTTGTGGCTTGGCGTTGCGCTGGCCGTGGCCTTGCTGTTCGCGATGTATGCCGTCGTTTTGCTGGTGGTGCAGCTGTTCACGCCCGATTCGTTGACCTTGCCCTTCGTGGGCGAGGTGACCGGCCTGACGGGGCTTTTGTCGGCGGCATCGATCCTGTTTCTGCTGATCCTGTCGATCTTTTTGATGGTGCCCGTCGCCTCGGCCTTTACCGGGCTTTTCCTTGACGACGTCGCGGACGCCGTCGAGGAACGGCACTATCCCGGTTTCTCGCCCGCCCCGCGCGCCTCGTTCCTGACATCGCTTGTCGAATCCGCGCGATACTTCTGGGTGCTGGTCGCGCTGAACCTTGTCGGCCTGCTGGTGACCCTCTTCACAGGCCCGATTGGTGTAGGAATTCTGTGGCTGATCAACGGGTTCTTGCTGTCACGCGAGTATTTCACGATGATCGCGCTGCGGCGCCTGAACGCCGAAGACGCGCGCGCGATGCTGCGTGACAACCGGATCCGCCTGTGGGTGGCCGGCACGCTGATGGCAATGCCCCTGAGCGTGCCGCTGGTGAACCTGTTCATCCCCGTTCTGGGGGCGGCGACGTTCACCCACCTGTATCACCGCCTCAGCGGTGGTAATGCGACCGCATCCAGTCGCTGAAAAAGCTCAGGTCCGACAGGGTCACCGTTTCGGTGATGATGATCGTCGCGACGATGGCGAAAACGACCGAGGCGATCACCGTCGTGATGATCATGCGCTTGGCGATCTGCGGGTCGGCAGGTGCCGATGCTGCGGTGCCCAGCGTCACATCGCCCGTGTCAGCCTGAGATTTGAGCCGCACGGGCAGGACCATGAACAGGGTCCAGAACCACAAGACCGCATACAGAAGAATTCCCGAAACGATGTTCATCAGACCTGCTCCAGTTCCACGAGGCAGCCGTTGAAATCCTTGGGATGCAGGAACAGCACCGGCTTGCCATGCGCGCCGATCTTCGGCTCGCCCGTGCCCAGAACCCGCGCCCCTTCGGCCTTGAGCCGGTCGCGCGCGGCAAGGATGTCATCAACCTCATAGCAGATGTGATGGATGCCACCCGCCGGGTTCTTTTCAAGGAACCCTTTGATCGGGCTGGCGTCACCCAGCGGATACAGCAGTTCGATCTTGGTGTTCGGCAAGGTGATGAACACCACGGTCACGCCATGGTCGGGCTCGTCCTGCGGCGCACCGACATCAGCGCCCAGAACCGTCCGATATTGCGCGGCGGCGGCCTGAAGGTCGGGAACGGCGATGGCAACGTGGTTGAGGCGTCCGATCATGACTGGTCCTTTCTGCAATGCCGCATACCTAGCGTGACAGCCCGAAAAAGCAAGCGCCGCAAGGTCGCAGGGCGTTAACGCCGCATTAGCCCTTTGGCGTCACGCTGACAGCATCGGAGGACGCCCCATGCCCGAATTCATGCCCGAATCCCTCGCTGCACCTGCCCGTTTTCCTCATGCGCATTCCGTCGCCCCGGGTGCGTCGCTGGCCCCGACAATGCTGCTGGTCGAAGACAGCCGTTTCGCCGCCGAAGCCGTGCGCCTGATTTGCCAGCGTGCCGGAATTCGTTTGCGGCGTGCCGAAACGCTGGCGTCGGCCAGGGTGCATATCCGGGTCTATCGTCCCGAAATCGCCCTGATTGATCTGGGCCTGCCCGACGGATCAGGGCTGGAACTGATCGCGCAACTGGCGGCCGACAGGCGCCGCCCCGGCAGGATCGTTGCGATCAGCGGTGATTCTTCGCTGGAAGGGGCGGCGTTGCAGCGCGGTGCCGATGCCTTTGTCCTGAAACCGTTCAGCCTGAACGATCATCTGGCAATCCTGACCGGCGAAACGGTCGTCGGCTTTGGCCTGTGCGAGCCTCAACTGCTTGATCAGATGGCCTTGCAAGATGACTTGCGGCAGTTGCGCGGGATGCTGCAATCCGCCCCCGGACGCGCAGAAACCGCCTATGCGGGGCAGTTCCTGTCCTCGGTCGGGCGAATGATGGGGCGCACCAGTCTTGCCAGCGCGGCAGCCGAGGCCGGGATGGCCGGGGATCCCCGCCGTCTGCACGATCTGTTGGCACACTTCACGCCGGGGGACGACGTTCTTTGAACCGGCAGTCCTAGTCCAGGATCGTCACGCCCGCTTGCCCTTGGATATCCGCCCATTCCGTCGGATGCCCGAGATCAAGACACGAGACCTGTCTGGCCGCCCAAGGGGGCAGCGCGGACAGGGCCGTTCGCGGAAAGGGGGCGCGGTGGTCGGGTGCAAGCTCACTCACCGCTGACAGAATATCGCTGACCCGGCGGGGCGGTTCCGCCTTCAGGCGCTGATCCAACCTCACGCGCCCCTCGCGCGTTAGGCCGAGCCCCGCAAAACTGGCGAGGCCGGGCGCGGGCAGATACCGTTCCGGCCCGACGAATGTCGACAAGACGCGGTGCCAGACATGGGGCAAGTCGGCATCTTGCCAGATCACGACGCGGGCATCGGGCAGGCCCTGTCGGATCGTCGCGACAAGCGCACCCCAAGGCAAGGTTTCCTCGCCCAGCGACACCAGCGCATCAACCGGCGCCGATCCATCGCTCAACAAGCGTGGCAAGCACTGGCTGGCGGGCGCAACCGACAGCATCACGGTGAAACGGGTGCGCGGAAACAGGCGCCGCAGGGCCGACAGCCGCCGCGAAACGCCTTGAATATAAAAGCCCCGCGGGGAAATCACATCGTGACGGCGGATCGCAAGGCCCGGAATGCTCAGCACGATACGCCGACGATCGCGTGCGGCACCCAAGCTGCGCACCAGCCGTTCCTCGCGTGCCAGCGGGTCGGCATCTGGGGGTTCGGCCATGGCGGCCTGAATCGCCGCCATGAATTCGGGCGGCGTCGGCACCAGAAGGCCCTGCCCGCGCAGGTCGTCGCGATTGGTCGCCAGCCACCGGGCGATGGGCTGCCACGTGGTGCCATAGGCCCCGATATGAAGGACGAGTTGCATCCGCCCTCCTCGGCGCCCGGATCACTGACTGCTGAGGATGCCCTGAACAGACTGGATCGCGGCGCGGGTTTCGTCGGTGGCCAGTTCGCTGTGCAACCGCTGGAACTCTGTCAGCGCGACGTCCTGCTGCCGGTTGTTCAGATAGGCATAGGCACGCAACATCGCCAGATCCCGCCGCAACGGCCCGGTCAACTGCTCGAGAGCGTTGAAATACGCAATCGATTGACCGTATTCGCGCGCGTGATAGGCTCGAACCCCCCGCTGGTCGAGGATCGTCGCCTCGACCTCGACGCGCTGTTCGCGCGTCAGGTTGGTGGCTGCGGCAAGCCGCGCGCCCTCCTCGGTCATGTTCATGTCGAGATAGGACAGGATCATCCCGAAACGGGCATCGCGCTGCACGTCACCCCCCATCGAGGCGCCGACTCGCGCGGTATCGGTGAAGCCTGCGAGGGCCTCGCCGGTGCGATCGAGGTTATAGGCACACCACGAGCGTTCATAAAGAACCTCGACCGAGCGCGGGTTCGTCGACTCCGCCAGACAGGCCTGCCAGTTGCCCGATTCCTTGAGCTGGCGGACGCGGGTGATGCGGTTGTCACCGCGCAGCGGCAGCGAACCGGCCGGAACAGGTGTCGATGGCGCGGGCGCGGCTGTGGCCGTCTGTGTGCGCGGGCGCGGTGTCGCAGCCGTCGTGGTCGCCGCCGCCGCCGCGGTCGCGGTGGTGGTCGTCCGGCGCACGGTCTGGCCGCGACCGGCGCGCAGACGCGCTTCCAGTTCATCCAGTTGCGGCCCGTTCGACGGAGCGGCCTGACGGGCTGTCGTGAACAGCTGCGTCAGTTCATCATTGGTGGCCACGTCATTGGCCTTTTCCAGCGTGGGGATCACGTCGCTGATCCGGGTGCAGGACGACAGCACACCGCGATACGTCGCGACAGCGGGCTGGTTCTGCCCCGCGCCCTGATACAGTTCGGCCAGACGCCAAGCGTTGTTGATTCGGTCGCAGCGCATCAGCGACGGCGTGCGCCGCGCCGCCGCCACGGCGCCATTCAGGTCGCGGGCGACATAAGCGGATTCGAACGCCGCCTGGGATTCGTTGGTTTCCAGCACGCGCAACATCTCGGCATCCGGGGTCCAACCCGGAACCTGCGTGCGCGACTGGTCGATCAACTGACGCGCGCCGGCGAAATCGTTGCGTTCGATCCGCGCCCAGATCGGGGCGACATCGACCGACGTGGTTTGAACCCGTCCGACGCTGCGCAGTTCGTTGATATCACCCGGTGGCGTCCAGCTGGGAAAGGCCGAACGCAGGCGACGCATTTCGGCCTGAACGGACCGTTGGTCGTTGTGGTCAAGATAATAGATCAGCGCGCGCAGATCCTCGCCCGTTGGGGTCTGGGCCAAAACGGGAGACGGCGCCACGAGAACACCGATACTCAGCGCCAGCGCGAGGCCAAGCGTCGTCAACTTGCGGATCGGGTCGGTCATCAGATGGGCACGCATTCCGGGACTACCTGGTTGGCCGCGATCATCGCAAACATGTGCAACGTCGCGGGGTAATAGGGTTGTGACGGATCGAAGGACGGCATGGACGACCCCGCCTGCCCCGACATCGCCGCGCAACTGACCAGCGCGGCCAGCGAGCGATAGCCGGGGTCGATGCTGGCCTCGAGGACCTCTTCGGACACGGTATCGATCTTGGTGGGCACCGGCGCACCGGTATTCAGGCTGTTGGCGTAGACCCGCGTGATCCGGGTGACTGCGGGATGGCGCGGCTGGCCCGACCAGATGAGGTAAAGCGGCACGCGCATTGCTTCATAGCCAGCGACGGTCGAGAAGCCTTCGGCCCCGGCCATCCCGTTGCTGGTGATCTGCACCCAATCCGGGACCAAGGCGCGTTCGGCC
This sequence comes from Paracoccaceae bacterium, assembly GCA_041397065.1. GTDB lineage: Bacteria > Pseudomonadota > Alphaproteobacteria > Rhodobacterales > Rhodobacteraceae > Pararhodobacter. Next base: position 3,476 of record JAWKXG010000025.1, on the reverse strand, counting down.
AATTGGGCCAGCATGGTTTCGGCGTGCTGCGCGGCGTTGGCGAGTTGCACGACGCCCGTCGCCGACGCCACCTCGCGCATGGCGCGGGGCATGATGTAGCTGGGGTTGAAAACAATGCGATCCGCCGAAACAAAACCCTGCGCGCCCGGGATGAATACGCTGATGTCCCGGTTCGCGAGGCTGGGGACGATGCATTTCTCGGCCAGTGCCTGCGCTGTGGTGATCGCACGGGTCAGCAGACGGCGGTCACCGAAACGGGTCGATCCGCGCACCAGAGCCCAAGCATAGAACAGATCCCCGTCCGAGGCGTTGTTCAGGTCGGGCACCGGGGTGGGCTGGTTGGACAGATAGCGCCACGCCAGCAAGCCATCGCCCCGGATCGACAGATTCATCTCGGCCCAGTCGACCATCTGGCGGAACGCCATCTCGTCACCGAATTCCGTCGCGAGCAAGGCGCCATAGCCCTGCCCTTCGGAATGGCTGGCCCCCTGCTGCAGCGCGTCGACCACACGGCCGTCGGTTTGCATATAGGCACCTTTCCACGACTCCCACACCGAGCGGGCGGTCACGGAAAGATCCGTGGTGTTGAGATATCCTTGCGCACTAGAACCCGAACCGTGGAAGAAAGGCGCGACCGAAGCCGCGGCGAGGAAGTGTCGCCGTTTCATTCTTTGTGCTCCCGAGTGGCGATGACCAATCTGAGCGCAAATATTGCCGAAATTAGGGCAATGAAGAACAAACCCGACACATAACGGATTGGCATGGCAGAAACGAAGTTGCCCACGACGGCGCGGAAATTCGACGGCGTGAGGGTTTCCAGAAGGATGGGCTGGCGATCCGGTGCAGTCCAGTTGTTCCAGTTGCCTTCGAAGTCGAGCACCGACACCTGACCGCGCGGACCATCCGAAACCGTGCGCGCCGCGACGATGGCCGAGGCAATCGAACGGATATCGCTGCCCGGCGCGCGCATCATCCAGATGGCATCGGGTTGTTCCGGATCAAGCTGGAGCAAGATCGCCTGCCCGCGCTGTTCGCTGAGCCACTGTTCGAGCAACAGGCCGGTATGCGGGTGCACCAGTTGCAGAAGCTGTTCGAAACCCGTGCTCAGCCATTCCCAGCCGCGTGTCAGCAACGCCGCCGATTCCTGCCCGCCGGTGGCGCGGAAAAGGACATGATCGGGGGTGTCCTGCGCGACCTCGTAGGCATCGGCGCCCGTCAGCACGTTTTCGATCACGCGGCGGCTGAACTGATAGCCGCCCAGCGGCACCGCACCAAGATCCTCGAGCGACAGAAGATGCAGGCGTGCACCCAGAGAACGGATCTCGGGGCGGTCATCCGACGAAAGGGCCGCGCGCAGCGTAACCACGTCGTTGTGGTCGAACGACCGGCCCGACATCTCGTTCATGTGGACGCTTTCGGGCGTCAGGCCGGTGAAGGCCACATGCATGTCGGGCAGATACATCGAAGGGCTGTAGGGCACGTTGATCGAGGTGCCGTTGCCGATCATGAGCAGCGGTGTGTTGTTCGTCGGGCACGGAAGATCAGCCGGATCGCCCGGCACGATCGCCTCGAACGAGACGCTGTTGATCCCCGACATCAGGTGACGCGCCTCGAAGCGCAGCGGGAACTGCTCGATCAACTCGCCACCGCCGCTGTCGAGGGGCAGCAGGCGGATGTTCTCGTCATTGACGTTGACCAGCAGCATCGAGCCGCGCGGCAGGTTGTCGACAAAGCCGTAATCGATGCGGATTTCTGCCTTGGCGTTGGTCAGCACGACAAAATCGTCCGGCAGACGGAAGCGCTGTTCGATCCGGGTATAGCGGTCGAAAACCTCGGTCGTTTCAAAACCGAATTCGCCAAAGGCCACGGCGCGTTGCGTCGGGATCAGCAGGGGTTGTGCCCGCTCGGCGACGCGCGGCAGGCCGTTTTCCAGTTCTGGCAGCGGGTGCGGGCGTTCGCCCGGCACGAATTCCACGACCATGACCTGCGCCCCGTCGCCCGACCGGCGGAAGGTGACACGGTTATAGCTGCTGGGCAGGAAGGTGATGCGCGCGGCAGACCGCTGTTCGCCCACGACGCTCCAGTAATTTGTGAAGCGGAACGGTATGGGATCGCCACCCAGGGCCTCGCTGATGCGGGTGGTGATCTGCGACACCCATTCGTCTGAATAATCCTCGAGGCGCTCGGTCCCCCGGATTTCGATCCCTGAACCCGTCGCGGCGGCGGCGGCGATGCCCATCATGAACCCGTCGCTCCCCGACAGTTCGGTATCGGCGTTCAGAACCGCGCCCGAATTCGCAAGGTCGATGTCGGACCACAGTGCGAAGGACGCGTCAGGGCCACAATAGATGCGGTGATACTGGATCAGTTGAATACGAACATGGTTCTGCCCCGGCAGCACGACCGAGGCGCCGATGGGGAATTCGACGGTGCCGAATTCCTCGAAATTCTCAAGCCGCGACTCGCCCACCGGCGTCCCGTTCACGAAGACGCGGAAATACGAACGTTCCGGCAGAACGTTGATCGATGACAGGGTCGAAACCCGCAGCGCGCGCATCTGGCGCGGATCGGGGACGAACATCGCGAATTCCAGCGTGCGCCGTTCGCCGTCGAAACGGATGGCGCTGCCCGCTGGCCGACCGCGGGCCTCGGTCGGGCGCAGCGCGCTGACGAAAGACGCGTCATAAGCCAGCGAATCCACATGCGTGCCGCGATGCTGTTCGACGGAGAAGCGGTCATTGACCCCAGTGTCGATGGTCATCGGTGTGGCCGTATCGGGCGCCGTTTCGAAAGGCAGCGGGATGATCGTGGCCTGCGCGCGGACGATGGCAGGTGCCAGCGCCAACAGGGTTGCAAGAACCAGAACACGGGAGGAACGAACAAAAGACATCAGACGGCTCCTCGCGGGATATCGGTGCCGGTGGTATGGGCAGGGCCCCGCCCCGCCTGATCTTCATCGCGGCGGCGGTTCTGTTCGATGGCTGCCTGCAGCATCGACACCGGACGCTGCGCCGGCACCGGATCGAAGGCCTCGCCAAAGGCCAGCAGGTGCGCGGGCTGGGCCTCGACCACGATGACCTCGGCTTCGCGCTTCTTCTGCCGCGCCAGACGCGCGGGTTCCTTCGCCAAGGCGCGCAGCGTGTGATAGATGCCCTTGAACGACAGGCCCAACACGTAGGACATGCCCCGCAGCAGGCCCATCGACTTGTTGCGACGGGCGCGAACGGCTTCCCACGATGCCGAGTCGCCGAAAATCATGTGCGCAACGGTCTCGCGAACGGCCATCGGCTGCGTCGGGTCGAACTTGACGCCCAACGAGATGCTGTCACGCTCTTGCGAAATGGACATGACCTGCACCAGCACAGCGTTTTCCAGGTGCGGCGACTTGGGGAATTCGGGCGTGAAATAGAAGGTCTCGCCCGGTTCGGGCATTTGCGGCAGTTGGCCACCGGCATACTGGCGCGTGTGCAGGATCA
>JAWKXG010000024.1:0-40686 GCA_041397065.1 Paracoccaceae bacterium | reverse complement strand
AAGCTGCGCTTCGCCATCCGCGAAGGCGGCCGCACGGTTGGAGCAGGGGTCGTTTCCAAAATCATCAAGTGATTTGGGAAACGAGCGCGTCGCCGGAAACCGCCGACACGACCGGCGCAGGCGTCGTCTCGAAAATCATCAAGTAAGGTCCGCATTCCAGATGTGGATCTTGGGCGCGCAGGGAAACCTGCGCGCCTTTTTTTCGTGTCACGCGGTGGGCATTAACCATTCGCTAACCGGTTAACCCCGAAACTGGCCCCGGCAAGGACGGGGGTGAGATATGCTGGCAAGGGCCCGAACCGTGGCCTTCGACGGGATCGAAGCCCGCATTGTCGAGGCGCAATGCGTCCTTGCCCCCGGCATTCCCGCCTTCCACTTGGTCGGCCTGCCGGACAAGGCGGTCTCGGAATCGCGGGAGCGCGTGCGGGCGGCCCTCAGTTCGCTGTCGATCGCCCTGCCCCCGCGCCGGATCACCGTGAACCTGTCACCCGCCGACCTGCCCAAGGAAGGCTCGCATTTCGATCTGCCGATCGCGCTGTCGCTGCTGGCGGCGATGGGCGTGATCCCGCACGAGGAAGTCGATGCCACGGTGTCGTTGGGAGAACTGGCGCTGGACGGGGCGCTTGTCGCGGTGTCGGGCGCCTTGCCGGCCGCGATGGCCGCGGCGGGCGAGGATTGCGCCCTGATCTGCCCCAAGGCCTGCGGGGCCGAGGCGGCGTGGGTCGGGTCGACCCCGGTCTTTGCCCCCGCCACGTTGGCCGAGGCGATCCGCCATTTCACCCAATCCGCCCCGTTGCCGCGCGCAGAACCCGGCGAGGTCGGCGCCGCCTTCACCCAGCGCGACTTGCGGGATGTCAAAGGGCAAGAACGCGCCAAGCGCGCGCTGGAAATCGCCGCAGCGGGTCGTCATCACCTGTTTCTGGTCGGGTCACCGGGGTCAGGGAAATCCATGCTGGCAGCGCGGCTGCCCGGCATTCTCCCCCCGCTGAGCCCGGCCGAGGCGCTGGAAACATCGATGGTGCATTCACTGGCCGGGCTGCTGAATGAAGGGGGAATTTCCCGCCTGCGCCCGTTTCGCGAACCACATCATACCGCCTCGGTCGCGGCGATCGTCGGCGGCGGCAAGGGCGCCAAACCGGGCGAGATCAGCCTCGCGCATAACGGCGTCCTGTTCATGGACGAATTCCCCGAATTCCCCCGCGCGGTTCTGGAAACGTTGCGCCAGCCCATCGAAACCGGCGAGGTCGTCGTCGCCCGGGCGAATGCGCACACCCGCTATCCTTGCCGTTTCCTGCTGGTTGCCGCGGCAAACCCCTGCCGATGCGGGTATCTGGCCGAGCCCGCGCGGGCCTGCAACCGTGCGCCCCTCTGCGGCGAGGATTACCTGAATCGCATCTCGGGGCCCGTCATGGACCGCTTCGACCTGCGGCTGGAGGTTCCGCCCGTGGCATGGTGCGACCTCGATCTGCCAGCGACGGGCGAAAGCTCTGCGCAGGTGGCAGCGCGGGTGGCGGCGGCCCGGGCCCGGCAGGCGCAGCGATTTGCCGATCACCCGGGCTTGCGCGTGAATGCCGATGCCGAGGGTGCCATCCTTGAAGACATCGCCAGCCCCGATGCCGAAGGCCGCGCCTTGCTGGGCCGCGTTGCCGACCGTTTTGGGCTGACCGCGCGTGGATATCACCGGATCCTGCGGGTCGCCCGGACCATCGCCGATCTGGAAGGCGCGCCGGATGTCCGCAGCCCCCATGTGGCCGAGGCTGTGGGCTATCGGCTCATGATCGCGAAAGAAGCCGCCGTATGAAGGACGCGGTTTCGTCCAAGGTGGTCCGGGCTTCGGGAAGAAAGCCATGCAACAGCGGCCAAACATGCGGCAAGTCGCCGGCGAGCCGGATATCAGCATCGGGCAGGCGCTTTCGCATCCTCAGGGAATCGTCACGCAGGATCTCGGATTCCGCGACGTGGATCTGCACCGGCGTCGCCTTGGGAAACGCCGCGTAAAGCGGGGACAGGCGCGGGTCGCTTGCCTCGCGCGGGCGCGCGCCACCAAGGACCAAGGCGCGCACTTCGGTCAGCCGATCAGCGGGCAACAACTGGTCGCGCCGCGCGTTTGTCACCAGCGACGTGCCGGTCAGCGTCAGGTCCGTCCAAGGTGAAAAGGCAAACAGCCCTGCAGGCGCCCGGCCATCGCGGCACAGCTTGCCGAACAGCGCCAATGCCAGCCCACCGCCGGCGGAATCGCCGCCCAGCACGATCTCGTCAGGGCGGTAGCCGCGCGCGATCAGCGCATCGAAACAGGCCAGCGCATCCTTGAAGGCCGCCGGAAACGGATGTTCGGGCACGAGCCGATAGTCGGGCGCAAAGACCCTGACGCGGGTGCGCGCCGCCAGTTGCGCCAGCATCGGCGCATGGGTGCGCGCGCTGCCGATCACATAGGCGCCGCCGTGAAAAAACAGAACCACACCGGGTTCGCGCGCGCGGTTCTCGACCCACAGTCCCGGCACGCCGACATGCGCCCGCGTCGTCAATGTCAACGGCGGGGCACGAAACAGCCAGCGCGCCGCAAGATCGAACCGCCTGCGCGCCTTTGCCGGATCACGCGTGGACAAGAGCAGCGGCTTGGCGAACAGCCGCAGCATCGCCCCGAGGAGATCGCTCTGCCAGCTCATTTTGCCGCGCGTTTAGCCTCGATCACGGACCAGATCTGGCCGGCAACATTGATCCCGTCGAACCGTTCCAGTTCCTGAATCCCGGTGGGCGAGGTCAGGTTGATCTCGGTCAGGTGGTCACCGATCACGTCGATCCCGACAAAGACCTGCCCGCGTTCGCGCAGCAAGGGGCCGATAGCGGCGCAGATCTCGCGGTCACGATCCGTGAGACCGACTTTCTCGGCCCGGCCGCCGACATGCATGTTCGACCGGGTCTCTCCCTCGGGCGGAACGCGGTTGATCGCGCCGACGGGTTCGCCATTGACAAGGATCACGCGTTTGTCGCCGTTTTTGACCGCAGGCAGGAACTTCTGCACGATCATCGGCTCGCGCGAGAAGCCGGTGAACAGCTCGTGCAGCGATGCAAGGTTGCGATCCGACTCGTCCAGACGGAACACCCCCGCCCCGCCATTGCCGTAGAGCGGCTTGAGGATGATATCGCCATGCCGCGCCTTGAAAGCCCGGATGTCGCGCAAGCTGCGGGCGATCATCGTCGGCGGCGTCAGATCGGGGAATTGCAGCACAAGCAGCTTTTCAGGGTGGTTACGCACCCAGAACGGATCGTTCACCACCACGACCTTGTCACGGATCAGGTCCAGCAAATGGGTCGAGGTGATGTAGGCCATGTCAAAGGGCGGGTCCTGACGCAGCCAGACCACATCGACCGTCGAAAGATCGAGAGCGATTTCTTCACCCAAGAGGGCGTGTTGACCCTGAATGCGCTGCACGGTGAACGGGCGTGCCCGCGCCATTACGCGGCCTTCGTCGAACACGAGGTCGTCGGGGGTATAGAAGAACATCTCATGGCCGCGCTTCTGCGCTTCTTCGGCCAACCGAAACGTGCTGTCTGCGTTAATGTTGACCGACTGGATCGGGTCCATCTGGAAAGCAACGCGCATGCCGGTCCTCCTTGGGCTGATCCCTGTTAGATGAACCACGGGGCACAAAGATACAACAGCCGGTCAGGGATCGACCAGCGCGTTTTCGACGATCCTGATCCGTCCGACAGCATCGATCACGGCAATGTCAAACCGCACCGGCGTCGCCAAGCCTTGTGGGCAGGTTGCCAGATACTCTTGCGCCGCGGTCAGAAGCCGGGCGATCTGCGCCGTGCGCAGACTGTCTGCCGCGCGCGCATGGCTTCGGCTTTTCTTGACCTCGACGAAGACGATCCCGTCCGACCCGGCGCAAATCAGATCGATCTCGCCCGCCTTGCCGCGCCAGCGCCGAGCCACCACATCATGACCGCGGCGCCGGTAATCGATGGCGACTTGTTCTTCGGCGGCGAGCCCGGCGTGATAGGACAGGCTGCCGCTCATGTCTTATCCTCAATCCCCGCGATCGAGGGACAAGGCCCGCTGATATACAACCCGACGCGGCAGGCCCGTGGCCTTGGCAACAGCATCGACCGCCTCGCGCAGCGATTGCCCGGCCAGCGCGGCGGCCAGTGCGGCATCAAGATCATCCTCGCTCGTCCCCGTGTCGGAAGCACGGTCCAGCAGAACGACGATCTCGCCTTTCAGGTCGCGCCCGTCGATCTGCTGCCGCACGTCATCCAATGTGCCGCGAATCACTTCTTCGAACCTTTTGGTCAGTTCGCGGCAGAGCGCGCATTCCCGCGCGCCAGCACCAGCTTCGGACAACTCGGTTAACAGGCGGTGAATCCGCTTGGGGGATTCGTACAACACAAGGGTCGCCGGGATCGCCGCAACCTCGGCCAGGAACTTGCGCCGCGCGCCCCCTTGCGACGGCGCGAAGCCGGCGAAACAGAAACGGTCGGTCGGAAGCCCGCCCACCGCCAAGGCCGCCAGCACCGCCGAGGCCCCCGGCGCCGACAGCACCCGATGCCCTTCGGCAATCGCCGCGCGGGCAAGCTGAAACCCCGGATCGGCGACCAGCGGCGTTCCGGCCTCGGAGGCATAGGCAACCGACCGCCCCGCCGCCAGTTCCGCCATGATCCGTGGCCGCATCTGCGCACCGTTGTGGTCGTGATAGGCCAGCAAGGGCCGTGCGCCCAAGCGGATCCCGTGGATTTCCATCAGGCGGCGCAGGCTGCGGGTGTCTTCAGCCGCCAGAACATCGGCCCCGGCCAACAGATCCAGCGCGCGCAACGTGATGTCGCGGGCCGTCCCGATCGGTGTCGAAACCATGTGCAGACCCGGCGCGATCGCACGCGGATCGGCGGAAAAGGGCGTGGCGATTTCATCGCGTTCGGCGTCATCGTGCATGGTCGCTCCTGAGATGCGTTTACTTCGCGTGACGTTCTTCTTACTGTTGCCCGCGTCCCTGATGCGCCCGGTGATAGCAGTCTCACGCCGTCAATACGAGGAACTCGATGCGTTTCATGCCCCGCTTTGTCCGCCGCTCCGCCTTGGCCGCCGTCGGGGCCCTTGTGCTGTCCGCTTGTGTTCCCTCGGGCCTGAGCACCCTCACCCAGCGGATCGACCCGACCGCGCCGGTCATCGTCGCCCTGTTGGTGCCCGGTGGATCGGGCGATCAGGGTAACGAAGTGCTGGCCAGCAGCCTTGAAAACGCGGCTCGCTTGGCTGTCGCCGATCTTGCGGGCGTCGAGATCGATTTGCGCGTTTATTCAACGCAGGGCTCGCCAGCCATGGCCGCGCAAGTCGCGCGGCAGGCCGTGGACGAGGGTGCGCGAATCATCCTTGGCCCCTTGCACGGCGCCGAGGCTGCGACCGTCGGCACCGCCGTCGCGGCCGATGGCATCAACGTGCTGAGCTTTTCGAACAACCCGGCAATCGCGGGCAACAACGTCTTTGTCATCGGCATGACCCCTGACAATGCGGCGCGGCGCATCCTGACCTATGCCGCGCGCAACGATCGGGGCCGTGTGCTGCTGGTGGGCGAGAACACGCCCGCCGGGACGCTGGTTGCCACGGCCGTGCAGCGCGTGGCGCCGCAAACCGGTGCGTCGATCGTCGCGACGCAAAGCTATGATTTCTCGCAGCAAGGGATCGTCACCGCTTTGCCCGCGATTTCGCAATCGGCACGGTCTTCGGGCGCGCAAGCGCTGCTGTTCACCGCCGACAGCGCGGGTGCCCTGCCGATCTTGTCGCAATTGCTGCCCGACAACCGCATCGCCCCGCCGCAGTTCCAGTTCATGGGGATTACGCGCTGGGATATCCCGGCGGCGACACTGCAACTGCGCGGGCTTCAGGGCGGCTGGTTCACCATGCCCGACCCGGCGCTGACCCAGCAATTCGAGGCCCGTTATAACAGCGCCTATGGCACGGCACCACACCCGATTGCCGCGCTGGCATATGACGGGGTGGCCGCGATTGGCGCGCTGATCAACACCGGCTCGCCGGACGCCTTCTCGGCCGCCATGCTGACGCAGGGTTCGGGGTTTGTCGGTGTCAACGGCGTCTTCCGCCTGCTGCCGGATGGCACCAACGAACGGGGGCTGGCCGTTGCCACGGTGCGCGACAACACGTATGTGATCCTCGACCCCGCGCCGCGCAGTTTCGCCGGGTCCGGATCGTAACGCGATCCGCCCCCGCCCCTCCGGTCCGAGAAGGCTGATTTGACACCCCCGTTTCGCCTCTTTGCCATTCCGCCCGAACCGGACGAACCCCTGATCTGCGATGCAAACGCAATCTGCGATCTGGACGTGTTGAACCGCGCCCTGAGCGAAGGCATCGCCGCACAAGACGACGCCCGAGAGATCCGCGCGTTGACTGTCAGGGTCCTCGGAGAGGCGTTGAAAGCCGGCAACATCGCCCTCGCCGACGCCTTGGCCCGCGCCCCGCGAGATGCACGCGCCTTTGTTCGCGCGCAGACATGGTTGACCGATGTGGTCGTGACCACGGCGCTGAACGTTGCGATGCATGCGCTGCACGTGAACCCTGCCCCAACCGAGGGGCAGCGGCTGGCCGTCTTGGCCGTCGGGGGGTATGGCCGCGCCGAGATGGCGCCCTTCTCGGATGTCGACCTGCTGTTCCTGACCCCGTGGAAGGTGACCGGCTGGCTGGAAAGCGTGATCGAATCGACGCTTTACATCCTGTGGGACCTGAAGTTGAAGATCGGGCATTCCAGCCGCACGATCGACGACTGCCTGCGCCTTGGCCGCGAGGATTACACCATCCGCACGGCTTTGCTGGAGCAGCGCTTCCTTCTGGGCAACAGGGAACTGGCAGACGATCTTCAGGCCCGCCTGTGGAAGGAACTGTTTCGCGGCACCCAGTCGGAATTCATCGAAGCCAAACTGGAAGAACGCGCCGATCGCCACCAGAAACAGGGCGGCCAGCGATACATGCTGGAACCCAACGTGAAAGAAGGCAAAGGGGGTCTGCGCGACCTTCAGGCGCTGTACTGGATTGCCAAATACATCCACCATGTCGAAAAGGCTGCCGAACTGGTAAACCTCGGGTTCTTTACCCGTCAGGAATACGAGACCTTCCGCGAAGCCGAGACGTTCCTCTGGGCCGTGCGCTGCCACTTGCATCACGCGGCCAAACGGGCAACCGACCAGTTGACGTTCGACATGCAACCCGAGATCGCCGAACGCATGGGCTATGTCGATCAGGGCGGGCGCCGGGCGGTGGAAATCTTCATGCAGGCCTATTTCCGGCAGGCAACGCGGGTGGGCGAACTGACGCGCATCTTCCTCACCGCACTTGAAGAACGCCACGTCAAGCGCGCGCCCGGGCTGTTGGGCCTGTTGCGGCGGCGCAAGAAGGTCAAGCCGGAATACACCGTCGATCTGGGGCGGTTGAACGTCAAGCACCCCGCGACCTTCTATGACGACCCACTGAACATCTTGCGGATCTTCGAGGAAGCGCTGCGCACCGGGCTCCTGATGCATCCCGACGCCATGCGGCAGATCACCGCGAACCTCTACAAGTTCGACGCCGAGACCCGCGAAAGCCCCGAAGCGGTGCAGATTTTTCTCGATATGCTGTTGAAACACGGCAACCCGGAACGCGCGCTGCGGCGAATGAACGAACTGGGCGTGCTGGGCGCCATGATCCCCGAGTTCGAGGCGATCGTGGCGATGATGCAGTTCAATGTGTATCACCATTACACGGTGGACGAGCATATCATCCAGTGCATCAGCATCCTTGCTCAGATCGAACGCAAGGAGCTGATCGAGGAACTGCCGCTGTCGTCGTCGATCCTCGATGCCGGGGTGAACCGCAAGGTTCTGTATGTCGCGCTGCTGCTGCACGATATCGGCAAGGGCCGCCCCGAGGATCATTCGGTTCTGGGCGCACAGATCGCGCGGCGGGTGACCCCCAAGCTGCGCCTGAACCCCGAGGAATGCGAAACCGTCGAATGGCTGGTGCGCAACCATCTGCTGATGTCGGACGTGGCGCAGAAACGCGACATCGGCGACCCGCGCACGGTGCGCGAGTTTGCCAAGGCGGTGAAGACACGCAAGCGGCTGGATTTGCTGACGGTGTTGACCGTTTGCGACATCCGCGGTGTGGGTCCGGGCACATGGAACAACTGGAAAGCCATGCTGCTGCGGCAACTGCATGCCGACACGACCGAGGCGCTTGAAAAGGGCGTCGAGGCCCTGAACCGTTCTCACCGCGAGGACGAGGCCAAGCGCGTCCTGCGCGAGGCCCTGCCCGACTGGAGCCGTGCCGATCTGCGGGCGGAAACTGCGCGGCACTATGGCCCTTATTGGCAAGGGCTGCCCAGCGACACGCATGTGGTGTTTGCCAATCTGCTGCGCGGCCTCGGCGATGCCGAGATCCGCATCGACCTGCACGCCGATACCGAACGCGATGCAACGCGGGCGTGCTTTGCCCTCGCCGACCACCCCGGGATTTTCTCGCGGTTGGCCGGGGCGCTGGCGCTGGTCGGTGCGAATATCGTCGACGCGCGCACCTATACGTCCAAGGATGGCTATGCGACGGCGGTGTTCTGGTTCCAGGATGCCGACGGCCACCCCTACGAAGTGGACAAGCTACCCCGCCTGCGCAAGATGATCGAACGAACCTTTGCCGGCGAGGTCGTGACGACCCAAGCCTTGAAAGACCGCGACAAGGTCCGCAAGCGCGAGCGCAAGTTCCGGGTGCCAACGATCATTTCATTCGACAATGAAGGATCGGATATCTACACCATCATCGAGGTCGACACCCGCGACCGACCCGGTCTGTTGCATGACCTGACGCGGACACTGGCGGCGAACAACATCTATATCGCCAGCGCCGTGATCGCGACATACGGGGTGCAGGTCGTCGACTCGTTTTACGTCAAGGACATGTTCGGCCTGAAACTGCACGCGAAACCGCGGCAAGAAGCGCTGGAAAAGAAGCTGCGCGCGGCAATCGAGGCTGGCGCACAAAGGGCAGGACAGGAATGACGCCGATCCGTTTGATGCGCAGCTTCGCCACCGTGGGCGGCTGGACGCTGGCCAGCCGCATCCTGGGCTTTGTGCGCGACATCATGATCGCCCGATTCCTTGGGGCCGGTGCGGCATCGGACGCGTTCTTTGTCGCCTTTTCGTTGCCCAACATGTTCCGCCGGTTCTTCGCAGAAGGTGCGTTCAACCCGGCGTTCATCCCGATGTTCACCAAGAAGCTCGAAGCCAATCGCGACGACGCCGAGCACTTTGCCCGCGATGCGTTCTGGGTAATGACGACCTTCCTCATCGTGTTCACGCTGGTGGCGTCGCTGGCGATGCCCGCGCTGGTCTGGCTGATGGCATCGGGCTTCGTGGGGGATGACCGGTTCGACCTCGCCGTCGGCTTTGGGCGGATCGCCTTTCCCTATATCCTGCTGATCTCGCTCACAGCGCTGATGTCGGGGATGCTGAACGCTTCGGGTCGTTTTGCCGCCGCCGCTGCGGCACCCGTGCTGCTGAACATCGTGTTCATTCTGGGGATGACGGTCGCTGTCTATGCCGGCTTTCCGATCGCGGAAACCCTGGCCTGGAGCATCCCTTTGGGCGGCATCGCTCAGTTCGTGACCGTCTATATCGCCATTCGCAGGCTGGGCTTCAGCCTGCGGTTCCGGATGCCCCAGATCACGCCGGACCTTAAGCAGATGCTGGCAATTGCCCTGCCGGCGATCTTCGCCGGGGGGGTCACACAGATCAACCTGCTGGTCGGTCGGCAGGTGGCGTCGCATACCGACAAAGCCATCTCGTGGCTCAATTACGCGGATCGCCTGTATCAATTGCCGCTGGGCGTAGTAGGGATTGCCGTCGGTGTCGTGCTGCTGCCCGAATTGTCGCGCCGCCTGCGCACGGGCGATCAGGAACTGGGGCAGGCCGCGTTCAACCGCGGGATGGAATTCTCGCTGGCACTCACGGTGCCATCGGCGATGGGGCTTATCCTGTGCGCCGAGCCCCTGATATCGGTCCTGTTCGAGCGCGGGGCCTTCACACAGGAAGACAGCTGGGCAACCGCGATGGCACTGGCACTTTACGGCGCAGGCTTGCCCGCGTTCGTACTGCACAAGGTGCTGCAACCCCTGTATTGGGCACGGGGCGACACCCGCACACCGTTCCGCTTCGCGGTGGTGTCGATGGTGGTAAACGCCGTCGTCGCGGTGGGGGCCATGCCCTTCATCGGCTATCTGTCCGCCGCGATGGCGACATCGATGGCCGCCTGGACGATGGTTCTGCTGCTTTGGAATGGCGCCCGCCCGATGGGCATCGCCGCGCAGGTAGACGCCCGGATGCGCGACCGCTGGTGGCGGATCGTCGTCGCGACCTTGACCATGGGCGTCGTGTTGTATGGAGCGGTGCAGATCTTTGACGTGGAACTGCACAGCCACGGTCGCATTTTCTGGCTGATCGCGTTGATCACGCTGGGCGCCGTGACCTATTTCGGGGTTGGCGGCTTGATCGGCGCGTTCCGGATGTCGGACTTCAAATCGGCGTTGCGCAAGGGAAGCTGAGTCAGCGCTTCAGCTTGCGCCAGCCCCAGATCAGGATGACCGATCCCACGAACCCGGCGATGAGATAGCCGATCCAGCCGCTGAAGCTGACGCCCAGAAAGCCGAACAGGAAGCCCGCGACGGCGGCGCCGACCATGCCAAGCACAACATTGAGCAACAGGCCCGTACCCGTTTTCATCACGTTCGAGGCAAACCACCCGGCAAAACCGCCGATGATGATGCTCATGATCCAGCCCGGTCCCATCCTTCGCCTCCGTTGTTGCGCTGCATTGAAGATAGGAAATCGGCAGCGAATTACAACGATCGGCCTTTAAGGACAGCACGCGTGCGCTGCCAACTGCCCGGCCCCAGAAACAGCGCTGACGCGCCGAAAGCAATCGCGAAACAGGCAAGTTCGGCCACCCACATCGGTGCGCTTTCGCCGAAAACGCCAAAGGCAATCCGCGCGCCCAACAGCAGGCCGATCATCGAAAAGGCACGGCGGCGTTCTGTGGCATTCGCTGCTTGGCGCCAGCGATGCCACGTGAAGGCCCCGACCAGCGCGAAGCCCGCAGGCAAGGCCCCCACCAGCCAAGCCCGGCTGTCAGCACCCAAGATCAGGCCGTAAACCGCCGCACCCAGCGCGGGCACCGGCAGCACCAGCACGACAAAGGCCGCGTGGCCAAAGGTCTCGGCCACCGCCTTGCCCAAGGCGGCAACGATCACCGCGCCGAACAGGGCGTGCATCGGCGAGGCATGGACAAACCCGAAGCTGACATATCGCAACAGGTTGTAACCGGGGAATTGATGCGTCTCGAACATCCAATGCTGAATGGCGGCGCTGTAGGAAAAGCGCTCGATCGCGTGGACGCGCCACCCAAGGCCCTGCGGCCCCCCGATCAGCCCCATCCCGGCAGCCATCAACACGGCCTCGACCCCGAGGATCGCGACCACCGCCAGCCAGACGGGCGCAGGCATGGCATTCAGCACACGCGGGCGATCGCTGTCCATCGGCCCCTCCTTCGGTTGACGCCCCACCCGGCCAGCGGTAAGCGAAGCGCACGTCTTTTTCCACCACGGAGTCGACAGATGGCCGACGATGCCAACGCCAAGTTCACACCGCGCGTCTTTTCGGGGATCCAACCCTCGGGCGGGCTGACGCTGGGCAACTATCTGGGCGCGATCAAGCGTTTCGTCGAGATGCAGGACCAAGGGATCGAAACGATCTATTGCATGGTCGATCTGCATGCCATCACCGTCTGGCAAGATCCCGATGCCCTGCGCCGCCAGACGCGCGAACTGGCGGCGGGCTATCTGGCCTCGGGCCTCGATCCGGCCAAGTCGATCCTGTTCAACCAAAGCCAGGTGCCCGAACACGCACAGCTTGGCTGGGTGTTCAACTGCGTCGCGCGGATGGGGTGGATGAACCGCATGACGCAATGGAAGGACAAGACCACCGGCAAGGATGCCGAGAAGGCCTCGTTGGGACTCTTCGCCTATCCGTCGCTGATGGCCGCGGACATCTTGCTGTATCACGCCACGCATGTGCCGGTGGGCGAGGATCAGAAGCAGCATGTGGAACTGACCCGCGACATCGCCGCCAAGTTCAACCATGACTACAAGGTCGATTTCTTCCCGATCACCACGCCGGTGATCGAAGGCGCCGCGACCCGCGTCATGAGCCTGCGCGACGGCACCAAGAAGATGTCGAAATCCGATCCCTCGGACGCTTCGCGCATCAACCTGACTGACGACGCCGACACCATCGCCAAGAAGATCCGCAAGGCCGTGACCGATCCGGCACCACTGCCGGAAACGATGGACGGGCTGGCCGACCGCCCCGAGGCGAAGAACCTTGTGAACATCTATGCCGCGCTGGCGGGTGTGTCGAAAGAGTCCGTTCTGGCCGAGTTCGCCGGTCAGGGTTTCGGTGCGTTCAAGCCCAAGCTGGCCGATCTGGCGGTTGCCTCGCTCTCGCCCATCTCGACCGAGATGAGCCGGCTGATGCAGGACCCGGCCGAGATCGACCGCATTCTGGGAGAAGGTGCCCGCCGAGCCCGCGAAATCGCCGTGCCGGTGCTGCGACAAACCTATGACATCATCGGCATGATCCGGTCGTAAGGCCGCAGGCTGGGCCCCTCGGGGCCCGGCTTTGCCTTGCCCCGGGCCTTGGCAACCCCCACATTGGGGCACGATGCCCAGACCCTTGTCGACACCTCAGAAACGCTTGCGCGCCGAACGCTGGATCCTCGCCGGATTTGCCGCGTTGTCGTTGGCGTGGTCCGCATGGTGGTGGGCGCAGATCGGCAGCACGCCGGGTGCGGCGATGCTGGTCGAACGCGCGGGGTCTGAACTGACCGCCAGCTATGAACGCGCCCTTGCGCGGTCCGCCACGCCTGAGGCTCTCGCCTTGCGCCTGTCGCAGCGGCTGGATGAAACCCCGCGCGACTGGGTGGTCATCGAGGCGCTGAGCGATCTTGCCACCGAACAAGGGATCATCCTGCCGCCTGACCTGATCGCCCGTCGCGATGCGCTGGATGCCGAGGATAACGGCTGGCTCGCCACCGGCGTGAACTGCGCGGCCTGTGCATGGGATCTGCGGCAGTGCGATCTGTCGGCGACGCTGGCCTGCGGCGTGGCGGTGAACCTGACCGTGGTCGGTGACGTCGTCGCGCTGACGCGCGAGGGCACACACTATCTTGCCGGTGACGAGGTCGATCAGGTCGATGTCGCGATCAGCTTTGTCGGCCTCGCCGCGACCGGGCTGGTGGTGGCCACCGGAGGCACCTCGCTGGCGGTCAAGGGGGGCTCGGCCCTGCTGCGTGTGGCGCACCGCACGGGGCGCTTGGCCCCCGACATCCTGGCTGTGTTCCGCCGCGCTTTTGCCTTTGGCATCGACTGGGCGCGCCTGCCTGCCGTTCGCAGCGCGGACGACCTCGCCTTGCTGGCACGCCCGGGCATCCTTGAACCCGCCGTCGAGGTCGCGCAGGATCTGGGACGGATGAACACGCGCCTTGGCACCCGCCAGGCGCTGCACCTTCTGGCCAATGCCGACACCCCCGCCGAAGCCCGCGCGCTGGCCCGCGGGGCCGAGGCATTGGGTGCCCGCACCACGGGCGCGTTCGAGATGCTGGGCAAGTCGCGCTTTCTTCGCCTTGGTCTGCGGCTGAGCGACGAGGTCTGGGCGCTGCTGGCCGGGGTGATGGCCGCCGCCGCCTCGTTGGCGGGGTTTGCCGCATCCATCCTGCTTCGGGTGCTGCGGCCCGCCCTGCGCTTGCTCATCAGGCTGGGCTTGCGGATCACGGTGCGTTGAGGTCCTCCTACCCCGTTGCCATCTCCCGGGCCGCGCGGTAGGCCCGAAACCACGCACAAGAGGTTCCGCCATGCCCAGCCCGATCCCTGTCACCCTGCTCACCGGCTTTCTCGGCTCGGGCAAGACCACGCTTCTGAACGCGCTTCTGCGCGATCCGCGGATGGACAGGGCCGCGGTGATCATCAACGAATTCGGGGAGATCGGCCTCGATCACGATCTGATCGAAACCTCGACCGAATCGATGGTGCTTATGCAATCGGGTTGCCTGTGCTGCACGGTGCGCGGCGATCTGGCCGAAACCCTTGCAGACCTGCGCGACCAGCGCGAATCCGGGGCGGTGCAGTTCGACCGTATCGTGATCGAGACCACGGGCATCGCCGATCCCGGCCCGATCCTGCAAACGCTGGTCATGGACCCCGAGCTGTCGCATGATTTCGCGCTGGATGCCGTGCTGACGACAGCCGATGCCGCAACGGGCGGGCGGATCCTCGATCGTCAGTTCGAAGCCGTGCAACAGATCGCGATGGCCGACCGCATCATCCTTACGAAAACCGATCTGGTGACCCCTGCACAGCTTGCGACCTTCGAAAATCGTTTGAAGGGTATCAACCCCGGCGCACCGCGCATCCGGGCCGATCACGGCAGCATCGACCCGTCGCTGCTGTTCGGTGTCTCGGTCGGGGCAGAAAGCGACAAGGCGCAGGCCATGGCATGGGTCGCCGCGCCGCCCGCCCGCGCCAGCTTGCCCCCGCTGAGCGGCCTGCCCGCGACCAGCCCTCTGTCCTTGCCGCAGTCGCATGGCCTGTTCGCCACGACGGCGACACCGCGCAATGCCAGCCACGATGGCCGTATCTCGTCGCAATCGATCACGCTCGACCAGCCGGTGTCGCCCATCGTCTTTGACCTGTGGCTGGAAAACCTTGTGAATGCCGCGTCCGAGGACATCTTGCGCCTCAAGGGGGTCGTGCATGTCGAAGGGATGAAGCATCCGTTTGCGCTGCACGGGGTCCAGCATATCTTTCACCCGCCCGTGTCGTTGACCCACTGGCCCGAGGGCGACAAGACCAGCCGCATCGTGGTTATCGGCCGCGATCTGCCCCCCGGCTTCCTCGCCGACAGCCTCGCGCTGCTGCGCTCGAAAGGATAGGGGTCACTCGGCCGCCAAACGGTCGGAGAACCCGATCTCGGGCCTGATCCGTGCAAGACGCTGTAAGACTCCGCGCATCAGCAATTCGAAAGCGACGAAATCGCGCGAGGGTTCGATTCGGCGCTCATCGAGATACAGCGCGCGATCGATCTCGATTTGCAGGGCATGTTTGCCTTGTGAGGGCTGACCGTAGGTCTGCGTGATATAGGCCCCGGCAAACGGCGTATTGCGCGCCACCCGCAAGCCCGCGTCGCGCAGAACGGCCTCGAACTGTTCGACAACATCCGGCGTCGCCGAAGCCCCCCAGCGGTCGCCGATCACCACATCGGGACGGGGCACGCCCCGCATGACATGGTTGGTCAGCGCGTCATGGGGCATCGAATGCACATCACACAGGATTACCTGCCCGAATCGCGTGTGCTGTTCTGCCAGCAACCGCGACAAGCCCTGATGATACGGTTGCCAATAGCTGGTGATTCGGCGCCGCGCCTCGTCCATCGGCAATTTGCCCGAATAGATCGGCCGCCCGTTGGCCACGACCCGGGCCAGAACCCCCAGACCCGACGCGATCCGCGGATTGAGGCCGGCGCGCGGGGCACCGGAAATCAGCGCAGGGTCCAGTTCGGATTGCGCCCTGTTGAAATCGACATAGGCGCGCGGCACGTCGGATGTGACCAGATATGCCCCCTGTTCAGGCGCCGAGACCAGAAGATCGTCAACATGCGCATCTTCGGACGAACGCAGGGTGCGCAAATCAAGAACCGACCGCGCCAACAAGTCAGACGGATAGACCCGCCCCGAGTGGGGCGAGGCAAACACCACCATCGAGGTGTTCCTGACCGGTTCCCTGATGTTGATTGCGCGCAGCATGACACCTTCTTTCACGCACGATCATAGCGGAGAAAATTGTGTGACGGAAAGCCCTTGAACATGCCTTCGAGTCCTTTTATAGACCGCTGCATTGACGCTGTCGCCGGTTTCCGGCGGTGACTGTCAGGGCGCGTAGCTCAGTGGTAGAGCACTACGTTGACATCGTAGGGGTCACAAGTTCGAACCTTGTCGTGCCCACCATTGTCCGTTATGGACGGGTGATCATCGCGCCCCAAGGGCTTAGGCTCAAGGGGCGTTATCGTTTCAAGGCGCTCGGCGCCGCGAAGAGGAGAAGGCCGATGAAGGTCAGAAATTCGCTGCGTTCGCTCAAGCAGCGCCACCGCGATTGCCAGATCGTGCGCCGCAAAGGCCGGATCTACGTGATCAACAAGACCCAGAAGAAGTTCAAAGCTCGTCAGGGCTGATCCTTCGGGCAACCGAGATAGAGACCGCGCAGGGGCAACCCGCGCGGTCTTTTTCTTTAGGCGAATCGCCGGCGGGAGATGGCCAGCCCCAAATGGGGCCGACCGGGTTTTCAGCGCAGCAGGTCGATGAACTGTCCGCCCAGCATCTGCGCCACCGTCACCGCATCAAGGTAGCCGGTCGCCGGCAACCCGGTGCCAAGCTGATAGCGCTGGATCGCCCGGCGGGATGCCTCGTCCAGAACTCCATCCGCGGGGCCGGGGTTCAGCCCCAGTTGCGCAAGGCGACCTTCGACCAGTTGGATCGACACGACGGGCAGGTTCAGCGACTGTTCGATCGTCAGCGCGCGCGCCAAATCGGCTCCCTGCGGCAAAGGCGGCAGTTCGGCATTGTCGCCGCCACCGGCCCCGTTGCCGTCTTCCACGATCACCTCGGGCTCGCGGCGGCGCAGTTCCTCGATTCGCTGGCGTGCCTGACGGGCATATTCCCCGCGCGGATAGGCCTGCAGATACGCCCTGTAAGCCTCTTCGGTATCGATCCGCTGGGCATCTTCCCACATGTTGCTCTCCTGTCGTCTGGCACGGCGTTCTTCCTCGGCCCGGCGTTGCGCATCGATTTCCTGCAGGCGCTGCACGGCAACGGCCGCGAAAATGCCCTGCGGGTAGCGTTGCAGATAGGCGCGCATCCCAGCCTCGTCCTGACCAGAGCCCGTGTCGCGCCAATAGATCCTTTCGCGCCGCTCGGCCTCGGCCTGCCGGGCGCGCGCTTCCTCGTCAAGCTGCCGCGCGCGTTCGGTTCCCTGCCGACCCAATTCGATGACCTGCTCGCGGTTCAGATAGCCGGTGCTCTGGAATCGGTTGGCGCCTTGCCACGCGCTGATCGCGCTGCGGGTTCCGCGCCCAAACACGCCGTCGACCCCGCGCGTGTCGAAGCCAAGGATCGTCAGGTCGCGTTGCACGGCGCGGCGTTCGTCGCGGCTGAGGCGCATGGCCTCTTCGATGCGCTCAGGGGTATTCCACAGGCGGTCGCGTTCCGACCGCGCCAGCGCCGCGTATTCGCCATTCGGCCAGTCGGCAAGATAGGCGTCATACCCTTCGACGCTGGCCAATTGTTGCGCGGCCAGCCATGCGTCGCGGTCCGCATCGCGCGAGGGTGCCATCCCCTGCGGGACGAAACGCAGGAACGGTGGGTCAAACCCTTCAAGCCGAAGGTCCTGCCGCTGCGCGACAAGCGCCCCGACACGCGCCCCCGGTTCGGCCAGCCCCTGCAAAAAGGCGGTGATCCCGGCCACGCTGCCGCGCACGACGCTTACGCCTTGAGGAACGGCAATCTGCAACGGCAGCCCGCCGGAAATCCCGCCGCCCGGTGCCTGCGGAAATCCGAAATCTGCCAGAGCGACCACAGCACCGCCTTGCACCTGCCCGGCAATCGACAGCACGGCATCCAGACGGATCCCATCCTGGTCCAGTGAAAAGACGCGCGGTTGCGAGACCTGCGTTCCGAGAAACCACGCATCGCTGCCGCTGCTGACGGTATAGCCCGACAGCACGATGACCACGCGTTCTGACCGCCCCGCAGCCAGGTCGTCCGACAATTGAGTCAAGGCGGCACGCATCGCCAGCGTCGAAACGTCGGTGGCCTGATCGACATGGAAGCCCATTCGTTCAAAGCGCCGTCCGGTGTCCAACACACCCTGTGCGCCGCGCGCATCCCGAATGCGGTCGTAATCCTGATTGGCAATCATCAAAACGCTGCCGGTCTGCGCCCCAAGGGGCAGTGCCAGCACGAGCGACAGCGAAAGCGAAGCGAGAAATCGAGTGACCATGAAAACCTCCGTCATAAATCGGAGGATACAGGTTACTCGTAGCTGCGCAAATCCTCGATCACCTTGCCGTCATTCGGCAGCGACCCCGGCGGAACCAGTTCCACCTTTCCACGCAGTTTCAGCGTATCGAGGATCGTCCCCTCGTACAGGCCGGGGTTCGACGCGCGAGTTTCGATGCGCACGGTCATCACATCCATCTCGCCGTCGCGGGTGGCCACGACGCGCGCGCGCGCGACTTCCTCGTGGCGGCTGACAAAGGCTGCGACCTGTTCCGGGCGCACGAACATGCCCTTGATCTTGGTCGTCTGATCCGCGCGGCCCATCCAGCCCTTGATCCGCAGATTGGTTCGGCCGCAGGGGCTGACACCCGGCAGGATCGCCGAAAGATCGCCCGTGGCAAAACGCACAAGCGGATAATCGGCGTTCAGCGTGGTAACGACGACTTCGCCGACCTCGCCATGTGGCACCGGGTCGCCGGTGCCGGGGCGGACGATCTCGACGATCACGCCCTCGTCGATGATCATGCCTTCCATCGCGTCGGATTCATACGCGATATTGCCCAGATCGGCGGTGGCATAGCACTGGCGGCAGGTGATGCCACGGTCGGCGTAATGCTGGCGCAGGCTGGGGAACAACGCGCCCCCGCCCACGGCGGCCTTGGTGATCGACAGGCGCTCGCCCATCTCGTCGGCCTTGTCGAGGATGATTTTCAGGTAATCGGGCGTGCCCGCATAGGCCGTCGTGCCGATGTCGCGCGCCGCGCGGACTTGCAGTTCGGTCTGCCCGGTGCCAGCCGGCAGCACAGCCGCACCAACCGCACGCGCGCCGCTTTCGAACATCATGCCAGCGGGCGTCAGGTGATAGCCAAAGCAATTATGGACGATATCGCCCTTGCCGATCCCCGTCGCATGCAGGAAGCGGCCCAAGCGATACCAGTCGTGCGTCGTGCGACCCGGTTCATAGATCGGGCCGGGCGACTGGAAAACATGCTCGAACTCATGCGCCTTCAGGGCGGCGAAACCACCGAACGGCGCCGAGGCTGCCTGCGCCGCGACCAGTTCGGACTTGCGCAGAACGGGCAGTTTCGCGAGGTCGGCGACCGTCGTGATCCCCCGTGGATGCACCCCGGCAAGGGTTTTCCCCATGCCTTCAGTCGCCTGCGCCCGCGCGATCAGCATCGGCAGATCACGGGCCAGATCGGCAGCGCGCTGATCGGTCGAGCGGGTTTCCAAGGCGTCGAAATGCTGGGTCATGATGATGTTACCGGAATGGCAAGGAAAGACAGGAAGGGGGAAATCAGGCCAGCCAACGCTTCCGGCGGCGATAGCTGCGCACATCGCGGAAGGATTTGCGGCCCTTGTCGGACATGCCCAGATAAAATTCCTTGACGTCGGGGTTCTCGCGCAGCGCCTGCGCGGTGCCTTCCATCACGACACGGCCATTTTCAAGGATATAGCCGGTGTGGGCATAGCGCAGCGCGACGTTGGTGTTCTGTTCGGCCAACAGGAAGGTGACGCCCTGTTCTTCGTTCAGGCGCTTGACGATTTCGAAGATCTGTTCGACCAGTTGCGGCGCCAGACCCATCGACGGTTCGTCCAGCAGGATCGTCTCGGGGCGCGCCATCATCGCGCGGCCGATCGCCACCATCTGCTGTTCGCCGCCCGAGGTATAGCCGGCCTGCGACTTGCGCCGTTCCTTCAGCCGCGGGAAATATTCATAGACCATCTCGAGATCCGCCGACGTGGCGCCACGGCCATCGGTCCGGGTATAGGCCCCGGTCAGCAGGTTCTCTTCGACGGTGAGGTGCTCGAAGCAATGACGCCCTTCCATCACCTGAATGACGCCGGCCTTCACCAGATCGGCGGGGTTCATCCCGGCGAGGTTCTGGCCGCGATACAACACGGAACCCTTGGTGACATCGCCGCGCTCGGATTTCAGCAGGCCCGAGATCGACTTGAGCGTGGTCGATTTTCCGGCCCCGTTCCCGCCCAGCAACGCGGTGATACCGCCCTTGGGCACCGACAGGCTGACGCCTTTGAGCACGAGGATCACGTGGTTGTAGATCACCTCGATGTTGTTGACCTCGAGCAGGGTCTCGGCCTCGGGGCGCGTGTCGAACATGGGGCGTTTCCGTCGCTAAGGGTTTGGGATGGCGGGCGCGCCGGAACGCGCCCGCCGTTGGGTCAGATCAGTTGCCGCACTGGGGCTCGATGTTGTTCTCGGCGGCATAGGCGGCCGAGTCTTCCATCGCCAGTTCGGAGATCAGGTCGCGGTCGGCCTGGATCCAGTCGGTGATCAGGTTCCACGACTGGGTGTCGGCATCCCACTGCTGCAGCATCGCCGCGCCCGAACCGCCATGGTTGGCGCAGGACACGTCGAACGGCGCCGAGAAGTTCGGCAGACCCAGTTCGGTCAGACGCTCTTCGGTGATCGACAGTGCTTCCATGCCGTCGCGCATCATCGCCGGGGTGATCTGGGCCACACCGTGGATCTCTTGCGCGGTGCGCGCGGCCTCGACGGCCAGCATCGCAGCATAGAGGCCACGCGAGTAAACCGCCGAGCCGATCTGGTCGCCGTTGCCGGCAGCCAGGCCGCGGCCCACGACGTATTCCTGAATGTCGGCATAGAGCGGATAGTTGGTGCCGACACCGTGGAAGGCCAGCGCGGTGTAGCCGTCAGCACCAGCGCCGACCGGGATCACGTCGTTTTCCGAACCCGACCACCAGATGCCGATGAAGTTTTCCATCGGGAAGCGGATGTTGGCGGCTTCCTGAATGGCGACGGCGTTCATCACGCCCCAGCCCCACATCAGCACATAGTCAGGGCGTTCGCGGCGGATCTGCAGCCACTGCGAGCCTTGCTCCTGGCCCGGGTGGTCGACAGCGATCGGCAGGAACTCGAAGCCCAGACGCTCGGACAGGATTTCCAGCGTGCGGATCGGTTCACGACCGTAAGCCGAGTTGTGGTAGACCAGAACGATCTTCTTGCCTTCCAGCGAGCCGTCGTTCTGCGTCAGCAGATGGTTGATCGCGACCGACGCGCCATCCCAGTAGTTCGCCGGGTAATTGAAGACCCACGGGAACACGTTGCCGTTCATCGCCGAGGTCCGGCCATAGCCCATGGTGTGCAGCGGCACGCCATCCGCCGTGACGCGGGGAATCAGCTGATAGGTGATGCCGGTCGACAGCGGCTGCACGATCAGCGGGTTGTCGCCGCGGATCGATTCATAGCATTCCACACCGCGCTCGGTGTTATAGGCGGTTTCGCATTCGGTCATGCGGATCGGCAGGCCACCAATGCCGCCATCGCGCTCGTTGATCAGCGTCAGATAGTCCTGATAGCCGTCGGCAAAGGGAATGCCGCCCGGTGCGTAGGCCCCGGTGCGATAGTTCAGCATCGGGAAGTGCAGGTCCTGAGCGACAGCCGGGGCCGCCACCAGGGTCGCCGCAAGCAGCGCGGCCAGTTTGGTCATCTTCATTGGTATCTCCTCCCAGTCGATGACAGTTAAAGGTTCCCTCGCCCGGCCCGCGATCAGTGCGGAAGGGCCAAAGACGCAGTTTTTCCTTGATCGTGCGCCACAGCGCGGCCATGCCATGCGGCTCGGCGATCAGGACGATAACGATCAACGCGCCGATGATCATCACCTCGAGGTGCCGCGCCAGATCCGCCGGCCAGCCCAAACCATCCACCAGCAACAGCTTGAGGAGGACGGGCAGAACCACCAGGAACGCCGCACCCAGGAACGAACCCAGGATCGACCCAAGGCCCCCGATGATCACCATGAACAGCACGAGGAAGGATTTGTTGATGCCGAAGGCTTCGCCCGCCTCTGCCGCCCCCAGATAGACCCCGAACGTCAGGGCCCCGGCCACGCCAACGAAGAACGACGACACCGCGAAGGCGCTGAGCTTGGCGATCAGCGGGTTGACCCGATGATCTCGGCGGCGATGTCCATGTCGCGGATCGCCATCCATGTGCGCCCGGTCGTGCCGCGCGTCATGTTGCGCGCCAGCCATGCCATGCCCACAACGAAGATCAGGCAGGTGAAATACTCGGCCAGCGAACTTGCGGCGGCACCGGTGATGATGACACCGAACATGCTGCGCTCGGGCATCGCGATCTGGCCGGTCGGCGAATAGTTGAAGAACCATTCCACCCGCGTGAACAGCCAGATCAGGAAGAACTGCGCCGCCAGCGTCGCCACGGCAAGGTAGAACCCCGATCTTCAGCGACGGCAGGCCGAACAGCACGCCCACCCCCGCGGTCACCACGCCCGACAGCAGGAAAACCAGATAGATGTTCATCCCCGGGAAGGCGGTGGTCAGCTTGTAAGTCGCATAGGCGCCCACCGCCATGAAGGCCGCGGTGCCCAGCGACAACAGGCCGGTGTAGCCGATCAGGATGTTCAGCCCCAGCGCGGCGATCACATAGATCAGGAAGGGGATGACCACCGCGTTGGCCCAGTAATCGCCCAGCACGAAGGGCACCACCAGAAAGGCCACGGCGATGACCGCCCAATAGGCCAGCCGGTCGCCCTTGATGGGAAAGGTCTGGTTGTCGCGGCTGTAGGACGTCTTGAAGTCGCCCGCTTCACGGTAAAGCATCGTGTCAGACCCTCTCGATGATCTTTTCGCCGAACAGGCCCTGCGGACGGAACAGCAGGAACACGAGGGCGAGCATATAGGCGAACCAGTTCTCGGTGGCGCCGCCGATGATCGGCTGCATGAAGAAGTCGAACAGCTTCTCGCCGACCCCGATCAGCAACCCGCCGACAATGGCACCCGGGATCGAGGTGAAGCCGCCGAGGATCAGCACCGGCAGGGCCTTGAGCGCGATCAGCGACAACGAGAACTGCACGCCGGATTTCGAACCCCACATGATCCCCGCGACCAGCGCGACGATGCCGGCGATCGACCAGGTCAGCACCCAGATGAACCGCAGCGAGATACCGACCGAGAGCGCGGCCTGATGGTCGTCGGCCACGGCGCGCAGCGCCCGGCCCTGTTTGGTGTATTGCGAGAAGATCACCAGCGCCGTCACCAGAACCGCCGCGATGGCCAGCGCATAGAGGTTCAGCACGTCCAGATAAAAGCCGTAGCCGAAGAGGTTATAGGTGAACTCGTCCACCGCGCTCGACATGCCTTGCGGGATGCCGACGTCCAGCGGCTTGACCTCGGCGCCCCACATGATGTCGCCCAGGCCTTCGAGGAAATAGGCCAGGCCGATGGTGGCCATGAACAGGATGATCGGCTCCTGGTTGACCAGATGCTTCAGCACGATGCGCTCGATCAGCAGCGCCATCAGCACCATCACGCCCACGGTCAGCGGGATCGCCAGGATCGCCGGCAGGGTAAAGCCGAAGTCGTGGATGTTGGTGCCCAGCGCCGCGTTGATCAGATGCGAGAACGGCACCTGCCCGGTCTGGATGCCCACCAGCGTCAGCGCCGCGAACAGCGCCATCACCCCCTGGGCAAAATTGAAGATGCCCGACGCCTTGAAGATCAGCACGAAGCCCAGCGCCACCAGCGAATACATGATGCCGACGGTCAGGCCATTCAGCGCCGCCTCGAGCGCGAAAAGAACGGTATCAGACATGACCCTTGCCCCCCATTTTACCTGCCTCAGTCATGAGCCACCCCCAGATAGGCATCGATGACGGCTTGGTTGTTGCGCACCTCGTCCGGGGTGCCGTCGCCGATCTTCTTGCCGTAATCCATCACCACCACACGGTCGCTGAGGTCCATGACCACGCCCATGTCGTGTTCGATCAGCACCGTGGTGGTGCCGAATTCGTCGTTCACGTCGAGGATGAAGCGGCTCATGTCCTCTTTCTCTTCGACGTTCATGCCCGCCATCGGTTCATCGAGCAGCAGGATCTGCGGCTCGGCGGCCAAGGCGCGGGCCAGTTCCACGCGCTTTTTCAGGCCGTAAGGCAAGCGGGCGACCGGGGTCTTGCGGATCGGCTGGATTTCCAGAAAGTCGATGATCTTTTCGACAGCCGCGCGATGTTCCTCTTCCTCGCGCGAGGCTTTGCCCCACCACAACGCCTGACTGAAGAAGCCGGCCTTCATGTGGTGCATCCGCCCGGTCATGATGTTGTCCAGCACCGACATGCCTTCGAACAGCGCGATGTTCTGGAACGTCCGGGCGATCCCCATGCGCGACACCTTGTAAGGCGCCATCTTGGGCCGCTTGTAGCCCTTGTAAATCACGTCACCTTCCTGCGGGTTGTAAAACCCGGAAATGACATTGAGCATCGACGACTTGCCCGCCCCGTTCGGGCCGATGATCGCGCGGATCTCGCCCTGACGGATGTCAAAGCTGATGTCCTTGATCGCCACCACACCGCCGAAACGCAGCGTGATGTTCTTGAGCTCCATCACCACGCCACCGATCTGGCGGCCATCGGCGGTGACAAAGCCTTCGTGTTGCGTGTCCAGCATTCCTGCCCCCTGTCTCGCCGTCATTCCGCCGCCACTTTCGCACCCACGGTGTCGAACACCTTGGCGTCGCGCAGTTCGACCGTGGCCTTCAGCTTGCCTTTGCGGCCATCTTCATAGCTGACTTCGGTCTCGGTATAGATCGATGTTTCCCCGGCATAGAGACCTTCGATCAGGTCCGAGAACTTGTCGGCAACGATGTTGCGGCGCACCTTGCGCGTGCGGGTCATTTCGCCATCGTCGGCATCCAGTTCCTTGTGCAGCACGAGGAACCGGTGAACCTGACAGCCCGACAGCATCGGATCCTGCGCGACCGAGGCGTTCACCTCTTCGACATGCGCCTGAATGGTCTCCAGAACCTTCGGGTGCCCCGCCAGTTCCTGATACGACGAATAGGCGATGTTGTTGCGTTCCGCCCAGTTGCCCACCGCCGCGAGGTCGATGTTGATGAACGCCACGCAGCGATCGCGCCCGTTGCCGAACAGCACGGCTTCGAGGATGTTCGGGAAGAATTTCAGCTTGTTCTCGACATACTTGGGCGCGAACATCCGGCCGTCCGCCATCTTGCCCACATCCTTGGCGCGGTCGATGATCCGCAGATGGCCGGTGCCTTCCTCGAAGAAGCCCGCGTCACCCGTGGCAACCCATCCCTCGGCATCCTTGGTCGAGGCCGTGGATTCCGCGTTCTTGTAGTATTCGACGAACACGCCCGGCGAGCGATAGAACACCTCGCCCGACTCGGCGATGCGCACCTCGACCCCCGGGGACGGCACGCCGACGGTATCGCTGCGTACTTCGCCATCTGGCTGCTGGGTGATGAACACCGACGCCTCGGTCTGACCATAGAGCTGCTTGAGGTTGATCCCCAGCGAGCGGTAGAAATCGAAGATCTCGGGACCGATGGCCTCGCCAGCGGTATAGGCCACGCGGATATGGCTCAGACCCAGCGTGTTTTTCAACGGGCCATAAACCAGCGCCTCGCCGATCCGATATTTCAGGCGATCACCCGCGCTAACCGGCTTGCCGTCCATGATCGCGCCACCGACCTTGCGGGCATGCGCCATATAGGTGTCGAACATGCGCTTCTTGGTCGGGCTGGCGTCTTCCATGCGGATCATGACATTCGTCAGCATGGTTTCGAACACGCGCGGCGGGGCAAAGAAATAGGTCGGCCCGATCTCGCGCAGATCGGTCATCATGGTGGCTGCATTTTCCGGGCAGTTCACACAGAACCCGGTCCAATAGGCCTGCCCGATGGAAAAGATGAAGTCGCCCACCCAAGCCATCGGCAGATAGGCGACGATCTCGTCATCGAACCGTAGTTTGTCGAATTCAGACGACGCCTTGGCGGTTTCGATGATGTTGCGATTCGACAGCACGACGCCCTTGGGCTTGCCCGTGGTGCCAGAGGTGTACAGCATCACGCAGGTGCTATCGTAATTCAGTTCGGCGATCCGGGTCTGAACCTCGGCCTCGAACCGGTGATGACCGGCCTTGCCCTCGGACTTGACGTCATCCAGCCAGTTCATGCGGCTGTGGTCGTATTTGCGCAGGCCGCGCTTGTCGACATAGAGGATCTGTTCGATGCAGGTGACAGTTTCCTGAACCTCGATCACCTTGTCGACCTGCTCCTGATCGCCGCAGATCGCGAAACGCGCACCGCAATGTTCCAGCACATAGGCCATCTCTTCGGCGACAGCGTCCTGATACAAGGCGACCGGAATCGCGCCAACCGACTGTGCGGCAACCATCGACCAATACAGCGCCGGGCGGTTGCGCCCGATGATCGCGACATGGTCGCCCCGGTTCATGCCCAACGCCAGAAAGCCCATTGCCATGGCCCGAACTTCCTCGGCCACCTCTTTCCAGGTCCAGCTTTGCCAGATCCCGAATTCCTTTTCGCGATAGGCTGTCGCGTTGCCGAACTGGACCGCGTTGCGCGCCAGCAGGGCAGGCACAGACAGCAGCGCCCCTTGCGTTGCGTTGGTCGTCACCGGTTTTCTCCTCCCAAGGCGCGGGACGGGGATTCCCCCTTGCCCGCGTCTGTCCGCCCCTTTGTTCGCAGCCGAGTCTTGCCGCAGTTTTGCCCAATTCTTTCGAATTGTTACAAAGCGGGATCGGGTTCGCCCTTCGCCGACACTCCTTGCGTTGCGGCAGCGTCCCCGCTTGGATATACGCAGAGTCCCCAAGCCCGAGTCCCGGATGCGCAGCCGCAATGAACGTCTCAACCTGTCTGCCGCCGTCGCCTCGGTGGGCGTCGCGGTTGTGCTGGTGATCCTCAAGCTTTGGGCGCTGGTCGTTACCGGGGCGCTGTCGGTCGCCGCGTCGCTGGCTGACAATGCGCTGGATGTCATGGTGTCGGTCGGGGCATTGGCGGCGGTCGCCTATGCTGCCCGTCCCGCCGATGATGACCACCGTTTCGGGCATTCCTCGGCCGAGGATCTGGCCGCCCTGTTGCAATCGGCGCTGATCCTTGTATCGGGCGCCACGATCGCCGGCTTGGCAGTCCTGCGCCTGGTGTCTGAAACGCCCACCCCGATGCAGGCCGAATCCGCTGGGATCGCGGTGATGGCGGTGTCGGTCATCCTGACAGGGTTGCTGGTCTGGTGGCAGCGCCGCGTCGCGCGGATCACCGGCAACAAAGTGATCGCGGCAGATTCGCTGCATTATGTCGGGGACCTCGTGCCAACGGTGGGTGTGCTGGTGGCACTTGTGGCCTCGGCGCAATGGGGCTTGCTGCGTGTCGATGCGGTTGTCGCCCTTGGCGCGGGTGGCTGGCTGGCGTTCAACGGGCTGCGCATTGGCAATGGCGCGTGGGACGCGTTGATGGATCACGCCGCCGCCCCCGAAACCGTCGAAGCCATCGAAGCCATCGCCGGCGAATGGCCGGGGATCAGCGGTTTCCACGACCTCAAGACCCGCATGGCCGGCAGTCGTATCTTCGTGTCGCTGCACGTCGAGTTGCCCGGCACCCTCACCCTGAACGAAGCCCACGCGATTGCCGACGGGCTTGAGCACACGATCGAACATTCGATCCCCGAGTGCGAAGTGATCATCCACCTCGACCCGATCGGCCCGGGGTCGGGCCGCGCCGGATGGGCCCGATAAGCCTGCGCACCGATACCGCATGGCCAAAGGCATTCACGGTATCAAACAGTGATATTCAAACTATCAATTCGACTGATACCCGAGCCCCCGATAGCGTGATCCCACCATGCAAGCGGGAGGAGCAGGCATGCCACAACGGATCATCGACCTTTCGGTCGCGCTGACGGCCGGAATTCCGTCCGACCCGCCCGGTCTGGGCCCCGAGATCGACTATATGGGCCATGTCGAGGGCGCGCGGGAATTTCAGGCGATGTTCAACCTGCCCGAAGGCGTCTTGCGCGACGGAGCGGGCGCGGCGGCCGAGCGCTGCCGGATCACCACCCACAACGGCACCCATATGGATGCGCCGTGGCATTATCACCCGACGATGGACGGCGGCAAACGCGCGATCACCATCGACGAAGTGCCGCTGGAATGGTGCTTTGGCGCGGGCGTCAAGCTGGATTTCCGCGACCGTCCGAACGGCCACACCATCAGCGCCGCCGAGGTCGAGGCCGAGCTTTCACGGATCGGCCACGCACTGCAACCGGGCGATATCGTGCTGGTGAACACCGCCGCCGGAGCGCGCTATGGCATGAGTGACTATGTCGCCACCGGCTGCGGCATGGGCCGCGAAGCGACACTGTATCTGACCGAGCGCGGCGTGCGCGTCTGCGGCACCGATGCCTGGAGCTGGGACCCACCCCTTGCCATGCAGGCGGCGCGCGCCCGCGAAACGGGCGACTGGTCTGTGTTCTGGGAGGGCCATAAGGCCGGCGCCGACACGGTTTATTGCCACATCGAAAAACTGGCCAACCTGCACCTGCTGCCCCCAACCGGGTTTCAGGTCATTGCCCTCCCGGTCAAGGTCGAACGTGGGTCCGCGGGCTGGTGCCGCCCTGTCGCGCTGATCGGCTGAGGCGCGGGAAAGAAAACAATGACACCGAACGTCTCCTCTGCCGCGCCGTGGCTGACCCGCGTGACCGGGTTGATCGCGGCCCTCGCCGTCGCCGGAATCCTTGCGGGTGCCATCGTCGTCGTGGCGGATATCCTTGCCCGGTGGCTCTTGGGCACCAACATCGTCGCCCTGAACGAGATCATGTCGAACGTCTTTGCCATCGCTGTGGCCGCCACCCTGCCCGCAGGCGCGGCCCGGCGCGTCAACCTGCGTGTCGATTTGCTGGGCGCGCAGACCGGGCCGCGCATGACAGCTTGGCTGACGATGATCGGCTCGGTCATGCTGGCGCTGTTCTTTGCGCTGCTGGCGTGGCGGCTGGGCCTTCTGGGCCTGCGCTATGCCGCGCAAGGCCGGGCAACGGCGATTTGGGAATGGCCGCTGGCCCCCACCTATTTCGCGGTCGCCGCGTCGATGGGCGCCGCGGCCTTGGTGCAAATGATGCATGCCGTGACCGACCTGCGCGCGGCCTTGGCGCAACACGGCCATGGAACGCGGCCCGTGGTCATGGTTCTGGCGGTCGCCTTGGTCGGGTTGGTCGTTGGCGGGCTTGGCTGGGGGCTGGCGGACTTCGACGGGCTGGCAGCAGCCGCCGGGCAAAACCCCGGCTATGCGGTCCTGCTGGCCTTCATCGCGCTTTGGCTGGGGGTGCTGCTGCAACTGCCCCTTGCCACAGTGACGGCCACCATCGGGTTGAGCGGCACGATGCTGTATCTTGGCGGTGGCACGGCAGCGAATGTCTTTGCCGGCGATTCTGCCGATTTCCTGCGGGATCCACAGGTCGCTACCCTGCCCCTGTTCCTGATGATGGGGGCCTTTGCCGTTGTCGCGGGCGTGTCGAACGATTTGTTCCGCGTCGCCAATGCCCTTCTGGGCGGGGTGCGCGGGGGGCTGGCCTATGCGACGGTCGCGGGCTGCGCGGGGTTCGGGGCGGTCAGCGGCAATTCGGTCGCGACCAGCGCCACCTTCGGCCGTCTCGCCCTGCCCGAGATGACACGGCGTGGCTATGCCCCTGCCCTGTCCACGGCCACGGTCGCAGCGGGGGGAACCTTGGGTGCCTTGGTGCCCCCGTCGGGCGTGATCATCCTTTTCGCGCTTTTGACCGAGGAATCCATCGCCGCCCTTTTTGTTGCAGCGATGATCCCGGCGTTGCTGGCACTGTTCCTTTATTTCGGTGCGATCTGGCTGTCGCTGCGCCTCAACCCCACGCTGGTTCCACAGGCCGAGCCCACCGCGTATGGCGACCTGTTGCCTGCCTTGCGCAGCGCGCTGCCGGTCGCGATCCTGTTTGCGGTGGTCATCGGCGGGCTCTACGGGGCGTCTTTACCGCCACCGAAAGCGCGGCGGTCGGGGCGGTCGGTTCGTTCGGGTGCTGGCGTTGGCGCGCGGGCGGTTGACGCGGGACAGCCTGCTGGCGTCTTTTCGAAACCACGGCCTCGATCGCGATGATCTATGCGCTAATCTTTGGCGGGCTGCAGTTCGCCTTCTTCGTCAATCTGGGTGGAGCGCCTGAACTTGTCACGCATTGATCGCCAGCATCGACGCGCAGCCAATCGTGATCCTGACGGTGATCATCGTGATCTATCTTCTTTGGGGTCGGGATGGACAGTTTCGCGGTGATGATCATCACCGTTCCCGTGGTGACGTCATGAGCGGCCTCGGATATGACATCCCGTTTTGGGGCGTGCTGATGCTGGTGGTTGTCGTGAGTACCGATGACCGCCGCCGCTTCCTTCGGAATGAACCTCTTGTCCTCAAGGTGCTGCAACCCGATGTCAGGCTGGGCACGGTCATGCGGGTTATCCTCTTTGTGCTGGCCGATTCAGTCAAGATCGTTCTGCTGGTCGCGTTTCCGGTGCTGTCGCTGTGGCTGCCCTCGACCATGTGACCTGCGACTGCCGCGCATGAAAAAGCCCCGGCCCGTTCGGACCGGGGGGCTTCCCCTTGCGATGGGTCGCACCGACCCGACGCCCTTGGCCAAGGCTGCGCGATACGCCGCCAGCAGTTCCGCGCCGTTCTGGGTGCGCTGGATAAAGGTCGCCTTGATCGGAGCGCCGACACGGGCGAGCGTTCGGCAACTTCGCTCGTCGCTCAGCGCGTGGAACGTGTGACCCGGCTGGCTGCGCACAAAGCTCTCGGCATCGGCCTCCCATGTCGACCTCGGCGCCCAGTTGGTGGGCGGTGTCGCAGCCCGAATGCCGCTCGAGGATTGCGCGCGCCTCGTCCGACAGCGAGTCGTAGCGGTCGCGCATCATGAAAACCATGCCCAAGCCACCCCCCAGCGGCACTTGCAGGTGATCGGTCGTCACCTCTTGCAGGCGGAAGCCGGGGAACGCGGTATAGTTCATCACCAGCCCCTCGGCCGTGCCGCGCTGCAGGGCTTGATACATCTCGGGCACGTTGATCGACAACGGCGTGCCGCCATAGGCCTGGATCAGGCCAGAGACCACGGGGCTGCCCGTCATCACCTTCAGGCCCGCCATGTCCTCCATGCTGGTGGCCGGATGACCGTTGAAATGCAGCCCCGCCTGCGGGAACTGAACAAAGGCCAGCGGCACGATATTGTCCATGTCCGGCGAGAAATGCCCGCGCTCATACAGCAAACAGGCCGCGACGCCGCCCTGTTCGGCGGTTTCCACCATGAACGGCAGCGTGGTCACCAGCGAGCGCGAGAACCGACCGGGATCAAAGGCCGTGATGCCCCAGACGATCTGCACGACGTCGTCCTGCAACCGGTCGAAGAAGTTGGCATGGTTGACGATCATCGGCCCGTTGCGCAATTCGATCTGCAAGGCAGACGGGTTCTCGGCGTTGATGGCCGCGGCCCAAGGCCCGAGGACCCTGGTCACAAGCGGATGCTGCTCAGGGTTCGAAGTGCCAAAGGCAAGAACATCCTGCGCCACCGCCGGAGCGGCGGCAACGAGGGCGGCGCTGGACAACAGCGCGGCAAGAGTGCGTCGGATCATGGGTTTCCTCCCCTGGGACATGAGATGGACCCGACGCACCCAGCGGCGCGCGGCCCTGCCAAGACGCTAGTCGAAGGAGAGGTCTTTGAAAATTTGATTGGTTCAATGACAGGCATTCACGCTGTGAATGCATTGTCCTGTGCCGCCAGCCGCAAGATGCCGCGCAACCAGACCAACGCCTGATCACTGTCGCGCATGCTGTGCCATTGCATCACCTGTTCCAGCGGGGGCAGATCCAGCGGCGGCGGCACGATGACCAGCCCGCGATCCCGCGCGAACCTAGCCGCAAGACGGCTTTGGACCATCGCCATCCGGTCCGTGCCGACCACCAGATCGGGCAGCGACACAAAGGAAAAGGTCGTCACCGCGACCGCGACATTGAACCCGGCCTCGCGCAACATGATCGTGGCAAAGCTCTCGCCCCCGCCCGGTGGCTCCATCGCGACATGCTCCATCACCGCGAACCGATCCAGCGTCAGGTTGGCGGCGGCGGGGTTGGCGGCGTCCATCACGCACACAAGCGGATCGCTCAGCAGCGACTCGGACGGATGATCGGCCGAGGCATAGGGGCGTGGCGAGATCAGCAGATCGGTATCACCCTGTTCCAGCAGTTGTCCCGGATACGAGCGCTGCGGCTTGATCGTCAGGCGCAGCCCCGGCGCCTGCGCGGCCAGCAGCCGCACGGCGGGCGGCACGACCGTGGCAAGGCTGTAATCCGACACCATCAGCGCGATATTGCGCGTCGTGGTCGTCGGGTCGAAATCGGGGGGAATGGTGACCGCGGCCTCGATCCGCACCAGAATGTCGCGCACGGGCCCGGCAAGTTCTTCGGCGCGCGAGGTCAGCATCATCTTGCGCCCCACCTGCACGAGCAGCGGATCGCCGAAATACTGCCGTAGACGATTCAGGGCGTTCGACATCGCCGATTGCGTGATCGCCATTTCATCGGCGGCCCGGCTGACACTGCGCAGGCGCAACAATTTGTCCAGCGCGGACAGCAAGTTGAGATCGAGGTTCTGAAACCGCATGGCAGGCCCATCACTACATTTCCATGAATACCTTACATTGATACATACAATTTCATCAATGCCGCTTTCATCGCTAAGGTCGCCTGCAAGATAGCCAAGCAGGGAGGGTCTGGCGTGTTTCGCTATTTCCCCACGAACTATGTCTGGGATTTGTCCGTCAACCTGTCGATCGAGATGGGGGGACGACTGGGCGAGATCGAAGCCATGTGCGCGCCTCTCAAGGAAGCCGCGCTCACGCCCGAAGACGGCGGCACGCTGGCCTTTCGCGAGGTTTGGGCCAAAGGTGCCGATACGCTGATCGAACTCGCGGCCGAGGATCTTGAGAGGGGCCGCGCCCTGTCGGCCAGCACCAAGCTGATGCGCGCGGCGAATTACCTGATCACCGCCGAACGGTTGCAGGCGCACGGGTCCGAAGGGCGGCTGGCGCTTTATCGTCGTCACTTGTCCACGTTCTATCAGGCGCTGGCCATGGGCGACACGGGCGCGTATCGCGTGACCATCCCATACGAGGGCAAGCACCTGTCGGGCATCTTCGTGCCGGCGCAGGGCGTGGCGGGGAAACAGCCCGCTTTGGTGCAGGTCAATGGTTTCGACAGCACCAAGGAAATGCGCTTCATGGCGCAGCTTCCCGGGATGCTGGCGCGCCGTGGCATCGCGTCGCTGGTTCTCGACCAGCCCGGCACGGGCGAGGCCCTGCGCCTGCAGGGCCTGACCGCGCGCCACGATTCCGAACACTGGGCAACCCCGGTTTATGATTGGCTCGCCGCGCGGGCCGATGTCGATCCCGCGCGGATCGGCATGGAGGGGGTGAGCCTTGGCGGCTATTACGCCCCGCGCGCTGTTGCGTTCGAGCCGCGCTTTGCCTGCGGCGTCAGTTGGGGCGCGAACCATGACTGGCGCGACGTGCAGAAACGGCGGCTTGAGCGCGAGGGCAATTTCCCGGTGCCGCATTACTGGTCGCATGCCTGCTGGGTGTTCGGCGCATCTGACACCGAAGATTTCATGAAAAAGGCCGAGAACATGCAACTCGATGGTGTGCTCGACCGCATCCGGGTGCCGTTTCTGGTCACTCATGGCAAGCACGACAGCCAGATCCCGCTGAAATGGGCGCACCGGACCTATGAACAACTGGTCAACAGCCCACGCCGCGAACTGGTCATCTTCGACGAGAGGACCGGCGGCGTGCAGCATTCGGGTATCGATAATTCGGGCCCCGTGCTCGATTGCATTTCCGATTTCGTCGCCGAGTGCCTCGGCGGTCGGATCGCCTAATCCGGAGGGTTCATCATGAACATCATTGGCCCCGATCTGCTGGTCTTCGGCGTGGACGATGTGCCCGCCTGCCATGAATTTCTCAGCGCCTATGGATTGGCTGCGCAGGATTACACGCCGGAAAAGGGCGGTTTGTATCTGGCGCTTGATGGCACCGGTCTGGAAATCCGCCGCCGCGATGACCCATCGCTGCCGCCCGCACTGAAAACGGGCA
This sequence comes from Paracoccaceae bacterium, assembly GCA_041397065.1. Classification (GTDB taxonomy): domain Bacteria; phylum Pseudomonadota; class Alphaproteobacteria; order Rhodobacterales; family Rhodobacteraceae; genus Pararhodobacter. The sequence continues at coordinate 6,590 of JAWKXG010000024.1, read as the reverse complement.
GCACGTTGCGCCTGCAAGTTCACGGAGTCACCGATCAGGCCGCGCTCGACGCCGTTGCTGCCGAACTGGGCAAGGACCGTCAGGTGCTACGCCTCGCAGATGGATCGATCCGCTGTCAGGATGACCAAGGGTTCGAACTGGCGTTTCGCGTCACAATGCGCCAGCGGCTGGAATTGGAGGGCGAGAAGGTCAACGCGCCCTATAACCCTGCCCGCCCGGTCAATGCCTTGGGCGTGACGCAGGACATGCCGGCCACCCCGCGCACGCTGTCACATCTGGTCCTGTTCGTGCCCGATATCGAGGGCGCGCTGGGGTTCTATCGTGACCGGCTGGGTTTCCGCATCACCGACACGCTGGAAGGCGCAGGGCCATTCCTGCGCCCGCAGGCGAACCCCGATCACCACACGCATTTCTTCATCCGCACGCCGCCCTATATGCAAGGGATCGAGCATCTGGCCTTCCATCTGGGCGGCCCCACGGAATTGATGCTGGCAGGCAGCCGGATGATGGAAGCGGGTTTCGAAAGCTTCTGGGGGCCGGGGCGGCACAAGTTCGGATCGAACTGGTTTTGGTATTTCAAGAGCCCGCTGGCCTGCAATGTCGAGTTCGACGCCGACATGGACACCCATGACGACACTTGGGCCCCGCGAGAGGCCCCGATGGGCCCCGAGGCGTCGCAAGCGTTCTTGATGCAATGGCGCCAGAAATGGGCGCCGGGCGGCGGACCCAAGGGCTGATCCGTGCTGTGTCGCCTCAGCGATCTGACCGACGGCACGACGCGCGGGATCGAGGTTCCCGGCCTGCCGTTCAAGGTGATCGTCGTGCGGCGCGGCGAGAGGGTTTTCGGCTGGCGCGACCTCTGCCCGCATTACGCGGGCGGCACGCCGATGGCCTGGAAGCGCGACGCCTATCTGAACGGTGCTGGAACGCATCTGGCCTGCCATGCCCACGGCGCATGGTTCGAGATTGAAACAGGGGTCTGCGTGCAAGGCCCCTGTCTGGGCAAGCGGCTTACCCGCGTGCCCCTGCGCATTGACGATGCGGGCGCCATCCATCTGGAGCGTCCCCCAAGGGAGGAGAGACCATGACGGACCAAAAACGTATCCTGATTGTTGGCGGCGGGTTCTCGGGCATGAGCGCGGCGATCTTGCTGGCCGATGCGGGCCATACCGTCGATCTGGTAGAAATCGACGCAGGCTGGCGCAGCTATGGCGCAGGGATCAGCCTGAACGGCGCGATGTTCCGCGTTTTGGCGACGCTCGGCATCCTCGATCGGTTCAAAACCGTGGGCGCGATGACGGAAGGCGTCGAAATCCGTGGCCCCGCCGATCAGGTTCTTGCCACGCTGCCGACCCCTTCGGTTCAACCCGGCGTGACGGGCAATGGCGGCGTCATGCGGCCTGTCTTGGCGCGCTTGCTGGCCGACCGAGTGCGCGAGACGGGCGCGAACATCCGGCTTGGCCAGACCTTCACCGCGCTGGAAAATGGCCCGCAGGCGGTGAAGGCCAGTTTCACCGATGGCACCTCGGCACACTTTGATCTGGTGATCGGTGCCGATGGTCTTTATTCCGCGACCCGGGCTGCCGTGTTCCCCGATGCGCCCAAGCCGCGCTATGTCGGGCAGGCCGTCTGGCGTGCCGTTTTGCCCCGCATGGACCATCTGCCGACCGTGGCGATGTGGATGGGTGACCGCCTCAAAGTGGGGATCAACCCCGTGTCCGACACCGGGGCCTATCTGTTCCTGACCGAGGACAGGCCGACCAACGACCATGTCCCCGAGGATCAGCAGGTCGAGATGTTGCGCGGGCTCTTGGCCCGCTTCCCGTCGCCGACGATCCAAGGCGTCGCGCAATCGCTCTCGGCAGACAGCCAAGTGGTCTATCGCCCGCTGGAACAGATGTTGATGCCGCGCCCTTGGTTCACGGATCGCGTGGTGATGATCGGTGATGCCGTCCACGCGACGACACCGCATATGGCCGCGGGCGCGATGATCGGGATGGAAGACGCGGTCATTCTGGCGCAGGAACTGGCCACGGGCGATATCGACGCCGCGCTGAACGCGTTTCAGGAACGCCGCTGGGAACGTTGCCGGATGGTCGTCGAAAACTCGGGCCGCTTGGCCGAGATTGAACAAGGCCATGGCACACCCGAAGAACACCAGCGCCTGATGGGCCAGACACTGGGCGCGCTGGCGCAGCCGATATGACCGCGCTGCCCCCGATTGTCCGCGTCGTCACCGGGCACGATGCCGACGGCAAGGCCGTGCTGGCCGAGGTCGGCACCCCGCCCCATGTCGCGCAGATCGCGGCGATACCGGGCACCGTGTTTCACGAAATCTGGGCGACCGAGGGCGCGCCGGTTTTGGTCGGCAACACGCCCGACCCCACGCTGGGGCCTCTGTCGCTGGGACCACCGGCCAAAGGCACCCGCATTCGCATCGTCGATATCCCCCCCGACACGGACGAGTTTCTGGCCCATGGCGCGTCGAAAATGCACGACGCCTTCAGCCAGATCGGCGATGCTGCAGCCTCAACCGTGGCCGAGGACAGCCCGCACCCGCTGATGCACCGCACGCAAAGCGTCGATTACGGGGTTGTTCTGGCCGGGGAGTGCACCTTGGTTCTGGATCGCGGCGAAGTCGTGCTGAGGCCCGGCCATGTCGTCGTGCAGCGCGGAACGAACCACGCTTGGGCGAACCGCTCGGGCGCGGTATGCCGGATGCTCTTTGTGCTGGTCGACGGGGTTTATGACCCCTCCATCGCTCCGGGGGCAATGTGACGCTGGTCGTCATCGGCGCGGGCGGCTTTCTGGGCCGCGAGATCCTGCGGCAAGCGGCGGGCGTGCAGGCCCTGCGCGCGGTCGATGTGTCCTTGCCGCCCGATGCCCTCCCCGCAGGCGTCGAGGCGTTCGAGGGCAGTTTTTCCGACCCCGACCTGTTGCCCCGCGTGCTGCAAGGGGCATCGGCGGTGATCCATCTTGCCGCACAACTGGGCCGCGCGGCCGAGGCAAACCCAAAGGCCGCGCGTCGGGTCAATGTCGATGCGACGCTCGACATGATCGACCATCTGCGCACAACCGCCTCCGGCACGCGGTTCGTCTTTGCGTCGTCCATCGCCGTGCTCGGGCATCCCCTGACCGCGCCCGTCAGCGATGAAACCACCCCGCCCGCACATGGTCTATGGCCTGCACAAGCTCATGGTCGAAGAGGCCGTGACCCACGCCACGCGACGCGGCTGGGTCGATGGAATTTCCCTGCGCCCCTCGGGGATCGTGGCACGCGATGGCATGGATGCGGCTCTGAAATCGGCCTTTCTGTCGCGGCTCTATTGGGGCGTGGCGCGGGGCGAGGATGTCACCTTGCCCGTCGGCCCCGATGACCGAAGCTGGTTCGCCTCGGTCCGCGTTGTGGCGGCGGCCTTCTTGCAGGCGGCGACCGCGCCCGAACTGCCGCCGCAGCGCGCGCTGACCCTGCCGGCGCTGGACCTGTCCTTTGCCGACGTGATCGCGGCGCTGCGTCGGCGTTTCCCGAACAGCCCCTCGCGGATCACCCACGCGCCCGATCCCGACCTCGTCGCGCTGTTCGGTCGGTTTCCCGCGCTTTCGACCAAGGCCGCCGATGCCGCCGGTTTCCCCCGCGATGCCGATGCCGATGCGCTGGTCGACAACGCGCTTTTGCCCGCCGCGGCAGCCCACACCCCGATTTCAGACAGGAGTGAATGATGAAACTCGCCACCCTCGCCAACGGCACGCCGGATGGTCGCCTGCATCTGGTGAGCCGTGATCTGACCCGATGCGCCCCGGCACAAGCCGCACAGACCATGCAAGCCGCGCTTGAACACTGGGAAACGCTCGCCCCAATGCTCGCGGCCGAATATGCCGCGCTGAACGATGGCGATACGGGCGAGCGCTTTGACCCTGCGGGCGCCCTCGCCCCGCTGCCGCGTGCATGGCAATGGCTGGACGGCTCGGCCTATGACAGCCACGGCGATTTGATGCAAAAGGTCTTCAAGCTGTCGCCCGTCGATACCGGTGGCAAACCCCTGATGTATCAAGGCCTGTCGCACCAGTTCATCGCCCCGCATGCCGATGTGCCGATGCCTTCCCAAGACGACGGGATCGATTTCGAAGGCGAGTTCGGCGTGATTTGCGACGCCGTGCCGATGGGCACGACCGCCGCTGCCGCCCGGCGCCATATCCGCCTTGTGGTGCAGATCAACGACTGGTCGCTGCGCCGTCTGGCCCCGATTGAAATGAAAACCGGCTTTGGCTGGATACAGGCGAAACCCGCCTGTTCCATGGCCCCTGTCGCCGTAACACCCGACGAACTGGGCACCGCTTGGCGCGATGCCCGTGTGGACCTGCCGTTGAGGGTCGATTGGAACGGCAACCGCTTTGGGGCCGCCGAAGGCTATCCGATGAGCGCGGGTTTCGACGATCTGGTCGCCCACGCGGCCTATTCGCGCGCGCTGGTCGCGGGCACGGTGATCGGCTCGGGCACGGTATCGAACGCGAATTACCGCGAGGTCGGATCATCCTGCATCGCCGAACGCCGCGGGATCGAGACGGAAGACACAGGCGAACCCCAGACCCCCTTCATGGCCTTTGGCGACACCGTGCGCATGGAATGCACCCTGCGCGACGGCAGCCCGCTTTTTGGCGCCATTCATCAACGCGTGGTGAAAGCATGAGCCGCCCTGCCCCCAACACCCTCACCGCACTGGGCACCGCCGGCGGCCCGATGCAAAACCCCGACCGCTCGCAACCCGCGTTCTTGTTGATGAACGGCACCCGCCCGGTGCTGATCGATTGCGGCGAAGGCACGATGCGCCAGCTCAAGCGCGCCGGGGTCGAGTTTCGCGAAGTGTCCGAGATCTTTCTGACACATCACCATTTCGACCATATCGGCAGTCTCTTTACCTGCCTCGGGGTCAATATGATGACCATGCGCCGCACCCCGTTGACGGTCTATGGCCCGCCCGGCACCGCGCGAATCACGGCAGGGCTGTTCGATGCCTGTGACGTCCCGCAGGAAATCGGCTTCGGCGTGGCGGGCCAAACCATGCCACACCCGCGCGATTTCGTGCATGTGCACGAGGTTCAGCCAAACGAGGTGCTAACCCTCGATGGCATGGCCGTCACCGCCTGCGAAAACACCCACTACCGCGCGGAAACCGCGTTTGGGACCGACGGGCCGATATCCTTGTCGTTCCGGTTCGATCTGCCTGGCCGCAGCGTGGTCTTGACGGGGGATACCGGCGTTTGCCGCGCCGTAGAGGAACTGGCCAAGGGGGCCGACCTGATGATCGGCGAGTTGATGGACCTCGACATCACGATGCAGCGCGTGCGCCTGAACAATCCCACCGTGCCCGAGGCGCAGATCGACAAAATTCGCCAGCACCTCTCCAGCCACCATCTCAGCCCCGAGGAACTGGGCGATCTGGCTGCCGCCGCAGGCGTGGCCCATGTCGTGGCCGTGCATTTCCCGCCCGGGATCGCAACGCCCCAGTCCGCGCCCGCCTATACGGCGCGGATCGCTGCACGATTTGCAGGACGCATCGACATCGGCACCGATCTGGCCACGTATTGAGGCCCGATCTGCGGCCGCCTGAACAGCGAGGGTTTGGGCCAACAGCCGCCCCGCGACACGCCGCGCGGCAAGGTACAACGCTGACACGTCGATCATGATGCGAGAGTGTGGAGGTGGGTACCGGAATCGAACCGGTCTTCACGGATTTGCAATCCGGTGCGTAACCTCTCCGCCAACCCACCGTTGCCGAGGCTGGATGTGATGTAGCGGCAAGAACCCGACAGCGCAAGGGGTGTCAGTCACGCAGAATGCGCCCCAAAAAGGCCAGCCAGTTGTCCTTGCACAGTTTGCCGACCAGCGTGTCGCCGAACCCGTGCTGCTTCATTGCCGCGACCAATGCCTGCAGATCGGCGACCGATCCCAACCCCTGCGGCGTGGGTGCGCCGTCGAAATCGGACCCCAACGCGACGTGATCCTCGCCCGCGGCTTCGATCATCGCGTCCAGCTGGCGCAGGCAATCGTCGATCGTGGCCTGACCGCCGCGCCACCCCCCCGGCGACAGAAAGAAGGTGGCAAAGTTCAGCCCCGCCATGCCGCCACTTTCGCCGATCGCGACCAACTGATCGCGCGTCAGATTGCGCGAGGTCGGGCACAGGTCGAACGCGTTCGAATGCGTCGCAACCAGCGGCAGCCCCATCGCACCGATATCCCAGAACCCCTTCATCGTCAGATGGCTTGTATCGACAACCATCCCCAGTTCGACACATCGCGCGACAAGGCGCTTGCCGTCGGCGGTCAACCCCGGGCCGGTGTCTCCATTCGTGTTCCAGCGAAACGGCACCCCCTCGCCCCACAGGGTCGGGCGCGACCAGACCGGGCCCAGCGAGCGCAAGCCCAGCGCATGAAGGGCATCCAGAACAAACAATTCGGAATCGATGCACTCCGCACCCTCCAGATGCAGACCCGCCGCGATCCGCCCCGCTGCAAGGGCGGCGTCGATCTGCGCACGGGTGGTGCACACGGCAATGTGCCCGGCTGCCGCGAGCCGTTGCGCCACGCCGAT
>JAWKXG010000023.1:0-40929 GCA_041397065.1 Paracoccaceae bacterium | reverse complement strand
CGTCGGCTACCGGCTCATCGGCGGCCGCGGTATCTGCAGGGGCCTCGTCCTCGGTGGCGTCGCTGCCGTCGGCAACTTCGTCGGACGCGTCGTCGGTGGTTTCGTCCGTGGCTTCCTCGTCCTCGGTTTTGCCGTCTTCGGCGACGGTTTCGTCTTCGGTGGCGTCGGTGGGTTCTTCGCCGCTGTCTTCATCCGACGAAGCGTCTTCGTCGGTCACCTCGTCACCCTCGGCGTTTTCCGTCGGTTGATCGGCAGCGGCCTTTTCAACTTCATCGTCAGTGGGTGCATTGTTTTCTGACGCCGCACCCTCGTCTTCCGCCACGACGTCCGCCGCAGGGACTTCGTTGTCGGCACTGGTCGCGGCTGGGTCTGAGGGACTGTCGTCCTCGGTCGTCGTGTCGTCTTCAACCGGCTGGTCATCGACGACCGTCGTCGCTTCGACCGGATCGGTGGCGCGGGCATCGTTGATCTGCTCACGCAGCGACGTGAACAGCGTGTGGAAGAAATTCTGCAGTTCGGCGAAGAACTGAGCCAGCGAGGTGCCGGCGGCAAGTCCGAAGAATCCCAAGAAAGCGCCCATTTGGCTTCCGTCCTCTGTCAAGGGTGTGTTCTTATTTCCCGGTCGGTTCCATGCCATGAAATCGCCGGATTGTTGCCACATTCTGGAAAAATTCCGAAATGAAACCAAGTTGTTGCGAGCAGCGATCCCTGAGACAGACTGTTTCCGGAAGCGCAACGATCGCTGCGGCATTTCTTCGATTGCATCGGTCGGCTTGCGGCGTCTAGTGTGGGGCGCAGGCTGATCTGACAGGCGCAACGGGGACGAAAAAATGCTGCGATATGGCGTACTTGTTATGGTTCAGGCGATGGTCGCGGCTGCCAGTCTGGTGGTCGAGATCGTCGCAGGCCGGATGCTGGCGCCTTATGTCGGCATGTCGCTGTATACGTGGACATCGATCATCGCCGTGGTCTTGGCTGGTTTCTCGGTCGGGCACTGGATTGGCGGGCGTATCGCCGAAAAGGAACCGCAATCCGCGCTGACTTGGAACGGCTGGTCGATGATCGCGGCGGCGGTCACGGTGGCGGGTGCGGTGTTCATCCTGCGCGTCGTCGCCGGCCCCGTGCTGGAAACGGTCGTCAACCCGGTCGCCTCGATCATCTTGCTGACGGTGTTCGTCTTCTTCCTTCCGTCGCTGTTTGCGGGCATTCCCGCGCCGATCTTGGCGATGATTGCCGTTCGGCGGTATCCGGATCACCAAGGTCGCGTTCTGGGGGCTTTGTTCGCGGCGGGCGCATGGGGGGCAATCCTGGGCACACTTGCTGCGGGTTTTGTCTTCATTTCGTGGCTTGGCACCATCGGGACGCTGGTTGTCGTCTGCGTGGTCTATTGTGCGCTGGCGGCGCATTCCTTCCTTGCGGCAGGGCGCGCGGGGGCGCTGGCGTCGTCGGTTGTGCCCGCCTTGATCGCCGCCTTCGCCATCGGCACCCCGAACCCCTGCACGGTCGAAAGCCAGTATTTCTGCATTCGCGTCATCGACGAGGGCAGCGAGCGGTTGATGGTGCTGGATCACCTTGTGCACGGGATCGCAGTGCGTGACGACCCGCTGGCCATGGCCAATCCGCACGGGCTGATGCTGGACAGTCTGCCCCGTTTGCGGATGCAGGGGCAGGACAGGTGGAGCGCCTTTTTCATCGGGGGCGGCAGCTATTCCGTTCCGCGCGCTTGGGCACAGAACCCCGCCATATCGGTCACGGTGGCCGAGATCGATCCGCTGGTGACCGAAACCGCGCGTCAGTCGTTCTGGTATGAGCCCGGCACGCACAGGATCGTGCACGAGGATGCCCGTCGCGTGCTGGCGAGCGAAGCGATGCTTTATGACGTGATTGTCGGCGACGCCTTCGGCGATATCGCGGTGCCGCAACATTTGATCACGCGCGAGTTTTTCGAATTGGTGAACCAGCGGCTGGAGCCCGGCGGGATCTATGTGATGAACGTGATCGACCAGATGGGATCGTGGCGGGTGCTGGGGTCGATGGTGCAGACAGCGCGCCAAGTCTGGCCTTCGGTCGAGGTCTGGGCCGATCCGGCGCATGACCCGGCGGCGGATCGGCGCGTTTTCGTGATTGTGGCGGGGGATGCCCCCTCGGCCGCCAGTCAAGTGCGACAGACCGGGCCCTATGCGGCGCGTGCCGTGCGCGTTTCGGCCGAGTCAGTCGATACGATCGTGCAACAGGGGCGGGCGATGATATTCACCGACGATTTCGCCCCGATCGACCGTTTGCTGAGCGATACCGGCGAAAGCTGAAACGGGGGGCCGAAGCCCCCCGTCCTGACGCGTGATCAGCCGAAGATGTCGGCCGTGATCCCTTCGTACCAGCCGATGCTTTCCTCGTAGGTGCGGCGGCGCAGGTCGGCGTCTTCGCCCACCTGACTGATGAAGGACGACACGGATTCGATCTGCTCAGCGCCGGGTTCATAGCTCGCGCCGACCTTCACACCGTCTTCAGGCGCGATGAGCGACCAGCAGGTGTTGGAATAGCGCGCCGGGAACACGCGGCTGCCGGTCAGGTCGGCACGCACCGTGTTGGCCGCGACCTTGGCCTGCGAGTTGGCCGAGAACCCGGACTTGGGCATCGCGCCCTGAGCCGAGGCATCGCCCAGGATGAACACGTTCGGGTCGATCCGCGAGCGCATGTCAGTCGGTGTCACCGGGGCCCAGTTGCCATCGGTCACGCCTGCCAATGCAGCGATGCGCCCGGCCTTTTGCGCCGGAATGACGTTGCACACATCGACGGCCTGAACCTGCCCATCGACCACGATCTCCATCGAGTCCGGGCGGACCTCAACGTTGCCACCGCCGAAATCCGGGCCGATCCATTCGACCATGCCGTCATAATGACGCTGCCAGCCGTCCTCGAACAAGGCGCGCTTCGAGAAGTTCTCTTTCGGATCGAGGATCAGGATCTTGGCGGTCGGGTTCCGCTGCTTGAGGACATGCGCAACCATCGAGATCCGCTCGTACGGTCCCGGGGGGCAGCGATAGGGGTTCGGCGGCGCGACCATGGCGAAGGTTCCGCCTTCGCGCATGTTTTCGACCTGATGCTTCAGCAACTGCGTCTGGCTGCCGGCCTTGTAGGCGTGCGGCATCGCATCCTGCGCACTGATGTCCCAACCGGGGACCGATCCGTCGATGAAATCGATGCCCGGTGCGATGATCAGCCGGTCATAGGCCAAGGTGTGGCCGCCTGCGGTGCTGACGGTCTTGGCGTCACGATCCACGCCGATGGCCCAGTCGTGGACGACATTGATCCCGTATTCGGTGGCCAGTTTGCCGTAGGAATGGCCCAAGGCATCATAATCCCAGAACCCGCCCAGATACAGGTTCGAGAAGAAGCAGGTGTAATACTGCCGCGTCGGTTCGATCAGCGTCACGTCAATCGCGCCGTTCGAATCCTTGGCAATATAGCGGGCGGCCGTTGCCCCACCGGCACCGCCGCCGATGACGACGACCTTGGGCCGGGCTTGTCCAAAGACAGCGGGCGCGCTGAGGGTTGCGCTGGCCGCCGCAGCGGTCGCAAGAAAATGGCGTCTGTTCAGTGTCATTGTCTTTTCTTCCTCCCAGTTTTCAGATGGCTTTCGCCACAATAAACCTGATGCGTTTCGCGGCGATGTCCAGCCTCGGGGCAGCAGGAATTCGTTCGGGGAAAAGAACCGGGTTTCTCAAAAAGCCAAGGTACGAAACCAAGTTTCCACCGGATGGGCAGCTTTGCAGCCCTTGTTGTTGGGCCGACCCCGCGCGCAGCGGGATCGGTCTTATTCGCCTAGTGTGGCGAAATAGGCGGCCAGGGCCGCGATCTGTTCTTCGTCCAGACGCCCGGCCATCATCTGCATGACTGGATGCGGGCGCAGGCCCTGCTTGTAGGCATGCATGGCGACCACGAAATCTTCCTCGGGCCAGCCGATGATCGCGGGGATGCCGTCATCGGAACCATCGCGCTGGTGGCATGTCGTGCATTCGGACGAGAGGTATTCGCCATATTCGCGATCACCGACCAATGCCAGCGTGTCGGGCGAAAGCTCCGGCTGGATGGCAATTGCTGTGGGGGCGGATTCGGGGATGTTCTGCGGTTGGGCCGAGAATCCGCGCAGATAGGCGATCAGGTCGTGCCGGGCCTGCTCGTCCCGCAAGCCGCGATAGGACATCCGTGTGCCCGAAACCAGCGCACGCGGGTTGGCGATATAGGCATCGAGGGTTTCATAGGTCCAGACCAGCCCATCGGCACCCATTCGGGTCAAACCGGGAGAGTAGCGGAAACCATCGATCGACCCCGCGCCACGGTCGAACACCGCGTTCAACTGCGGTCCGACGGCATTGCGCGCACCATCGCCGATCTGGTGGCAAAGGCGCAATCGCGGCGAAAGACGACGGCACCGGCCTCGGGGTCACCCAGGGGAGTGACACGCGACGCTTCCTGTGCGATTGTCGGGGCCCCAAGGCCCCCGGCGGTGACATGACGGCGAGTGAAAAGACCCACCGCATCGCTTATTGCGAGAAGCTTTGCAGATAGGCGATCATTGCGGCGCGGTCTTCTGCGCTGCGCAGACCCCGGAACGACATCCGGGTGCCCGGCATGTAGCCGCGCGGATCGGCCAGGAAAGCGTCGAGATGCTCGGCATCCCAGACAAGCCCATTGGCACCGGCTTCCTGCATCGGACCCGAATAGCGGAACCCGTCAACCGCGCCCGCCGGATGGCCGACGATGCCGGTCAGGGCCGGGCCGGTGCCGTTGCGGGCGCCTTCGCCGATCTGGTGGCAGCTGCGGCACTGACGCCACAGGCCTTCACCAGCGGCGACCAATGCCGGATCCAGTGCGGGCATGGCCGGCTCGGCGGCAGCTTCCTGCACGACCGGTTCCGCCGGAGCGGCGGCCGGCGCTGCACCTTCACCACCTTCGGGCGCGGCGGCGTTGGCGGCCACGCCTGTCGGGCGATCCGGCGCGAAGACCGTCACCGCGCCTTCGGGCGTCGATTGCAGATCGGTCGCGCGACGGGTGATGTGGCGTTCGCCGCCGCAATCGCTCATGCAGGCTGCAGCCGTGAACAGCGGGAACTCGTTCTCGACGCGATCGTCGACATAGAAGCCATCGGCGTTCGGCATGACAACTTCGGTGAAGTTGTCGCGCGACAGCACGAAGTCGTCATCGACCAGCCCGTTCGAATACAGGATATAGGCCGTGATCGCATAGGTGTCGTCCGCCGACAGGATCTGCGCATTGCCGAACGGCATCGAGCGGTGCACGTAATCCCATACGGTCGACAGATAGGGCCAATAGCTGCCCACGGTCTTGACCGGGCGACGGTCGCGCAGGGTGCCTTCGCCACCGGCGATCACCGGATAGGCGCCAGCGCCTTCACCGAAGTCACCATGGCACATGGCGCAGTTTTCGACCCAAAGGTCCTCGCCGGTGAACACGTCGCCCGACCCTTCGGGAAGGCCGGTGCCATCGGGTTCGACAGCGATGTCCCATGCCGAGATTTCTTCGGGCAAGGCCGCGCGGCCAAGGTTATAGGTCTGGGCGAAGGCGGGCAGGGCGAAGGCGCCGACAAGCGCCGTTGCCGCCAGAAGATTAAGACTCGACTTCGACATTTTCCACCGCTCCGTTCTCGTAGACCGCCCAGGTCTGGATACCATTGTTGTGATAGACCGAGTTCAGGCCGCGGATTTCGCGCAGCGCATCCTTGGTCGGCTGGACATAGCCGGTGTCGTCGACAGCGCGCGATTGCAGCAGCATCGGCGATCCGTCCCACTCGATCTCGAGGTAGAAACGCGACAGCGCATACTTGCCACCCTGCGTGCCCAGACGCGCGGTCTGCCAGTTCCGGCCACCATCCAGCGACACGTCGACGCGTTCGATGGCGCCGCGGCCCGACCATGCGAGGCCGGTGATGACCAGCGGGCCCGCGCCATGACGGATCGGCATCTGCGGCGACGGCGAGGTGATGACCGACTTCGCGTCCATCGCCCAAGTCCACTTGCGGGCGCGGCCGTCGGGCATCAGGTCGGTGTATTTCGAGGTCTCTTCGCGGGCTTCGACCGCCGAATGGGTCACACCGATGCGGCGCACCCACTTGACCCACATGTTGCCTTCCCAGCCCGGAACGACCAGACGCACGGGATAGCCATGCTCTTTGCGCAGGGCTTCGCCGTTGGCGCTGAAAGCGACCAGAACGTCGTCCATCGCCTTTTCCAGCGGGATCGAACGCCCGTTCGACGACGCATCCGCGCCTTCGACAAAGACCCACTGGCCTTCGGGCTGCACGCCGGCTTCTTCCAGAAGGACACGCAGCGGGATGCCGGTGTATTCCATGTTGTGGATCATGCCGTGGGTGAACTGCGCGCCGTTCAGCTGCGCACCGGCCCATTCCATGCCCGAGTTCGCGGCGCATTCGCAGAAATACACGTGGTTCTCACGCGGGAAGCGCTGCAAATCGTCCCAAGTGAAAACCAGCGGACGATCCACGAGGCCAGTGATCATCAGGCGATAATCGTCTTTGGACAATTCGATCGCGCCCGAATGGTGACGTTCGAATGCGCAGCCTTGCGGGGTGATCGTGCCTTCCAGCGCGTGGATCGGCGTGAAGTTGATCGACGAGATCGGGTCAGCGGTCAGCCACGAAACCGTGCGGCGCACGACGTCGCCTTCGAACCGGATCGGCATCCCATAGGGCGTGGCGTCGACGCCTTCGCCGGTGGCCGAGGCCCATTCCTGAAGTTCGGTGATCAGCGGATCGGCTTCCTGGGCGCTGGCCGTGGTGCCGACCACGGCAGCCCCGGCAGCGAGCCCCGCCGTCCGCAGGAAGTCACGGCGGCTGGTGCCTTCGTGCTTCTGCATATCGTCATCGGACATGTCGTTCATGACGCTTGCTCCTTTGTTTAACAGAAGAACCGGCGGCATGTTTCAGCCGCCGACAACAGATCAGATCCCGGTCACGGTGATCGAGGTGTTCGGTTGCAGGCTGATGCGTTCCTGCTTGCGGATATAGCTTTCGACCAGATCCCAGATCATCGGCCCTTCGGTGCCTTCGTTGACCGATGCCCAGCCGCCAACCGTGTAGCTGCGCGCGGGGTCCAAAGCCTCGCCGGTGCGCAGCAGGGTCAGGCCGCTGATCCGCTCGCCGATGGGCTTCGAAATGTCGATCGCATAGGCCAGACCGCCCAGACGCACCATGTCGCCGCCCTGCTGGTAATAGGGGTCGGTGTTGAACAGGTTGTCCGCCACGTCCTCGAGGATCGTGTGGATGAACTCGCCGGTCATCTCGGTGCGGTAGACCTGACCATAGGTCATGGTCGTCACGTTGTGGATGTCCTCGCGGGTGATGGCCTCGCCCGGCATCACGCTCGACCCCCAGCGCACGCCCGGGGACATCGCGATCTCGGTGTCGCGCTCGCTCATGACGGCGTCGCAGATCAGGTCATCCCAGGTGCCGGCGAAGTTGCCACGGCGATACAGAAGGCTGTCGGTATACCCGATGACCTCTTCCAGTTGGTCCTTGAAGGGCGCGCGTTCGCCATCGATCAGGTCGGCCATCTCGGCGTCGGGTTCGATGACGTCCGAAGATCCGGGATCAGCTTGTGGCGGAAGCCCATCAGCTGCCCGTTGCGCACGTCGAGGTCGAGACGGGTGATGAACTTGCCATGCAGGGCGAGGCGATCAGCGGGTCTGGCCGACCATCACGGGTTCGGGGATGGCGTCGTGGGTGTGGCCGGTCAGGATCACGTCGATGCCGCTCACGCGGCTGGCCATCTTGCGGTCGACGTCGAACCCGTTGTGCGACAGCACGACGACAAGATCGGCGCCTTGCGATTTGACCTCGTCGACCATCTCCTGCATGCGCTCGTCGCGGATACCGAAGCTGTATTCAGGGAACATCCAGCCCGGGTTGGCGATTGGCATATAGGGGAAGGCCTGCCCGATCACGGCGATCTTGGCGCCACCGCGCTCGAACCACTGGTAATCAGGGAAATCTTCGGACTTCTCGTTCCATTCGGCGTCGAAAATGTTCTGGCCAAGGAACGGGAAGGGGAGGCTCTCGACGATTTCCATCACGCGGTCGGTGCCGAAGGTCCATTCCCAATGCGAGGTCATGGCTTCGACGCCCAGGGCGTTCATGACATTGACCACGTCCTGGCCGCGGGTGAGGTAGCTGGTCATCGACCCGTGCCACGTATCGCCGCCATCCAGCAGGATCGCGTCGGGGCGGTCGGCGCGGATCGCCTTGACGACGGTCGCGACGCGGTCCATGCCGCCCATCTTGCCATAGGTCTGCCCCAGCGCGGTGAAGTCCTGATACGTCAGGGCATAGGCGTCACGCGACCCGGGGGTCAGGTTGAACATGTTGATGAAGTCGTTGCCGACGACATGCGGAGGCACGCCCCGAACGTCGCCGACGCCGTAGTTGAACTCGGGCTCGCGGAACCAGATCGGCTTGAGCTGGGCGTGAATGTCGGTGATGTGGATGATCGAAACGTTGCCGAACGTGTCGAAACGAAGCAGGTCATCCTGAGTAAGCGCCTGTTGCGCCGCGAGCTTGGCCCAGTTGCCAAAGCCCGAAACACCATAGAGCGCTGACGCGGCCACCGAGGCTTGCAGAAATTCGCGCCGGGAAATCATGCCGAAGGTCTCCTTGGGATCCTAGAGTGAGTGAAAGATCGGCCTGCCGGGAGGTGCATATGCCAATCTTCAAAGAAATGAATATACCCGGAAGACAATGTCCCCCGAAAGCGGGGGCAAGGGCAACGCGAGCAGTTTCGGGGCGCGCCATGTCAGCGCGCCCCGAAACGGTTTCTTTACGGACGAACCGAAACACCTTCGACCGACAGGCCCATGCCGCGCGAGGCGACGTAGAGCTCGAGCGCGCGGAACTCGTCCGAACCTTCAGCGAAGGATTCGGCGCGCGTGTCGCGGATACAGCCGCGGAAGCGGTTGTGGATCGACACGATGCCCGCGTTCTTCAGGCGATAGGTCGGGAAGCCCGAGATCTGGCCCTGGCTGAGGTGGTCAGCGCGGATGTACAGACCGGTGCTTTCCTCGTGGCAGCTGGCGCAGCTGAGCTCCAGCTGACCATAGCGGGTATAGTACATGTCGCGGCCCTGCTCCCAGTAGGGGGCGGCGGCGCCGTCGATCTGCACAGCAACCGGCATGCCGCGCGATTGCACCGAGATGTACGAGGTCATCGACGTCATCTGGCTTCCGCTCCAGCGCCAGGCTTCAGCGCCCATACGTTCGGTGCGGCAGTTGTTGACGTAGTCTTCCATCGACCACAGCACACCATCGTTGTTGAGGTGCGGCATGCGGGCGCGGACACCGGCCATGCTTTCGGCGGCGTCGCCATGGCAATCCGCGCAGGACTGGCCGGCCGAGCCGTCAGCCGTGCTCCAGAGGGCTTCCCCGGCTTCCACGGCGATCATCGCCGGGTTTTCGAAGTCGTCCATCTGCATTTCGCGGGTCGCGGCATCGCGGAACAACCAGCCCGAATAACGCTCGGACAGGTTGGGCACGATGTCGTCGGCGGGCGCGCGGGTGACCAGTGTCAGTTCGCCCTCGTTGATCACGAGTTCGGCCGACAGGTCAGGGTCCGCATACGCCACGCCCGTGAAGAGCGCGGCGCAAGCCGTTGCCATTGCCAAGAATTTTGCAGGCTTAAGGTGCTGCATAGTGTCTCCTCCCAGACTTCTGTTGCGCCGAAAGCTCAGCCGACGGTGAAGGTTTCGGTGGCGGTGTAAACTTCGCCGTTGTCATCGTGCCACGAGAACACGAAGTCACCGGACTGATCCACGATCGCTTCGAACTCGATATACGGGTTCGCCGAGATCGAGGGTTCCAGCGCACAATCGATCACGTTGCGACCGTTGAAGTCGCAGGTGAAGCGGTTGATGATCTGGCGCGGAATGGTTTCGCCGGCCGAGTTGCGGCGAAGACCGGTTTCCATGTCGTGGTTGATCAGGGTCTTGACCAGGATGGAATCACCGGCCGAGGCGCTGCGGGGCAGGCGGATGCGGGGTCTGACGTCAGTCATTTCATGAACTCCTAGAGAAACTCGATCAGCCGCCGCAGCCGCCGATGGTGACCTTCACCTCGACACGGGCCATGGCGAAGCTGCCGTCGGCCATCTTGGCAATCGCGACGACGTCCTGGGTGCGGCCCAGGCGAACGCGGGTGGCGATGGTCGGTGCGCCCGAAGCTTCGCCAAAGGCGAAACGGCCCAGCGGGGGCGTCGGGTTGCCGGTGGCGAACAGCGCGATTTCGACAGCGCCGGCAGCCGAGACGGCGATCGGAACAGTGTTGCCGTTTTCAGCGATTTCCGGGGCGGTGATGGTCACGCCGCCTTCTGCAGGGGTCGCGCCGCCGGTGTAGGTGGCCATGACTTCGTCAGCGGTCTGGGCGAAGGCACCCATCGGCAGCGTTGCCACCGCCGTAGCGCCGAGACCCAGCGCGAGAGTGTCGCGTCTTGTCAGCATAAAGGAACTCCTTGTTTTCTAGTTTGGGCGGACCGAGGATTACTCGGTCAGCGTCATCAGATAGGCGACCGTGTCCTCGACCTGCTGGGCAGTGAGGAGGGGGCCGAACGTTTCGGGATTCGCGGCACGGGCGGTGAACCCGTCACCGGGGCGGATGAAGCCTTCGGTGCGATAGAAGGACGGCATGCGGGTGCCCGGGAACATGTGCTTGGCATCGACGATCAGGCCGCGCAGTTCCGCTTCGGTCCAGCGGCTGCCGACACCGTCAAGCGCCGGGCCGATGTTGCCCTGAAACTGCACGTTCGGAAGGGCCGCGATCTGGTGGCACGCAACGCAGTTGCCCTGCGCGCGGCTCGAAATGACTGCGACGCCGGCCGCTGCATCGCCGGCCGCGCCGGTCAGCGACGCGGGGATCTGGACATCGTCCACCCACACCACATCGTTCGGCGCGGTTTGCGCAAAGGCTGCACCGGTCATCATGAACCCGGCAGCGATCACGCCGGTCATCTTTTTCAACATCTTCGATGTCCTCCCTGACAAAAGCTGCTTGGTGCGCTCTCCCAAACGCAACATCCGGGACACAGTAGCCGACGGCATACCAAAAGAGCAACCACGAAATTCACGTATTTGCATATAGACGGGTTGCAATATCTTTAGGTCCGGCAACATGACCCGGAGAGACGCCCCAGCGCGCGGCATTGCGTCAGTTGCTGCGCGCGTTGAGGTTGCGCGCGACATAGTGCTGGAAGTGTTCTTCGCCTTCGTAGCCCTTTTCAAGCACGAACTGCAGCATGAGCCGAGTCGTGCCGCGCTCGAAGGCGCCCGGCATGATCATCACAGCCGAATCGCGTACGCCACCCGATTCGGGCGGGGTCTCGGGCAGGAAGATCATGGTCGGGGTGAAAACCACGCCCCAGTTGCGCATCATGTCGCGTTCATCGGCTTCGGTGCCGTCGAAATCGGTGACCGCCACGTTGCCGAACAGGTTCATCTGCACGACAAAGAAATCCTCGCGCAGCATGCGCGCGATGTCTTCGTCGATATAGACCTGCTCGTGCATGCGCGTGCAGTAGATGCAGCCGCGTTGCTCGACGAGGATGAGCATCCGCTTGCCCGAAGCCGCGGCCTCTTCAAGGTCGTCGCGCATGTCGCGGAAGGTCTCGTGCAGCCAGTCGGGCTTGTGCAATCCGTCCTCGCCAAGTGGCGGGACGGCAAGGTCGGCCATTGCCGGCCGGATGGTTTGGCTGGCGGCAAGCCCGAGGGCGGCGGCGGTCAGGAACGTACGGCGAGTCGTCATGGTCGTGTCCTCCGAATCAGGTCATCCAAGGGTTGTCAGAGACGGCATGTGTTCGATCAGCCATTCGGCCATGATCGACACCGAGTTGGTCGCGATCAGGATCGCGAACAGGACGAGCATTGCGCCCATCACCTTTTCGATGTGTTGCAGCTTGTCGCGGTTGCGGCCGACCCAGTTGAGGAAGGGCCTCGCGAACAGGGCCGCGATGACGAAGGGCAGGGTCATCGCCAAGCCATAAACCGCCAGCAGCAGCGTGCCGCGCACGAGGTCGCCCATGCCCGACGCGATCATCAGGATCGCCGCCAGCGCGGGGCCGACGCAGGGCGTCCAGCCAAAGCCGAAGGCGAGGCCCATCACATAGCTGCCGACGATGGATTTCGGCGAACCGGCGTTTTCGATCCGGGCCTGCCGATACAGCAGCGAAATCTTGAAAATGCCAAGGAAATGAAGGCCGAAGACCAGCAGCACGGCCGCCGCCACATACTGCAGCGTGTCGCGCCAAGCGATGAACGCCTGACCAAGCGCCGTCGCGCCCAGTCCCAGCAGCATGAAGATCGTCGTGACGCCGAACGAGAAGGCAATCGACGACAACACCAGCCGACGTTGGGCCCCGGGCGCGAGGCCTTCTTCGGCGCGCAGTTCGGCCATCGACAGGCCGGCCATGTAGCACAGGTAAAATGGCACCATCGGCAAGATGCACGGCGACAGGAACGACAGGATTCCCGCCAGTGCGGCACCGCCGAACGTAATATCAAGCATGTCTGAAAACCTCCCCCAAACGACGGCTGTCAGGGTGCAGGGCGGCGCCCGGCACGCCGGAACCGACGTCTATATTGCAATCTTCATATGTTTATTGATTGCCGTCAATATGTTTATTGATTGCCGTCAATCGGTATGCAATAATTTGTGACACGCGTTAAACATCGGGTCCACTGGCCCGGGCAAAGGGGTTCCATGACCGGTTACGGACGCATCGCTGCGCTGGCCTTGGCGGCTATGATTGCCATGCCTGGTCTTTCCCTGGCGCAGGACTTTCGCCTGCTGATGATCGAGCAGGACGGCTGCTATGTCTGCACCCAGTTCAACCGCGATGTCGCGCCCGCTTATGCCGTATCGGACGAGGCTGCCTTTGCGCCGCTGATCCATGCGGACCTGCGCGGCCCGTTACCGGAAGGGGTAACGCTGACCTCGCGGCCCTTCGTGACGCCGACCTTCATCCTGCTGGATGCGCGCGGCCACGAGGTGGACCGTCTCAACGGTTTTCCGGGGCAGGAGTTCTTCTGGCCCTATCTCAACGAGATGTTCGAGCGCGCGCGCCAACGTGTTACGGGCTGACAAGCCGCTTCACGCAGGATATGCCTCGGTTCGGGAGAATGCGTCCACCACCGCGCCGCGTGGTGAGCGAGATCGACCGCGGTATTCGCCAGCAGGCTTGTGACCGCGGGAAACCGTAAGGGAGGTGCCCGCTCGATGACAGCGGATGGGCATAGCGTCGGCCTGAAACCCGCGGCTGCGGCCGACCGGGTCGATGACCTGTCTTCCGCCCATCTGCAGCAAGAGGCGCGCACCGCCGCCGATTTCCTCAAGGCGCTGGGGCACGATGGGCGTTTGCTGATGCTCTATTACCTGTGCGACAGCGACCGGACGGTGACCGAGTTGGAGCAGTTGATCATGTCGCGGCAGGCGGCGGTCAGCCAGCAACTGGCGCGTTTGCGGCACGAGAAACTGGTCACCACGCGGCGCGACGGCAACCAGATCATCTATTCGCTGGCCGATAGCCGCGTGCGCGAAATGGTCGTGCTGATCCGTCGCCTGTTCGGCAAGTCGGCCGCGCGCTGATCCAACTTGATCCGTATCAAGGTAACTTCCGCCCTGTTGTCCTATCCCCGGTCGAGGACAGCGCGGGGAATGCACCGATGGACAGTTTCATTGCCTTTGTCGAATGGATCGGCGAGACGAATGCCGAGGCCCTGTTCGGCCTGATCACCGGCATCATTTTCGGCGTTGCGGCGCAGCGATCGTCATTCTGCTTGCGGGCCGCGACCGTCGAGTTTGCGCGCGGCATGATGCGCGGCAAGGTGGGCGTCTGGTTGCTGACATTCTCGACCGCGGTCGTCTGGGTGCAGGGGGCTCAATGGCTGGGGCTGTTCCGTGCCGCCGATTCGCGGATGATGTCGGTCGCCGGATCGTGGTCGGGCGCAGTGATTGGCGGGCTGCTTTTCGGCGTGGGCATGGTGCTGGCGCGCGGGTGTTCGGGGCGTCTGCTGGTGCTGGCGGCGACGGGGAACCTGCGCTCGGTGGTGTCTGGCCTGATTTTCGCCGTGGTCGCGCAGATGAGCCTTCACGGCTGGCTCGCGCCGCTGCGCAACTGGCTGGCGGCGCTGTGGGTGACGCCCAACGGCAACAACCTGAATCTGCTGACCATGGTCGGATTGCCCGATGTCGTCGGGTTGCTGCTGGGGCTGGCGCTGGCGGTTCTGGCCGTCGTCGTCGCGCTGCGCAGCGGGATGAAACCCGGCAAACTGATCTTTGCTTCCGGTGTGGGCTTCGCGGTGGCAGTCGGCTGGGTTCTGTCGTGGAACCTCGCGCAGATCGCGTGGGAGCCGATCAACGTCACCTCGGCCACCTTTACCGGACCATCGGCGAACACGTTGATGTTCTTCCTTGAACCCGCGCCCGAACTGACCTTCGACATTGGGCTTGTGCCCGGCGTGTTCATCGGCGCGTTCAGTGCCTCGATCCTCGCGCGGGAATTCAAGTTTCAGGGCTTTGAAGGCGAGGCCAACATGCGCCGCGCCATGATCGGCGCCGTGCTCATGGGCTTCGGCGGGATGCTGGCGGGCGGCTGTGCCATCGGCGCGGGTGTGACGGGCGGTTCGATCTTTGCCGCGACGGCATGGCTGGCGCTGCTGTGCATGTGGATCGGGGCAATGATCACCGACATGCTGATCGACCAAGTGCGTGCCGCGCCGCAACCGGCCTGACGAGATTGTTCGACCTCAGGGGGAAACCGCTGGCCTTTTTCCCCTGATCCAATCCGGACCCTGTCCCTAGCGTGATCTGACCCGGTGCGACCTATCGCGCCGGGTCTTCATGTCTTGAAACAGGGGAATGTCATCATGGAATGGATCGTAGGACTGCTTGCCGGGGCCGTCGGGGGCAACGCTGCCGGGGCCGCCGTGAGCCGCATCAACCAAGGCCCGATCATCAACTCGATCGCCGGGATCGTCGGTGGCGGGCTGGGGGCGCAGGTGCTGTCGATGCTGGGTGCGGGCGGCATGGCGGCTGATGCTGCGGCCGGCGGCGTCGATATCGGTGCGTTGGTTGCGCAGGTCGTCTCCGGCGGGGCAGGGGGCGGTGTCGTCCTCGCGATTGTCAGCGTCGTGCGAGGCATGATGAACCGCTGAATGCCAAACAGGGCGGCAACGGGTTTTCCCCGCGGCCGCCCTGTTCATGTTTGTGGATGCGCCTTGTCAGGCGGTGACGAAACGATAGCCGCTGCCGTCGCGTTCCACGCGGCCAAGGCCACCGGGCAGGTGGAACCCGGCGATCGCCATCTGTTCGTTCGTGATCTGGTCCAGAAGCGCCACACGGGTCTGCGCCGCAGTTGCCCCGTCCTGATCCGAACCGGTCTGCCATGATGGTTGCTCGAAGGCGACGTGATCGTTGCCGAGGGCGTCGCCGGTAACCAGCAGACTTTCTGACCCGTCGCGCAGAATGAAGGACATGTGCCCCGGCGTATGCCCCACCGTGGCGCGCGCGGCGACACCCGGCAGAATTTCCTCGCCGTCATCGAACAGGGTGAACAGGTCGGCCAGATCTTCGAGGCGGCGTTTCGCGCCCGCGGCGAAGGTCTGACGTTCGGTTCCGATGGTCGTCAGGGTGTTGTCATCCATCCAGTAGTCGAATTCGGCCCGGCCGATGAACAACTGCGCATTCGGCAGGAACAGATCGCCGAAGTCGTCCTGAATACCCCAGATGTGATCCGGATGCGCATGGGTCATCACCAGATGCGTGACATCTTCGGGGCTGATCCCCATCGCGTCCAGTGTGTCGGGCAGCATGCCCGCAGTCGGCATGAAATCGGGGCCCGAACCCACATCGAACAGGATCACGCGGTCGTCGTGGCGCACCAGAGTCAGGTTGCACGGGGGCATCAGGGGGCCATCGCCAATGGCGTGACGCGCAAGGATCGGCGCCAGCTCGGCCTCGGGCAGACCGCCAAGGATGAAATCGCGCGGCAAAGTCAGGTGGCCGTCCGACACGATGTCGATCTGCATTCCGCCCAAGGACATGCGGGCCTCGGCCAGAACCCGGCGGGTGGACAGGCCGGAAACGGTCAGTGCAGCGGCACCGCCAAGAAGAAGAGTGCGTCGGGAAACGTTCATGGAAACCCCCAATGTTCAGGAATTCTGTGGTCAGGAATGATGCTGAGCAACGGTGGGAGAAAACGCTGCCCCCGAAAGGTATTTCCCCTGTGGCACGCTTTCAAGGTGCAATCGCCGGACACGGGCGTGCGGGGGCTTGCATTTTCGCGGCGTCGGACAGACCTTAGCGCTATCGGCTGCGGCAAGGCGTGGCAAGCGAGGGGGGCGCGCGATGGACACTCTGGCATTCGGAGCAACGGCAGCACTTGTCGGCCTTGTCGCGGGGCTGTTGTTGGGGCTTTCAGCGCGTTTGGGGAACTTCTGCACGCTCGGCGCGTTGGAAATGGCCGTCTATGGCAAGGACCAGAAGCGCCTTCGGTTGTGGGGGATCGTGCTTGCGGTGGCGATTTTCGGCACATTCGCAACCGAGGCCGCCGGATGGCTGGATGTCAGCGAGACCTTCTATCATTCCATCGCGTGGAACCCGATCGCCTCGATCTTTGGCGGGCTGGTGTTCGGCTATGGCATGGCGCTGGCCGGAAATTGCGGTTT
The DNA here is from genome assembly GCA_041397065.1 of Paracoccaceae bacterium. Taxonomy (GTDB): domain Bacteria; phylum Pseudomonadota; class Alphaproteobacteria; order Rhodobacterales; family Rhodobacteraceae; genus Pararhodobacter. The sequence continues at coordinate 24,193 of JAWKXG010000023.1, read as the reverse complement.
CGGTGCGCTGGTGCGGTTTGGAGGCGGGGACTTGCGGTCCCTCGTGGTGGTCGTTGTGATGGGGGTCTTTGGCTTCGTCACGCTGTCCGGCCCGATTGCCCCACTGCGCGTCACGCTGTTTCCGCAAGGTGGCAGCGGGGGCGATCAGGGGCTGGCCGACCTCTTGGCGCACGCGGTGGGCATTCCGCCCCTGCTGACCGCCAGCGTGATCGCGCTGGCTTTCCTGATCTGGGCGCTGCGGTATCGGCCCTTGCGCGAAGACCGCGCGGAACTGGCGTGGGGCGTTGTCGCGGGATTCGCCGTCGTCTTGAGCTTCGCCGGCACCTATTGGCTGAACCAGCAGAGCATGGGCGACATTCAGGTCGAAGGGCTTTCCTTCACGGCGCCTGTCGGGCGGACCATCCTGTTCCTGATGACCTCGACCGCGGGCGGGATCAATTTCTCGGTCGGGGCGGTGATCGGGGTGATGGCCGGCGCGCTGGCGGGGTCGCTGTGGCGCGGGATGTTCCGATGGGAAGCCTGCGAAGATCCGCGCGAACTGGGCCGGCAGGTTGGAGGCGCTGCGCTGATGGGGATCGGCGGCGTGATTGCGTTGGGGTGTTCCGTGGGGCAGGGCGTCAGCGCCTTCGCGACGCTGGCATGGTCGGCCCCCGTCACGCTGGCGGCAATCGCCGCCGGCGCGATCTTTGGCTTGCGGCGCCTGATCGGCGCCAGCAATCACGATTGACCGTCACGCCCCTCAGGGGATGATGCGCTGATACCGCACACCGGCCAGCGACGCCCCGGCGATAAGGCCCGCCTGCCCGAACACAACCGCGATCACCGGCGAGAACATCGTCGTCGTCTGGACGCCCGCCGCACCGCCCTGATTGGGGGTGGCATAGCGCAGGTCGGCGCTGGCGGCCCAGCCTTCGCCCGAACGGAAATCGGCCAGGGCCTGCGGGGTCATGAAGAACAGCACATGGGCATACTGCTGCGCGCCGATCTGGAATCCGACGCTGGCGCGCGTCGCTGAATAGTAATCGACCGTCGCGTCGTTGATGCGCAGCGCGCCTTGACCATAGGCCCCGCCGATGAACAGACCGGCCTCGCTGACCAACGGCATATAGAGGATGCCTTGCGCGTCGGCAAAAAGGTTGCCCAGTTCCGGGTGGTTCTGGCGCAGATAGTCGCGCGTCGCGTCGACCCGCGCATCCAGCCGTTCCGCGTTGAAATTCCCCACCGGGTTCCCGCAGCCCGCCAGAGCGACGGAACCGGTTGCGATGCCGCCGATCAGCAGCGACCGCCGAGTCAGGATCTGATCCATGCTGTGCCTCTCTCTCAGGGCCGGGGTCTTGTGCCCGCGTGCCGCTATTGCCTGTCATTTCTGTATAGAACGCCGCGCGCCGCTTGTCACGCGCCACGCAACGCCGATGCGCGAGAGGTTGCTTACCCCTTCAACGCCTTCGCTGCCGCCGGGGCGAAATAGGTCAGGATCCCGTCGCAGCCCGCACGTTTGAACGACAGCAGGCTTTCCAGCATGACGGATTCGCCTGCCAGCCAACCGCGGTCGATGGCTCCCGCCAGCATCGCGTATTCGCCCGACACCTGATAGGCATAGGTCGGCACGCCGAACTGGTCCTTCACCTCACGGCAGACGTCCAGATAGGGCATGCCGGGTTTCACCATCACCATATCGGCGCCCTCGGAAAGGTCGCGCGCAACGCAGCGCAGGGCTTCCAGCCTGTTGCCGGGGTTGATCTGATAGGTCTTCTTATCGCCGACCAAACGCCCCGAGGCGCCGACCGCATCACGGAACGGCCCATAGAAAGCGCTGGCAAACTTGGCGGCATAGGACAGGATCGCTACGTCCTTGTAGCCCGCCGCCTCGGTCGCGGTGCGGATCGCACCGATCCGGCCGTCCATCATGTCGGACGGGCCGAGGATGTCGGCGCCAGCCTCGCATTGTGCGAGGGCCATTTTCACCAGCGCCTCGACGGTTTCGTCGTTGATGATCTCGCCGTTCACGACGAAGCCGTCATGACCATTGGCATTATAGGGGTCCAGCGCAATGTCGGTCATGACCGCCAGCGTCGGCAATTCGGCCTTGAGCATGCGGATCGCGCGGTTGGTCAGGTTTTCGGGGTTCCACGCCTCGGCGCATTCTTCGGTGCGCAGCGACTGGTCGGTATAAGGGAACAGACAGATCACACCGACACCGGCGGCATGGGCCTCTTCGGCCTTGCGCAGCAGCACGTCCAGCGACAGGCGCGACACGCCGGGCATCGAGGCGATGGGCTCCTCGACCCCGTGGCCCTCGCGGATGAACACGGGCCAGATCAGTTCGGCAGCCGTCAACCTTGTTTCGGCCACCAGATCGCGCAGGGCAGCCGTGCGCCGCAGGCGACGCAGGCGAGCGGCAGGAAAGGGGGCAGGGGTCTGGGTGGCCATGGCGGTTCTCCTCGTTCTGGGGACGTGTTGCCATGACCCCGGCGCCTTCTCAAGCCGGAAGGCGCAGAAATTACGTGATCGGTGCTTGGCCTGGCAGAACTTCGGGGCTAATCAGGGGGGATTCCGTTTGCGAGGTTCACCGTGGAAATCTACCAGACGCTTTTTGATACGATCGATGTTCGGTCGTTTTCAAATATTTGGTTCTGGTTGGTCCTTGTCTTTGCTTGGGCGAGGGCAACGCACTACGTCATCGGTGTTCCTTTCGACCTGATCCTTCGCGCACGTCGGCGGGGCGGCGATTTCATGGAAGACATGCTGACGCTGGCGGATGTGCAGGCGCGCAGGCGGCTGTATATCCTGGGGCGTTCAGGGATCATCCTTGTGGTGCTGTGGTTCGCGATCATGACGACGCTGGCGATGCTGGGCTTTGGCTATGGGTCGGAACTGGCACAGGCGCTGGCCTTGCTGCTCGTCCCGCTGACCATCGCGCAGTTCATCGGCATCCGCCTGACGCACCGGATCGTTGACGGCGTCTATGACGGGCCGACGCTGGCGCGCAAACTGATGTGGCACCGCCTTGCCGTGCAGGCCATCGGTTTGCTGGCGATCTTTGTCACCACGATGTGGGGCATGCTGCACAACCTCAGCCATCAGGCTTTGGGTGGCTGAAACAAGACGGAAGACGCGATGACTGGTGAACGCCTTCTCCTTGGCGGGGCGCCCGAGGGCTTCGACGCCGAATTGCTCCGGCGCGAACTGGCAAAGCGGCAGCGGCCGGTTATCCATGTCGCGCGCGACGACAAGCGGCTCGAGGCGATGCGGCAAGCGCTCGCGTTTTTCGCGCCCGACGCAACCGTGTTGACCTTCCCGGCGTGGGACTGCCTGCCGTATGACCGCGTGTCACCCAATGCCGCTATTCTGGCACGGCGCATGGCGACGCTGGCGGCGCTGCTGCAAGGTGTGCCGGGGCCCTTCGTGCTGCTCACGACGCTGAACGCGGCGATGCAAAAGGTGCCCGCGCGGTCTGTCGTGGCACAATCCTCCTTCACGGCGACCGTGGGCGGGCGCATCGACGAAGGGCGGCTTCGCGAGTATCTGGCACGGATGGGCTATGCCCAGACCCACACCGTCACCGAACCGGGCGATTATGCCGTGCGGGGCGGGATCATCGATATCTTCCCCCCCGGCGATGACGAACCGGTGCGGCTGGACCTGTTTGGCGACGTGTTGGATGGTCTGCGCCGGTTCGACGCGACGACGCAGCGCACCACCGGCAAACTCGACCGGTTGGAACTTGCGCCCGCCTCCGAGGTGATCCTCGACGATGCGTCGATCACGCGGTTCCGCCAATCCTACCGGATCGAATTCGGCGCAGCAGGCACCGACGATCCCCTGTACGAGGCGGTGAGCGCAGGCCGCAAGCATCAGGGGATGGAGCACTGGCTGGGGTTCTTCCACGCGCAGCTTGATACCGTGTTCGATTACCTGCCAGACGCGACGATTCTGCTGGATGATCAACTGGATGCAGCGCGAAACTCGCGGCTGGAATCGCTGGCGGATCAATATGACGCCCGGCGCGAGGCCTTGGCAATGAAGGGCCGGGCGGACACGGTCTACAAGCCCGCTGCGCCGGCAACCCTCTATCTTGATGACGCGTCGTGGCAACTGGTCTTGGCCGAACGCCGGGTGATCGCGCTGTCGGCCTTGCCGCAGCCGCCGGGGCCCGGCTGTATGGACGCGCAAGGCCGCGTCGGGCGCAACTTCTCGCTGGAACGCCAGCAAGAGAATGTAAACATCTTCAATGCATTGCGCACTCATCTTGATACTTTGTCGGCGCGCTTGCCCGTCGTCATCGCGTCCTGGTCGGAAGGTGCCCGCGAACGGTTGCAGGGCTTGCTGGCTGAACATGGACTGCCGCGATCTTCCTTGATCAAGGATGTCCGGCAAGTTGCTGACAAGAAAGGCGTTTATCTGGCTGTCTGGCCGCTCGAAAGCGGCTTTGTGACGCCCGACATGGTCGTCATTTCGGAGCAGGATGTTCTGGGCGACCGCCTGATCCGCGCCACGCGCAAGCGTAAGGCCGAGAATGTCCTGACCGAAGCCCAGAGCCTGAGTGCCGGCGATCTGGTCGTGCATGTCGATCACGGCGTTGGCCGCTATCTGGGGTTGGAGACGATCACCGCGGCCGGCGCGCCGCACGAATGCCTCGCATTGGAATATGCTGGGGGCGACAAGCTCTATCTGCCGGTCGAGAATATCGAACTCCTCAGCCGCTATGGCCATGAGGAGGGGCTTCTGGACAAGCTGGGCGGCGGCGCTTGGCAAGCCAAGAAAGCACGACTGAAACAGCGCATCCGCGAGATGGCGGACAAGCTGATCCGGATCGCGGCCGAACGCGAGTTGCGCAAGGCGCCGGTGGTGACCCCGCCCGAAGGCGTCTGGGACGCGTTCTGCGCCCGTTTTCCGTATGCGGAGACCGAGGACCAGTTGCGGGCGATTCAGGACGTGGTCGACGATTTCGACCGCGGACGGCCGATGGACCGTCTGGTTGTAGGCGATGTCGGTTTCGGCAAGACCGAGGTTGCCATGCGCGCCGCGTTCATCGCGGCGATGTCGGGGCTTCAGGTGGCAATCATCGCCCCGACGACATTGTTGGCCCGGCAACACCATCTGGGGTTCTCGGAACGGTTCCGGGGCTTTCCGTTGGTCGTGCGCCAATTGTCGCGTTTCGTGTCCGCCAAGGACGCCGCAGCGACGCGGGAAGGGCTCGCCAATGGCACGGTCGATATCGTCGTCGGCACGCATGCACTGTTGGCCAAGGGGATCAAGTTCGCCAATCTGGGCCTGCTGATCATCGATGAGGAGCAGCATTTCGGGGTTCAGCACAAGGAACGCCTGAAGGAACTGCGCAGCGATGTGCATGTGCTGACGATGACCGCGACGCCGATCCCGCGCACGCTGCAATTGTCGCTGACCGGGGTGCGGGACCTGTCGTTGATCTCTACTCCACCGGTCGACCGTCTGGCGATCCGGACTTATGTCAGCGAGTTCGACACCGTGACCCTCCGCGAGGCGCTGCTGCGCGAGCATTATCGCGGCGGGCAGTCGTTCTTTGTGGTGCCCCGCGTTTCCGACCTGCCCGAGATGGAGGAGTTCCTGCGCGAGCAGGTGCCCGAGGTTTCTGTTCTGGTCGCGCATGGCCAACTGGCGGCGGGCGATCTGGATGACCGGATGAACGCCTTCTATGACGGCAAATATGATGTGCTGCTCGCGACGACGATCATCGAATCCGGTCTGGATATCCCGCGCGCGAACACCATGATCGTGCATCGCGCTGACATGTTCGGGCTGGCGCAGCTTTACCAGATCCGCGGGCGGGTGGGCCGGTCGAAGACGCGCGCCTATTGCTTCCTCACGACCAAGCCCCGGTTGCCGCTGACCCCGCAGGCGCAGCGCCGCCTCAAGGTTCTCGGGTCGATCGACAACCTCGGCGCAGGCTTTACCATCGCGTCGCAAGACATGGACCTGCGCGGTGCGGGCAACATCCTTGGCGAGGAACAATCGGGCCATATCAACGAGGTAGGCTACGAACTATATCAGCAAATGCTGGAAGAGACGATCAGCAAGCTGCGCGCGGGCGATCTTGCGGACATCAGCGACGGGCAATGGGCGCCACAGATCAACCTTGGCGTCCCGGTCCTTATCCCAGAGGCCTATGTGCCCGACCTTGACGTCCGGCTGGGGCTGTATCGTCGCCTCGCGACTCTGGACAAGAAGGTCGAGTTCGAAGGCTTTGCCGCCGAACTGATCGACCGTTTTGGGGAATTGCCGCGCGAGGTCAACACCTTGCTGGTCGTTGTTCGGATCAAGGCGATGTGCAAACGGGCGCATATCGCACGGCTGGACGCGGGGCCGAAGGGCGCCACGGTTCAGTTTCACATGGATAAATACCCCAATCCCAAAGGCTTGGTCGAGTTTCTTCATGCCCAGCCAGCGGCCAAGATCCGCGATAACAAGATCGTGCTGGCACAGGATTGGGCGACGGAAAAGGATCGTTTGCGCGGGGCCTTCGCCATCGCGCGCGATCTGGCCGAGAAAGCCGCCGTCTAGCCCTTTGGCGGAATGGCGTAGGTCAGGCTGGCCCTCGCGACGATCTCTTGCGCCCCTTCCGAGCGCAGCAGGACGTCGCCAACGGCCAGTAACTTGCCCAGTTTCAGCAGACGCGCCGTGCCGATCAGGTCGCGCCCGGCCTCGGGCTTGCGCATGAAGTCGATAGAGCAATTCGTCGTCACCGTCAGCGCGACGGGCCCGATGCGCGACAGCACGATCGCATACATCGCGAGGTCGGCCAGTCCGAACATCGAGGGGCCGCTGATCGTTCCCCCCGGGCGCAGATGCTTGTCGGTGACCTTCAGGCGCACGGCGACTTCGTCCTCGGCAACCGTTTCGACGTGATACTCGGTGGCGGCCTGCGGAAACTCGCGGGCAAGAAAGGCGTTCAGATCGCCGGCGGTCATGAGGATCGGCATTCTTTTCTCCGTCGCGGTCACGGGATAAGGTGCAGGCAATGCCATGAGGAGAGCAAGATGACAGACGATCTCGTCCTGTGTGACGTTACGGAAAAAGTGGCGGTTGTGACGATGAACCGTCCGGCGGCGCTGAATGCGTTGTCGGATGCGATGCTGGCGGCGATGAAGACTCGGCTGGCGGCGCTGGCGGAGGATGCGTCGGTGCGGGTGGTGGTGATCCGCGGTGCGGGCAAGGTGTTTTGCGCGGGCCATGACCTGAAGGAAATGCAGGCCGGGCGGGCGGCCGCGGACAAGGGCGCGGCCTATTTCGCCGATCTTTTCGGTCGCTGCGGCGAGGTGATGCAGATGATCCCTGCGATGCCCCAGCCGGTGATTGCGCAGGTGCATGGCATCGCCACGGCAGCCGGGTGCCAGTTGGTGGCAAGTTGCGACATGGCTGTCGCGGCTGCGGACGCGCGCTTCGGGGTGAACGGGGTGAATATCGGGCTGTTCTGTTCGACGCCCATGGTCGCGCTGACGCGCAATCTGCCGCGCAAGCAGGCGTTCGAGATGCTGACGACGGGTGAATTCATCCATGCCGACCGCGCGCTGGAGGTGGGGCTGATCAACCGGATCGCGCCGCCGGACATGCTGGAGGCCGAAACGATGCGGCTGGCACAAACCGTGGCCGGGAAACTGGGGGCCGCGGTGCGGATCGGCAAGCGCGCGTTTTACGAGCAGATGGGTATGCCGCTGGCGCAGGCCTATGAATATACCGGCGCGGTGATGGCCGAGAACATGTTGCTGCGCGATACGGATGAGGGGATCACCGCCTTTATCGAGAAGCGCAAGCCCGATTGGGCCGAGTGAGGGGCGAGGGGCTTCTCGCCCCTCGCGCTGCCCCGACAAAGGGGGCCACGGCCCCCTTTGCAATCCCCGTGAGTATTTTCGACAAGATGAAAGAGGGGCGTCACGCCTCGCCGAAGACGCGGCGGAAGATCGTGTCGACGTGCTTGGTGTGGTAGTCCATGTCGAATTTCGAGCGGATGCCATCTTCGCCCAGGGCCGCGACGACCTCGGGGTCGTTGAGCAGCAGGGTCTGGAAGTCGAGGCGTTCCTCCCAGACTTTCAGCGCGTTGCGCTGGACCATCGAATAGGCATCCTCACGCGAGACGCCGGCCTGGGTCAGGGCAAGCAACACGCGCTGCGACATAACCAGACCGGGGAACTTGTTCATGTTGTCGAGCATGTTCTGCGGGAAGATCAGCATCTTGTCGACGACCCCCGCCAGGCGGTTCAGCGCGAAATCGAGGGTGACGGTGGCATCCGGGCCGATGCCGCGTTCCACGGAAGAATGCGAGATATCGCGTTCGTGCCAAAGGGCCACGTTTTCCATCGCCGGGATCACGGTCATGCGCACCAGCCGGGCGAGGCCGGTGAGGTTTTCTGTCAGCACCGGGTTCTTCTTGTGCGGCATCGCCGACGAGCCCTTTTGGCCCATCGAGAAGAATTCGGCACCTTCCAGCACTTCGGTGCGCTGCATGTGGCGGATTTCGATGGCGATGTTTTCAATCGACGAGGCGATCACGCCCAGCGTTGCGAAATACATCGCGTGACGGTCGCGGGGGATGACCTGGGTGCTGATCGGCTCGGGCTTGAGGCCCAGCTTGGCGCAGACGTGCTCTTCGACGGCGGGGTCTATGTTGGCGAAGGTGCCGACGGCGCCCGAGATGGCGCCGGTGGCGACCTCGTCGCGCGCGGCGAGCAGGCGGGCCTTGTTGCGCTCCATCTCGGCGTAGAAGCGCGCGAAGGTCAGGCCCATGGTCGTGGGTTCGGCGTGGATGCCATGGCTGCGGCCTACGCGGACGGTGTTCTTGTGCTCGAAGGCGCGCTTTTTCAGCGCCGCCAGCACCTTGTCGAGATCGGCCAGCAGGATATCGGCGGCGCGCACCAGTTGCACGTTCAGGCAGGTGTCGAGCACGTCCGACGAGGTCATGCCCTGATGAACGAAGCGGGCCTCTTCGGAGCCGACATGTTCGGCCAAGTGGGTGAGGAAGGCGATGACGTCATGCTTGGTGACAGCTTCGATTTCGTCGATGCGGGCGACATCAAATTCGACATCCTTGGCTTTCCACACCGCTTCGGCGTTCTCGCGCGGGATCACGCCCAGATCGGCCATGGCGTCGCAGGCATGGGCCTCGATCTCGAACCAGATCCTGAACTTGGTTTCCGGCGACCAGATGGCGACCATTTCGGGGCGGGAGTAGCGGGGGATCATGGCGGACCTCATCTGCGCAAAGATAGCGGCCTGATAGACTGCGGGGGTGGCCCATGCAAGGCGTCGCGCGGCCGCGGCCCTTGCGCAACAGGGCCAAGGGTGCGGGGCGGAATGTCTGGCGGTGAATGTCAGGCGTTTACAGCGGGTCAACCCGCAAGGACGCGAGGGCGGCAAGCGGCAGGCCCAAGGCCTGCATCGCTGCCAGCGATATCTGGCTGCCGGATCCCGGATCACCGCCCGAGGGGCGCAATTCCATATCCAGGGTTCGTCCTGTTTCGGTGGTCACGCGCCCCGCCTGAACCGCGCTGACCAGTCCGGTGCGCAGCCACAATCCCGGCTGGGTCGGATCGCCCAGCCCGGCCAGCGTGGTCGCGCCCGATCGCGGGGTGGGTTCCGGCGCGTCGGGCGTGCGGGTGCTGATGTCGGGCCGCCGAAGCGGGCGGATCTGCTGGGCGTCGGGTGTCTGCGCTTCGACGACGGGGCCGGGATCGACGGGCACGGGCGGCCGGCCAGCCAAGGTGCAGGCGGACAAGAAAAGGGCAAAGGGCAGGGCGGCAGCGAGTCTCATGCCCAAAGGTTACGGTGCGCCCGGGCGTGGCACAAGCGGGGAAGGTCTGAACAGCGCTTGCCGAAGGGCGGGTCGGGCACTAGCTTGCCGGGCAAGGAGGCGCCATGACCCATTATCCCCCGCTGATCGATCCTTTTGCCCGTGCGATCCAGTATCTGCGCGTCTCGGTGACGGACCGGTGCGATTTCCGCTGCACCTATTGCATGGCCGAGCATATGACCTTTCTGCCGAAGAAAGAGTTGCTGACGCTGGAAGAACTGGATCGCCTGTGCAGCGCCTTCGTGTCGCTGGGGGTCGAGAAGCTGCGCATCACCGGCGGTGAACCCCTTGTTCGCAAAGGGATCATGCAGTTTTTCGGGGCGATGCAGCGCCACCTGGATACGGGCGCGCTGAAGGAACTGACGCTGACGACCAACGGCAGCCAGCTGGCGAAATTCGCGCCGGATCTGGCGGCAACGGGTGTGCGCCGAATCAATGTCTCGCTTGATACGCTGGACGACGACAAGTTCGCCAAGATCACGCGGTGGGGGCGCTTGCCGCAAGTTTTGCGGGGGATCGAGGCGGCGAAAGCAACCGGGATGCGCGTCAAGATCAACGTCGTGGCGCTCAAAGGGTTCAACGAGGACGAGCTTTTCCCTATCGTCGATTGGTGCGCGCGTGAGGATCACGACCTGACCTTCATCGAGGTCATGCCCATGGGCGACATGAGCGAGGAAGCGCGGCTGGATCAGTATTGGCCCCTATCGGACGTGCGGGCGCGGCTGGCCGAGCGATTCACGCTGGATGACCTTGCCGAACGCACGGGCGGGCCCGCGCGATATGTGCGTCTGCGGGAAAGCGGGCAGAAGGTTGGTTTCATAACCCCGTTGACGCATAACTTCTGCGAAAGCTGCAATCGCGTGCGTCTGACCTGCACGGGCGAGCTGTTCATGTGCCTTGGGCAGGAAGACATGGCCGATCTGCGCGCGCCTTTGCGGGCCAGTGCGGATGATGCCGTGCTGATCGGGGCGATCCGCGATGCAATCGCGCGCAAGCCCAAGGGCCATGACTTCGATTATTCGCGACAGAGCGTGCGCGGCCAGATGAGCCGCCACATGAGCCACACCGGCGGCTGATCGGTGATCGACTGGCTGGGGGCCCATTCGCTGTTTTCCTCGCTGCCCGTGTTTGCGCTGGCGGTGTTGGCGGTGGCGATGGTCGGCCTGTCGAAAGGCGGGCTTGGCGGGGCGTTTTCCATGATGGGCGTGCCGGTGCTGACCTTGGCGATGTCGCCCCTGCTGGCGGCGGCGCTGATGTTGCCGATCCTGCTGATCATGGACGCGCGCAGCCTGTGGATCTGGCGCCACTATCGTGACACCGAGGTGCTGCGCGTGATGATCCCTTGGGCTATCGCGGGGATCGCGATCGGGTGGCTGGCATCAACACACACGCCCGATGCGGCAGTGCGGCTGATTCTCGGGGTAATCGCCGTCACTTTCGCGGCGCGCGGGCTGTTCGGGCGGTATCTGGGGGGCGCGCCGCGGTATCGCGCGGGGACAAGCTGGTTCTGGGGAACGATTGCCGGCTTCACCTCGTTTGTCGCGCATGCAGGCGGGCCGCCGTTTCAGGCGCAGGTGCTGCCGAAAAGGCTGGATCCGAAAGTATACACCGGCACCAATGTCGTGTTCTTCGCGGTCATCAACGCGATCAAGACGGTGCCTTATGCCGGGCTGGGGATGTTCGAGACCCGCACGCTGGTTTCGGCCGCCTTGATGGCACCGGTTGCCTTGGTGGCCGTTCAACTGGGCGCCATGATCGTGCGCCGGTTATCGGCGGCAGTCTTCTATCCGTTCAGCTATGCGATGATGCTGATCATCGGGATCAAGCTGGTCTATGACGGGGTATCAGCGTTCTGAGCGTGCGCGAATGCGGTCGATGGCGGCAACGACTTCGTCCGGGTGGCTGTGGTGGGGCATGTGGCCTGCGCCCTCGATTTCGGTCAGATGGGCGCTTGCAACTTCTGCCGCCATGCGGCGGCTGTGGATTTCCAGCCCGACGGTCGTGTCCGCGGTTCCGTGCAGCAATTCGATCGGCACCGTGAGGGTTGCATACTCCGGCTGCATCTCGGTCAGGTTGGCTAACAGGGCGTTTACCTGCCGGGTGTTGTTGGCCTGCGATTCACGGCGCAGCGAAAGCCCTGTGCCGAAGTGTTCCGGATACCCAGCGGGAACCGGATCAGGGGCAAAGACCGACTCGAGTGCCGATTCGATGGCCGATTGCGACGCGAACGCCGCGACCAGAGTGCGCGCCGGGGTCGCGACCGGGGTTTCGTTGATCCGATACCACAGGCCAAGCCCGCCTTCCCATGGATGCGTCGCACCGGCAATCAGAACGACCCCGGCTGTCTGATCCGGGGCTTGCAGCGCCCAGGCCATCGCCACTGACGCGCCATAGGAATGACCGACGACGATGGGGCGGCGCACGCCGACAGATGCCAGAGCGCCGCGCAGGATGCGGGCCTGTTCGCGCGGGTCGCTGTCAGCCTCGCCCCAGCTGTCGGTCCAGCCAAGGCCCGGGCGATCGACGGCGATCACCCGATACCGGCCCTGAAGCCTGCCGACCATGTCAAAGGTAAAGTCGCGCAAGTTGCCGTTCGCGCCGTGGATTAACACCACGTCCGGCGCGCTGCCGCGCGGTTGCCCCTCGACCAGAACGTGGACGCTGTGCCCTTCGAACGGCACCAACGTGCCCACGGGTGGATAGAGTTCCATCCAGTCGGCCTCGCGCCGGTCCACCCGCGAGTCGAGGAGCTTCGAGCAACCCGCGACGGTCGCCGCAACCGCGAGTGCCAACAGGAGTGTGAATTTCGTGGACATTCGCGGACCTCGTGGCTTGGTCCCCGGAACCTAGGCGTCGGTGCCCGACTGTCCAGCCCCTGAGAACCGCCCGGCGCGCCCGCCGCGCCGACCCAGCTTTTGGGCCGATGCATCGACGGCTTCGCGCAGGAGGGCAGTCATCGGGTGGTCGATAGGGCGGTCAGGGGTCAGCAGTTCCGCCGCCGCCGTCGCCTGATCGGTGCCCAAAGGCAGGCTGAGGGCCCAGTCGATGAAGATCGACCGGCACTCACCGGCGGTGATGCCCTCGATGCGATACGATTCACGCACGAGCCCCTTGGGGTCGAAGGGATTGCTCATCCTTCAAGCGCCGCGACACCGGGCAGAACCTTGCCTTCCATCCATTCGAGGAATGCGCCGCCGGCGGTGGAAATATACGAGAAATCAGCGGCGGCACCGGCACGGTTGAGGGCGGCGACAGTATCGCCCCCGCCCGCCACCGAGACCAGCGCGCCTTCTTTCGACAGGCGTGCCGCCGTGCGCGCGGCAGCATTGGTCGCGGCGTCGAAGGGTTCCAGTTCGAAAGCGCCGAGCGGGCCGTTCCAGATCAGGGTCTTCGCGCCTTCGAAGACCTTCACCAGATGCGCCACCGTCGCAGGCCCGGCGTCGAGGATCATCGCGTCATCGGGGCATGTCGCGACGATTTCGTGCGCGGCGTTGGCCTTGAACTCGCGGGCGACGACCTGATCGATGGGCAGATGGATCCGGCATCCGGCATCCTCGGCCTTGCTCAGGATCTCGCGTGCCGTGTCGGCAAGATCGTGCTCGCACAGCGACTTGCCCACCGGGTGACCTTGGGCTGCAAGGAAGGTGTTCGCCATACCGCCGCCGATCACCAGATCGTCGACCTTGCGCACGAGGTTGCCCAGAAGATCCAGCTTGGTCGACACTTTCGCGCCGCCGACAACGGCAACGACCGGGCGCTGCGGGGCGCCAAGGGCGGCTTCCAGTGCCTTGAGCTCGGCCTCCATCAGACGGCCCGCGCAGGCGGGCAGCAGATGGGCGATCCCTTCGGTCGAGGCATGCGCGCGATGGGCGGCGGAAAACGCGTCATTGACATAGACATCCCCGAGCGCGGCCATCGCCGCGGCCAGCTCGGGATCGTTCTTTTCCTCGCCCGCGTGGAAACGGGTGTTCTCCAGCAGCAGCACCTCGCCATCCTGCATCGACTCGACCGCCGACTTGGCAACGCCGCCGATGCAATCGTCCGCGAAGGCCACCGGGCGGCCAAAGGCGGCGGACAGCGCCGGCAAGACATGGCGCAGCGACATCTCGGCCACGACCTTGCCCTTGGGCCGGCCGAAATGCGCCAGCAGCACGGCCTTGCCGCCGGCGGCGGTGATGTCACGAAGGGTCGGCAGAATGGCTTCGATGCGGGTTGCATCGCTGACGGTCCCGTTTTCGATGGGGACGTTGATGTCCACACGAACCAAGGCGACCTTGCCCGCGAACGCCATGTCATCCAGTGTTTTCCAGCCCATATCCTGCTCTCCCTAAGTGCTTCGAGAGAGATGCATGGGCGGGTGCGTTCCGTCAACAACGATGGCGGCCATGTGGGCGTTAACACCGACATAGGCGCCAGCGTTGCGGCCATTTATCGCAGCGTGCAGGTTTGCTAGGGTGCCCGCCGGAGGACCGTCGACGCGATGACCGGGCTTGAATTCGACCCAGAGGCCCAGAGGCGCAAGATCATCCATATAGACATGGACGCTTTCTATGCCTCTGTCGAGCAACGCGAAAACCCCGATCTGCGGGGCAAGCCGCTTGCCGTCGGTGGCGACGGGCCGCGCGGAGTTGTGGCTGCCGCCAGCTATGAGGCGCGCGCTTTCGGCGTGCGTTCGGCGATGCCATCGGTTTCGGCGCGCCGCCGCTGCCCGGAGCTGGTCTTCGTGCGGCCCAGATTCGACCTGTATCGCGCGGTGTCGAACCAGATCCGCGACATCTTCGCCCGCCACACCGACCTGATCGAACCCTTGTCGCTGGACGAGGCATATCTGGACGTCACCGAGAACAAGCAGGGGATCGCGCTGGCGACCGATCTGGCGCGCTTGATCCGCGCGCAGATCAAGGAAGAGACAGGGCTGAATGCCTCGGCCGGGATTTCCTATTGCAAGTTCCTTGCCAAGATCGCCAGCGATCTGAACAAGCCCAATGGTCAGGCCGTCATCCCGCCCGCGCGGGGTCCCGCATTCGTCGCCGGTTTGCCCGTGCGCAAATTCCATGGGGTCGGGCCAGCCACGGCTGCCCGAATGGAGTCGCTTGGGATCGTGACGGGCGCGGATCTGCGGGGGCGCGACAGGGCCTTTCTGGCCGATCATTTCGGCAAGGCCGGCGCATGGTATTACCGCATCTCGCGCGGGATCGACGACCGGCCCGTTCAGCCCAACCGCCAGCGCAAGTCGCTGGGCAGCGAGGATACCTTTGCCACCGATCTGCACGAGTTCGCCGCTGCCGCGGCCGAGGTGCGCATCCTTGCGACCAAGGTCTTTGAGGCAAGCGCGTCAAAGGGCCTGCATGCGCGGTCACTGACATTGAAAGTGCGCTTTTCCGATTTCCGGCAGGTAACGCGCAGCCGGACATTGGCCGTTCCCATCGCCTCGGGCGAGGCCTGCGTGGAACTGGCCTTGGCCTTGCTGGCGCCGCTTTTCCCGGTAGGGCTGGGGATCCGGCTGCTGGGGGTGACGCTGTCGCATCTTGGCGACGCAGCGCCCCCCAGCCGCGATGACACCGCGCAACTATCCCTTTGGCCGGGGCACGACGACGAGCGCGGCCCATGAGGCCAGCGACAACACACCGATGATGGCCAGCGATGTGAAGATGCCAAGGCTGGCAATCGACCATGCCATCGCAAAGGGAACCAGCGCCGCGATCACCATCCGCAGTGCCGCAAGATGCCCGAGGCGTTCGGCATAGCCGTCGATCCCAAAAAGCGCCAGCGGCACTGTGCCCCGGACCATCGTCGCCAGCCCTTGCCCGATGCCGAACAGGATCGCAAAGGCTGCAAGGCTGACAGCGCCCACCGGCACGAAGATCAGGATCGCCACGGCCACCACAAGGCAGATCATGGCGAACAAGGCTGTCTCCATCGGGTGGCGCCGGGTCGCGAAGGTCATCTCGAGCAAGCGCGCACCAACTTGCGCCGGCCCCATCAGGGCCCCGGCGGTGACGGCGGCGGCTTGGCTGACGCCCAGTGCGGCCATGACGGGCACCCATTGCGCGGAAAACGCGGCCATCACGGCCCACGACAACGAGAACCCTGTGGCAAGGAAGACCATCGCGCGACGCGCCTGAAGCGGGGGCACAGGGGGAAAAGCAGGGGCCGCGGATTCGGGCGCGGCACGATCCTGTCGGCTGCGAGGGAGGCTCAGGTGCAGGGGCAGGCACAGGCCAAGGTGCAAGCCGGCAAAAACCAGCAAGACCCCGCGCCAGTCGAGGAATTCCAGCAGCCCCGCCGTCAGTGGCCAGAAAACGGTCGAGGCAAAGCCGCCCAACAAGGTCATCTGGGTGATCGCGCGGCGCGCGCGTCGTTCTCCGACCGCCTGCGCGACACCGGCAAAGGCGGCGTCATACAAAACCAGCGGCGCAAGGATTTCCAGCACGATCAGCGCAAGGCCCAGCGTCCAGAGATTTTGCACGAATGCCATCGCGACAAAGGCCAGCGCGCATCCGGCCGACCCCAGCGCCATCATGCGACCCGCGCCGTGCCTGTCGACCAGCCGCCCGAAGCGCCGCGCCAGCAGGCTGCCCATCAGCAGGGCAACGGACAGGGCGCCATAGGCCTGCGTCGTGCTGATCGCCAAGGACGCGCTCAGCGGTGCGACCAGCACACCGAACGCGTAATACAGCGTCCCGAACCCGACAATCTGGGTGATCCCCAGTGTGACGACGGGCCGCCAGATATTGACCGAAGCAGTCATCGGCGGCGTTTGCAGGGGGATCGACATCGGGGACAAGCCTAGCAACTCAGGGCATCGGCCCGAGGAAACCCGAAGCCACCGGCGACGCAAGCAAAAACGTCAGCCTTCGAAGTGTCGCGACGATATCGTGGAAGGGATGCGGAGGCGCGCCTTGGAATGGTGATCCATCGCAAACGCGCAAGCCCCGGGAATCACGGAATAATCCAGCGTGACCCGGGCGTTTTGTCTTCATCTGACAAGAAGATGGCTGGGGCGGTAGGATTCGAACCTACGGTACACGGTACCAAAAACCGATGCCTTACCACTTGGCCACGCCCCAACTGAGGGGGTGTTTATCCAACCGGTTCGGCCACTGCAAGGGGGGGCTGGCGAAAATTTTTCGCCTTTTCTTGGGCTGGCAGGATCGGCGTTGCGGGGCTAAACCAAGGGCGGTTGAACAGGAGAAACCGGTGTCCAGCACGGATGTCATCGTCCTCGGGGCAGGGGCTGCCGGCCTGATGTGCGCCATCGAAGCCGCGCGGCGCGGGCGTTCGGTCGTCGTTCTGGATCACGCGAAGGCACCCGGGGAAAAGATCCGGATCTCGGGCGGCGGGCGCTGCAACTTTACCAATCTGTCGATCGCGCCCGAACGGTTCCTGTCCAGCAACCCGCGATTCGCGCTGTCGGCCCTGCGGCGGTTCACGCAGCACGACTTCATCGCACGGGTGAATGCCGCCGGCATCGCCTGGCATGAAAAGACGCTGGGACAGCTGTTCTGCGACGGGTCTTCGCGGCAAATCGTCGACATGCTGACGCGCGATCTGCATGCGGCGGGCGGCGTTGTCCGTCTGGGGGTCGGTGTTCACAAGGTGCTGCCGGGGTTCATTGTCGAAACCAGCGCCGGGCCGTTCCGCGCGGCGTCGGTCGTGGTGGCGACGGGCGGGAAATCCATTCCCAAGATGGGCGCCACCGGGATCGGTTACGAGATCGCGCGTGATTTCGGGCTGGACCTTGTCGACACGAGGCCGGGGCTGGTGCCACTGACCTTCGGCGAGGACATGCTGGCGCAAACGCGCGATCTTGCGGGGATCGCGGTGCAGGCTTCGGTCGGGGTCGACGGGCAGAAAAACCGATTCGACGAGGGATTGCTCTTCACCCATCGGGGGTTGTCGGGGCCGTCGATCCTTCAGATCTCGAACTATTGGCGCGAAGGGGACGGTTTGGTCATCGATCTGGCCGCCGGGCGTGACGTGGCCGCCGAAATCGCGCAGGACCGGATTGGTTCGGGCGGTCGTGAGGTGGCTTCGCTGGTGCGGCTTCCTGACAGGCTGGCGCGTGCCGTGCTCACCCGGGCCGGGATATCCGGCCGCGCGGCCGATCTGACGAAATCGGGTCTGGCGGGTTTGGCGTCGGCAGTGCATCGCTGGCAGGTCAAGCCGGTCGGGTCCGAAGGCTATCGCACCGCCGAAGTGACGCTGGGCGGTGTCGACACCCGCGGTCTGGACGCGCGAACGATGGAGGCACGCGGCGTGCCGGGCCTGTTCTTCGTGGGCGAGGTGGTCGATGTCACCGGCTGGCTGGGCGGTTACAATTTCCAATGGGCGTGGTCGTCGGGCTGGGCGGCCGGGCAGGTGGCGTGACCGCGCCGCAAGCCTTGCGCGCAATCGGTTGCCCCTGTATCGGCAAGGCATGAAAATGCGTCCCTTGTCTTCCGAATTGGGCTCGGCCCCGCTTGTCGTTCTGACCCGCCCGCAGATGGGCGAGAATATCGGCGCTTCGGCGCGCGCGATGTTGAATTTCGGCCTTGAACACATGCGCATCGTCGCGCCGCGCGATGGTTGGCCGAATCCGGCGGCAGTGGCGATGGCATCGGGCGCCTCGGCTGTTTTGGATCATGCCGGGGTCTTTCCTGATGTGGCGGCGGCGGTGGCCGATTGCGACTATGTCTATGCCACCACGGCGCGGATGCGCGGGATCGTGAAGCCGGTGCTGACCCCCGAAACCGCCATGGCCGAAGCGCGCGGTCTGATCGCGGCGGGCAAACGCGTGGCGGTGCTGTTTGGCCCAGAACGCGCGGGGCTGGAAAACGAGGATGTCGCGCTGGCCAATGCCATCATCACCGTGCCCGTCAATCCGGCCTTCTATTCGCTGAACCTCGCACAATGCGTGCTGCTGACGGCCTATGAATGGGCGCGCGGCGGCACGGACGCGCCGGGTGCGCGGCTGGAACTGGCGGGAACCGACCTTGCGACGGGGATCGAGGTGCAGAAGCTGGGCGATCATCTCGAGGAACGTCTGGACGCCGCCGGGTTCTTTTTTCCGCCTGAGAAAGCACCGGGGATGAAGCTGAATCTGCGCAACATGCTCAGCCGCTGGGGGATGACCCGATCCGAGGTGCAAACCCTGCACGGGATCCTGCGGCAATTGGTGCGGCGCGGCTGAACGCTGGCGCCTTGAAGGCCCGCAGGTTGCGGACTAGCTTCGCAGCGACTGGAGGAACGCATGTCCCAACGCAAGATCTTCGAAGACGCCTCGAACGCCACCGCGGCGCCCGCCGCCCGAACCGCCATCGAAGCGCCGACCGCGCGCAAGGCGATCCGCGCCTGGCTCTGGGTTTTGTTCGCGATGGTGGTTGCCATGATCGCCGTCGGCGGTCTGACCCGGCTGACAGACTCGGGCCTGTCGATCACCGAATGGCGGCCGATCACCGGGGCGATTCCGCCCATGAACGAAGCGGCTTGGCAGGCCGAATTCGACCGCTATCGCCAGATCGACCAGTATCGCCTGCTGAACGAAGGCATGACGCTGTCCGAGTTCAAGTTCATCTATTTCTGGGAATGGGGCCATCGTCAGTTGGGGCGGATGATCGGCCTCGTCTGGGCGCTGGGGTTTGCGTATTTCTGGCTGCGCCGTCAGATCCCGTCGGGCTGGACGGGCCGTTTGTTGCTGCCCGGCCTGCTGGGCGGCGTGCAGGGCGCGATCGGCTGGTGGATGGTGCATTCCGGCCTGCAAGAGGGGATGGTCGCGGTCGCCTCGTATCGGTTGGCGACGCATCTTGGCCTTGCCTTCGTGATCCTCGGGTTGCTGGCGCATTACGCTTTTCTGCTGGGGCGGCGCGATGCCGACTTGCTGCAGGCGCGACGCAATCGCGAGGCGCGGCTCTACTCGATGACAACCGGGTTGATGCACTTCGCCTTTTTGCAGATCCTTCTTGGGGCACTGGTCGCCGGGATCGATGCCGGGCGTGGCTATACGGATTGGCCGCTGATGGGGGGCGCGATCTTCCCCCCTGCCATGTTCGAACTGGAACCGATCTGGCGGAACTTCTTTGAAAACGACGGCACGGTGCAGTTCATTCACCGTGTCGCGGGTTATGGTCTGGCGGCTTTCGGCGTGGTTGTCTGGCTGCGCGGCCGTCGCAGCGCCTATGCGGTCACGCGGCGCGCCTATCACCTTGTGCTGGGGGCGCTGGCGGCGCAGATCCTGTTGGGGATCATCACCGTGATGAACGGGGCGCTGCTGTTGCTGGGGATCTCGCACCAGATCGTCGCTGTTCTTCTTTGGGTGCTGATCATTCGCGCCCGTCACTTTGCCCTGCATCCGCTGGGCGGAACCATCCGGGGGGCAGCATGACTGCATTCGACAAGATCGTCGCGCACGAGAAAACCATCTGGGCGCTGTCGCAGGTTATGGGTCGGCTGGGCTGGGACCAGGAAACCATGATGCCGCGCGGCGCCGCCGATCAGCGCGCCGAGGAAAGCGCGGCGCTTGAGGGGGTGCTGCACGCGCACCGCACCGACCCGCGGCTGGCCGAGTGGCTGGCCGAGGCCGTGGCCCCCGACGCCAAGGGCGAGGCGATCCTGCGGCATGTGCGGCGCAACCACGCCCGCAACACGCGCGTCCCTGCCGATCTGGCCGCCGAAATCGCCCGCGTGACATCGGCGGCCCAAGGCATCTGGGCCGAGGCCCGCGCGCGCGAAGATGTCGCGCATTTCCTGCCGACACTGGCCCGAGTCATCGATCTGCGCCGACAAGAGGCCGCGGCGATCGCGACCGATGGATCGGCCTATGACGCCTTGCTGGGCGATTACGAACCGGGTGCGACAGCGGCTGAAATCGGCGCGATGTTCGACCGGATGCGCCCGCGTCTTGTCGCCTTGCGCGAACGGATCCTCGGATCGAACCGCGCCGCACCGCGTTTGGCGGGGACCTTCGGGCGCGACGGGCAATTGGCGTTGTCGACAAAACTGGCGCAGACGTTTGGCTATGACATGAACCATGGGCGCGTCGATCTGGCCGTGCATCCGTTCTCGTCTGGTTCGGGCGCCGACGTGCGGATTACCACGCGGGTGAACGAAACCGATCCCTTCAACTGCTTCTATTCCACGATCCACGAGGTCGGGCACGCCTGTTACGAACAGGGGATCGACCCCGCCTATCGGTTCACCCCGCTGGCCGAAGGGGTGTCAATGGGGGTCCACGAAAGCCAGAGCCGCATCTACGAAAATCAGCTGGGACGGTCGCGGGCCTTCACCGGCTGGTTGTTCGGCCAGATGCGCGAGACCTTCGGCGATTTCGGCATCAACGATCCGACGGCCTTCTATGCGGCGGTCAACCGGGTGAACCCCGGCTATATCCGCACCGAGGCCGACGAAGTGCATTACAACCTGCACGTCATGATGCGTTTCGATCTGGAGCAGGCGCTGATTTCCGGCGCGCTGGATGTCGCCGACCTCGAAGAGGCATGGAACACCCGCTTTGCTTCGGATTTCGGCGTTGCCGTCGACAAGCCCTCGAACGGCATGTTGCAGGATGTGCACTGGTCGGTCGGGCTGTTCGGGTATTTCCCGACCTATTCGCTGGGCAATGTCTATGCCGGTTGCCTGATGAAGGCGCTGCGCGGCGCCGTGCCCGATGTCGATGCGCAGCTTGCCCGAGGTGATACGCAGGGCGCAACCGCATGGCTGCGGCAGAACGTGCAACGCCACGGCGGGCTGATGGAGGCAAAGGAAACCATCGCGCAGGCCTGTGGCTTTGAACCAGACGAGGGGCCGCTGTTGGACTATCTGGATGCGAAGTTTGCGGAACTGTATGATCTGTGAGGAAAACCGCCCCAAGGGGCGGTTTTTCAATCGCGGGCCCAGTGCACGGTTGCGTTGCCCAAAAGTGACGCGATCGGCGCTTGCATCGGGTCCATCCCCTCGGCCTGTTCGATAAGGTCGCGCTTTTGCGCGCCCGTGATCAGGACATGCAAGTTGAATGCCCCGTTCAGCGCCGCGGCGCTGGGGGTGATCCGGTCTTCGGTCGCGCCCGGTGCAGAGATGGCCAGCACCGAGGGGGCATCGGCGGCCATCGCCTGCGACAGGGTGGCGGCCCCCGGAAACAACGAGGCCGTGTGCCAATCGGTGCCCATGCCAACGATGGCGACGTCGATCGGCAGACGCGGAGCCACATCGGCATCGACCAGCGGCGCGCCATCGGCAGGCGACGCCACCGGCCGCCAGAGCGAGACCAGCGATGCCTGCCGCGCCTTGCCCTGCAACAGCCGCGCGCGGATTTGCCCGGCGTTCGACCGTGGATGATCCTCGGGAACCCACCGTTCATCACCCGGCAGGACGTCGATGCGATCCCACTCAAGGTCGGCGGCGGCCAGAAGATCGAACAGGGGGCCCGGCGTCGTGCCGCCTGGAACCGAGAACACGGCCCGCTCGCGCCGCAGCAGCGCATCGCTCAACTCGCGGCGGATGCGCTGCGCAAGCGACAGCATCATCATGTCCACGTCTGCGTATTCAACAAATTCCATTACCTGATCTCTCGCCAGCGTCGTCCATCACGATGCATGAGCATAAGCGCGTCCTCGGGCCCTGACGACCCGGGATCGTATGGCTTGGGACGGTCGGCGGATTTCTGCCAGCCCTGGATGATCGGGTCGGTCCAGGCCCAGGCGGCTTCGACCTCGTCGCCGCGCATGAACAGCGTCTGGTTGCCCCGGATCACATCCATGATCAGGCGTTCATAGGCGTCGGGAATATGGACATCGTCGCCAAGCGCCTCGGCGAAGGACATGTCCAGCGCGACATCCTTCAGGCGCATCCCGCCCGGTCCCGGTTCCTTGATCATCACCCGCAGGGTCATGCCTTCGTCGGGTTGCAGGCGGATGACCAAGACGTTGGCCTTCCACGGTGCATCCTCGCCAAAGATCGAATGCGGCGGATCGCGGAAGGTCACGGCGATTTCCGAGGCGCGCGACCGCAACCGTTTGCCGGTGCGCAGATAAAACGGCGTTCCGCGCCAGCGCCAGTTCGAAATGCCCACCTTCAGCGCAACATAGCTTTCCGTGCCCGAGGCAGGGTTTTCGACCTCGGTCAGATACGAGGGGGTGTCGTCATCGGCAACATACTGACCACGCACGATGTTTTCCGGGCTCACCGGATCGAGGGCGCGGATGACCTTCAGCTTTTCATCGCGCACCGCGTCCGGTTCGAAGGAATGCGGCGGCTCCATTGCGATCAGGCACAGAAGCTGCATCATGTGGTTCTGCACCATATCGCGCATGGCACCGGACTGGTCGTAATAGGGCCCGCGTCCTCCGACGCCGACGGTTTCGGCGACGGTCAACTGCACATGATCGATGAAGCGCGCGTTCCACAGCGGTTCGAACAGGATATTGGCGAAGCGCACCGCCATCAGGTTCTGGACGGTCTCTTTGCCCAGATAATGGTCGATCCGGTAGACCTGAGTTTCTTGGAAATGCCCGGCCAGTGTCCGATTCAGGACGCGCGCGGTCTCCAGATCGTTTCCGAACGGCTTTTCGACGACGATTCGCGTTTCCGGAGTGATCATCCGGTATTTGCCCAAGCGCGTCGCCAGTTCGCCAAACAGCGACGGCGCAACCGAGAAATAGCACGCCCGCACAACGCCGTCGCGCAGTGTCGCGGCCAAGGCTTCCCAGCCTTGGGTGCCCTTGGCATCGATCGGCACATAATCGAGCTGTTCAAGGAACGCCTTCAGCATGGCCGGGGCAGGGGGCTGGGGCAGGAATTCGGCCAAGGCATCGGCAACCATTGTCTGGAACCCGGTTCGGTCCAGATCGGTGCGCGCGGCGCCGATCAGACGCGACTCGGCTGTCATCTGGCCTTCGGCGAAGCGGCGGAACAGCGCCGGCAGGATCTTGCGGCGCGCAAGATCGCCGGTTGCGCCGAAAACGACGAGGTCGAAGGGATCGACCGGGATGACGCGTGCGACCATGGCATTTCTCATGTTAGCGTTAACTGCGCCCGAAATAGGCCCAGAACGCCGCTGTGTCCAGACCCGAAGCGGGGCTCAGGCCTCCAGCTCGGTATCCCAATACAGATAATCGGCCCAGCTTGCATGCAGATGATTGGGCGGGAAGCGCCTGCCGTTTTCGATCAGTTGCTGGGCGCTGGGGCGCAGCGGGGGACGCGCCAGAACAAGCCCGGATTGGCGCAGCGTTTTCGAACCCTTGCGCACGTTGCATGGCGCGCAGGCGGCGACGACATTTTCCCAGCTGGTTTCCCCGCCAAGCGCCCGGGGCACGACATGGTCGAAGGTCAGATCGTGCCGCGAGCCGCAATACTGGCAACAGAAATCGTCCCGCAGAAAAAGATTAAAGCGCGTGA
>JAWKXG010000022.1:0-41971 GCA_041397065.1 Paracoccaceae bacterium | reverse complement strand
CCGAGCAGATACCGCAGAAAACGCGCCATCGGGGCCGTAGCTCAGTTGGGAGAGCGCGTCGTTCGCAATGACGAGGTCAGGGGTTCGATCCCCCTCGGCTCCACCAATATCCCGAGATTTCAAGACGTCGTCGCCCGCGCATGCGCCGTGCTCTTCGCGGTCTGTGCGCTTGAAGGCGCTTAACAGGCCCTAGTCAGCAAAGATCGCGCGCCATCTTGCGATGAACCGGGCCGCGCGGGCACGATCCATGGCAACCAACAATGCGGGTGACAGCGGGATCGGGCGCGCGATGCCTTCCCCTTCGGCCTCGCCCGGATCGATTACCGTAAGGCTTTGCGCGGCCATGGCGGCCTGACCCGCGGCAGACAGCAGGAAATCCAGCAACGCGCCTGCCTCGGGCCGGGCAGTTTGCCCCGGCAGAATGGCCGCCCGCGACAGGATCAGCGTGTAATCCTGCGGTTCGACGATACCCAGACGCGGGTCCGTCAGCGCCGCCGCCTGCGCATAGGATCCCAGGACATTATACGCGATCAGGTATTGCCCCCGCGACACGCCGTCGATGATTTCGGCGGAACAGCAGGTGGCGATTGCGCCGCTTCGGGCGAAAGCCTCCATCAAGGCGCCGAAGGTCGAGGCCTCTTGCGAATCCATGAAGGCGAACAGGAACCCAAGGCCCGAGGCCTCGATATCATAGGTCGCGACGCGCCCGGCATAGGCTGACCCCTCTGGCCGCAGCAGATCCAGCAGGTTGAAGCGGGTGCGCGGCACGTCCTCGGCGGGCACCAATTCACGGTTATAGACGATCACCGCCGGTTCCCGTGTCAGGCCCCAGATTTCATCGCGCCATTGCCTCTCGGCCGGCAGTGATGCCGTCTGCACCGAGGCCCAAGGCGCCGCGCAACGATCGTTCACCAGCTTGACCAGTTGGTGCACCCCCGACGAAATGACGATATCAGCCCCCGGCGTTCCGGCAGCGCATTCCTCGGCCGTCAGCGCATAGAGACCGTTCGATCCCCATTGCTGGTAATCGACCGCAAGATCCGGTCGCGCGGCAAGAAAGGCGTCGATCGTCGGGGCAAAAACCGCGATGTCCGTCGTCGTGCGCAGGACAAGGCGCGTTGTCGCGGTGTCAGGCCCGAAACTGCGGAGGGCTTCTTGCGCCGACGCGCCGCCGGGCACCAGCAGCGCCGCCAACACGGTCGCAAGACCAAGGATAGGTGTCAACTGGCCGGCCATCACATCGACCTCGTCGATACGGGAAGGACCAGCGCAACGCGAAACCCCTCGGGCGTTGGGGCCATGTCGACTTTGCCGCCGAAAGCCTCGGCCACGGCTTGCGCGATGGCAAGCCCCAGCCCTGACGTCCGCCCCGCCGATGCCGCGCTGCGCAGGAACCGCTGGCCCAGTTCGGCCACAACCTCGGGTGTCGGGCCGGGGCCTGAATCGCGCACCCACAGATGCGCGGTCCCCGCGTGCAGATCGGCGCCGATCGTCACCGGGGCCTGCCCATGATGCAGCGCGTTGGTGAAGAGGTTGCGAAAGGCTTCGCGCAGGGACAGGGCGTCGGCCTGCACGATGATCGGGTCTTCGCCGATCTGCAGTCGCACTTCGGCCCCCGGCGCGATCATCGCATGATCCCCTGTTTCGATCACATCCAACGCGATGTCGCGCAGGTCGACGGCCTCGCGGCGCACGGAATCGATACGGTGCACGACCATCGCGCGCGACAGCATCTGGTCCAGAAGGCGGCCAAGGCTGACACTGCGCTGATGTATCCGCGCGACGATCCTGTCGCGGCGTTCGGCATCCGTGTCGTGCAAGGCCAGATCGGCTTGCGCCCTGAGCGCGGCGACCGGCGTCCGCAGTTGGTGCGCCGTGTCAGAAATCAGGTTGCGCATCGCGTCGAACTGCCGATCCAACCGCCCCATGAAACCGTTCATGGCGTCAACCATCGGGGCGATGTCGCGCGGCACCCGGGGGTCAAGAGGGGTGAGATCCTGCGGATCGCGGGCTGCCAGCGCCTCGGCCAGACTGTCCAGCGGGCGCAGGGCCGAGCGCACGGCAATCAGCGCCAGCACGATCATCGCGACTCCGCCGATGGCCAGACCTGCCAAGGCGTTGCGCGTGATTTCATAGGCCAGTTCACGCCGCGCACGGATCGTCTGACCTACGATAATATCGACCGTTCCGGATACCGCGCGTTCGGCGAAACGTCGGCTGACACGGATGAACCGCGCTTCTTCGCCTGCGAAACTTGCATCATAGAAAGGGTCGGCGGCATTAGGGGGCTGGGGCAGCGTGTCATAGCCCGTCAGCACCGTTCCATCGATATCGCGCACTTGGTAGGCGATGCGATCATCCGGGGCCAGCGCCAGCAGTTCAAAGGCCGAAACCGGAAGGTCCACCGATACGCGCCCGCCTTCGACAGAAACCGAGGCGGCAATGTCGTTCGCCGCCCCTACCAACAGCCGGTCAAAGGCCTCGCGCGCGGCGGCACGGCCATAGGCCAGCGTCGCCACCGCCATGACCAGCCCGCCGACAAGCAACAAGGCGGCAATGCCCAGTGTCAGGCGCGCACCCAGCGACAGGCTGGTGCGGCGTTCAGTCATCGGTTTCCAGCCGGTAGCCAAGACCGCGCAAGGTCCGGATCGACACGCCGCTGCCAGCCAGTTTCTTGCGCAGCCGCGCGACATAAAGTTCGATGGCGTTCACCCCGACATCGGCGTCGTCGAAAGCATACAGACCTTCGAGCAGCCGTTCCTTGCCCAGAACCTGCCCGCGCCCCCGGATCAACATGCTCAGCAACGAGAACTCGCGCCGCGTCAGGCCCAGCCGGTCTTCGCCCAGCATCGCGAGGCCCGCCGTGGCGTTGAAACGCAAGGTGCCCAAGGTGATCTCGCCCGCACGGTCCTGCCCGTCTCGACGCTGCATCGCATGGAGACGAGCCTCCAGTTCGCGATGATCGAAGGGTTTGACCAGATAATCGTCGGCGCCAAGGTTAAAGGCCGAAAGCTTGTCATCGACGGAAAACTGCGCGGTCAGCATCAGCACGGGCACCCGTTGCCCGGCGCGACGAAGCTCGCGCAGAAGGTCGGTGCCGGACCCGTCGGGCAGGTTGATATCCAGCACAACGGCGTCATAGCGCTGCACCCCAAGGCAGTCGCGGGCCTCGGCCACGGTCATGGCCAGATCGCAGGCGATTCCGCTCTGGCGGAACCGGCCTTGCGTGGCATCCGCCAGATCCTGCGCGTCTTCGACCAGCAAGACTCGCATCGCGCACCCTCCCTAGCACGTGGGGCAGGGTCTGACAGTTTCGTGACAGGTTCAACCCATAAACCGGGGGGCGGACCCGGCTGCCGCCTGTTGGCCGGGTGACCCAATGGAGGAGAACAGACATGGCATTCAAGATGATCCGCACGGCGCTGGCCGTGGCGGCCCTTGGCCTGACCGTCGGCGCCGGTGCGGCGCAGGCGCAGGGCTATACCCCGTCGAACCCCGAGTGCATTGCCCCGGCCAACCCGGGCGGTGGCTGGGACTTCACCTGCCGTCAGGTCGGACGCATGCTTCAGGAACTGGGCATGATCTCGTCGACGATGCAGGTCGCCAACCTCGCCGGTGGTGGCGGTGGCGTGGCCTATGCTCAGGTCGTGAACGAGCGGAACGCTGAAAACGATCTGATCATCGCGGCGTCGTCGGCGACGGCAACCCGTCTGGCGCAGGGCGCGTTCCCGGGCAACACGATGGACCAAGTGCGCTGGGTGGCATCGGTTGGCGCGGACTACGGCGTGATCGCCGTTGCGGCCAGCAGCGACGTCCAGACCCTGCCGCAGCTTCTGGAACAGATGCGCGACCACCCCGAGACCGTTGCCATCGCCGGCGGTTCGGCCGTGGGCGGCTGGGACCACCTCAAGGTGCTGATCGCGGCGAACGCGTTTGGCATCAATGACGTCCGCAATGTCCGCTATATCGCCTTTGATGGCGGCGGCGAGGCGGTCACCCAACTGCTGGCCGGTTCGGTCCAAGCCTTCACGGGCGACCTGTCCGAGGCCCGTGGCTTCGTGGAATCGGGCGACATCCGCGTGATCGCGGTGCTGGCTCCGGAACGTCTGTCGGGCGATTTCGCCCAGTTCCCGACCGCCCGCGAACAGGGTGTGGATGCCATCGGCGCCAACTGGCGCGGCTTCTACGCGCCCGGCAACATGTCGGACGAAGCCTATAACGCGTGGGTGCAGATGATCGGTGATCTCTATGCCTCGGCTGAATGGCAGGCTGTGATGGAGTCCAACGGTCTTGCGCCCTTGAACCTGCAAGGCGCTGCCTTCCAGGAATTCGTGGCCGGTTCGGTCGCGCAGATTCAGTCGATCTCGCGCGCGATCGGGATCATCCAGTAATCGCAGACGGGGCGGGCGGCAGATGCCGCCCGTCTCCCCGCATCACGGCGAAGGACCACGCACATGAGCGATCGCATTTTCGGGGCCGTCGGACTGGCCCTTGCCCTGTTCTATGTCTGGGCGGCGTTGCAGATCCAGGAAAGCTTTCTGTCGGATACGGTCGGGCCCAAGACCTTTCCGATCATCATCGCCTCGATCCTTGGGTTGTCGTCGCTGATCATCCTGTTGCGTCCCGACCCTGAGCCCGTCTGGCCACCCCTGTCCCGCGTGGCCGAGATCGCGGCCGCCGTCGTGGTGATGGTGCTCTATGCAGAATTCCTGTCGACCCTGGGTTTCGTGATCGCGACCGCGCTGGCCGCCGCGTATCTGAGTTGGCGGCTGGGAAGCACAGTGGTTCAGGCCGTCATCACCGGTGTCGGCGTATCGCTGTGCATTTATGCCGTGTTTCACCTGCTGTTCGGGCTTTCGCTGGCCCGCGGCCCGTTGGGTTTCTGAGGGGCGCCGATCATGGATATTTTCAGTTCACTGGGCGACGGCTTCCTGATCGCCTTGTCATGGCAAAACCTCGCTCTGGCCGTTCTGGGGTGCTTTCTGGGCACGATCATGGGCGCGCTCCCGGGGCTTGGCCCGTCGAACGGCGTTGCCATCCTGATCCCGCTGGCGTTCTCGCTGGGGCTTGGCCCGACGCCGTCGCTGATCTTGCTGACGTCGGTCTATTACGGGGCAATGTACGGTGGGCGGATATCGTCGATCCTCCTCAATATTCCGGGCGACGAACCGGCCATGATGACCTGTCTCGACGGGTATCCGATGGCGCGCAAAGGCCTCGCCGGCGAGGCGCTTTCGCTGTCGGGCGTCGCTTCGTTCGTCGGCGCGTTCTTCGCGACATGGGGCCTGATCTTGCTGGCGCCGCAGCTGGTCAAGCTGGCGCTGCTGTTCGGTCCGGCCGAATATTTCGCGCTGTTCGCGCTGGCCTTCGCCACGCTGGGTGGCGTTTCGTCGACCAACCAAGCGAAATCGGCCTTTGCCGCGATGCTGGGGCTGGGGCTTGCGATGATCGGAGTCGATACCCAGACCGGTGTGCCGCGCATGACCTTTGGCGAGGTCCATCTGTATGATGGCATCGACTTCCTTGTCGCGATCGTCGGGCTTTTCGCTTTGTCCGAGGTCTTCATCTTCCTCGAAAAGCGTCATGGCGAGGCAGCCGCCGACACGTCCAAGATCAAGGTCGGCCGCCTGATGCCGCCGATGTCCATGCTCAAGCAAACGACGCCGACAATGCTGCGTTCCTCTTTCGTGGGTTTCGTTGCCGGCGTTCTGCCGGGGGCAGGGGCCTCGTTGGGGTCGTTTCTGGCGTATTCGCTGGAAAAGAAGATGGTCGACCGCAATGGCACCTTCGGCACCGGCGATCCGCGCGGTGTCGCCGCCCCAGAGGCGGGGAACAACGCCGCTGCAGGTGGCGCCTTGGTGCCGATGCTGGCGCTGGGTGTGCCGGGGTCGGGGACAACGGCGGTGCTGCTGGCCGTGTTGCTGTCGCTGAACATCACCCCGGGGCCGCTGCTGTTTTCGCAAAACCCGGACGTGGTCTGGGGCCTGATCGCAGCGCTGTTCATCGCCAACTTCGTGCTGCTGGCTATGAACATCCCGATGGTCGGCATGTTCACGCGGCTGCTGATGGTGCCGCCGCGCGTCCTGATGCCGTTCGTGGCGATGGTCAGTTTCGTGGGGATCTACGGTATCTCGGGCTCCAGCTTCGATCTGCTTCTGATGATCGGCTTCGGGATCCTTGGGTGGGTTCTGCGCAAGCTGGATGTGCCGTTGGTGCCGATCATCCTCGGGACGCTGCTGGGCAATACGATGGAAAACAACCTGCGCCGCGCGGTGACGATTTCCAACGGCGACTGGTGGACCCTTGTCGGCAGCCCGCTGTCGATCACCCTGTGGACGGTGGCGATTGTCGGCTTCATCCTGCCGATCTTCCTCGGCAGGGTCGTCAAGTCGCGGATGCATGCCCGCCGCGACGTCGAGGGTTCGACCTCGGACTGACGCCGAACCAAAGGCAAGGCCGTGGGGCCACGCTGCAGGAACCGGGGCGCTGGACAGGGCCCCGGTTTCCGTCATATCTGGGCGGCATGATCCCCCAGCCTGACGCCGAAATCGATGCCCGTGACCTGCTGTGCCCGCTGCCGGTGCTTCGTGCCCGCAAGCGGTTGATGCAGATGCAATCCGGGCAGGTTCTGCGGATCGTCACCACTGACCCCATGGCCTTGATCGACCTGCCGCATTTTTGCGCCGAGGCAGGTCATCTCTATCTGTCGGCCGAAAGCGACGGACGCGAGACTGCGCACCGGATCGCGCGCGGCTGATCGCGCTGTCACGGTGTGGCGGAACCCCCGGCCAACCGCATACGCGCCAGCGCCAGATCCTGCG
Source organism: Paracoccaceae bacterium (assembly GCA_041397065.1). Classification (GTDB taxonomy): domain Bacteria; phylum Pseudomonadota; class Alphaproteobacteria; order Rhodobacterales; family Rhodobacteraceae; genus Pararhodobacter. Next base: position 35,150 of record JAWKXG010000022.1, on the reverse strand, counting down.
GTGTGTTGATGTTGAAGAACGGGTCGGGCGTGTCGTTGAAATCGACGATGCGCGCGCCTTGCCCCAGTGCCCATGCGCCAATCCGTCGTTCGCCCTTTGCCAATGCCTCGGTCAAGATCGGGGCCATGGCCACGGGCCAGAGGCCGATCGTCGGATGCAGGCGCGGGGTGCCATCGGGATCGGGCGAACGTGCAAGGACCGGGCCGGGTTGACCCAGCCGCGCGACAAGGTCCGGCGGCACAAAGGGTGTATCGCCCGCGACCACCAGCACAGAACCGAACCCCGACGCGTGCGCCCAGATCATCCCCGCCAACAGCCCCGCCAACGGGCCGGGGCGGTCGGGCACGGTGTCGGCGATCACCGGCAGACCAAGGGGTGCGAACCGCGACGGGTCGTCATTCGCGTTGATGGCCAGCGCCCCCAGTTGCGGGGCAAGCCGCGCGATGACATGGCCGATCACAGGCCGATCCCCCAGCATCAGCAGGCCCTTGTCGCCGCCGCCCATGCGCCGGGCGAGCCCGCCCGCAAGGATCACGCCCGCGACCTGCGCGTTCTTTTCCCCAGCCTGCGTCATGGTTGCCCTTTCGTGCCGTGCGGGTGCAGGCTATCAGGGCAGGCAGCCGGGGCAAGGAAAAGCGGAGAAGACAGATGGCATCACTGGCCTATGTCATGGCCGAGGGGCGCGGCGCGGGTGACCTGCTGCTGGCCGATCTGGCCGATCGCCTTGGCGCACGGGGCTATCGGCTGGCCGGCGTCGTCCAGCACAACATCGAAACGACCACGGCCGCGCGCTGTGACATGGATCTGAGCGTTCTGGGCACGTCGGGGCGTGTGCGTATCAGTCAGCGCCTTGGCGCCTTGGCGCTAGGTTGCCGGCTTGATCCCGACGGGCTGGAGCGTGCCGTCGGGCAGGTCGAGGCGCGACTGGCCGAGGGGGTCGATCTGCTGATCCTGAACAAGTTCGGCAAGACCGAGGCCGAGGGACGCGGGTTTCGCGACACGATCGGGCGGGCCTTGGCCGCCGAGGTTCCGGTGATTCTGGCCGTCAAGCCCGACAACCTTGCCGCCTTCGAAGAGTTTCACGGCGGGTTTGCCGAACGCCTGCAACCCCGGCCCGAGGCGCTGGAGGCCTGGGTGCAGGCCTGCCTTGCCCCGCCGCGATCCTGAGCCATCTCTTCGGTAAAGGAGATCCGACCAACATGACCCTGTCCCTGCGCATCGATGGCATGACCTGCGCCGCTTGCACGGCGCGGGTCGAGCGTGTCCTAGGCAAGGCCGAGGGCGTGACCTCGGTCAATGCCAATCTCATGACCGGGTCGGTTACGGTGGAGGGCACTGCCAACCCCGAGGTTCTGGCCGCCAGCGTGGGGAGGGCGGGCTTCACCGCGCGCGAGGCGGTTACCCGCCTTGCGATCAGGGGCATGACCTGTGCCACCTGTGTCAGCCGGGTCGAACGGGTCCTGCAAGCCCTGCCCGGTGTGCGCGAGGCCAGCGTCAACCTCGCCACCGAAAGCGCGCAGGTGCGGCATCTCGATCTGGACGGATTTGGCGGAACATTGGCCGAAACGGTGCGTGGCGCGGGGTACGAGGCGCGCGTACTGACCGACGAATCTCGCAACCAGCGGGCCGAGGATCGCGTCCGCGACGAACAGGCCCTGCGCCGCGCCGTGTTATTGGCCGCGCTGCTGACGCTGCCGGTTTTCGTGGTCGAGATGGGCGGGCATCTGATCCCCGCATTTCATCACTGGGTCATGGGCGCGTTCGACCGGCAGGCCCTGTTATGGATGCAGTTCGTGCTGACATCCCTTGTGCTGTTCGGGCCGGGGTTGCGGTTCTTCCGCGCGGGCGTGCCAGCGTTGGCGCACGGATCGCCTGACATGAACAGCCTCGTGGTGCTGGGGGCGGGCGCAGCTTGGGGTTATTCGACCGTGGTCACGGTTGCCCCGAACATCCTGCCCGAGTCCGGTCAGTTGGTCTTTTTCGAAGCGGCGGCGGTGATCGTCACGCTGATCCTGTTCGGGCGGTTGCTGGAAGCGCGCGCCAAGGGGCGCACCGGGGCCGCTGTTGCCCGCCTGATCGGTCTGCAACCCCGCACTGCGCGGGTCGAACGCAACGGCCATGTTGTAGAAACTGAGATAGGCGATGTCGCGGTGGGCGACGTGGTGCATCTGCGCCCGGGCGAGCGCGTCGCTGTGGATGGAACGGTGTTGTCCGGGGCCTCGCATGTCGATGAAAGCATGATCACCGGCGAGCCCATGCCCGTCGCCAAGGCGCCCGGCAGTGTGCTGACCGGGGGCACCGTGAACGGCACCGGGGCAATGACCTTTCGGGCGATGCGGGTCGGGGCCGATACGGTGCTGGCCGGGATCATCCGCATGGTCGAAGAGGCCCAAGGCGGCAAATTGCCGATTCAGGCGGTTGTCGACAGGGTCACGCGGGTGTTCGTGCCCGTGGTGATGGGCGTTGCGCTGGTCACGGGCCTCGTGTGGTTCTGGATCGGCCCGGAACCGCAATTGGCCCATGCGCTGATCGCGGCGGTGTCGGTCCTGATTATCGCGTGCCCCTGCGCCATGGGGCTGGCGACGCCGACCTCGATCATGGTTGGCACCGGGCGTGCCGCCGAGATGGGCGTCCTGTTCCGCCGTGGCGACGCTTTGCAGGCCCTGCAATCCGTTGGTGTCGTGGCCTTCGACAAGACAGGCACCCTCACCGAAGGACGTCCGGTTCTGGCGTCAATCACCACCCAAGAGGGTTGGACCGAAGACGAGGCGCTGTTCCTGGCCGCCGCGCTGGAAACCGGATCGGAACACCCCGTGGCACGCGCGATCCTTGCCGCGGCCGGTGACCAGCCCTTGCCCGCGGTCGAGGATGTCCGCGCCGATCCGGGTTTCGGCCTGTCGGGCATATCTGGCGCGCGCAGGATCGTCATCGGCGCGCTGCGCCTGCTGGAGCGCGAAGGCATCGCGCCCGGGACGCTGGCCGAACTGCCCGATGTGCCGGGGCAGACGCCCCTGTACATGGCCGTCGACGGCGTGGCCGTGGCGCGCTTTCTGGTGGCCGACGCGGTCAAGCCCGGCGCCCGCGCCGTGATCTCGGCGCTGCATGCACAGGGCGTCAAGGTCGCAATGATCACCGGAGATACCGAAGGCGCGGCCCGGGCCATCGCGGCCGACCTCGGGATCGACGAGGTGTTCGCCGGGGTCTTGCCCGGCGGCAAACTGCGCACCATCGAAGCACTGCAGGCCGGGGGCGTCCGCGTCGCCTTCGTTGGCGACGGCATCAACGACGCACCGGCGCTGGCCGCGGCGGATGTCGGCATCGCCGTCGGATCCGGGACCGATGTCGCCATCGAATCTGCCGAGGTTGTCCTGGTTTCGGGCGATCTTTCGGGCGTTGTGAATGCCATCGACATCAGCCGGAAGGTCCTTCGCAATATCAAGCAGAACCTGTTCTGGGCCTTCGCCTATAATGCGGCGCTGATCCCGGTGGCTGCCGGAGTGTTGTATCCGGGGTTCGGTATCACCCTGTCGCCGATGCTTGGGGCCGCGGCGATGGCGCTGTCGAGCATCTTCGTTCTGACCAACGCCCTGCGCCTGCGTGGTCTGCGCCCTGTCATTTCCCTTGCCGGAGCCCCTGCATGACGATCGAGATCCTTGGCCTCAAAAACTGTGACACTTGCAAGAAGGCCCTCAAGGCGCTGCCCGGCGCGCAGTTGCGCGATGTCAGGGCCGACCCGCTGGCACCCGACGAAATCGACCACTTGCTGGCGCTTTTCGGTGCGGCACTGGTGAACCGGTCCTCGACGACGTGGCGAGGGTTGTCGGACGACGAGCGCGGCCTGTCCGAGGCCATCTTGTTGCAGCGTCATCCCGCCTTGATGAAGCGGCCGGTGATCCGCACGGCGGACACCGTGCTGCTGGGCTGGACACCGGCGACGCAGGCTGCGCTGGGCCTGTGATGCGAAAGGCCCCGCACCATCCGGGCGGGGCCTTTGCAAAATCCGGTCCTGCGTGGCGTTACAGGAGTTTGAGATCCCCTGCCGATTGGCGGCCATCGCGGCCCGACAGCATTTCGAAGGCGATCTTCTGGTTGTCGTTCAGGCCTTTCAGACCGGCGCGCTCAACCGCCGAGATGTGCACGAACACATCCTTGCCACCGTCATCGGGGGCGATGAAGCCATAACCCTTGGTGGTGTTGAACCATTTAACAGTGCCCGTCGGCATCGTTCTATCCTCTCGACTTGTTTCCTGTCAGCGAGATTGCCGGACAGGCCGTGCAGCCAGTACTTCGGGTCTTGCGGGCTGCCAGTCGATGGCGGGCGGGCGCAGAAAAGTAGGATGCCACAATCGAAAGGATGACACGAATCCACCAAAAAACAAGCGGGGTTTTGCGTCCTGCATGCGCTTGCGACCCTTCAAAAGCAGCATCTGCTTGACATTTCGGGCGCCAGACGCCATCTCCCGCGCCAAACCGGCACACGGCCCCCGCGCCGTCTGATCGAGGGCAAATGGTGCCCTCCGCGTGCCGCCGGGGCAAGTCTGAGGCCCGGACCTGAAAGGACTGTCATGACCGAATTCACGATGCTGGGCCTTAATGCGGGCCTGCTTGACGGGCTGTCGCGCATGGGGATCACGACCCCGACGCCCATCCAGGCCCGCAGTATTCCGCCAGTGATGGACGGGCGCGACCTGCTTGGCCTTGCGCAGACCGGCACCGGCAAGACGCTGGCCTTTGGCCTGCCGATCCTGCACGCGCTGGCGGGTGCAGGACGCCCCGCGCCAAAATCGGCGCGCGCGCTGATCCTCGCCCCCACGCGTGAACTGGTGAACCAGATCGCCGACACGCTGGAGGCCCTGACCAAGGACCGCCCGACCTCGGTGCAACGCGTCGTGGGCGGCGTCTCGCTGAACCGTCAGGTCGAGAAACTGGTGCGTGGCACCGATGTGCTGGTGGCCACCCCCGGCCGCCTCATCGACCTGCTTGAACGCGCCGCCGTGACGTTGGACAAGGTGCAGGTTCTGGTGCTGGACGAAGCCGACCAGATGCTGGACCTTGGTTTCATCCATGCGCTGCGCAAAATCGTGCGCTTCCTGCCGCGCGAACGCCAGACGCTGCTGTTCTCGGCCACGATGTCGAAGCAGATGAACGAGATCGCCGAAAGCTATCTCGACCGGCCTGTGCGGGTGCAGGTTGCCCCTCCGGGCAAGGCGGCGGAGAAGATCGATCAGGCGGTGCATTTCGTGGCGCAGGGCGACAAGGCGACGCTATTGCAGGAGTATCTGCGCAAGCATCCCGAGGAACTGTCGCTCGTGTTCTGCCGCACCAAGCACGGCGCGGAAAAGCTGTCGAAGCTGCTGGAAAAATGGGGTTTCGCCGTCGCCGCGATCCACGGCAATAAATCGCAAGGCCAGCGCGAGCGCGCCCTGGCGGCGTTCCGGTCAGAACAGCTCAAGGTGCTGGTGGCGACCGATGTCGCGGCGCGGGGGCTGGATATTCCGCAGGTGCGGCATGTCTATAACTATGAACTGCCGAACGTTCCTGAAAACTATGTGCACCGGATCGGCCGCACGGCCCGCGCCGGGATGGATGGGCGCGCCGTGGCCTTCTGTGCGCCAGCCGAACTGGCCGACCTGCGCGCGATCGAAGCCGTGACGAAGCAGCCGATCACGATGATCGGGGGTGAGGAGTGGTCGACCGCGCTGGCGGCGGCGGCGCGCGACAAGGCCAAGGAAACGGCGGCGAGCAACCGAGCGCAGCGCTCGGCGTCGAAGCCGCGTCGCGAGGGTGGCGTAGGCAAACCGGCAGCGGCCAAACCGGCGAAATCGTCGAAACCACGGGTGCATCCGGCCTATGCCGAGGTCGTCGGTCAGGGAAAACCCCGCCGCCCGCGCAAGCCCCGCCCGCAAAAGCAGGGCTGAGGCCCTCTCAGGGCTGGTAAGCCGTGTCGCGCTGCCAGCCCTGGATGCCGCCTTGCATGACCACGGCATTGGTGCGCCCCGCCACGCGCAAGGCAAAGGTCGCCTGCGCCGACAGCGAGCCGGTATTGCAAAACAGGATGACCATCCCGGTTTGCGGGATCTCGTCCATTCGCAGCAGCACTTCGCGCCATTCGATATTGACCGCCCCGGGGATGGTTCCGGCGTCGAATTGCCCCGCGTCGCGGGTGTCGATGAAGGTTGCAGCCTCGAACACCGTCTGGTCGATCTGCTGCGGCAGGATGATCCCGGCCTCGTAATCGGCGAAATCCAGATATTCCTGCATCCCGTCGATAGCTGCGTCATTCGCCAGGGCGGGCGTTGCCAGCCCCAGCGCAAGAATCACGGCCAGAATCTTCATGCCATCGCCTTCAGCTTGGCCAGAACCTCGGCCAGTCGCGCGGCCTCGTCCTGCTTTTCGGCCAGCTGCCCGCGCGTTTCCTCGACGACCTCGGGGTCGGCATTGGCCACGAAGCGCGGGTTGTTCAGGCGGCCTTCGAGGCTGGCGACATCCTTCGCCAGTTTCTCGGCGGTCTTGCCCAACCGATCCAACTCGCCCGCGATGTCGATCACCCCGTCGAGTGGCAACGCATAGGTCGCCCCCTCGGCGGTGACGGTCATCGCGCCCTTGGGCAGGGTCGCGGCCTCGGTCAGCCCGTCGATCCGCGCCAGCCGTTCGATCAGCGCTTGGTTGCGGGTGAAGGCCTCGCGCGCGGCGGCGTCTTGGTCCAGCGCCAGCATCGGCAGTTTCAGCCCCACCGGCACGCGCAACTGCGCCCGGCCCGAGCGGATCGATTCGATCAGCCCGATCACCCAGCCCATCTCGCGGTCAGCCTCGGCATCGGCGAGTTCGGGGCCGTATTCCGGCCAATCGGCATGCACCAGCATCTTGGGCCGCGCTCCGGTCAGGCCCCAGAGTTCCTCGGTGATGAAGGGCATGATCGGGTGCAGCATGATCATGCACTGATCCAGCACCCAGCGCATCACGGCGCGGGTTTCGGTGGCATCCTCGCCATCGAACAGGGGCTTGGCGAATTCGACATACCAGTCGCAGACCTTGCCCCAGACAAAGGCATAAAGCCCCAGCGCCGCATCGTTGAAGCGATAGGCCGTCAACGCCTCGTCGACCAGCACGCGGGTGCGCGCGGTTTCGCCGATGATCCAGCGGTTCACCGTGGCCTTCGCGGCAGGGGGCAGGGCGCCCGGCATCGGCACGTCATCGCCGAAAACGCCGTTCATTTCGGCAAAGCGGGTGGCGTTCCACAGCTTGGTGCCGAAGTTGCGATAGCCCGTGATGCGTTCGGTGCTCAGTTTCAGCACCCCGCCGATCGAGGCCATGGCGGCGTTCGTCATCCGCAGCGCATCGGCGCCGAATTCGTCGATGATCTCCAGCGGGTCGATCACGTTGCCCGTGGTCTTCGACATCTTCTTGCCCTTGGCGTCGCGCACGAGGCCATGCAGATAGACCGTGTGGAAGGGGATATCCTCGACCACGGCAAGCTGCATCATCATCATGCGGGCGACCCAGAAGAACAGGATATCCTCGCCGGTGATCAGCACATCGGTCGGGAAATACTTCTTGGTGCTGTCGTCCCAGGTGGGCCAGCCCAGCGTGCCGATGGGCCACAGGCCCGACGAGAACCAGGTGTCGAGAACGTCGGGGTCGCGCGTCAGCGCCTTGCCGCCCGCCATGGCGACGGCCTCGGCCTCGGTCGCGGCGCAATATTGTTGGCCGTCGGCGTCATACCACACCGGGATCTGATGTCCCCACCAAAGCTGGCGCGAGATGCACCACGGCTCGATATTCTCGAGCCAGTGGTAATAGGTCTTTTCACCCGACTCGGGCATGATCTTGACCTTGCCCGAACGCACGGCGTCTAGCGCCGGGCCGACGACCTTGGCGGCGTCAACGAACCACTGGTCGGTCAGCATCGGCTCGATCACCACCTTCGAGCGGTCGCCGAACGGCTGCATGATCTTCTTGGCTTCGACCAAGGGTACGATGTCCTCGGGCGAGCCGGGCTTGCCCCCCAGCCGCGCATCGTCGGCGGTGGTCATCACGGCCAGCCCCTCGGCGGTGATCTCCTCGATTACGCGCTTGCGAGCCTCCAGCCGGTCCAGCCCGCGCAGGTGATCGGGCACAAGGTTCACGGCGTCGGCTTCGGCCTCGCTCAGCACGCGCTCGCCCTTGGCGGCGGCCATGGCAATCGCGGCGGCCTCGGCATAAGGCGCCCCGTCGGCGCGCATCTGCGCGCGGGTGTCCATCAGGCGATAGAGCGGGATATTCCCGCGCTTGGCCACCTGATAGTCATTGAAATCATGCGCACCGGTGATCTTGACCGCGCCCGACCCGAAGGCCGGATCGGGGTATTCATCGGTGATGATCGGGATCAGGCGGCGATGTTCCTTGGGCCCTACCGGGATCTCGCACAGCATCCCGACGATGGGCTTATAGCGCTCGTCCGCCGGGTTCACCGCCACCGCGCCATCGCCCAGCATGGTTTCCGGGCGGGTCGTGGCGATCGAAATGTAATCGCGCGTCTCGCGCAGGGTGACATTGCCGTCTTCGTCCTTCTCGACATACTCATAGGTGGCGCCGCCCGCGAGCGGATACTTGAAGTGCCACATATGGCCGTCGACTTCGATATTCTCGACCTCGAGGTCGGAAATCGCGGTTTCGAAATGCGGGTCCCAGTTGACCAACCGCTTGCCACGATAGATCAGGCTCTTGTTATACATATCCACGAAGACCTTGATCACGGCGTCGTGGAAATTGCCCTCTTCACCATCGGGCGCGCCGGGGGCGCCGGACATGGTGAAGGCGTTGCGCGACCAGTCGCAGGAACTGCCCAAGCGCTTGAGCTGCCCGATGATCGTGTTGCCGTATTGGCCCTTCCATTCCCAGACCTTGGACAGAAACGCCTCGCGGCCCAGATCGCGGCGACCGGGCTGCTGCGTCGCGGCCAGCATTTTTTCAACCTGCAACTGGGTGGCGATACCCGCGTGGTCCTGACCAGGCTGCCAGAGCGTGTCGAACCCGCGCATCCGGTGCCAGCGCACAAGGATGTCCTGCAACGTGTTGTTGAACGCATGGCCCACATGCAGCGCGCCGGTGACGTTGGGCGGTGGGATCATGATGGTGAAAGTGTCGTCACGCCTAGCATTCGCCCCGGCCTTGAAAGCACCGGCCTGTTCCCAGGCGGCGTAAAGGCGGGCTTCGGCCTCGGCGGCGTTGAAGGTCTTTTCCATGGTCATGCGTCTGTCCCTCGGGCTTTGTGCTGGTGTTTAAGCCCTGACGCATGAAAGGAAAAGGGGAGAGCGCGCCTCGGGGCATCGAGCCCCCTCGGCGCGCGGGAGCTTCGCTCCTGTTTTTCATTGGAGGGGGCTTTGCCCCCACGGGCCTGCGGCCCTTCTCCCAGGATATTTGCAGACAGAAAATAAGGCCTGAGCATTTTCTGTCTGAAAATATCCACGGGGGGTCTTCCGAGGGGGGCGCGTGCGCCCCCCTCGGGCGGGGGGTGCGGGGGCAGAGCCCCCGCTACCTGCTGCTTCGTCGCCTCACTCGGCCGCTTGCACGACTTCGGACATGGGGGGGCAGACGCAGAAGAGATTGCGGTCGCCCCAAACGTTGTCGACTCGGCCCACCGGGGGCCAGTATTTGTCGACGCGGAAGGCGCCGGGCGGGAAGCAACCCTGTTCGCGCGAATAGGCGCGGTCCCAGTCGGCAACCAGGTCTTCGACGGTGTGGGGTGCATGGCGCAGAGGTGAGTCTTCGGCGCTGATCTCGCCGCGCTCGACGGCGTCGATTTCCTTGCGGATGGCCATGAGGGCGGTGATGAAGCGGTCGATTTCGGCCTTGGTTTCGCTTTCGGTGGGTTCGACCATCAGCGTTCCGGGAACCGGCCAGCTCATGGTGGGCGCGTGGAAGCCGTTGTCGATCAGCCTTTTGGCGATGTCATCCACCGTCACGCCGAACTCGGCGAAAGGCCGGGTATCAAGGATGCATTCATGCGCCACCCGTCCCCGGTTACCCATGAACAGCACCTTGTAGGCACCCGTCAGCCGCGCCGCGATATAGTTCGCGTTCAGGATGGCGACCCGCGTTGCCTGCGTCAGCCCTGGACCGCCCATCATCAGGATATAGGCCCAAGAGATCAACAGGATCGAGGCCGAGCCATAGGGCGCGGCCGAAACCGGCCCTTCGCTGCCGCCTGTCTCGGGGTGACCGGGCAGGTAGGGCGCCAGATGCGCGCGCACACCGATCGGTCCCATGCCGGGGCCGCCGCCGCCATGGGGAATGGCGAAGGTCTTGTGCAGGTTGAGGTGGCTCACATCGCCGCCGATCTCGCCGGGTTTGACCAGCCCGACCATGGCGTTCATGTTCGCCCCGTCGATATAGACCTGACCGCCGAATTCATGCGTGATCGAACAGACCTCGCGCACGGTTTCCTCGAACACCCCGTGGGTCGAGGGGTAGGTGATCATGCAGGCCGCCAGCTTGTCGCCCGCCTTCGCGGCCTTGTCGCGGAAATCCTCGACATCGATGTCGCCGTTGGGCGAGGAATTGACGGCCACGACCTCCATCCCGGCCATCTGTGCCGAGGCCGGGTTGGTGCCATGCGCAGACATCGGGATCAGGCAGATCGTGCGCTGGGTGTCGCCCCGCGCCTTGTGATAGGCGAGGATCGTCAGAAGCCCTGCGTATTCCCCCTGCGCGCCGGAATTCGGCTGCATGGAAAACGCGTCATAGCCCGTGATCTCGCACAGTTTCTCGCTCAGGTCTTGCAGCACCTCGGCATAGCCGGTCGCCTGATCGGGCGGGCAGAACGGGTGCAGGCTGCCGAATTCCGGCCAGGTGATCGGCATCATCTCGGCGGCGGCGTTCAGCTTCATGGTGCAGGATCCCAGCGGGATCATTGCGCGGTCCAGCGCCAGGTCGCGATCCGAAAGGCGGCGCATATAGCGCATCATTTCCGATTCCGCCCGATTCATATGGAAGATCGGGTGCGTCAGATAGTCGGTTTCGCGCAGCATCTCCTGCGGGAAGCCCAGTTGCGTGCGGTGCGGCGGCACGCCGTCGATGCCGAAGGCCTTCAGCACGCGGACCAGCACGGCCTCGTCGGTGGTTTCGTCCAGCGAGATGCCGACACGATCATTGCCGATCTTGCGGAAGTTCAGCCCCTCGTGGCGGGCGGCGGCAAGGATCCCGGCCTGCCCGACGCCGACTTCGACCGTGATCGTATCGAAGAAGGCCGCAGGCGAGACCTTGGCCCCAGCCGCCTTCAGCGCGCGGCCAAGGCGTTCGGTCATCGAATGCACGCGTTCGGCAATGGCGCGAAGGCCTTCCGGGCCGTGGAAGACGGCATACATCGACGCCATGACGGCCAGCAGCGCCTGTGCCGTGCAGACGTTCGAGGTGGCCTTCTCGCGGCGGATATGCTGCTCGCGGGTTTGCAGCGACAGGCGATAGGCGCGGTTGCCGCGCGATCGATCGACACGCCGATGATCCGGCCCGGCATCTGGCGTTTATGCGCATCGGCGCAGGCCATGAAGGCCGCGTGCGGGCCGCCGTAACCCATCGGCACGCCAAAGCGCTGCGACGAGCCGACGGCAATATCCGCGCCCATCGCGCCCGGTTCCTTGAGCATGCACAAGGCCAGCAGATCGGTCGCGACGATGGCGATGGCCTTGGCGGCGTGCAGGGCGGTGATGATGTCGGTGAAATCGCGCACGTCGCCATGCGTGCCGGGATACTGGAAGATCGCACCGAACACCGTCGCCGGGTCCAGCGTGTCGGGATCGCCCACGATCACCTCGATGCCCAGCGGCTCGGCCCGGGTTTTCATCACGGCAATGTTCTGCGGGTGGCAGTTCGCGTCGATGAAAAAGCCCTTGGCCTTCGACTTGCCGACACGCTGCGCCATGACCATCGCCTCGGCGCAGGCGGTGGATTCGTCCAGCAACGAGGCATTCGCCATCGGCAGGCCGGTCAGGTCGGCGACCATGGTTTGATAGTTCAGCAGGGCTTCAAGCCGCCCTTGGGCGATTTCGGGCTGATAAGGGGTATAGGCCGTGTACCACGCCGGGTTTTCCAGAATGTTGCGCTGGATCGCAGGCGGGGTGATCGTGCCGTAATAGCCCTGACCGATCAGCGAGGTCATGACCGTGTTCTTCGCGGCGACCTCGCGCATGCGGGCCAGCAGCCCCCCTTCGGACAGCGGCGCCCAAGGCAGCGGATCGGATTGGCGGATCGACGGCGGCACGGTTTCGTCGATCAGACTGTCGAGCGACGGCGTGCCGATCTCGCGCAGCATCTCGGCCATCTCGGCGGGCGAGGGGCCGATGTGCCGGCGATTGGCGAAGTCATAGGGGTTATACTCGGAGGGGGTGTAGGGCATGATCGTTCCCGGGATCAGGTCAGGCGGCGCGCCCCGACCAACGGGACGCGCACGGGCTTTGTTCGTCAGCCGATGAAGTCTTTGTACTCGTCTTCGCTCATGTATTCGTCGAGCGCTGCCAGGTCGTCGATCTTCATCTTGAAGAACCATGCTCCGCCCATCGGGTCTTCGTTGACCATGCCGGGGTTGTCGGAGAGGGCATCGTTTACCTCGACGATTTCGCCGTCCAGCGGCGCAAGGATGTCACTGGCCGCTTTCACAGATTCGATGACGCAGACTTCGTCGCCCTTGGCGACCTGCGTTTCCAGTTCGGGCAATTCCACAAAGACAACATCGCCCAGTTGTTCGGCGGCGTGGTCGGTGATGCCGACGACGACGAGGTCGCCCTCGACGCGCAGCCATTCGTGCTCTTCGGTGAATTTCATGGGAAACCTCATTTGCGATAGGTGGAGGGACGGAAAGGAAGGGGGCTGACGACAGCGGGCAGGCGTTTGCCGCGCACCTCGGCCCAGACGCGGGTGCCATCGGCGGCCAAGGCGCTGGGCAGGTAGCCCATCGCCATCGGCGCGCCGATGGTCGGGCCGAACCCGCCCGAAGTGATCGTGCCGACCGGCTCGGCATCGGATTCGCCAGCGAACAGGGGCGTGCCCTCGCGCATGGGCGCGCGGCCCTCGGGGCGCAGGCCGACGCGCAGGCGCGCGGGGCCTTCGGTCAGTTCGCGCAGGATGCGGTCTGCGCCGGGGAAGCCGCCCGCGCGCGCGCCGCCGGTGCGGCGCACTTTCTGGATCGCCCAGTGCAAGGCGCCTTCGACCGGCGAGGTCGTCGTGTCGATGTCATGGCCATAGAGGCACAGCCCGGCTTCCAGCCGCAGGCTGTCGCGGGCGCCGAGGCCGATCGGCGCGACCTCGGGCATCGCGAGCAGGGCGCGGGCGAGGGCCTCGGCGCGGGACTCGGGCACCGATATCTCGAATCCGTCTTCGCCCGAGTAACCCGAGCGCGAGATCCACAGCGCGACCCCATCCCAGTCGAGTGTCGCCACGTCCATGAACCGCATGGCAGCGACGCCCGGCACCAACCGTGCCAAGGCGGTTTCGGCCTCGGGACCTTGCAGGGCCAGCAGCGCCCGGTCGGTCACGGGTTCGACGCCGGGCAGATGCGCCTGAAGATGGGCGATATCCTGATCCTTGCAGGCGGCATTGACGACCACGAACAGGTGATCGCCCCGGTTCGCGACCATCAGGTCGTCCAGAATCCCGCCGTCGTCATTGGTGAACAGCGCATAGCGCTGGCGGCCTTCGGGCAGGCCGAGGATATCGACCGGCACCAGCGTTTCGAGGCCCGCTGCCGCATCGTCGCCGCGCAGGATTACCTGCCCCATGTGCGAGACGTCAAAAAGCCCCGCACGGGCCCGGGTGTGGTTGTGTTCGCCCATCACCCCCATCGGGTATTGCACGGGCATTTCATAGCCCGCGAAGGGAACCATCTTGGCCCCCAATTCGATATGGAGATCATACAGGCATGTGCGCTTCGGTTCCGTCATGCGGCCCTCGTCGATACTGGCCGGATGATGGTTCCGGCACCATGCGGGCGCGGTTGCGCCCGTCCTAGGTGCCCCCTCTGTCCCTGTCCATTCGGACGCCTGAGATCGTTATCCCTTCGGCGGGCGCAGATGCGCCTCTCTCCAGAGTTTCGTTGCGGACTCGGTCCTTTGAGCCTGAGAGTTTACCGGGGCGGTTGCTCCTTCGGCACCGACCCCGAAAGGCCGGATTCTCCCGTGTCCACGACGCACCGATAGCAAATCAGCCGGGCCTCTGGCAAGGGGTTCGTATACGCTTGCACACCGTGATCGCTTGGGCCATCCCTTGGGCCAGTGACCACAGACAGGACAACAGGACACAAGGCGCGATGGATCCTTTCTTCTTCGGTTACGGTTCGCTGGTGAACCGGGCGACGCATGTCTATTCGCCGGCGTATCGGGCGCGCCTTGCCGGGTGGCGCCGCACATGGCGGCACACCGACCACCGCAACGCCCCTTATCTGACGGCGATCCCGTGCGAGAACAGCATCATCGACGGCCTGGTCGCCCTGGTGCCCGGCGGCGATTGGGCGGCGTTGGATCAGCGCGAGGTGGGATATGACCGGCACCCGCTGGCATCGGGGCTGGCGGTCGAGGGCGATCAACCGGTTGCGGCCCAGATCTATGCGGTCCCCGTCGAAACGGCGGTTTCGCCGGTTGAAAAACCGGCGATCTGGCTGAGCTATCTGGACGTGGTCTTGCAGGGCTATCTGCGCGAATTCGGGGAAGAGGGCGCGCAGGGGTTCATGGCCACCACGGATGGCTGGGACACACCGGTGCGCGACGATCGCGCGCGTCCCGCCTACCCCCGCCACCAAGTGCTGACGCCCGCCGAGAGGGGTTTTGTTGACGCAGCGTTGCGCGCACAAGGCGTGCTGATTCTGCGCGACTGAGGGGCGGGCAAGGGGGGCTGTCTGCCCCCCTCGGGCCCTGCGGCCCCTCACCCCCCGAGGATATTTCCGGACAGATGAGAAGGCCGCAAAAGAAACCGGGCGCCGAAGCGCCCGGTTCATGATCGATGCAGAACGGGTATCAGTCGATCGCCAGCGCAACGAAGCGCGGATCGCCGCCGGAGCGGACCATCAGCAGGATCGTCCGGCGCCCGGCCTCGCGCGCGGCGTCGATGCGGGCGCTGAGGTCGGCGACCGTCGTCACCGCTTCCTGCGCGGCTTCGGTGACGATGTCGCCGGCGCGCAGGCCCTTGGCCTCGGCATCGCTGCCGGGTTCGACATCGGTGATCACCAGCCCCGACACCGTTTCGTCAAGGCCCATGTCGGCGCGCATCTGCTCGGTCAGCGGCGTCATGGCAAGGCCCAGCACCGTGGCCGGGGCTTGCGGTGCGTCGGGTTGCTGCGTGCCCGCTGCGGCGGTGCGCTCGTCGCTGCGCAGGCCCAGTGTCACGGCCAGCGTCACCTCGGCTCCGTCGCGCATCACGACCACCTCGACCGCGCGGCCAACACCGGCGTCCGCCACGCGACGAACGAGGTCGCGGGTATCGACCACGTCGCCCCCGTCGAAGCGGGTGATAACGTCATAGGCTTCGATCCCGGCATCTTTCGACGGGCCGTCCATGACCTCGGTCACCAGCGCACCGCGGGGACGTTCGAGACCCAGTGATTCGGCGACGTCGGCGGTCACGTCCTGAATACGGACGCCCAGCCAGCCGCGGCGGGTTTCGCCGTATTCGCGAAGCTGGAACACGACACGCTCCACGACATGCGAGGACATCGCGAAACCGATCCCGATCGAGCCACCGTTGGGCGACAGGATCGCGGTGTTCACCCCGATCACCTCGCCGTTCATGTTGAACAACGGGCCACCCGAGTTGCCGCGGTTGATCGCGGCGTCGGTCTGGATGAAGTCGTCATAGTTGCCCTGAAGCGCGCGGCCACGGGCCGAGATGATCCCGGCGGAAACCGAGAATCCCTGACCCAGAGGGTTGCCCACGGCCAGAACCCAGTCGCCGACGCGGGCGGTTTCACTGTTGCCGAAGGACACGAAGGGCAGTTCCCGGTCGCTTTCGACCTTCAGCAGCGCGATGTCGGTCGCCGTGTCGGTGCCGATCAGCGTGGCTTCCAGACGCTCGCCCGAGAAGAACTCGACCTCGATCTCGTCGGCGCCTTCGATGACGTGGTTGTTCGTCACGATGAACCCGTCGGCCGAGATCACGAAGCCCGATCCCAGCGCCTGGCTCTGGCGCGGACGCGGCGGGCGGCGACCTTCGCGGTCGAAGAAATCGTTGAAGAAATCCTGGAAGGGCGAGCCTTCGGGCAATTGCGGCATCGTCTGGTCGAGACTGGCCGCCACGGTGGTGGACGTTGTGATGTTCACCACCGCAGGGCTGACCTGGTCAGCGAGGTCGGCGAAGCTGATCGGTCGATCCTGGGCAAGGACCGGCTGCATGAGAGCCAGAACCAGCAGGGTGATCCCGGCCATATTCAGCCACCGCAGGTAGCGCCAGCCCGCGCTGGGCCGCGCAAGGACCTGGGCGCGAACGACGCCCGTTCGGTGTTGCATCATGATGTTACCTCTTGCTTTGTGTCGGGCCCGCAGTTTTCCGGCCTGACTTGCGGCGATCCTACGCCTTGGAAAGCGCGACGCAATCGGACATTGCAGCCCTCAACGGAAGGTGAAGCCCCGCGACGGGGGCGTGAGGTTCCTGTTTCCGTCTGTGCGTCAGTGCCCCGGGCCGCATTGCGGCGGCATGTGAATTCTCTCTTGTATCCCCCCCATGTTCGCGGTTATTCCCGCAGGCGGAGACGTGGCCGAGTGGTCGAAGGCACACCCCTGCTAAGGGTGCAGACGGGAAACCGTCTCGAGGGTTCGAATCCCTTCGTCTCCGCCACTTTCCCTCGCGAAAGCGTTCTCCCGATGCGGCTGTGGCCGGATTTTCTCGTTGTTTTCGAGGGTTATGCGGGAGGGGCTGAGCACCGCCGTCGGCGCCGGGCGGCCCGGAAGCGGTCTCTTAGGGGCGATATTCTCCGGACCTCATGACTGCGCGGATTTGGTGAATTTCTTGCAAGTAACTGAAAGCGGGAAAATTTTTGAGATCGTCCGCGAAGCGGTTCGACGTGGGTGGCGTTAGCGAGATGGAACAGAATTCCAACTTGCTACCGCCTTGGCGGCCTCACTCGGAGGCGCAGTCTGACATGCCTTGAGAGGCTTCCCAGTCGGCGTAATTGCGTCCGTCCGGGAGCTTCCAGAGGATCCGGCCATTGGCGCTCGCACCAATGACCGCCGCAGCTGCGGCAGAGGCAGACGTGAAGCTGTAGGCGCTTGTGAAGACAAGAAAATCGCCTTCTTCGCGGAGGACACCCTTCTCGACCAGAGTGTTCCGGAGCGTGACCGTCCCTCTCGGTATTGTTCGCGTCGTCCGGACCCTTGCCCTCGAACCTGCTGCGACGACGAAATCCCCGGAGGGCCCAATTTCCATCTCTGCCGCGAAGCCCTCGCCTCGGAAGAAGAACCGAGGGCTTTCATGTATTTCAGCCTCTGGCAGTTCTCGCCCTGCCGTCTGCTCCGGTGCTCGACCGCGGACTTCTCGGAAGAGATCCCAGCCCAGGGCTCCAACCAGCGTTTTTGTCTGATCCACGAACTCGTCCATGGCTGCGCGGTCGGGGAGTGGTAGCTTGCCCGCGTCGTCAGACGGCGTGCGCGTGTTGGGCAGGGTCCAGCGGGGATTGCTAACGACGCCCCGGATCAGGCAGGCTTCGACATAGCGCGCGTGGCTCTTGGTCAGGTTCTCGTCCTTGCTGATCAGCACGACCGTGTCGGTCCAGAATCCTTTGGCATCGCGACCGGCCTCATTCGAGTTATGATACGATAGTCGTGCGCCGACGCCTTCGGACTCGCCGATATACGCAAGCTGCCTGTCCTGCGCGTCTTCATCGGCACCGATGAGGATGTAGACGCCTGGCCGTTCGATCTCCGGGAAAGCTTCCCGAACCCGACGTAGCTGATTGCGTCGAAAGGCAATGGCTTGGATAGTTGACATCGAGATCTGTGCCACCCGAATGCCGTTCGGATCGCCGTCGAGAAGGAAAATGTTGATCGAGCGGGGCTTCATGAAGTTGACCGAATGATTGAATTTTGCCATCAATTTAGAAAGGGCGTTCAAAGAACACACGATTTTTTGCCAATGCCTTCAAAGCTCACCACCTTTTTGCTTCAGCCAAGCTTTACGACTTTCATAGTCTGGCATGACTGAACCGAGCATTTTCCAGAATTTTTCTGAATGGTTTGGAACCTTGATGTGCACTAGCTCGTGCACGACAACATATTCGATGATGCTAGGTGGCAGCTGCATTGTCCGCCAGTGGAAGTTCAATGTCCCATCTGCGCTGCATGAGCCCCACCTGTATCCGAGATCCATTACCTGGACGAAACGCCCGGGCTCCACACCAACGATTCTCTTCCACCTCTGAACGGTCTCATTCAGGTAGGGATGTGCCGCCCTAGTATAGTATTCTTCAATCCGCTTGCCCCCCGAGGCAGCTTGCTCTCGCCGCAACAGAATCCGATCGCCCTCGAACCTGACGCTCGGCACACCGGTCACGTTCTTGGGAACATCGACGAGTTTGAGGCGATAGTGCTTCCCAAGCAGATGGAAGCCTTCACCATCCACAAAATCTGGGATCCGGAAAACGTCGTCGCGCGCAGTTTCGCCGTGCTCAGCGAGCTTTTGGTGAACCCATAATAGCTTTGAGGCTATAAGCCTTGTCGCCACATCTAGCGCTACTCCCTGCGGGAGATGGGCAACGAGAGATTTGTCTCGTTCGACCGTAACGCCGACCGTTCTCCGCCTTGTGCTTCGCTCACCCGGAGCCAGTTCGGCCAGGATGTCCTGAACGAAGAGAACCTGCGTCGAGCTGGTCTCGAAGGCGAAGTTCTTTTGCGCGTCCTTGCCTTCCTTGCCGCCGAAAGGCGGGTTTGTCAGGATCACGTCGAACTGCTTCGGCGCGGCATCGAACAGCGCCGCGTAGGTGGCCCTCTTCGTCAGAGCATTGCCGTGCCAGAGGTTTGGCTGATCGATCCCATGCAGCACCAGGTTGGCCAGCGTGATCGGGATGACGAGGTTTTCCTTTTCGCGACCGAAGAAGGTGTCATGCTTCAGCGCTTCGAGATCCGTGCTGAGGGGAGCTGCGCCAAGTTTCTGCGCGATGTGCTCGTAGGCAACCGCGAGGAAACCGCCGGTCCCGCAGCACGGGTCGTAGATCGTCTGGCCCAACTTGGGGTCAACCGTGTGAACCATGGCCCGGATCACTTCGCGCGGCGTGAAGAACTGACCGCCGTCGGAGTTCTTCTCACCCATCTTCAGCAGCAGATCCTCGTAGACCTGACTCAACGTGAAGAAGTGGGTGTCGTCGATGTTGTCGACGCTGATTTCGTCGACTCGGTCGAAGATGTCCCGAAGGTTCGTTTCGGAATCGACACGCACACGCTCGACCGCCGTCATGATCCGGCCGATGATGCGCTGCTTTGGTGTGGCGCCTGCGCGAGGCAGGTTCGTCTCCGGGTCAACATCAAGACCGTGAAGGGCGGGCAGCAGCTCCTTGTTGATGAAGTCGAAGAGCTTGCCGTCGCCCGCTGCGAACAGCTCCTGGCGTTTCCAGCCAACTGGCTTGCCTTCCGGTGTTTTCGGGTGGCCCGGCTTGTCCGAGTACGGCGCTGCCCAGTCCTGCCACCTGAAGGGCGAGCGCAGGGCGGGCGCAAAGTCCTTGCGACCCAACGCTTCCGCTTCCTCTCGGTCCCGGGTTTCCTGCGCGTCCAGAAGGCGCAGGAACAGAATCCACGTCAGTTCGGGCACATACTGCAGGGCACTGGCGCAGTTCGACCGGCGCATGATGTCACAGATGCCCTTGACGAAGGCACCCAGCGACTGCGTGGAGGAGATGGCTTTCGGTTTCTTTTCTTTCTTGGGGCGGGCCATGGTTACATCTCGAAGGCCGCCGACAGGATCTTCTGCGGCAGCAAGTTGATTTCTGCAAGCCGGGCTTCGAGGGCCCGCTTCAGCGGTTTCAGTTCCTTGAGCGCTGCGGATGCGCGTTGCTGGTCGGCAAAGCTTGGCAGGGCGATCTCACCTTCTGCGAGGCGGTTGAACAGCATGCGTTCACGCACCGCGCCGCGCGCCAGGTACTGGATACAGTTCGCCCCCAGCGGCGAGCGCAGCCAGTAGTAGAACCAGCGGCTGTCCACCACGCCCGGCTTTCCGCGCAGCACGACATAGTCCGGGCTGGTGATGCCGGGCGTATCATCCTCGTCCACCATTGCAATGGAGCCGATCAGGATGCGCATTGGGTTGTAGAACACTGTGCCGGGCACGGCGGGCTTATACTTGTGGGCCTGCTTGCCTGGCGGCTCCTTGGCCGGTGCCAAGCCGTCGCGGGTCGCCCCGAGGACGGGATGGGACGCCCAATCAGCCCCGATGCCCTGCTTCACCTCATCCAAGACTTCGCCCATGTCGGCGCCGTTGTTGGTCCCACCCATGCACTTGAAGGCGTAGTGAGCTACAAGGTCAAGACCTATGGCCGCGTGGTCGCGATCACCCGGCAGGTGCTGATCAATGACGATCTCGATGCCTTCACGCGTATCCCGGCGATGTACGGCAATTCCATCGCCCAGCTGGAAAGCGATGTCGTCTGGGGGATCATCACCGCGAACCCGGCGATGGCCGATGGCACGGCGCTGTTCCACGCCAACCACAAGAACCTCGCGGGCACTGGCGCAGCGCTGGCCGTCGATGCGGTGGGCGCGGCCCGTGCGGCGATGGCGCTGCAGACGGGCCTCGACAAGAAGACGGTGCTGAACATCCGCCCCGCCTTCCTGATCGTGCCCGCCGCGCTGGAGCTGAAGGCCGAGCAACTGGTCGCCCAGAACCTCGTGCCCGCCGCGACCTCCAGCGTGGTGCCGCAGTCGATCCGCACGCTCTCGCCGATCAGCGAGCCGCGTCTCGATGCCGCCAGCGCCACCGCCTGGTATCTGGCGGCCAGCCCGAGCCAGATCGACACCATCGAGTACGCCTATCTCGAGGGCCAGCAGGGCGCCTACATCGAAACCCGCAACGGCTTCGATGTCGATGGCGTCGAGATCAAATGCCGCCTCGATTTCGGCGCCAAGGCCATCGACTGGCGCGGCCTCTACAAGAATCCGGGCGCGTGACGCCCGCTTCCTGAACCCTGACTCGCGGGCGGTCCTCACGGGCCGCCCTTCGTCTCTCCACGAGGATCCCCCCCATGAAAAACTTCGTTCAGCCCGGCAACACCGTTACCCTGACCGCACCCTATGCCGTCGCCTCCGGCGATGGCCTGCTCGTCGGCTCCATCTTCGGCGTGGCCTCTGGCACCGCCGCGCTCGGTGAGAGCGTCGAGGTCGCACTCACCGGGGTCTTCGACATCACCAAGATCGGCTCGCAGGCCTGGACCGCGGGGGCCAGGATCTACTGGGACGACACCAACAAGCGCACCACCAACGTGGCCACCTCGAATACGCTGATCGGCGTCGCCACCGAGGCGGTCGCGGGCGGCGCTGGTGACACCATCGGTCGGGTGCGGTTAAACGGCAGCTTCTGATGAGCGCCTTCGCCGCCGCCGTCAGCGCGCTCTTCGCCGATCCGAATATCGGCCGGGATGCGGTCTACACACCCGAGGGCGGCGCGCCCTCTATGGTGCGCGTCTTCGCCCGGCGCGCGGACTCGCTCACGGATTTCGGCGACGCAAGGATCTGGTCCGAGACGACCCGGATCGACCTTCGCGTCGCCGAGGTGGCGAACCCGCGCCCCGGAGACCGGATCGAGATCGACGACGAGGCCTTCCTCATCCAGGGCGAGCCCGTTCGCGATCGCGAGCGGCTGGTCTGGACCGTCGATCTGAGGCCCGCGTGAAACTGAAGCTCGACATCGATCCTGACATCGTTGCGATGATGCAGGCCGAGGTGGCGGCGGGGGAGCGCGCGGTGACCGCCGCCATGCGCGAGGCCGGGACTGGGCTGAAGGCCGCGTGGCGCTTGCAGGTCACCGGCGCAGGGCTCGGCACACGCCTTGCCAACACGATCCGCAGCCAGACCTTTCCAAAGTCGGGCGAAAGCCTCGACGCCGCCGCACTGGTCTGGTCGCAAGCGCCGGTCATCGTCGGTGCCCACGACACCGGCCCGCTGATCCGCTCCAAGAACGGGTTTTGGCTGGCGATACCGTTGCCCGCCGCAGGGAAATCCCTGCGCGGGGGCCGGATCACCCCAGGCGAATGGGAACGGCGACGCGGGTTGCGCCTGCGCTTCGTCTATCGCCGCACCGGCCCGAGCCTGCTTGTAGCGGAGGGGCGACTGAACACGAAGGGTCAGGCGGTGGTGTCGCGCTCGAAGACCGGGCGCGGCAAGGTCACCGCGCCGATCTTCCTGCTCGTGCCGCAGGTAAGACTGCCGAGGCGGCTGGATCTTGCAAGGGATGCCGACCGGGCGTTGGACAGCGTGCCGGGGCTGATCGTGGCGAATTGGGTGGAGGGGCGTCTATGACTTCTGGCCCGCCACCAATTTCTTGTCTTTCCAAAGTCGGAAACTCGTGCTGCCTGGTACGCTAGAACGGGCATGTTTGAATGCAACTTTCGAGGTTTCACCCTCCAAGAGGTGGTACGCAAGAAATGTCTGTACGAACTGCGAAGCAATAGCTCCGTGAACACTATGAAACGGACCGATGAACCTTTCACACGATGCGTGCGCTGACGCGGCACCCCCAAACGCCTTGTAGCCCGTTTCACAGCATAGGCTTATGAACGTCTTTGCGGATATACCGGCAACATCAAAGGCGTTCATGAAATTGTCGGTTTCTATCCAGCCACCATTCGCGAATTTGATGCTCGCCTCGCTGCCGTGACCGACCAGAATGACGTGCGAGTAAGCTGCGTGTGCACGGCCCCACAGAACCTCTATCTCACTCAGGGAGCGAACTTTGAAAGTGTGAATAAAGTCGTCCGAAACAAGTAATCTGCAGAATTGCAGAATGGATTTACTCAACGGATCAAGGAGCGTCGTTTCCGTCTCGAGATCACCGATGTTTAGCAGAAGGATTCCGATATTTCGATGGCAAAGGCTGCTTGCGATCAATTCGGTTTCACCGCCGCCAACGTCGATCCTGACGCTCCTCGCCTCGATTGCCAGAACTTCCTTCTCCACAAAAGACGAGGGCGACTGGATATTCGCTTTGAGTTTGGAAACAGGCACGAATACCCGCTCACCTATCTGTAAATTGTTGGCCATTCGGACCCCGACGCTTCTTGGTTCAGCCACTTTCGTGACAACCCCGCGCAACAGCAAGCCCAAGATGCAATCGGGAGCGAGTTTGATTTGCCCACCCCCCGCGAAACCATCCTCGCCGCGCTGCTTGCGCGGCTCTCGGCGCTGCCCGCCACCGCCCTGCGCGGCGAGGTCTTGCCCGAGCGCGTGCCAGCCGAGGGGCTGTTGATCCTACGCGACGGTGGCGCGACCAACGCACTGACGACGAAGATGCGGCTGCGCGATGCGCTGCGCCACATCCTGCTCGGCGGTCTGATCGCGGCCGGTATGGGGAGCCTGTCGATGGCGATCATCACCCGTTGGCTCGGCCTGCCGCCCGAGGCGATCCCGGCCGGGGGCGCGGCCGGATCGGCGGCCTATCTGGTCGGCGTCTTCGGTCCCGCCTTCATCGAGGTGCTGCTCGCCCGTCTGCGCCATGCCGGGAAAGGCGACGGCGATGCATGACCTTCTCCGCCTCGCGCGCTCCCTGCGCTGCGACCCGGCCGATCCCGGCCAGGCCTTCCGTCACCGGCTGGGCATCGGCATCGCCGTCGCCGTTCTGATCCTGATCCTCTCGCTTCTGGGGTAACTTCCATGCACATGACTGACCGGGGCCTCCTGGCCCTCGTCCGGCACGAAGGCATCGTGCCCGGACCCTACACGGATGTGAAACAGGTCTGGACCTTCGGCATCGGCCACACGGCTGCCGCCGGGGCACCCGATCCCGCCACGATGCCGCGCGGCATGCCCGCCGATCTCGATGCCGGGATCCGAGAAGCGTTCCAGGTCTTCCGCGCCGATCTTGCGCGCTACGAGGCCGCCGTCCTACGCGCAGTTAAGGTTCCGCTCGAGCCGCACGAGTTCGATGCGCTGGTCTCTTTTCACTACAACACTGGCGGTATCGCCAAGGCCGCGCTCACTCGGCACCTGAACGCGGGCGACCGGGCTGCCGCTGCAGCGGCTTTCATGGGCTGGCTCAAGCCCGCTGCGATCCGCCCGCGCCGCGAGGCCGAGAGCGATCTCTTCGCCACGGGCCGCTATCCCGCCGGAACTATTCCCGTCTGGTCCGTGGACCGCAACGGCCGGGTCGATTTCTCGCGCCCGATCCGGCGCCTGACCGAGGACGTCGCGCTTGCGCTGCTGCGCCCCGCAGGCGTGCCGGTGCCGACGCAAACCATTGTCGCCCCGTCCTGGTGGCGGAGGCTTCTGGACCATTTCAAAGGAAAGGCAACATCATGAACTGGAACCTCGCGCGTGGGCTGATCTACCTTGCCTGTCTGGCAGCCTCCGGACTGGCGATGGCCGGGTTAGCTGATTTCGATCTGGCGACCGGCACCTTCGACCTGAGGCCCTTCAACCTCTATGCCCTGACCGGCGCTGGCGGCGGTGTCGTCTCGTCCGCGCTGGCCTCTCTGGCGTTGCTTCGCGGCTGGGGGCGGAAGTGAAATCCCTCTCGCCCGCGCTGCAGGCCCGTCTCGACGAGGGCACGACCACGCTCGGCTGGTGCTGGCGGATCGTCCGGGCCGACGGCGTCACCTTCGGCTTCACCGATCACGACCGGACGCTCAGCTTCGACGGCACCGATTTCGAACCCGAGCCGTGGGTCTTCCGCTACAAGGATCTGCGCAGCTGGTGGTCGAACCCGCATTACAATCGCCCCGGCGGCTTGGAGAGCGGCACGCCGACAGCATGGGTGCCGCAATCGAAGCCCATCCGCTTCACCGAACTCGGCTGCCCGGCCATCGACCGGGGCACGAACCAGCCCAACGTCTTCTTCGACCCGAAATCGTCGGAGAGCTTCACGCCTTACTTCTCGCGGGGATGGCGCGACGACGCCATCCAGCGCGCCTATCTCGAGGCGACGTACCTCTGGTGGGGCGAGGTTGCGAACAACCCGCTGTCCTCGGTCTACGGCGGCCGAATGGTGCATGTGCCCGAATGCGCCGCCTGGACATGGGACGCGCGGCCG
This sequence comes from Paracoccaceae bacterium, assembly GCA_041397065.1. Classification (GTDB taxonomy): domain Bacteria; phylum Pseudomonadota; class Alphaproteobacteria; order Rhodobacterales; family Rhodobacteraceae; genus Pararhodobacter. The sequence continues at coordinate 9,971 of JAWKXG010000022.1, read as the reverse complement.
TATCCGTTCTTCCCTGAACTGACGGACGTCTGGACCGATGGCCCCAACTGGCGTCTCGGCCATTGGCTGACCGGCCGCCTCGGGTCGGTATCGCTGGCGGCACTCGTGCGGCACCTCTGCCTGCGCGCCGGGCTGCCGGGGACCCGGATCGACGTCACCGGCCTTTGGGGCGCGGTCGAGGGCTATGCCATCGGCGCGCTGGAAAGCCCGCGCGCCTCGATCACCACGCTGTCGCGGCACTTCGGTTTCGACGCCGTAGAGACCGAGGGTGTGATCCGTTTCGTCATGCGCGGCAGGGCCTCCGTCGCGACCCTCACGCCTGACGATCTTGTCGCCGCCCGCGAGGGTGACGTGCTGGAACTGACCCGTGGCCAGGAGACGGAACTGCCGCAGGCCTTGAAGTGGCAAGTCGCGCGGGCGGACGGGGATTACGACGCCGCGCAGAGTCGAGGCCCGGCGCATCACCGTCGACACCACGCATCATACCTCCGAAAATTTTCCCATAGCGGTGCCGCCGGAGGAGCCGAGCGCCGTTGCCGCCGCGCGCTGATGGAAGCCTGGACCGGCCGGGAGGCGCAGCTCACGCCTGCCACCCTCGCAGCTCGCGCTCGGCCAGCTGATGTGGTGATGCTCGCTCATGACGGCCGGGCCATCCGCTGCGGCTCATCTCGATTGCCGACGCCGACGCGCGCGGCATCGAAGGTCGTGCGTCAGGATCAGGAGGCCTGCGATCTACCACCCGGCGCGCCGCGACCCTCTGCGTTGTCGCAGGCGATGGTCTTCGGCGCACCTGAAGCGGTCTCCTCGACCTGCCGCCAGCTGACCGAGGATCAGGCCGCGCACCAGCCTGCGGCGGGGTATGCCGTGCCTTGGCCGGGCGAGATGGCGGTATTCCGCAGCCCTCGACGGACGGCTTCGACCTGCTAACCACGTTTGGCACACGCGCCCGGATCGGCACACTGGTGTCGGACTTCTACGCCGGGCCGACGTCGCGCTTCGACCTCGGCAATATGCTGGTCATCGATCTGCTGACCGGCACGCTGGAAAGCGTCACCGACCTGACCCTCTTCGGCGGCGCCAATGCCCTTGCCATCGAGAGCGCACCCGGTGTCTGGGAGATCGTGCAGGCGGGCGCAGCCGAATTGATCGCCCCTGGCCGGTATCGCCTGACGCGACTCCTGCGCGGCCAGCGCGGCACCGACGGGGCTATGGGCAATCCGATGCCTGCGGGTGCGCGGGTTGTCGTGCTGGACACCGCGCTGTCGTCCCTGCCGATCGCCGAGGCCGATCTCGGCATCCCATGGAACTGGCGCATCGGCCCCGCAAGCCGCCCGGTCAGCGACGAGACCTATGTGGCAAAGGCGTTCACGCCTACGGGCGTGGGGTTGCGGCCATTCTCGGTCGCCCATGTCGAACAGCCGTGGCGCAAGCCGCGCACGCCCGGCGACCTGACCATCCGCTGGACACGCCGATCGCGCGCGCTCGCCGCCGACAGCTGGAGCGGGCTGGAGGTGCCGCTGGCCGAGGAATTGGAGGCCTATGAGGTCGAGATCCTCGACGGCGCGACCGTGAAGCGGGTGCTGAGCACCGCCGCCGCCAGCGCGATCTACTCTGCCGCCGCCCAGACCGCCGATTGGGGCGCGCTGCTCGGCCCTGGTGACACGCTCGACATCCGCATCTTCCAGCTCTCCGCCCTGGTGGGGCGGGGCGCGCCCAAATCCGTCACGCTGAGTTTCTGAAGGCCATCCCATGTCCGACGCCACGACCCATCTCCTGCTGCCCTACATCCTGGCGGCGCAGGCCCAGAAGCACGTCACTCACAACGAGGCGCTCCGCATCCTCGACGGGCTCGTCCAGCTCTCGGTCCTCGACCGGGATCTGGCAGCACCCCCAGCGAGCCCCGCCGACGGCGACCGCTACGTCGTTGGCTCGGGCGCCATCGGTGACTGGGCGGGTTGGGACTTGAACATCGCCCTCTGGACAGACGGTGCCTGGTTGCGCCTGCCGCCGCGCACCGGCTGGCGAACATGGATCGAGGACGAGGCCGTGCTGCTCGTCTGGACCGGTGCCGCATGGGAGGTCGTGGGCGAGCCGAGCGACATCTCGGATGCGGTCTTCAGCCTGATCAACGACGCCGATCCCACCAAGAAGGCGGTCTTCTCGCTGTCTGGTATCAGCACCGGCACGACCCGCAGCTACACGCTGCCCAACACCTCCTCGGAACTGGCGATCCTGGCGGGCACCCAGACCTTCACCGGCAACAAGACCTTCTCAGGCACTCTGACCGCGTCGGGCACCGTCACGGTCTCGGCCGCGACCGCGACCATCGGCACGGCGACGGGCACCGCGACCTATGGCATGGGCACCGGGGCGACGACCACCGGCCTCACCAAGACCGTGAACCTCGGCACCGGCGGCGCATCGGGGTCGAACACGGTCGTCAACATCGGCCCCGCGACCTCGGGCGCGAACGGCACGACGGTCGTCAACACGCCAACCGTGACCTTCGCCAATGCCGTCACGCAGGTCGGCATGCCCCAGGCGAACCTGACCGCGCAGCTTCTGGGCCTCGGCGGGGCGACCGCCGACAGCTACAACCGGCTGTCGGTCAACACGCCTGCGGTGCTCCTGAACAACGCGGGCGCCGGGATCGAGGCGACGGTCAACAAGGCCGCAGGCGGGAACGACGCTGCCTTCGCCTTCAAGACCGGCTTTTCGGCCCGGGCACTGATCGGGCTTCTGGGCAGCGACGATTTCAGCTTCAAGGTCAGCCCGGACGGCTCGGCTTTCTACGAGGCGATCCGGATCGACCGCACCAGCGGCCGGGTCGAGACGCCCGAACCCGTGGTGCTCCCGGCGCTCGATGCCGTGCCCGCGCCGCCGGCAAGCGGAAAGCTAGCCCTCTATGCGCGCGACCGCGCCGGGGCCGGATGGCTCGACGTCCAGCGCCCCTCGGGGCGGTTCTTCCCGCTGCAGCCGCATTTCGGGGTGAACCGGATCGCGACCTGGGCGCCATCCACCGGCACGACCGTCAACACCAACGGCATGCCGCGTACCGCCGTCGGCACTGTGTCCACGCCGACGCTCGCCACCACCAACCTCTCGACCTCGATGCGCCGCTGGCGCGTCACCAGCGCCGCCACCGCCGATGCGGCGGCCGAGGAACGCTCGGCCGGCTGGGTCTGCTGGCGCGGCAATGCGGATGGGCTGGGCGGCTTCACCTATGTGAACCGGCTTTCGCTCGTCACCCTGCAGGCGACCGGTATGGGGTTCTTCGGCCTCTACGGGTCCACAACAGCGCTGGCCACGACCCTGACATTGTCGGCCGTGGTGAACTGCATCGGCATCGGCTTCCAGCGCGGCACCCACACGAACTGGCAACTCGTGCAGAACGATGCCTCCGGCGCGCCCACGCTCACCGATCTGGGTGCGAGTTTCCCGGTGGCGAGCACGACGAACGTCCTGACCCTGACGCTCCTCGCCGCCCCGAACAGCGGTGAGATCGGCGTCCGGGTGGTCGAGGAGGTCAGCGGGGCGGTGGTAGAGGCCATGCTCGACACCGACATCCCCGCCGTGACGCAACTCCTGAGCCCGCGCAACTACATGAACAACGGCGCGACAGCGGCGGCAGTCGCCTATGACTGCTCGGGAGTTTATGTGGAGACGGACTATTGATGGATGCGGGATGTGTTCACCCCAATTCCTCATAGCGGCTGAAGACCGCTCCGGAACCGTCACGAGCAATCAGCATGACCTCATAGGCTTCGCGTTCCTCTTCCGGCCCCATGCCGGGAGAGCCGTAGGGCATGCCCGGCACAGCCAGTCCGATGGCGTCCGGCCGTTCGGTCAAGAGGCGTCGGATATCGGCGGCGGGCACGTGACCTTCGAGGACATAGCCGTCGATCATGCCGGTATGGCAGGAAATCATGCTCTGCGGCACCCCGACCTCGGATTTGTAGGTCATCAGCAGGGTGCCATAGCGTTCCTCGTCGGTCACGCTGAACCCTTCGTCGCGCAGATAAGCGATCCAGGCGTTGCAGCATTCGCACCCGGTTCCCTTGACGACATGAATTGCGCTTGTCTGGGCCCAGCCCGGCGTGGCTCCTAGTGTGACAGTGGCCAGGCCGGAGGCGATCAGGGTTCTACGTGACAGTTTGAACTTCGGGGTCATGCGTTTTCTCCATTGCTTGAATGTTGGCCATTGTCTCTGCGGGGCGTCACTGCATCGCCCTGCGTATTTTCGGCAGCGCGAAACGGCGATCTTCGTGATAATCGATGACGCTCGCAAAGCGGCCATCGGCGCGAAACATGAACACACCGGCCGTGTGATTCATGGTGTAGCCGCCATCGCGCTGAACCTTTTCGAACCGGGCACGAAACCCCGATGCTGCTCGTTCGATCTCGGACAAAGTTCCGGTCAGACCAACGATGCGTGGGTCGAAATGCGAGAGGTAGTCGGCCAGAACTTCGGGCGAGTCACGCTCGGGATCGACGGTTATGAGCGATATGTTCAGACGGTCGGCATCGGGGCCGAGATCGTCCAGCCATCCTGAAATGTCGCTCAAAGTGGTCGGACAGACGTCGGGACACCACGTGAAGCCGAAGAAGACCATCGTTGGCCTGCCAATCCAGTCGGCTGGCCGCACCCGCTCGCCGCGATGGCTGATCAGATCGAAGTCCATTTCGGAAATCGGCACGGGCAGAAGGCCCGCCGACGACGACACGGCGCCTCCGCTTCGCCACCAGCCGAGGCCGAGGGTGAAGGAAAGTGCGCCGGTCACGCCGCCAAGGCCAAGTATCACTGCCCGTCGGTGCCGCAATCCGGTCCCTCCGCGCGCAAGGACAGCACTGCGACATTCACCGTAACGTCGCCTGCGACCTCGAATGTCAGGGTGATCGGGAAAGTCTCGCCCTCCGTCAGCGCCGCAGTCAGGCCCATCAGCATCCCATGATAGCCGCCTGGGGCAAGCTGCACGGTCTGACCTGCCGGCAGCGGGATCGACATCGCATGCGGCATCGAGGCGACACCGTCCGTCACGGTGGTTTCATGCAGCATCGGCATGCTGGCCGCCGGGGTCGAAATGGCGACAAGGGCGTCATCGGACGCACCGCCGTTGGTAATGGCGACATAGAAGACCGCCGGACGGCCCGCGCCGATGGTCGCGCGAGACCAAGGGCCAACGACGCTGAGAGCGCCGATCGACGTGCTTTCGCAGGCAAATGCCGGAGTGGATGCCATCAGAATGAGGGCCGATAGGATATGGGTCTTCATCGCGGTCACAATCTCGATCTCAGGTCTGCAAGGATTTCTGCGGCGGGAGTGCCGTAGCTGAACTGGCGCAGCCAGTCACCGTCGGGTCCGACCAGATAAAGCGCGGGGCTGTGGGACATCGAATACCCGTCCGGGGCGGTCGTGTCATCCTGACGCTCGTAGTGGATGTAGAAACTGTCCGCAGCCGCCCGCGTTTGTGTGTCGTCACCGGCCAATCCCAGAATGGACGGGTGGAAGGCGCCGGTGAACTCCGCAAGGCCGAGGGCCCGATCCCGCACGGGATCGACCGAGATGAACAAGGATTGAACATTGGCGGCCTGGGCGCTGAGGTCGTCCATGACCTGCGCCACCTCGGCCAGCGTTGTCGGACAGACGTCGGGACAATTGGTAAAGCCGAAGAAGACCAGCAGGTGCTTGCCTTCAAAATCCGCTTGCGTCCGAAGCTGCCCTTCTGCGTCCGGTAGGGCAAAGGTCGGACGAAACGGCGCTTGTTCACCGACAGATGGACCGCGATCCTGAGAGAATTGCCAGGTCCCGAATGCTAGCGTGGCAAAAGAGGCGACGGCCCAGAGTATTTTCTGCAGGGTTCTCAATTGCATCGTCTTTGGCGCTCTTCTTTTTGCAGTTGCTCGGCCCTCTAGCGGCTATAGCGGAAACCCCTCGCCAGGAAGAACACGCAAGTTTGAGCGGCCCGGAGAGGGAGCGTCAGGTTGAAGCCGGGCAGAACTGGCACAACCTCGCCACGCGAAAGTAAGGACAGCGCTGCGGCCTTTGTCAGTTGATCGGTCAACGCGGCCAAGCCGATCAGAGCCATTACCCATCGCATGTTCATTTGGCACCCATACGGGGAAGACCGATCCAGCGCGGGACCGTAGCGGCGTAGCGCGCATACTCTTGGCCAAGAGACTGGCGCAGGGCAGCTTCCTCGCTGCGGATCTGATTGGTGGCCGACCAAAGGAACAGAAGTGCCGCAAGGATTGTAGGGACCGAAGGTATTGCGAGCGCGACGCCGGCCAGCAGGGCGGCCTGCCCGACGAATGTCGGGTTGCGGCTGAAGCGGAAAAGTCCGCTCGAAACCAGATCTCCGGTTGCGCCCGTCTGGACACCAACCCGCCAGGACGCACCCATCGATACCTGAGCGACAAACGCAAGCAGCGCTCCGCCACATGCAAGGCCGACCCCTGCAAGTCCGATCAACGGGAAGCCTCCCTCGGTCCCTAGAGGGTCTAGCTTGTGAAGGCCTGGGAAGGCCAACCACGCGATTGGGCCGAGAAAAGAGAGCGCAAAGGCCGCGCGAAATCCGACCGCGGCCCAGCGGTCCCTTCCGCGTGCCGTCCCAAACAGCCAGACCGATCGTCCAGCAGCTTGTGCGCTACGCGCGTTGCCCCAGAAAAAGCAGGCGAGATAGGCAAGAAGAAGCCCGAGCGCGGCCCAACCGAACCAATTGAACATATCAGCATTCCGTCTGTTCGATGAGGTGCGAAATGCCCAGAAACCGGGCCGTTCGGGCTTTGTAAGTCTCGAATTCCGCACGATGTGATCTCAGCAGGTCGCGCTCCTCGAGAAAGATCGCGACGACATAGAAGCCAGCCCACACGGCCAGTGCGGCGAGGATCGGCGGTGCCGGGAACACTAAGGCCCAGCCGATCTGCCCTGACCAAGTCGCGACGTAGATGGGGTTTCGACTGAAGCGGAACCAACCGTCCCGGCGCAGTGGCCCATTCTCGCCGAAGGCCGTGGTCCAGCCGAGTTGAAGCGTCGCGAGCACTGCCGTGCCGAAGCCTGCGACAAAAAGGATTGCGCCGATCCAGAAGCCTGCCGTCGCGAAATCTGGCTCGGCTCGTGACACCGAAAGAGCCGAAAGGCCGAGCAGGCCCCAGAACAGGACTCTGAACGGCCAGATGAACTGACCATAGGCCCGACCGGTTCGCCGCTCGGGCGGCCAGAACCGGGCGGTCTTGTCGGCGAGTGCGAGGACCGCGCGCAAGAGCAACCACATCCCGGCGGCGAAGGGCACCCATTTAAGATATCCGGGAAGCGCAGCCATCGGCGTTACCGCTCGCGTTCAGGATTGAACCGTAGGAGCCGCAGGGCATTCAGCGTCACCAGAACTGTTGCCCCGGTATCGGCCAGGATCGCGATCCAGAGGCCGGTGACGCCGATCACGGAGGTGACGAGGAAGACGGCCTTCAGCCCGAGCGCGATGGTGACATTCTGGCGGATGTTTGCCATCGCCCCACGCGCCAGACGGATCTTTGCCGGAATGTCCGTGACCCGGTCGCGCAGGATCGCCGCATCGGCGGTCTCCAGCGCCACGTCGGTGCCCGACCCCATCGCGACGCCAACGCTTGCCTGCTTCAGGGCCGGGGCATCGTTGATCCCGTCGCCGATCATCATCACGCCGCCGTCGGCACTCATCTCGCGAATGGCCCTGAGCTTGTCCTCGGGCATCATGTCGGCCTGGAATTCCATGCCGAGCCCGCCGGCGATGGCCGCCGCTGTCCGCGGGTTGTCACCCGTCAGGATCACCGGGGCGACGCCGAGCCGTTTCAGCTGCGCCACGGCTTCCGCCGCATCGGCGCGTGGCTCGTCGCGCATGGCAATCAGGCCGAGCGGCAACTTCTCCCGGAACACCGCCACGGCAGTCTTGCCCTCATCCTCGAACCTGGTCGCCATCCGAATGCCGGCCCCATCGAGTCCGCCATTCTCGCTGGCATGGCGCGGCGAGGCGACCCAGGCGGGAGCACCGTCAACCTCGGCCGTCACGCCCTTGCCCATCAGGGCACGGGCGTCCCTTGATGGCAGCGCGGGAATTCCCGCGTCCTTCGCCTCGTTCAGGATCGCGACCGCGAGCGGGTGGCTCGACCCGGTCTCGACACCCGCGGCCACGGCCAGAAGTTCGGCCTCGGTCGTCGTGCCGAACGGCACCACGTCTGTCACCACCGGGCGACCGTGGGTCAGTGTCCCGGTCTTGTCGAAGGCGATGCGCCTGACCGATGCCGCCGCCTCGATCACCGCGCCGCCCTTCATCAGAAGCCCGCGCCGAGCGCCGGTCGACAAGGCCGAGGCGATCGAAGCCGGAACCGAGATCACCAGCGCGCAGGGCAGCCGATCAACAGCAGCGCCAGCCCGCGATAGACCCAAGTGTCCCAAGGCTGGCCGAAGGCCAGCGGCGGGACCAGCACCACCAGCGAGGCGACGACGACGATGGCGGGCATGTACCACCGGCTGAACCGGTCGATGAAGCGTTCGGTCGGCGCGCGCGCCTCCTCGGCCTCTTCGACCAGCCGGATGATGCGGGAAATGGTGTTGTCCTCGGCCGCTTTCGTCACCGTCACGCGCAAGGCCGCCTCGGTGTTGATCGACCCGGCAAAGACCGCGTCGCCCGACCCCTTGGTCACCGGCACGCTCTCGCCGGTGACGGGGCTGTCGTCGACCCCCGACGTGCCCTCGGTGATCTCGCCATCCGCCGGCACGCGGTCGCCGGGGCGGACCAGAACGGTCTGTCCAACGCTCAGGCTCGCCGCGGGCACTTCCCGCGTGGTGGCTCCGGTCACCAGAAGAGCGGTCTTGGGGACGAGGTTTGCCAGCGCCCGGATCCCGTCGCGGGCCTTGCCGGCTGCAACGCCCTCCAGGACCTCGCCCACAGCGAAGAGAAACACGACAAGCGCCGCTTCTTCGGCCGCGTCGATGAAGAGCGCGCCAATGGCAGCCACCGTCATCAGGCTTTCGATGGTAAAGGGCTGACCCAGACGCAGCGCGGCGAAGGCGCGGCGCGCGATCGGGGCCACGCCGATCAGGCAGGCGGCGACGAAGGGCCATTTTCCGACGGTCGGGACCACCAGTTCCGCGATCCAGGCCAGCCCGAGCAGCAGGGCCGTGAAGATCACCAGCTTGCCCTTGCCGGTCTGATACCAGCTCTTGCCCCGACCCGCCGGGTCGTCGTGAACGTGGCCGGGGCTACCGTGACCGATGTCGCCAGACCCGCCAGAGTGATCGGAAGCATGGTTGTGGCCCGCATGATCGTGGTCCGCGTGGTCGGGTGCGCTTGCGCCGGGCAGGACAAATTCCCTTTTCGCATCGGCGCCGCGCGGCGCGATTCCATAGCCAAGCGACTTCACGACGCTTTCGACCTTGTCGCGTCCGGTCTGTGCTTCATCCAGCGTCATGCGCAACCGCTCGGTCATCAGACCGACCTCGACATTGCTGACGCCGGGCAGCCGACCCACCGCATCCCGGATCTTGTTGGCACAGGACCCGCAGTCCATGCCCGAAACCGTCCAGTCGCAGCTGGCTTCTCTGTCAAGGTTCGTCATCTCAATCCTCTGTCCGCGCCATTGCACTTATCGAATCAGATATCTAATGTCTCTAGCAACTATAGCTTCAAGGGGAATCTGATGCTGACCATCGGAAAGCTCGGGGCAAAGGCGGGGGTCAAGGTGCCGACGATCCGCTACTACGAGCAGATCGGCCTTTTGCCCGAGGCCGAGCGCAGCGCCGGCAATCAGCGGCTCTATGGCACGAAGGCACTCGACAGGCTTGCCTTCATCCGGCACGCGCGCGACCTGGGGTTCACGCTTGAGGCGATCCGCGACCTTCTCAGCCTCTCGGACAACCCCGAGCAATCCTGCGCCGCCGCAGATGCCATTGCGAGGGCGCAGCTTGTCGAAGTCGAAAGCCGCCTCGCGCGGCTGACGGC
>JAWKXG010000021.1:0-42732 GCA_041397065.1 Paracoccaceae bacterium | reverse complement strand
GCGGCACCACGCCCGAGGCCATGATGTTGCGCTGAAAGACATCGGCATAGCCAGCCAGCGAGGCAACACCTTCCTGAATGCGCGCCCCGCCCGAGTCGTTGAGGCCGATCACCGGCGCGCCGTTCTGGATCGCCATATCCATGATCTTGCAGATTTTCTGCGCGTGGGTTTCCGACAGCGAGCCCCCGAAGACGGTGAAATCCTGACTGAACACATAGACCATGCGGCCATTGACGGTGCCCCAGCCTGTCACCACGCCGTCGCCCGAGGGACGATCCTGCTCCATCCCGAAATCGGTGCAGCGGTGGGCAACGAACATGTCGAACTCTTCGAACGACCCTTCGTCCAGAAGCAATTCGATGCGTTCGCGCGCGGTCAGCTTGCCCTTGGCGTGCTGGGCGTCGATCCGGCGTTGCCCCCCGCCTTGGCGGGCGGTCTGGCGGCGCGTCTCGAGTTCGTTCAGGATGTCTTTCATCGGGGCCCCTCCTCGGATTTGGGCGCAATCTACGGAGGCCCGTGCCCTGAGGGAAGCAAAATAGAGAAAATTTGCAAATTACTTGGCAAAGGTCGATTGCGAATTGAATATCCGCAAATTCATCGCGGGCCTGCCCTTATTGAATCCAGTGGAACACGCACTGGCCGCGCGCTAGACCGGCGGCGTCGAACCGCACAGAGGACCCCATGCCCATCGCCTTGCAGACCATCGGCCTGTTGCTTGCGTCGAATGTCTTCATGACCTTCGCGTGGTATGGCCACCTCAAGTTCAAATCGGCGCCGCTGCTGGCGGTGATCCTTGTCAGTTGGGGGATCGCGCTGTTCGAATACATGTTGCAGGTGCCCGCCAACCGGATCGGGCACGCGGTATTCTCGGCGGCGCAACTCAAGACGATCCAGGAAGTCATCACCTTGGCAGTTTTCGCGGCATTCTCGGTGTTCTACTTGCGCGAACCGCTGGGGTGGAACCATCTGATCGGCTTTGCGCTGATCGCCGCCGGGGCGTTTTTCATCTTCCGGCCGACTTTGACGTGAAACCCGTCTGGACAGTGTCGCGCACTGACCATACACATGTGAAATGACCAAGGCCCTCCCGCGCTTCCTCGACCGGACGACGCCGCCGACGCTGTTCACGTTGATCCTCATCTCAGGGGTCTCGGCGCTGTCGATGAACATCTTCCTGCCGTCTCTGCCCAACATGACCGAGTATTTCGGCGCCGAATACCGGACGATGCAGTTGTCGGTGTCGATCTATCTGCTGTTCAGCGCGGTTTTGCAGCTGGTGATCGGCCCGCTGTCCGACCGGTTTGGCCGCCGGCAGATCCTGCTGGTTTCGGCGATCATCTTTACCGTGGCCAGCATCGGCACCTTGCTGGCACCCAATGCGGGCGTGTTTCTGGCGTTCCGGATGCTGCAGGCGTCGATCGCGACAGCCATGGCGCTGAGCCGGGCGGTCGTGCGCGACATGGTGGAAGAGGCACGGGCCGCGTCAATGATCGCCTATCTGACATTGGGCATGTCGGTTGTCCCAATGGTTGGGCCGGTGATCGGCGGCATGCTGGACGAGCGTTTCGGATGGCAAGCCAGCTTTGGCATGCTGGCGGTTCTGGGGGTTCTGGTCGCGCTGCTGATCTGGGCCGATCTGGGCGAAACCATCGAGCGGCGCCCGCGCAGCATCGCCGATCAGTTCCGCGAATATCCCGAACTGCTGACCTCGCCCCGGTTCTGGGGCTATGTCCTCAGCACCGCTTTCGCGTCGGGGGTGTTCTTTGCTTTCCTTGGCGGCGCGCCCTTCGTCGGGACGGTCCTGTTCGGACTTTCGCCCAGCGAGCTGGGCCTCTACTTCGGGATAACCGGCCTTGGTTATGGCTTGGGGAATTTCGTCGCCGGTCGTTACTCCATGCGTTTCGGCGTGATCCGCATGATCGTCGTCGGAAACGCCGTGATGGTCGCCGGGCTTGTGTCGCAGATTACCTGCACCATGACAGGCATCGGCGGCGCGCTGGGATTTTTCCTGCCCTTCCTGCTGGTCGGGATGGGCAACGGATTGGTGCTGCCCAATTCGAACGCCGGGATGCTGTCAGTCAGACCCAGCCTTGCGGGCACGGCCTCGGGGCTGGGCGGTGCCATCATGATCGGCGGCGGCGCGGCGTTGTCGGCCCTCGCCGGGTCGCTGCTGACCGAGGAAACGGGCGCCCTGCCCCTGTTCCTTGTCATGGCCGCCTCGCTGGCGGGATCGCTGCTGTCGATCGTGCTGGTGATCTGGCGCACGCGACAGATCGCCAACGGATGATGCTTGGCAGCGACGCTTTGCAAAGCTAAGGTCACCGCATTGCAAAGCGGAGATGGCCATGGCGGTGCAGAAACTCTATGCCGGGGCAAAACTGCGCGAGATCCGCACACGGTTGCAACTGACGCAGAAGGATTTCGCCGGGCGTCTGGGCGTGTCGCTGCCCTATCTGAACCAGATGGAGAACAACAACCGCCCGGTGTCGACGGCGGTGGTTCTGGCCTTGGCGCGCGAATTTGGCACCGATGTCACCGAATTGTCGACTGGCGATTCCGAACGCATGGTCTCGGACCTGCGCGAGGCGCTGGCCGATCCGGTGTTCCCGTCGCCTGCCCCCAGCCCGGCTGATGTGCGCCTTGTGGCGTCGAATGCGCCGGGCGTCGCGCGGGCCTTGCTGGCCTTGCACCGGGCCTATCGGCAGGCCCATGAGCGCCTCGCCTCGCTGGACGAGGCGCTGGGGCAAGACGACCGGGTCCTGCGGGCATCGCCTTGGGAAGAGGTGCGCGACTTCTTCCATTACTGCGACAACTATCTGGACGCCGTCGATCGGGCAGCGGAACACTTTGGCCAAGGCCCCGATCCGATTGACGCCAAGATCGCCCGCACCTTGGAGAGCCGTAAGATCGACGTTCAATTTTCCGACGTTGAAATGCTTCGGAACTTCGATTCCCGGCTGCGGACTGTCACTTTGTCAACCAAGGCGTCGAACCCGACCCGGCGTTTCCAGTTGCTGCACCAGATCGCGCTGCTGACCCAGAACGAGCTTCTCGAAGCCACTCTGGACCTTGCGCGCTTTCAGACCGACGAAGCCCGCGCGATCGCCAAGATCGGCCTTGCCAATTACTTTGCCGGCGCGGCGCTGATGCCCTATCGGCCCTTTCTGGCCGCCGCACAAGAGACCCGTCATGACCTCGAACTGCTGGCGGATCGCTTTGGGGCGTCGATCGAACAGGTCGCGCATCGCCTGTCGACCCTGCAACGCGCGGGGGCCAAGGGGGTGCCCTTCTTCTTTGTGCGGGTGGACCAAGCGGGCACGATCACCAAGCGCCACTCGGCCACGCGTCTGCAATTCGCCCGTTATGGCGGCGCGTGCCCTCTGTGGAACGTTCACCAAGCCTTCGAGACGCCGGGTCGTTTCCTGCGGCAGCTGGCCGAGACGCCGGATGGCGTGCGCTATTTCTGCCTCGCGCGCGACGTCTCGAAAACCGGTGGGTCGTTCCGGGCCCCCGTGCGCCGCTATGCGATCGGACTGGGGTGCGAGATCCGCCATGCCGACGCGCTGGTCTATGCCGATGACATGGATCTGACGAACCCCCGTGCCTTCGAGCCGATCGGCATTTCCTGCCGCATCTGCGCGCGGCCCGATTGCCACCAGCGGTCGGTGCCGCCCTTGGAACAAAGCCTGCGGATCGACCCCAATCGGCGTGGCGTCCTGCCCTATTCGATCACGCCGCCCGGTGAATAACGAAAGGGCCGCCCCTGCCGGGCGGCCCTTTGCAATCCTGTGCCCGCGATCAGGCGGCGCGCAGCCGCGCGGCGATCTCGTCCTTCAGGGCCAACCGCTGCCGACGCAACGCCTGCGCATGTTCATCGCTGACGGGTTCGACATCGGTTTCCGCCCGGTGGATCGCGCGGTTCACGTCATGGTATTCGTCATACAGTTTCGCGAAATGGCTGTCGGCCTGTTTTAGATCCTGCATCTTGCCGATTTCGTTCGGAAATTCCTCGGCCAGTTCATGGGGCGTGTGTGACATCGCTCTCTCCGTTTCTGTTGATGAGCCGAGTCTATCGCCCCCGCGCGATCAGGCCTTGATCTGGATCACAAGCGCCATCCGGGATACATTTTTTCGTCAGCGCTGCGCGGTTTGCCAAGCAGGGTTGATCCACGGTTCGTGGTTCAACGGCGCCAAAGGGGCACGGTCGAGGATGTGATCGGCGATCTTCTCGCCCACCATGATCGACGGACCGTTGAGATTGCCGTTGGTGATCCGTGGAAAGACCGAACTGTCCGCGACGCGCAGCCCCTCGACCCCGATCACCCGGCCCTTCGGATCGACAACGGCCATGGGGTCATCCGCGCGGCCCATGCGCGCGGTGCCGCAGGGATGATAGGCGCTTTCGGCGTGTTCGCGGATGAATGCATCCAGCGCAGCGTCATCTTGGGCGGCGGAACCCGGCTGGATTTCGTGCTTGATATGCTGCGCCATGGCAGGCTGGGCCATGATCTCGCGGGTGAGGCGGATCGCGGTGCGAAACTCGGTCCAGTCGTCCGGGTGACTCATATAGTTGAAATGGATCAGCGGCGCATCGGCGGGCCGGGCGCTGCGCAACCGCACGGTGCCGCGCGATTTCGACCGCATCGGCCCGACATGGGTCTGGAACCCGTGCCCCTCGGCGACGGCCTTGCCATCATAGCGCACCGCGATGGGCAGGAAATGATACTGGATGTCGGGGTAATCGACCCCGGCGGCCGAACGGATGAAACCGCAAGCTTCGAACTGGTTCGAGGCGCCCGGACCGCTGCCGAACAACAGCCACTGCGCCCCGACCAAGGCCTTGCCCCAGAAATTCCAGTATTTGTACAGCGAGATCGGCTTTTTCGTCGCGAATTGCAGATACAGTTCGAGGTGGTCCTGAAGGTTGCTGCCGACGCCCGGACGGTCGGCAACCACGGAAATCCCGTGTTCCGACAGATGCGCCGCAGGGCCGATGCCCGACAGCAGCAGGATCTTGGGCGTGTTGATCGCCGAAGCCGCAAGGATCACCTCGCGTTCGGCGATGACGGTTTCGCCGGTGCTCAGCACGACCCCGGTCGCGCGGCCATGGTCGATGGCCACGCGCGAGGCCTGCGCGCGGATGACCTGCACCTTGCCCGTCTTGATGGCCGGGCGCAGATAGGCCTTGGCGACGGACCAGCGTTCGCCGCGGAAGATCGTCGCCTCCATCGCGCCGAAGCCTTCTTGCTGGGCGCCGTTGTAATCAGGCGTCAGCGGATAACCGGCCTGTCCGCCGGCCTTGATGAAATCGTTGAACAGCACGTTGCGCCGCTTGCCCCGGGTGACGTGCAGCGGCCCCTTGTCGCCACGCCATTCCGCGCCACCACCGGCGTCGGCCTCGCCGTGCCACGTCTCCATCCGTTTGAAATAGGGCAGGACATCGGCAAAGGCCCACCCCTGCGCGCCTTGCTCGGCCCAATGGTCATAGTCGCGCGCATGGCCCCGGACATAGACCATACCGTTCACGCTGGACGACCCGCCCAGCACCTTGCCGCGCGGCGTCGCAAGGCGGCGGTTGTTCAGCTGTGGCTCGGGTTCCGAGGTCAGTTCCCAGTCATAGCGCTTCATGTTCATGGGATAGCTGAGCGCGCCGGGCATCTGGATGAAGGGCCCGGCATCGCTGCCGCCGGCCTCGAGCACGATGACGCTGCGGCCAGCCTTGGCCAGACGATAGGCCACGGCCGAACCGGCCGACCCTGCCCCGACGATCACGTATTCTGCGCGCATGGTGGCGATCCGTCCTCAGCGTGCGTGGGCTTGGCTCAGGGCCAGCGCCAGATAGGCTTCGATGCGCCGCGTTGCGGCCTTGGCGTCGGGTTCATCGCCCCCCAGCGCCGCGTGGAGATACGCGCCGTCGATCATGGCCGCGATCGAATGCGCCACCTCGCGCGCCTGCGGCCCCATTATCGGGCGCAGCGCATGGGTCAGGTTCGAAACGGTCCGATGTTGATAGACCCGCAGCAAGCGCCGCGCTTCCGGCAGGCTCTGGGCCAGAACATAGAAATTGAGCCACGCGGCGATCACCTCACGGCGAAAGTTGACGCCGGAGAACGACGCGCGGATCACGGCCCGTGCCCTGTCGCGCGGGGTTTCCGCCGCTGACAAGGCGCCGCGGACACCGGCGCCATAGACCGTCAGCACATGCCGCATCGCCGAGACGAACATCGCCTCTTTCGACCCGAAATAGTGATGCGCCAGCGCCGACGACATCCCGGCACGGCGCGCGATCTGGCTCACCGTGACCTCGAGATTGCCGGCATTCCCGATCTCGGCAATGGTAGCATCGATCAAAGACGCGCGCCGGATAGGCTCCATCCCGATCTTCGGCATTGTGATTCCCTGTGAAAACCCAAAAACTGCGTGTCAGTCCAACCCTGTTGATTCCGTGATAGACCTTGGGTTATTGATTGGTCAATCAACAAAAACATACAAAGGGAGTTCACATGCGCCTGTCTCGCACTGCAACGATGACCGCGATCCTTGCCCTCGCTACATCGCCCGCGCTGGCCGATTGCGATACCGTCCGGTTCTCGGATGTCGGCTGGACCGACATCACCGCCACCACCGCCGTTGCCTCGACGATCATCGAGGCGCTGGGTTACCAGACGGAAACCCTCGTGCTGTCGGTGCCGGTCACCTATACCTCGATGGCCAATGGCGACATCGACGTGTTCCTTGGCAACTGGATGCCGACGATGGAGGCCGACATCGCGCCCTACCGCGATGCAGGCACCGTGGACACCGTGCGCATGAACCTTGCCGGCGCGAAATACACCTTGGCCACCAACGCCGCCGGTGCCGCGCTGGGGATCACGGATTTCGCTGACATCGCCACCCACCGCGACGCGCTGAACGGCCAGATCTACGGCATCGAGCCGGGCAATGACGGCAACCGCCTGATCCTTGACATGATCGCGCAGAACGCCTTCGGGCTGGAAGGCTTCACCGTGGTCGAAAGCTCGGAACAGGGGATGCTGGCGCAGGTGCAGCGCTCCGAGCGTCGCAACGAGCCGGTGATCTTCCTTGGCTGGGAACCGCACCCGATGAACGCCAACTACCAGATGACCTATCTGGCGGGCGGGGACGATTATTTCGGCCCGAATTTCGGTGGGGCCGAAGTGTATACCAACACCCGCGCGGGCTATGTCGGCGAATGCCCGAACGTCGGCCGGTTGTTGAGCAACATGGAATTCACCCTTGCGCTGGAAAACGAGATCATGGGCATGATCCTGAACGACGGCATGGAACCCGCCGCCGCAGCGCGCAGCTGGCTGGCGGACCACCGCCATGTCCTGAGCCCGTGGATGGTTGGCGTGACGACGCGTGACGGGGGCGACGGCCTTGCCGCCGTGAACGCCGCTCTGAACTGAGTGATCTGCCCCGGCTGTCCCCTCAAGGCCAGCCGGGGCCATCCTGACAAACGGGGAGCGCCATGTCCGACCCGATCACCGACGCCCTGACGGCGGCCAAAATCCCCGTTGGTCGATCCGTCGCCGATGCCTTTGGCTGGGTGCAGGATAATTTCTGGCCGTTCTTCGATGCGCTGGAACTGGGGCTTCGCAGTGCCATCGACGCCTTGTCGAGCGCGCTTTTGTGGCCCCATCCGCTGGTGCTGATCGCCCTCTTTGCCGCGATCACGTGGGTTTTGCAGCGCCGCTGGGTGTCGGTCGCGATCGTGACCGGTTGCGCGCTGTTCGCGCTGAACCAAGGATATTGGGACCTGACGATGCAGACCCTCACGCTGGTGCTGGGGTCTTGTTTCGTGTGCATGGCCATTGGCGTTCCGCTGGGCATCTTCTCGGCGCATCATCCCCGTTTCTACCGGGCGCTGACGCCGCTTCTGGACCTGATGCAGACCCTGCCGACTTTCGTCTATCTCATCCCGGTGCTGGTGCTGTTCGGGCTGGGAATGGTGCCGGGGCTGGTGGCGACCGTGATCTTTGCGATGCCTGCCGCGATCCGCTTGACGGAACTGGGTGTGCGGTCGACCCCCATAGCCCTCAGCGAAGCGGCGACCGCCTTTGGCGCGACGCCCCTGCAAAGGGTCATCAAGGTCGAACTTCCGTGGGCATTTCCGCAAATCATGACAGGCCTGAACCAGACGATCATGCTGTCGCTGTCGATGATCGTCATCGCCGGGCTGGTCGGGGCGCCGGGGCTGGGTGTGCCGGTGGTGCGGGCGCTGAATTCGGTGAACGCTGCGCTGGGCTTTGAATCGGGTGCGGTGATCGTCGCGGTCGCGATCATGCTGGACCGAATGCTGCGGGTCGAGGGCAAGTCATGACAGAGACGCAAACCACCCCACCCGCCGCCGACAAGGTCGCCGTTTCGTTTCAGCACGTGTCCATCGTGTTCGGCGACAACCCCTATGCCGCGATCCCCTTGATGGAGACCGGGCAATCGCGCGGCGACATTCAGCGTGAAACCGGCCAGATTCTGGGTGTCCACGACTGTTCGCTGGACGTGACCGAGGGCGAGATCCTCGTGCTGATGGGGCTTTCCGGATCGGGCAAATCCACGCTTCTGCGGGCCGTGAACGGCCTGAACCCGATCGTGCAGGGCGACGTTCTGGTGAACGATGGCCAACAGATGCTCAGCGTGCCCAAGGCGACGAACGCCCAGTTGCGAAGCCTGCGGATGCACAAGGTGGCGATGGTGTTCCAGCAGTTCGGCCTGTTGCCGTGGCGCAGCGTGCGCGAGAATGTCGGACTGGGGCTGGAACTGGCGGGCATGAAAAGGTCCGACAAGGCCAAGCGGATCGACGAACAACTGGAACTGGTGGGCCTGTCGCAATGGGCCGACCGCAGGGTCGGCGAATTGTCGGGCGGGATGCAGCAGCGCGTCGGGCTTGCCCGCGCCTTTGCGACGCAGGCGCCGATCCTGTTGATGGACGAACCCTTCAGCGCGCTGGACCCGCTGATCCGTGCCCGGTTGCAGGACGAGTTGCTGGATCTGCAAGCACGCCTGAAGCGCACGATCATCTTTGTCAGCCACGATCTGGACGAGGCCTTCAAGCTGGGCAACCGGATCGCCATCATGGAAGGCGGCCGGATCATCCAATGCGGCACCCCCGCCGAGATCTATACCCGTCCGGCCAATCTGTATGTTGCCGATTTCGTGGCGCACATGAACCCGTTGAACGTGCTGACCGCGCGGGATGCGATGGTTGACATCCCCAGACCGACCCCCTCGGCCCCCAGCCTTCCGTCCGACATGCCCTTGCGCAAGGCCATGGCGCAACTGGCGGAATCGCGTGGGCGGGTGCTCTTGACCGAGAAGGGCGCCGTGATCGGGATGATGACGGAAAGCAGCGCCATCGCCGCTCTCAGCGCACGGTTCGGGCGCACACCGGCGGATATCGATCAGGAACAGGCGCCCTAGCCCTCAGCGCTGCGCGGCGCCGATCATCACCCAGTGCAGTCGGCCATCGGCAGCACGGGCGATGCCAAAGCCCACCTCGCGCACCTGCGGGGCGAGGATATTCGCGCGATGCTCGGGCGACGCCGCCCAGTCACCCGCGACCTCCGCGACGCTGGCCTGACCTGCGGCGAGGTTCTCGACAGCCATCGAATAGGTATATCCAACCCGCCGCAAGCGACGGCCAAGCCCCGCGAACCAGCTTCCCCGGTGGCTGACGCGCTCGCGTTCGGCCATGTGGCAGGCCTGTTCCTGCGCTGCCATGTCGAGGTCCGCATCGGCGGTCAGGGACGCCCGTCCCTCGGCCATTCGCAGGGTGTTCACCGCCGCCAGCAGTGCCCCCCGCAACGCCACAGCGTCGCCCGGCACGGCGCAGGCCAGCGCCGGCCCCGAAAGCCACAAAAGGAAGACGACCAGCGCGGCCCTCATGCGCCCCGCCGCCGCAACTGGTGCTCGCGCAGCGCGATGAAGATCACCGCCCCCACGATCAGCAGGCCGCCAAGGACGACAAAGGCATCCACGGGTTCGTCAAAAAGGGTCGCACCCAGCACAACCGACCACACCAGCCCCAAGGCCGTGACCGGCTGCGTGACGGTGATCGGCGCGCAGGCGAAGGCCATCGTCATCAGGTAATGCCCCAGCGTCGCCGCCGCGGCGATCGCAAAGAACACGGCCACTTCGAACAGTGACACCGGTTGCCAGACGGCGGCAGCAAACGGGATCAGGCCGATCGTCACCACCACCGACAGCATCGAGACCACGACCATGGGCGAGGCCTTGCCCGACAGGCTCTTGGCCATGAGATACGAGATCGAGAAGAAGAGCGACGTTCCCAGCATCGCAAGATGCCCGGCGTTCAGTTCACGCATGCCCGGCCGCAAGATGACCAGCGCCCCGACCACCGCCGCGGCAATGGCCGCGATCCGCCGCAGGCGCAAGCGCTCGCCCAGAAAGAAGGCAGCACCAATGCTGGTAAAGATCGGGCTGAGATAGCCCATGGCCGAGACCTCGGCGATGGGGATTTGCGTCATGGCATAGAACCACAGCATGACCGCGAAAGTATGGGCCGCCCCGCGGCCGATGAACGCGCGCCACAGCGCGGCATCGATGACCGCGCGGCGCAGAACGCCCAACATCGGGATCAGGAACACAAGCCCCAGCGCATAGCGCAGGAAAGCCGATTGCGGCGCGGGAATGCCCGGGCCCAGATATTTGACGCCGGCAGTCAGGCTGATGAAACACAGGCCCGACAGGACCATATAGACCACACCCTTGACGGGCGAGGATTCGGGCGGCGACATCGAGGTATTTAACGCGTTCATGAAAATCTCGTGCCCGTTTTGGCACGAAAACTCAAGTCACAATCGGTGGGTCCCCGGCGCTTGGGCCGGTCTTCGCGCCTTGGCGGGGCTGCACCACGGTCAGTGCGACGAAGACCAGCGCCATCGCCGCCCAGACCCAGGCACTGTATCGTTCCTGCAGGAACAGCATCGACCATCCGATGCCCGCCGCCGTCACCGCATAGGAGACCTGCGCGGCAAAAACCGGGCCGGTCGCACGGATCAATCGCAAATACCCGGCATAGGCCAGGACACTCAGGCCTTGCGACAGCGCGACCATTCCCTCGACCGGCCCCAACGCCATGGGCAGCACCAATTGCCCCGCCCCCCAAGCCAGCGGCGCGATCACCACGACCGACACCACCGCCCCCGCCCAAAGCGCGGCGAACGGGTCAATCGGCGGGGTTTTCAGACTGGCGACGAATGTCCCCTCCAACGCATAGAGGAACGGCGCCAAGGCCCCGACCAGCACCCAGACCCACAGCCCCGGCGCGGGCAGGCTGGTCGACGGGGCGATCAACAGCGCCATCGACAGCCCCCCCAGCCCGACCCCCAGCGCGCGCCAAGGATCGAACCTCTCGTGCCCGCGCACCAGCGCGATCGGCAAGGCGAAAATTGGCACCAGCGAAATCACCAGCGCCATGACTCCCGCCGGCAGATGGGCCGTCGCGCTGAACGATGCCCAATGTGGCAGCGACATCCCGAACAGCCCGACGACAAGGTAATAGGCCAGCGCGGGCCGTGTCCGGGGCATCCGCCGCAAACCGCCGGTCGCCGCCAGAATCGCGCCGAGGACCAGCACATTCAGAAGACTTTGCCAGAAAATCACCGTCAGGGGTGCATAGCCCGCACCCGTGGCGGTCTTGATGATCGGCGCACTGGCCCCCCACGCCAGGCCAATCGCGGCAAGCCCCGCATAGGCCGCGCCGCGCACCTCAGGCCTCGGGGCCGCTGGGCTGCAAGCGCCCGCCTTGGCGCACCATGCAGACCCGGATCGCCTTGCCCGTCTTGTCGTCCGTCTCGACGAAAACACCCGACAGCGTCGCTTCGCCCCGCGCCGGTTCGAAGCGGGCCTTGGGCATGCCGGTGATGAACCTGCGCAGGGGTTCGTCCTTCTCCATGCCGATGACGCTGTCATAATCGCCGCACATGCCCGCATCGGTCAGATAGGCGGTGCCGCCATTGAGGATCATCGCGTCGGCTGTCGGGACATGGGTATGCGTGCCGACCACCAGACTTGCGCGGCCATCGCACCAATGGCCCAGCGCCATCTTTTCGCTGGTGGCCTCGCAATGAACGTCGACAATCACCGCCTGCACACGCCCGCCCAGCGGATGCGCCCGCAACACCGGTTCGATGGCGCTGAAAGGATCGTCAAAGGGGCGCTTCATGAACACCTGACCCAGGATCTGTGCCACCAGCACCGCGCGCCCGTCGGGCAGGTTGAACACCCGCGCACCATGCCCCGGCGCCACTTTCGAGAAGTTCAGAGGCCGCAGAACCCGGGGTTCGGATTCGACATGGGTCATCATCGACTTCTGGTCAAAGGCGTGATCGCCCAGTGTGACGCAATCCGCGCCCGCGTCGAACAGGCCTTGCGCGTGGTCCGAGGACAAGCCCATCCCCGAGGTCGCGTTCTCACCATTGACGACAACGAAATCGAGCCGCCAGTCACGCCGAAGTGCAGGCAGGCGCGACGCCACTGCAGCCCGGCCGGACCGCCCCATCACATCGCCCAACAACAAGATCCGCATCGCGCGCCCCTCCTGCGCTTTGCTGGCCAACCCCCTTCTTTGCTCGGCAAATATCCTGGGGGTGAGGGCCGCAGGCCCGAGGGGGCAAAGCCCCCTCGCCTTTTGTACTAGACTTGGGGGCAAAGCCCCCTCGGCAAACGGGTTACCGCACGCTGCTGCTCAACGCAGGTCGGGCGGGGTGGCTTCGGCGGTCATCGATGCAACGAATTCCGCCAGCCCCATCGCTTCGGTCTTCGTGTCACCCAGACGGCGCACCGACACCGTGCGCTCGGCCACTTCGCGCGCGCCCAGCGCCAGGATCACCGGCACCTTGCCCAGCGAATGCTCGCGGACCTTGTAGTTGATCTTCTCGTTGCGAATATCGGCCTCGGCCCGGATGCCTGCCGCCGTCAGCGCCGCGACGACCTCGTGCACATAGTCATCCGCCTCGGACACGATCGACGCCACGACAACCTGTTTCGGCGCCAGCCAGACCGGCAGTTTGCCCGCATGGTTTTCGATCAGGATGCCGATGAAACGCTCGAACGACCCCAGCGTCGCGCGGTGCAGCATGACCGGGCGATGCTTGGCGCCGTCCTGCCCGACATAGGTCGCGTCCAGCCGTTCGGGCAGCACGAAATCCACCTGCAACGTGCCGCACTGCCAGTCGCGGCCGATCGCGTCGGTCAGCACGAATTCCAGCTTCGGCCCATAGAACGCGCCCTCGCCGGGGTTCAGTTCAAAGGCAAAGCCCGCCTTGGTCGTGGCATTCGCCAGCGCGGCTTCGGCGCGGTCCCAGACCTCGTCCGAACCGGCGCGTTTTTCCGGCCGGTCCGAGAACTTGATCTTGAAGCTTTCGAACCCGAGGTCGCGATACACCGCCTGAAGGAAGGCGATGAAGCGTTCGGTCTCGCTTTCGATCTGGTCTTCCATGCAGAAGATATGCGCATCGTCCTGCGTGAATCCGCGCACCCGCATGATCCCGTGCAGCGCGCCCGAGGGTTCATAGCGGTTGCACGAGCCGAATTCAGCCATCCGCAGCGGCAGATCGCGATAGGATTTCAGACCCACGTTGAAAATCTGCACATGGCAGGGGCAGTTCATCGGCTTCAGCGCGTTGACCGTCTTTTCGCGGGCATGATCCTCGTCGACCTCGACGATGAACATGTTGTCCTGATAGTTCGCCCAGTGGCCCGATTTTTCCCACAGCACGCGGTTGACGACCTGCGGCGTGTTCACCTCGACATAGCCACCCCGGCGCTGCTGACGGCGCATATAGTCTTGCAGCGTCGTGTAAACCGTCCAGCCGTTGGGGTGCCAGAACACCTGTCCCGGTGCCTCTTCCTGCATGTGGAACAGGTCCATCTCGCGGCCCAGCTTGCGGTGGTCGCGCTTGGCGGCCTCTTCCAGCATGGTCAGGTGGGCCTTGAGGTCATCGCGGTTCTTGAAGGCCGTGCCATAGATGCGCTGCAACATCGGGCGGCTGGAGTCGCCGCGCCAATAGGCCCCGGCCACCGACATCAGCTTGAACGCATCCGACGGGATTTGCCCCGTGTGTTGCAAATGCGGCCCCCGGCACAGATCTTGCCAGTCGCCGTGCCAATACATGCGAATCGGCTGGCCATCGTCGGGGATCATGTTCACCAACTCGACCTTGTAGGGCTCGCCCGAGGCCTCGTAATGAGCAATCGCGCGGGCGCGGTCCCAAACCTCGGTGCGCACGGCGTCGCGCGCGTTGATGATTTCCTTCATCTTCTTTTCGATGGCGCCCAGATCCTCGGGCGTGAAGGGCTCGGCGCGGTCGAAGTCGTAATACCAGCCGTCTTTGATCACCGGGCCGATGGTGACCTTGACGTCGGGCCACAGTTCCTGAACGGCGCGGGCCATGACATGCGCCAGATCGTGCCGGATCAGTTCCAGCGCGGGCGCGTCATCCTTCATTGTGTTGATGGAAATCTGCGCGTCGGCGTTGATCGGCCATTGCAGATCCCAGTGCTTGCCGTCGATCTGCGCCGAAATCGCGGCCTTGGCCAGCGAGGGGGCGATGGACTTGGCCACATCGGCAGCGGTCACTCCAGCGTCATACTGGCGCACGTTACCATCGGGGAATGTCAGGGAAATCTGGCTCATGGGCCAAGCTCCTCGTCGTTTTGGCGCCCACGGAGCGCCCGGTTGCGGGTTATGATCGCGCCTCTATCGCGCCGAAAGGGGAAAAGATCAAGCGCCCCGCGCACGGGGTTGCGTTTTGTCGCATTTGCGCCAGTCTTGCTGAAAAGGGGAACCATCATGCGCACCTTCGACGACATCCTTCAGATTGCCATCGACCGCAAAGGCTCGCTGGCGGCCGTGATGGATGGCATTCCCACGCCCAAGACCGCCGACGAACTGGCCGCAATCGCCGACAGCACCTGGCTTTCGACCATGGCGCGCGGGATCTTTCAGGCGGGCATCAGTTGGAAGGTCGTCGAGAACAAATGGCCGGGCATCGAGGAAGCCTTCCACGGTTTCGACGTTGCCCGCGTGGCCTTCATGCCGGACGACTGGTTCGAAGACCTGTGCGAGGACAAGCGCATCGTGCGCAGCCCGCCCAAGATCCGCGCCATTGCCGACAACGCGGCCTTCATCCAGAAGGTCAGCGCCGAGTCTGGCGGGTTCGGGCGCCGCATCGGCGACTGGCCGGCCAGCGATTTCATGGGCTTGCTGGACTGGATGCAGCGCGACGGTGCGCGGCTGGGCGGATCGACCGGCGCCTATGTGATGCGCTACATGGGCAAGGACGGGTTCGTCCTGTCGCAAGACGTGGTCGCCCGGCTGATCGCTGAAGGCGTGATCGACAAGGCGCCGACCTCGGCAAAGGCAAAGGCAGCCGTGCAGGACGCATTCAATATCTGGGCCTCTCAATCGGGCCTGCCGCTGACCACCATCAGCCGGGTTCTGGCCCGCAGCATCGGGGAAAACCGGGGAACAGCCGGTTTCGACGACGGTCTTTGAAAGGACACAGCATGAGCGAACACGACTGGGCACGCCTCAAGCGCATGAACTGCGCGCGCTGGCGGCAAAGAACGCGGTGGTGATCCTGCCGATCGCCTCGATCGAACAGCACGGCCCGCACCTGCCGACGATGACCGACACGCGGCTGGGATACGAGGTGAACATGCGCGCCGCGCGCAAATGCGCGGGCAAAAGGCCCGTCGTGGTCGCCCCCGTCGTCTGGTCGGGCCTCAGCGAGCATCACATGCCCTTTGGCGGCACGCTGACGCTGAGCCACGCGACCTTTCGCGCCGTGGTCCGCGATCTGATCGACTCGATCCTGCGACACGGGTTTCGCGATATCCTGATTTCCAACAGTCACGGCGGCAACATGATCGCCATGCAGCAGATCTGCGACGAGCTTTCCTCGCAGGTCGATGCAACTTTGATCGGTGCGACCTATGTCACCGAAGCGGGCGACGCCCTGGCCCAACATCTTGAGGACCAGCCCGGCGTGATGCATGCGGGCGAGGCTGAAACCTCGATGATGCTGGCCTGCGGACCCGATCTGGTCGACACCAGCAACCTTGCCACCATCACCGACGGGATGGATGGCGGCGGGTTCCTCAAGGCCGGGAAGGCCGCCTATCGCTGGCGGCCCTTCACGCATATCACCGGCAACGGCATGGCCGGGAACCCGACGCGATCCACCGCCGAGAAGGGCGAAAAGATGCTGGAAGCCGGGGCCGAAGCGCTGGCTGCGCTGATCCTCGACCCGGCGACATGGGCTGCGCCCGGCGACCGTCGCGGCGCAGGCACGAACGGCGTCCCGTTTCGCTGAACCGCCATGACGATACGGCGGGGCTGGAAACGCGCACAGGTTGCGGTTACGGTCGTGGCATCTGCCACGGAGACGCCATGACCGCCTTCCTCGAGACGCCGCGCGGCCGCCGCCTTGCCTATTGCCAAACGGCAGGCAGTGGGCCGGGGATCGTGTTCCTCGGGGGCTTCAAGTCCGACATGACGGGCACCAAGGCGCAGTTTCTGGAAGGCTGGGCCCGCGAACAGGGTCGCGCCTTCCTGCGCTTTGACTATTCGGGGCATGGCGCCAGCAGCGGGGCCTTTCTGGACGGGTGCATCGGCGACTGGTTCGAAGACGCGCTGGACGTCATCACCACCTTGACCCAAGGGCCGCAGGTCTTGGTCGGCTCGTCCATGGGCGGCTGGATCAGCCTGCTGGTTGCGCGCACCATCCCCGAACGCGTCGCCGCTTTGGTGGGCATTGCCGCCGCGCCCGATTTCACCGAGGACAGCATGTGGGAGGGTTTTGACGCGGAGCAGCGCGCCGCCCTCGCACGCGAAGGCTTTGTCGATCTGCCTTCGGATTATGCCGATGAACCCTATCGCATCACCCGCCGCCTGATCGAAGACGGGCGCAACCAGTTGGTGCTGCGCCGCCCCCTGTCCCTGCCCTTTCCCGTGCGCCTGCTGCAAGGCTCGGCCGATACCGACGTGCCGCCCGCGGTGGCTCTGCGGCTGTTCGACCACGCCCAAAGCCCCGATCTGCGGCTGACGCTGGTCAAGGGCGCCGATCACCGTTTTTCCGAACCCGCGAACCTGGCCCTCTTGGGCCAAACCCTGTCCGAGCTGGAGCTCCTGTCATGAAGCGTCTTTATAAACTGCTGGTTGCGGTGATCATGCTGGTCGCGATCGTCTTGGGCCTGCGCGCCACCGACGTGCGCCCGGGCTGGCCCCCGGCAGCGATGCTGGTCGCGCCGGGCTTGGCGCCGGACCTCGACACATGGCTGGCAGAACGCGAGGCTCTGTATCCCGACATTACCGAAGGCGCGGAAAAGCACATCTTCTGGGCGCGCGAACCGGGCGAGCGGACACCACTGGTGATCCTCTATTTCCACGGCTTCTCGGCGACCCGCCGCGAAATCAGCCCGGTCCCCGAGCGCGTCGCCCAAGAGCTTGGCGCCAACCTCTTCGCCACGCGGTTCACCGGCCATGGCCTGCCGGGCGAGGCGCTGGGACAAGCGACGCCGATCGACTGGGCGTTGGACGTGGCCGAGGCGATGGCCGTCGCGCAACGGCTGGGCGACAGGGTTGTCATCATCTCGACGTCGACGGGCGGATCGATCGCCACGCTGACCGCCGCCGATCCGACCTATGCCGACCGCATCGCGGGGCTGGTGTCGGTCTCGCCGAATTACGAGATCAACGATCCGCTGGTGTTCCTGCTGGATTGGCCGCACGCGCGGTCGTGGGTGCCGTTGGCCGTGGGCGAAACGCGGTCATGGCAGCCTGAATCCGAGGATCACGCCCGGTTCTGGACGACCAGCTATCCGACGCGGGCGGTGTTCCCGCTGCGCACGGTGCAACGCACCGCAGCCGAGGTCGATCACACCGCGATCCAGACGCCCCTGCTGGTTTACTATTCCTTGCAGGACCAAGTCGTTTCCCCCGCAGCGACCGAGGCCGTGATCGCCCGCTGGGGTGGCCCGGTGACCGCCCATGTGGTGACCGACGCCGACGATTCCGGGCAGCATGTGATCACCGGCGATATCCGCTCGCCCACGACCACCAACCGTTTCGTCGCCGAGATTACGGAATGGATCCGCGCCCTGTGACTTGACGTGCGCTGCGCCCTGCCGCATGAAACGGCCCAGCGGTCCCGTAGCTCAGCTGGATAGAGCAGCTGCCTTCTAAGCAGTAGGTCAGGGGTTCGAATCCTCTCGGGATCGCCAACATCCATTGGCTTCACCACGCGGGATCATCCCCGGGCCGGCCTTGTGCTGCGCGCCCCGGTGCCTATGTTCTCGGGGAATGCCAGACAGGAGTTGGCCATGAAAACCCTTTCAAGCGCCCTGATTGCCCTTGGGCTCGTGCTGCCGTCGGCCGCCGTTGCGGGCGGCAGATATGGCGACGATGCCGCCCCCATCGCCACTGTCGAGCGGCTGGATATCAACCGCTATGCCGGACTTTGGTATGAAATCGCCCGTTTTCCCAACCGGTTCGAACGCAATTGCTTCGCCGTAACGGCCGAATACACCCTGCGCGACGATGGCACCGTCGGTGTCACCAACACCTGCCGAAAGGGCAGCGTGGATGGCCGCGTTGACGTCGCCAATGGCAGCGCCCGTGTCGAGGGTGTCGGGCGGCTGTCGGTCAACTTCGTGAGTTTTCTGCCGTTCATCCGCGGCGACTATTTCGTGCTGGATGTGACGCCGGATTACAGCATGGCCGTGGTCGGCGAACCGGGGCGCGACTATGGATGGATCCTTGCGCGAAGCCCGGCCTTGTCAGAGGGCGATTACAACCGCGCGCTGTCGGTGCTGGAACGCAACGGCTATCGGACCGAGGGGCTGGAGCGCGTCGTTCATCCCTGATCGGGGAAATCGCGACGCGCCTGGATGACACGCGCGACGGCGGTGACCGCCGTCAGCAAGGCAAAGGCATAGGCCAGCGGGGCGAAGGCCTGAGGCCACAGGCAGAACGCGACGAAGAAGGCGATGGTCTCGCTGCCCTCCATCAACCCGCCAGCGTGATACCAAGCCTTGCGCCCGCGCGCCTTGGTGACCATGCCGCGTTTCTCGGCAAGGACGGCATAGCCTAAAAAACTGGCCGCATTCAGATAGAACGCCGCCAGCAGCACCACGGCGGGCCATGCCGCCGCGGGATCAGCCCAAGCGAAGGCGAGCGGGATGCCGCCATAGAACGCGAAATCCGCGACGATATCGGCGTAACCGCCCCAATCGGTCGGGCGGGTGGCACGGGCTACGGCCCCGTCCAGCCCGTCGGTCAGGCGGGACGCCAGCACCAAAACCAACCCGACACCATAGGCCCCCAGCGCGATGGTCACGCCGGCAGCGGCAGAAAACACCAGCCCTGCCCCGGTCACCGTGTTGGCGGTGATCCCCGCCCCGGCGAGGAACCGCCCCAGAGCATTCAGGGGCGGATCAATCAAGGGGCGCAGAAAACGATCGAGCATCGGTGCCCCCTGCCCCGCGCACCGGGCGCGGGGTGTTTGGCCTCAGGCGCGTTCCGAATATTCGAAGGTCTCGGTGTGGACGATGATGTCTTCGTCCTGACCGATGAACGGCGGGATCATGATGCGCACGCCGTTGTCGAGGATCGCCGGCTTGTAGCTGTTGGCCGCGGTCTGGCCCTTGACGACCGGTTCCGTCTCGGCGACGCGGCACTTGACCTTTTGCGGCAGCGACACGTTCAGCGCCTCGTCCCCATAATATTCGATGGTGACAGTCATGCCGTCTTGCAGGAAGGGGCGGCGGTCGCCCAGCAGATCGGCGGGCAGTTCGATCTGTTCGAAGGTCTCGCTGTCCATAAACGTCAGCATGTCGTCGGCTTCATACAGGAACTGCTGGTCCTTCTGTTCCAGACGGACCTGTTCCACCTTGTCTTCCGAGCGGAAGCGTTCGTTCAGCTTGCGGCCATCGCGCAGGTTCTTCAATTCGACCTGGGCGAAAGCGCCGCCCTTGCCGGGCTTCACGTGGCTCACCTTCACGGCGACCCACAGGCCACCGTCATGCTCCAGCACGTTGCCGGGGCGGATTTCGTTACCGTTGATCTTGGGCATGGGAAACTCTTGCGGATAAGTTGATTGCTCTTGTCCCAAGCCTATATCTTGAGGGTAGAGAGCGCGCAAGCTTACCATATTCTGCAACGCGAAACCGTTGACATGCGCAGGGCGCATATCAGATATGCACAGGATCGGTAGCGAATCGCCACGAGTTCTATGTAAAGAGTGCAACGCCTCAAAAGACAAGAGCAACAATAAGGACGGTACTATGTTCGATACCGTGGACGCCACGGCGTACAACCACGAGCAGGGTCAACGCGCACGCAAGCTTTTCGCAGCGGTTGTGCTGGCAGCTCTCGATGACGCGATCGCGGACGACAAGAAATACGGAAATGGCCCCGAGCAGATCGCCCGGTGGGCCCGGTCGCGCGACGGCCGTGAAGTTCTGAGCTGCGCGGGCATCGACCCGAACGAGCGTGTTGTTCAAGGCCTGATGCAATTCGTTGCCGCCGGTGTGCGGACCTCTGTCGCGTTGTCGCGTGAAGAGAGCGAGCGCCGCATGGCCGCGCAGGCCGAAGCGGCCTGACCCCTGACCCCTTCCCCCGTCACGGGGAACCGGGCACATCGCCCAAGCTTGGACACCCCGCGCGACACCGCGCGGGGTTTGTCATTGCGCCAGACCGTTGCGCCCCGCCCAGTCGCCAATCGCGGCGGCGGTCTGCGTCGCGTGGGAAATCGGCACCATGTGCCCGGCCCCGGCGATGGTCACGACTTCGGCACGCGGCAGGCACTGTGCCAGCCTGCGCACAGTTGCATGAAAGATCGGCGTGGTTCCGCTGCCCAGCATCAACAGCACGGGCTTGTCGAACCCTTCCATGACACCGGGTTCCAGCAGGCCACCACTGTCGCCGAACAAACCGTCCAGCGTGGCCGTGACCAGACGCATCTGCGCCGCCATCATCGCCTGCGCCTGTGGGGGCAAGGCATCGAAATCGGGTGAGCCGGGGTTCAACGCGAGGAAGGCGCGCGCTGCCGCTTCGAGATCGGCGCCCATCACCGCGTCATGCAAAGGCTTTTCCTGTTCGACATAGGGGTCGAACTCGGGCTCGCCCCGCGCGACGGCAAAGAACACCGGTTCGATCAACACAAGGCCGGTCACGGTTTCGGGGTGGTGCAATGCGTGGCGCAACATCGACGCGGCGCCAAAGGAATGCCCCACCATCAGGCTGGGGCGCGTGACCAGATCGCCGACAATTGTGGCAACTTGGGCATGGAAATCACCGATCTGCTCCGGCATCGGGCTTCGTCCGTGCCCGGGCATGTCGAAGGCCAAGCCATCGACACCGAAGGGCAACGATTCGATCATGCGCGCCCAGCTCCCGGCATGACCCAGAAAGCAATGGGCAAACAGGCTGGGCACGCCGCCCGGCCCGCCATACGACCGCGTGCTGATCATGCTGCGACGACCCGGCCAGCCAGGATTCGAGGTCATCGACCCGATCCTGCCCCCAGAACCGTTCATCGCCGACAATGAAGAAGGGCACGCCAAAGACCCCGGCTGCAATCCCTTCCTCGAGGTTGCGCGGATAGACATCGGCCCCGGCGAGCATCCCGGTGAAGGACAGGCCCGGGTCGAATCCCGCGCGCTTCAGGCAATCGGCGATCACCGCATCCTCGGCGACGTTGCGATCTTCGGCCCAGCACGCGGCGCAGAGCGACTGAACCAACGCGTGAATGTCCCCGCCCCCGGCCTGCTGTGCAGCGATGATCGCATAGGCCGCCGGTGCCGGATTCGTCGGGAAATGTGCCGGATGCAGCGTCAGCGGCATACCCGTCTTGGCCGATTGGCGCCGCAGTTCCTGCAGGCGGTAGGCGCGGCGATTCTCGTGCCGCTCGGACAAGGGCAACCCACCCGTGCGCGCGAACAGGGCCGAGGGGTCGACGGGCTTGTAGACGATCTGCGCCCCATACCGATCCGCGATCTTCGCCACGCGGTTGCCGACCAGATAGGTCCAAGGCGAAATCACGCTCAGATAATAGTCGATTTTCAGCATCGTAGCCGGACTCCGGGGGGCTTGAGGTTTGCAAGACCCTAGCGGGGTGATATGCGGTGTCAACCGCCCGAATCCCGCAGCCTCCGAGCCAGAGAATGCCTTTCATGACCGAACCCAAGCTGATCGCGGGCAACGCGAACAAACCCCTCGCCAATGCCATTGCCCGCCGGATGTCCCTGCATCGCGGCATTTCGGTCAGCCCCGTGGATGCGCGGGTTGAAAGGTTCAACGATCAGGAAATCTTCGTCGAAGTGTACGAAAACGTCCGTGGCGAGGATATGTATATCATCCAGCCGACCTCGCGCCCGGCCAATGACAACCTGATGGAACTGCTGATCATCGCCGACGCTCTGAAACGGTCGTCAGCCGCACGGATCACAGCCGTCATCCCCTATTTCGGCTATGCCCGGCAGGATCGCCGCGCCAAGGCCCGGACGCCCATCTCGGCCAAGCTGGTCGCCAACCTCATCACCGAGGCCGGCATCGACCGCGTGCTGACGCTGGACCTGCACGCGACGCAGATTCAGGGATTCTTCGATATCCCCGTCGACAACCTTTACGCGGCGCCCGTCTTTGCGCTGGATGTGATGCACATGTTCCGCGACAGCCTGTCGGACGTGATGGTTGTATCGCCCGACGTGGGCGGCGTGGCCCGCGCGCGCGAACTGGCCAAACGGATCAACGCACCGCTGTCGATCGTCGACAAACGCCGTGAAAAGGCGGGCGAAGTGGCCGAGATGACGGTCATCGGCGATGTTTCGGGCAAGAAATGCATCATCGTGGACGATATCTGCGACACCGCTGGAACCCTGTGCAAGGCCGCCGAGGTGCTGATGGACGCCGGCGCGACCGAGGTTCATTCCTACATCACCCATGGCGTGCTGTCGGGCCCGGCTGTGGACCGGATCAACGCATCGGTCATGAAATCACTGGTTATCACCGACTCGATCGAACCGACCGCCGCGGTCAAGGCCGAACCGAAAATCCGCGTCGTTCCGACCGCACCAATGTTCGCCCAAGCGATCCTGAACACGTGGAACGGCACCTCGGTTTCGTCGTTGTTCGACATGGAAACCCTTGTTCCGATCTATGAAGGGTTCTATCCGCGGGGCTAAATAGGTCAGGCGGCGATGTCGATATCTTCCAAGGTCGGCAGGATGAAATAGGCCGCCGGCATTCGAAAACTTCCCCTTGGCGGGCAATCGCTGACGGCAAGGGGGTTGTTTTTCCCTAAGACGGCGTCGAAGACCTGAAAGATCAAAGTGCTGCACACAAGGAAATCTTTCCTTGGTGTTTGCTTTTCAGGAATCCGTCGTGACCGCAAATCCTGGATCACCCGCTGTGCCAGCGCAGCCGTGTCGTATTTTTGACCGCAGGCAAGTTCAAATTCTGCGACCAGTTGCCGATCCGTCATCTCTGGGTCCGGACCGCGGCGATCCCACGTCAAGAGAGTGACCTTCTGCCCATTGAAATAGGACAACATGGTTTGGCGCTGAACGCCTCCATCGCGCACCGCATGGATCACGTCTCCGTTGCCCACATATGCCGCGACATGCCCGACATTGCTCGCGTCGGGGCAATAGCCCTCACGTTCCTGAAAATGGGTGATCAGGTTTTCCTTGCCGAATTTCGGCGTATAGCTGAGGACAAGATCGCCGCGGCGCAGTCTTTCTGCGCAGACCGGAACAGACCGCGCGTTCAACGTCAGCTTTGACCGCGACGTGATGTCGTTATCCCAGACCGCCATGACCCCCCTCCACTTTGAACACGGGGGGATTGTTCACAAATAAAGTGATATCGCAACGGTTTAGTTGAAACGTTTCTTCGCGACAGTGGCAGGCATCGCTTTGAAGGCAACCTTAGCCGCACCAATAGTATCGGCCATGGGCTCGATCGCGGTGACGTGGCCATAGGTTCCGAATTCCAGCAAACAGCGCACGTTTTGACCACGGCGCGGCTCGAACCCACCGGCGCGCGTCGGGCAACAAAGACTCAAGGTGTTGCTGGTCGGGATATAGACGTCGAACGATCCGCTCGGATGCACCTCGGTAACCTTTCCGGTCACGGCATTCGGATCGTGTCGAAGCGAGAGGTGTAGCCCTTCGGCGTGCGTCACTGGCATATGTGGTTGTCCATCTAGCCCTGTCAGTCTGAGCAGGAAATGATAATTTCCACCTAAGCGGGCGCCCAGCATAGGCAAGGACTGTGCAACGCAGGTGGCCAAAACGCAACATTAAAAAGGCGTGATATCACGGCTGCGTGCCGCAACAGCGTCGATTAACGCCGCAACGGTGCAAGCGCTAAGTAAAAAAACCGCACCCGGGTGGCCCGGGGTGCGATTCTTTTCTTCAATCAACTTTGGCGATCACTCGCCGGTATCAAGCCCGATGTGCCCACCCATTGCGACCATGTCCGCCAGCAGTTTGGCAGCATCGTCGGCAACGCTGTGGTGCGCGTCGGCGTGGGCCTTGCGGGCCTCGGCGACCCAGTCGCGCATGACATCGTTCGTCAGCTCGGCGCGCGGGAGGGCGCGCTCGGCCATGACGGTCACGCCTTCGGCCGAAATCTCGGCGAAGCCACCCGTCACGGCATACTTGACCTCACCTTGCGCCGTCTGGGCGGTCACGATGCCCGGACGAAGCGAGGTGATGAGCGGTGCGTGCCCGGCCATGGCGGTCAGGTCACCGTCTGCCCCGGGGATCTGCACCTCGTTCGCCTGGACGGATGCAAGCATCCGTTCCGGCGAGACGAGATCGAACTTCATTGTCTCAGGCATTCGGGCCTCCTCAGGCCGCGGCCGCGAGGCGCTGCGCCTTGGCGATCACTTCGTCGATGTCGCCAACCATGTAGAAGGCGGCTTCGGGCAGGTGGTCGTATTCACCGGCAACCACAGCCTTGAACGAGGCGATGGTCTTTTCCAGCGGAACCTGAACACCGTCCGAACCGGTGAAGACCTTTGCCACGTCGAACGGCTGCGACAGGAAGCGCTGGATCTTGCGGGCGCGGGCCACGGTCAGCTTGTCCTCTTCCGACAGTTCGTCCATCCCGAGGATGGCGATGATGTCCTGCAGCGACTTGTAGCGCTGGAGGATACCCTGAACGTCGCGGGCAACCTGATAGTGCTCTTGGCCGACAACAGCCGGGTCGAGGATACGCGACGACGAGTCGAGCGGGTCCACAGCCGGATAGATGCCGAGTTCCGAGATCGCACGCGACAGAACCGTGGTGGCGTCGAGGTGCGCGAACAGGTCGCAGGCGCCGGGTCGGTAAGGTCATCGGCCGGAACGTAGATGGCCTGCACCGAGGTGATCGAGCCGTTCTTGGTCGAGGTGATGCGTTCCTGCAGGGCGCCCATGTCGGTCGCCAGCGTCGGCTGATAGCCCACGGCCGACGGGATACGCCCCAGGAGCGCCGACACTTCCGAACCCGCCTGGGTGAAGCGGAAGATGTTGTCGACGAAGAACAGAACGTCCGTGCCCGACTGGTCGCGGAACTGCTCGGCCAGCGTCAGACCGGTCAGAGCAACGCGAGCACGGGCCCCGGGCGGTTCGTTCATCTGACCGTAAACAAGGGCCACTTTCGACTCTTCGAGGTTGTCGAGGTTGATAACGCCCGATTCGATCATTTCGTGATACAGGTCGTTCCCTTCACGGGTCCGCTCACCCACACCCGCGAACACCGAGAAGCCCGAGTGCACTTTCGCGATGTTGTTGATGAGTTCCATGATCAGAACGGTCTTGCCCACGCCGGCGCCGCCGAACAGGCCGATCTTGCCGCCCTTCGAATAAGGGGCCAGCAGGTCGATAACCTTGATCCCGGTGACGAGGATCGTCGATTCCGTCGACTGAGCAGCGAAATCCGGGGCCGACTGGTGGATGGCGCGGGTTTCGGTCTTGGCGACCTCGCCACGTTCGTCCACCGGCTCGCCGATCACGTTCAGAATGCGGCCGAGGGTCGCGTTGCCCACCGGCACCGTGATCGGGCCACCGGTGTCGGTGACTGACTGACCGCGGACGAGACCTTCCGAGGCGTCCATCGCGATGGTGCGCACGGTGTTCTCGCCGAGGTGCTGCGCAACCTCGAGGATCAGCTTCTTGCCGTTGTTTTCGGTTTCGAGTGCGTTCAGAATCGCCGGCAGCGCGCCGTCGAACTGAACGTCCACAACGGCGCCGATGACCTGCGTCACTTTGCCTTGTGCTTTTGCCATAGTGCTATCTCCGGTTCCGTCAGAGCGCTTCCGCGCCCGAAATGATTTCGATCAGCTCGTTGGTGATCACGGCCTGACGCGAGCGGTTGAACTCGATTGTCAGCCTGTCGATCATGTCGCCCGCGTTGCGGGTGGCGTTATCCATCGCCGACATCTGGGCCCCGTTGAACGAGGCGTTGTTTTCCAGAAGCGCGGTGAAGATCGCCGTCGCGACGCCGCGCGGCAGCAGATCCGCCAGGATCCCTTCCTCGCTGGGTTCATAGTCGTAGGACGCGTTGGCCGAAGCCCCGTCCTGCGCCTCGAACTGCGCGGGGATGATCTGCGTTGCGGTCGGCACCTGCGAGATCACGGATTCGAAGCGCGAGAAGAAGATCGTCGCAACGTCGAATTCGCCGGCATCGAAACGGGCCAGAATATCGCGAGCGATGTTCTGGGCGTTCACGTAGCCGATTTTCTTGATCTCGGACAGATCGACATGGGCCACGAAATGCGCACCAAGATCGCGGCGAAGGGCATCACGGCCCTTCTTGCCGACGGTGATGATCTTCACCGTTTCCCCTTGGCCAGCAGTTCATTGGCCTGTGCCCGCGCGAGCTTGGCGATGTTGGCGTTGAAGCCCCCACCAAAGCCCGCGTTCGCCGGTCATCACCACCAACAGGTGGGTCTGATCCGAGCCCGTCCCGGCCAGAAGCCGGGGCGCGCTGTCAGAGCCGCCCACCGAGGCTGCAAGCCCCGTCATGACGGCCGTCATGCGCTCGGCGGCGAGCCAGGCGCTCGGCAGCTTCCTGGGCACGGCGGGCTTTGCCGCCGCGCGACCATCTGCATCGCCTTCGTGATCTTGCGAGTGTTCTTGACACTCGTGATCCGGTTTTTCAGGTCCTTGAGGCTTGGCATCTACCTTGTCCTCTTGCCCGCCCTCAGGCGAAGTCTTTCGCGAACTCGTCGAGAGCGGCGCGGATCTTCTGCTCGGCTTCACCTTTGACCTTCAGGTCTTCCGCGGTGATATCTCCATGAACCCTTGTGCTTGCCGCGCAGATGCGCCAGCAGGCCAGCCTCCGGCGACCGACGTCCTTGACGGCGATCTTGTCCAGATAGCCTTGGGTCCCGGCGAAGATCACGCAGACGATTTCCGCGTTGGTCAGCGGCGAATACTGCGGCTGCTTCATCAGCTCCGTCAGGCGCGCACCACGGTTCAGCAGCTTCTGCGTCGCGGCGTCGAGGTCCGAGCCGAACTGGGCGAAGGCCGCCATTTCGCGATACTGCGCCAGTTCCAGTTTCACCGGACCTGCGACCGACTTCATCGCGTTGGTCTGAGCCGACGAAGACCCACGCGCGACACCGACAGACCGGTGTTCACGGCCGGGCGGATGCCCTGATAGAACAGTTCGGTTTCCAGGAAGATCTGGCCGTCAGTGATCAGGATCACGTTGGTCGGGATGAAGGCGGACACGTCGCCGCCCTGGGTTTCGATGATCGGCGGCGCGGTCGGCGAACCGGCGCCGAAAAATCTTCGTTCAGCTTCGCCGAACAGCTCCAGCAGGCGCGAGTGCAGATAGAACACGTCGCCCGGATAGGCTTCACGCCCCGGCGGACGGCGCAGCAGCAGCGACATCTGGCGGTAAGCGACGGCCTGCTTGGACAGGTCATCATAGATGATCAGGGCGTGACGGCCGTTGTCGCGGAAGTATTCCGCCATCGCGGTCGCGGCATAGGGGCAAGGAACTGCATCGGCGCGGGGTCCGAAGCGGTAGCGGCCACGACGATGGTGTATTCCAGCGCGCCGTTCTCTTCCAGCTTCTTCACCAGCTGGGCCGCACGGTCGAACGCTTCTGGCCGACAGCGACATGAACGCAATACAGCTTCTTCGATTCGTCGTCGCCAGCAGCTTCGTTATAGCTCTTCTGGTTCAGGATGGTGTCCAGCGCGATCGCGGTCTTGCCGGTCTGACGGTCACCGATGATCAGTTCGCGCTGGCCACGGCCAACGGGGATCATGGCGTCGACCGACTTCCAGGCCGGTGGCCATCGGCTCGTGCACCGATTTCGGGGGATGATGCCCGGGGCCTTGACGTCGGCGATGCGGCGCTCCGAGCCTTGATCTCTCGCCCGCGCCGTCGATCGGGTTGCCCAGAGCGTCGACGACGCGGCCCAGAAGGGCTTCACCGCCGGAACGTCCACGATCGACTAGGTGCGCTTGACGATTGTCGCCTTCCTTGATGTCACGGTCCGAACCGAAGATAACGATACCGACGTTGTCGGCCTCGAGGTTCAGCGCCATGCCGCGGATGCCACCAGAATTCGACCATCTCGCCGGCCTGGACGTTGTCCAGACCATGGACACGGGCAATACCGTCACCAACCGAGAGAACGCGGCCAACTTCGGCCACTCGACCTGCTGGCCAGTTTTGATCTGCTCCTTGAGGATCGCAGAGATCTCACTTGCTTGGATACCCATTATCCAACCTCTTTCATGCTGTTCTGGAGGGCCGCGAGCTTGGATCGGATCGACGTGTCGATCATCTTCGAGCCCACTTTGACAATCAGCCCGCCGATGAGGGCTTCATCGACGGAGACATTCAGTTTCACGGTTTTTCCGATGGTCTTCTTCAAAGAAGCCGCCAGATCATCGGCCTGCTTCTTCGTCAAGACCGACGCCGAGACGACCTCGGCGGTCACTTCGCCTTTTTCTTCCGCGATCATGCTGCGGAGTGCCGCGCACAGATGCGGAAGGGCGAACAGACGACGATTCTGGGCCATCATGCCCAGCGCGCCGCGCGTCGTGGCGGACAGCTTCATCTTGTCGGCCAAGGCGGTGATCGCCTTGCCCATGTCTTCACGGCTGTAGACCGGCGACGACACCATGGCGCGGAATTCAGCACTGTTGTTCAGCGCGTCTTCCAGAGCGTCGATGTCTTTTTCGAGGGCCGCAAGGGCCTTGCCCTCTTTCGCCAGGTCGAAAACGGCGGTGGCAGCAGCGTTTCGCGATGCCAGTTGAGATCGATGCAGGTTCAGGACCCGTCCACCCTTTCGAGTTTTGTACACCCTCAGGCCTCGCGCCGGCGGGCATCGGTCGAGAAGTGCTGGGATCTGCCGCGAAGCACCCGAAATCGGCGCGGGTGTAGCAAACGTTCCAGTCTCGCAACCATCAACGAGATGTGAATTCACCCTTGTTAGCAGCGCTGCTTAGCACGGACTCGGCCCGCAATAAAGACGCACTACCCATCAGACAGCGTGCCGCAGCGCAGAAACACCCGAAGTCGCCAGTGCGCCTTTTGGCCGTGCTCAAGCTCTTGAGGAGGCGAGTCTGGTGCGGCACCGCCTTGGCATTCGGGCAAGGGCATCGGTGCCCGCGCCGGTGGTCGCGTCCGGTTGCGCCCTTGGCCCAGCGCAGGCAATGCGCCCCCCTTGCGGCACCCCGCCCAACACCCGCAGCGGATGGCGCGTGGTCACCCGCAGCCGCCCGGCGCGGGGGTATCCCCGGCACTGGCATCGACAATCAGCACCCCGCCCAGGCGTTCGAGCATGAGCCGAGCACCCAGCTTTTCGAGGCTCCGGGCCGAACGCAGCCAGAACCGCCGTGACGAGGGCGGGAAGAACAGTGCGGCTTCGTGTCGCAGGCGCACGAAGCCGGTTTCGGCCAGCAGGCGTTCCATCTGCCCACGCGAGTAGGGACGCCCGAATCAAGGGCGTCGCATCCGACCGCGCCCAGACCCCCGCCGCGGCTGGGCACAACGAAACTGACGATCCCCTTGGGCGCGAGGACGCGGTGCACCTCGTCAACAGCGCCAGCGGATGTTCCGACGTCTCTCAAGCCCATGCAACAGGACCAAACGGTCGATGCTGTCGTTGGGCAGCGGCCAGCGCTTCGTCGCACAGGACAGAATGGTTGTCGCCATCGGCAGGCCAGTGCATCACCCTGCGGCACGGGCGCTGGGAGCCGATCACGCGCAACTTGCGGCAGGAAGGGCCGCAGCAAGGAACGGCGAACCCATAGCCCGCGATCGTCAGCCGCCGACCTGCCCCCATTTCGCGATCATGCGGTCGCGCGGCCTTTTGCACCGCTCGGCCCAGATGGCTGCGGTAATAAAAGTCGCGCAGAGCGTGTACGTCCAGATGCATTGAACACTTTGGCTGGCTGGTCCAGACTGCACCCTGCCCGATCCGTCACGAATTGCAAACCCATCCCGACGCCGCAGGACCCCGCCATGCCCATCGAAATCATCCGCTGTCTTTCGGACAACTATGCCTTTCTTGTCCATGACGAGGCCACCGGCGAAACCATTCTGATCGATGCACCCGAGGCCGCGCCGATCCTCGGCCGTCTGGCGGCCCGGGGCTGGACCCTGTCGCATGTTTTCCTGACGCATCACCACTGGGACCATGTCGACGGCCTTGCCGCCCTTTTGGCCGCCGCCCCCGCGCAGGTCTGGGGTGCCGCCGCAGATGCGCACCGCCTGCCACCGCTGGATCACAGGTTCGCGCCGGGCGACACGCTGCCGGGCGGTGCGCGCGTGCTGGATGCGCCGGGCCACACGCTGGGCCATGTTGCCTTTCATTTTCCCGCGCAGGACGCCCTGTTCAGCGCGGACAGCCTGATGACCCACGGCTGCGGGCGCCTGTTCGAAGGCACCGCCGACCAGATGTTCGACACGATCGCGCGCTTTGCTGTCCTGCCCGACCAGACGCGGCTCTATTCCGGCCATGACTATGCGGGGTCGAACCTTGCCTTCGCGGCGCGCTTTGCCCCCGACCCGCAGGCCCTTGCCGCACGACAGGCGGAACTGCCGCAACTGGCCGCGCAGGGCCTGCCGACCACCGGAACCACGCTGGCCAGCGAAAAGCTTCTGAACCCCTACCTGCGGTGCCACTTGCCGCAGGTCGCGGCGGCAGCCGGGCTGCCGGGTGTCGGCGCGCGCGCCGTGCTTGCCGAGATCCGCCGTCAAAAAGACAGCGCCTGACCGACAAGCCCGCTTCCCCCCCCCGAATCCCTGTGGCACACTCGGACGTGAGGCGAATTTGGTCGACAGGGCTTGAAGCCACGCCCGGAAAACCAAAGTTTAATCACAAGAGGCCACGGTCGGGACACCGGCGCGCATTCCGGCGTGTCAGGCACCCCGGCTCAAGACCGTCACAACTGAAGGAGCGACATCGTGCCCTCGTTTTCACCGACCCTCGAGCAGGCTATCCACGGCGCACTGGCACTGGCCAACGCGCGTCGGCACGAACTGGCGACGCTGGAACATCTGCTGCTGGCGCTCATGGACGAACCCGATGCGTTCCGTGTCATGCAGGCGTGCAACGTCGACACCGACGAACTGCGCAAGACGCTTGAAGAATTCATCGACGACGATCTTGCCACCCTGATCACCAATGTCGAAGGCTCGGAGGCCGTGCCCACGGCTGCCTTCCAGCGCGTGATCCAGCGCGCGGCGATCCATGTTCAGTCCTCGGGCCGCAACGAGGTGACGGGGGCCAATGTCCTTGTCGCCATTTTTGCAGAACGCGAATCGAACGCGGCCTATTTCCTGCAGGAACAGGACATGACGCGCTATGACGCGGTGAATTTCATCGCGCATGGCGTCGCCAAGAACCCCTCGTTCTCGGAGACCCGGCCGGTGTCCGGCTCGGACGAGGCCAAAGCCGAGGAACCCGCCGCCAAGGTCGAACCCAAGGATTCCGCGCTGGCCAAGTTCTGCGTGGACCTCAACGCCAAGGCCCGCGAAGGCGAGGTCGATCCCCTGATCGGCCGCGCCGACGAGGTCGAGCGCTGCATTCAGGTCCTCTGCCGCCGGCGCAAGAACAACCCGCTGCTGGTGGGCGACCCCGGCGTCGGCAAGACCGCCATCGCCGAGGGCCTCGCCAAGAAAATCGTTGAAGGCGAAACCCCTGAAATCCTGTCGAAATCCACGATCTTCTCGCTGGACATGGGCGCGCTGCTGGCGGGCACGCGCTATCGCGGCGATTTCGAAGAACGGCTGAAATCCGTCGTCAAGGAGCTCGAAGATCATCCGGACGCGGTCCTCTTCATCGACGAGATCCACACCGTGATCGGCGCTGGGGCCACGTCGGGCGGGGCCATGGATGCCTCGAACCTGTTGAAACCTGCGTTGCAGGGCGGAAAATTGCGTTGCATGGGATCGACGACCTACAAGGAATTCCGCCAGCACTTCGAAAAGGACCGCGCCCTGTCGCGCCGGTTCCAGAAGATCGACGTGAACGAACCCTCGGTCGAGGATTCGGTGAAGATCCTCATGGGCCTCAAGCCCTATTTCGAAAAGCATCACGACCTGCGCTATACTAATGACGCGATCCGCACCGCGGTGGAACTGTCCGCGCGCTACATCACCGACCGCAAGCTGCCCGACAAGGCCATCGAC
Organism: Paracoccaceae bacterium; assembly: GCA_041397065.1. Lineage (GTDB taxonomy): Bacteria > Pseudomonadota > Alphaproteobacteria > Rhodobacterales > Rhodobacteraceae > Pararhodobacter. The sequence goes on along the minus strand of JAWKXG010000021.1, from coordinate 10,032 downwards.
GTGATCGACGAGGCCGGCGCAGCGCAGCATCTGGTCAGCGCGGCCAAGCGGCGCAAGACGATCACGCCGAAGGAGATCGAGGGGATCGTGGCAAAGATCGCCCGCATCCCCCCGAAAAACGTGTCGAAATCCGACGCCGAAACGCTCCGCGATCTGGAAGCAACGCTCAAGCGGGTGGTCTTCGGTCAGGACGACGCCATCATCGCGCTGTCCTCGGCAATCAAACTGGCCAGGCCGGCCTGCTGCTTAGCCAATAGCAACTACTGTTCGCCGGCCCCACCGGCGTCGGCAAGACCGAGGTCGCCAAGCAACTGGCCTCGTCTCTGGGGGTGGAACTGCTGCGCTTCGACATGTCGGAATACATGGAGAAGCACGCGGTTTCCGCCTGATCGGCGCTCCGGGCTATGTCGGCTTCGATCAGGGCAGGCTGCTGACCGACGGTGTGGACCAGCATCCGCATTGTGTGCTGCTGCTGGACGAGATCGAAGAAGGCGCATCCGGATGTCTGTCCTGCTGCAAGTGATGGACCACGGCAAACTGACCGACCACAATGGCCGGACGGTTGATTTCCGCAACGTGATCCTGATCATGACCTCGAACGCCGGGGCTGCCGAACTGGCGAAATCGGCCATCGGTTTCGGCCGTGAGCGCCGCGAGGGCGAGGATACCGCCGCCATCGAGCGCACCTTCACGCCCGAGTTCCGCAACCGTCTGGATGCCGTGATCAGCTTTGCCCCGCTGGGCAAGGCGACGATCATGAAAGTTGTCGAGAAATTCGTGCTCCAGCTCGAAGCACAGTTGCTGGACCGCCATGTCAGCTTTGAACTGTCGGACGCCGCTGCCGCATGGTTGGGCGACAAGGGGTATGACGACAAGATGGGCGCCCGCCCGTTGGCGCGGGTCATTCAGGAGCACGTCAAGAAACCGCTGGCCGAAGAACTGCTGTTCGGTCGTCTAACCAAGGGCGGGCTGGTGCGCGTGGTGCTGCGTGATGACCAGATTCACCTCGAGATCGAGGAATCCGAAAAGCCACGCCTGACCAACTCGAAGCCGCCATTGCTCGCAGCCGACTGACGCCGGGGGCAAATAACTCCTGAGGGGTCGCGAAAGGGCGCGAAGCCTTTTCGCGACCCTTTTCTGTCAGCCGTCCAGCGCCGCGTGATAGAGGGTGATCCGGTCTTGGCCGGTCCCGGTGGGACGCAATGCCAAGGTCAAGGTGCCCGTGCGCCTTCCAAGTTCCGGAACCTCGAAACAGACCTTGGCCACCGCCACCAGCCCGACACCGTCGCCGTCGCCGTCGCCGTCGCCGTCGCCGTCGCGAGCGATGTCGACCACCTCGGCCGTGGCCGTCAACCCGTTGGGCGCGGCCCGATAATAGGCGGCGATCGCCACCGCGCCGCGCAAGGGGGTCGGCGCAGTGGCGACGAACAACGCGTCCGGCGCGAACAAGGTCAACAGGCTGTCGATGTCGCGTCGGGCGATGGACTGCGACCAACGGTCCAGGATCGTGCGCACCCGGCCTTCGTCGTCACGCATTGCGCATCACCGCTCGGTCAGTTTCAGCTCGATCCTGCGGTTCAGCGCCCTGTCGGCAGGCGTATTGCCCGGCGCAACCGGGCGATATTCGCCGAAACCGGTCGCCGCCAGCCGTTCTGGGGCAAATCCCAGTTCGTCGATCATATACAGCACGACCGACAGCGCCCGCGCCTGACTGAGCTCCCAGTTCGATGCGTAGGCCCCGCCCGGCGGGATCGGGACGTTGTCGGTATGGCCGTCGACCCGCAGGATCCAGTCGATTCCATCCGGGATTTCGCGCGCGGCATCGGCAAGGATCGCCGTCACGTTGGCGATCTGGTCGGCCCCGGCGGGGGACAAGTCAGCCGAGCCCGGCTCGAACAAGACCTCGGACGAGAAGACAAAGCGGTCCCCGACGATCCGGACGCCGGCGCGGCCATCGAAGACTTCGCGCATCTGGCCGAAGAAGTCCGACCGATACCGCTCCAGCTGTTGCGCTTCGGCTTCCAGCCGCCGACGTTCGGCTTCCTCGAGCTCGGCGCGGCGGCGTTCCTCGAAGGCCACGCGCGCCAGCGCAGCGTTCAGGTCCGAACCGAGGGTTTCGATCTGGGTGCTGGCCTCGACCTCGCGCGCGCGGGATTCGCCCAGCAAGTCCTGCAACCCCGCAACCTGCCGCTGAAGCTGCGCCACCTGTTCATTGAGCAGCGCAAGGCGGCGCTGATCCTCGCGCGAGAGTTCCTCGGCCTCGGCCAGTTGTTCCTGAGCGAGGCGCAGCAGGGCGGCGCGGGTCTGCGCCTCGGTCACATTGGCGGCCAGCGCGCTTTCGGCATCGACCTGCGCCGATTGCGCCGCTGCCAGCAACGTGAGGGTTTCTTCCGCGCGGCGGCGCTGCGCCTCAAGCGCCAGCGTCATCGACGTCAGTTCGGCATCGGCGTTGCGCAAGCGTTCGCGCAGCGCCTCGGCGGCGGCGGCCTCGGCCAAGCGGGCACGCTCTTCGTCGCTCAAGCTCGCTTGTGCATCGGCCAGCCGGGCCCGCAGGGCCTCGGCCGCCGCTGCTTCGGCCAGTCGCGCGGCTTCGGCGTCGCTCAGTTGCGATCCCAGATCCGCCTCACGCGCCGCCAATTGCGCGATCAGGGCTTGCCGCTGGATCTGCTCGTCGGTGAGCCCCGCTTCCAGTTCCGCGATCCGCGCCTGCGTGCTGGCATCCAGCGCGGCCAGTTCCGCCAAGGCTTGCTGGCGGGCAAGGTCGGTGTCGCTCAATTGTTGGTCCAGCGCCGCCAATCGCTCGGCCTGTTCATCGCTCAGCGTCGCCAAGGCCGCGAGGGCCGCTTCGCGATCGGTCAGTTCCCCACCCAGACGCGCAACCTCGGCCGTGGCGGCGTCACGCGCGGCGGTCATGCCCAACAGGCTGGCCCGCGACGCGGCAAGATCGGCCAGCGTCGCGGTCTGCGTCGCTTCAAGCCGCGCGAGTGCCGTTCGCGTCGTTTCCAACTGCGTGGCCAACGTTGCACCTGCGGCCTGCTCGGCCTGAAGCCGGGCCAGCATTTGCGCCAGCGAGGCCTCGCCTTCTTCGGCGCGGGCACGCATCGCAGCCAGCGCGGCCTCGACGGCCTCGCGCTCGGCGGCGGCAAGGCGCGCTGCTTCGGCCTGAGCGTCGATCTCGTCCCGCGCTTGGGCCAGCGCAAGGTTCATCGCCTCGGTCTCGGAAATCAGGGCATCGCGACGGGCTTCGGTGTCGCTCAGGCGGGCGGCAAGATCGCTGCGTTCCGCGATAAGCGCGGCCACTTGGGCCTCGAAGGCGGTGATATTCTGCCGCGCTGCCGCCAGTTCCTCGCCCCGCTGGGTAAGTTCGCGCCCCAAAGCCGCGATCTGGGCCTCTTGCTGGCGGGCGGTGCCCTGCAAGGCAGCAATATCGGCGTTCAGCCCGGTCACCTGCCCTTCCAGCGTGGCAACGCGGGTCCGCGAAAGGCCCAGCGCGTCGGTCAAGCTGGCGACCTGCGCTGTCAGGCCTTCAAGCTCGGTGTCCTGCGACGTGATGGTTTCCTGCAACTGGCTTTGAACGACCATGAAAATGGTCAGCACGAAGAACAGGATCATCACCAGCGCCGACATGGCATCGACGAAGCCCGGCCAGATCGAGGCCGAAAACCGTTGATTGCCGCGACGCGACAAGGACATCAGTTTTGTCCTTCATTATCGAACTGAGGCGGCTGCGCGCGGCCCAGCTGTCGCACGGCTTGCGTCAAGGCGGCCAGATCCCCGCGCAGATCGGCGGTCGATTCCTGCCGGCCAGCCGACAGTTCTTCGAGGATGCGCAGCAGTTGCACGTCCATCGACCGCAGGCGCAGTCTGGTTTCGGCCTCGATATGGGCCTCTGACTCGTCGGCGGCCTGCCCTTGCAGCAGCGCGATCATCTGCTCTTGTCCGTCTGCCAACCGAGACAAGGCCGCCGCCGTCGAGCTTTCCATCTCGAACCGCAGGGTCAGGCGTTCGACCGCTTCGCCCAAGGTGCGCATCGCTTCGTCCATCTGCGCGCGGCTGGCCTCGGTCTCGGCTTGCAGGCTTCGGATGCCTTCGATCTGGTGCCCCACGCCATCGAGGATCTCGGCCACGGCTTCGAGGGCAGCGGAACTCCCCTCGCCTTCGGACACACCGCCAAGGCGGGTGATTGACGACAGCCATTCCTCGAGTTCACGGTAGAAACGGTTCTGTGCCTGCGACGCAAAGAGCTCCAGAATCCCCACCAAGAGCGACCCGGCGAGACCGATCAGCGAACTGGAAAACGCGGTGCCCATGCCGCCCATCTGCGCCTCGAGGCCGGTCATCAGGCGCCCGAACCCGTCGGCTGCCGTCTCGCCATCCTGGGGTGCCAGCGACCGGATGGTATCGACCACCGCCGGAACGGCGATTACCAAGCCATAAAAAGTCCCCAGAAGGCCAAGATAAATCAATAGGTTGACAAGATACCGCGTGATGTCGCGGGCCTCGTCGATCCGCGTTGCCACGGATTCAAGGATCGACCGGGCCGATGAGGCGTTGATATGTTTGGCCGCACCGCGCGATCGCAGCAGCGAGGCCAGCGGTGCCAGCAATCGCGGCGCGATCGTGACCTGATGCCCTGGCGTTTCGGCGACATAGCCGCCGATCCAGCGCACCGAACTGAACAGCTGGATCACCTGCCAGAAGGTCGCCACGATGCCGATGATGAACACCAGCAGGATGAAGGCGTTCAGCCAGATGTTCGACAGGAAAATGCCCAGCACGCCCCGCCACGCCAGCGCGACACCCGTGCCAACCAGCGCGAGCGAGATGAGCATCAACGTCAACTGTCGCAGCGGGCGCGTGAATTCGATCCGGCCAATGGGGCCCAGCATCCCGGCTTTGAACTGATTTATCATGCCACACTACCTGCTCTGTTGGCACAAAACCTAGGGGTATTGCCTTGGTTTGCCAACAAGGAAGTCACGCCCCTTTCAGCCTTGTGACACGGGCCGACAACCAGTCGAGTTCCGGGTCGTGAAGGCCGAGTTCAGCCAGATGCGCGGCGGTCTGGTGTAGATACTCGCAATTGGGCCCGCGCCCGCCGACAGCATGGGCGATGATCTGCGCCTGTTCCTCGAGCGACAGCCCACCGCAATATTGCTCGTGCGCGCGGTCGATGACATAGGCCACGGCCTCGACCGTGCGCCCGTCGGCCAGATGCAGGGTCTGCCGGGTCTCGACATAGGCGGCAGAAATGAGTTCGCGGGCGCGCAGATATTCCAGCGTCTCTTCGGCGATCTGTGGCGCGATCTCGAAAGCCAAACCGCTGCACTGGGCACCCTCGGCGGCATCCAGTGCCAGCACGAGGCCCGGTTCAACCGGCGTGCCGCGATGATGGATGGACCGCATGCAGAAGGAACGCCGAAAGCCTGTGAGCCGGGCAATCTCGCGCGACGACCAGGCAAAGCCGGGGTTCCACACCAGCGATCCATAGCCGAAAACCCAAAGCGGGTTCATCGTGACCTCTCCTTTTGCCTGCCGCAAGGCTGGCGGCGGCCCGGACTTGGCTGTAAAACGCAAAGCCGGGAAACACAACGGGGGCGGCCATGCGACTGCTCAAGGGATTGACGGCTCTGGCCGTCATCGGAACGCTCGGCTGGGGCGGGTATTGGTTCGCGGGCTCGCGCGCGCTTGACACGGCTGTCGGGCAGGCGCTGACCCGACTGCCGCAACTGACCGCCGATCAGCACAGCATCGCGGGCTTTCCGAACCGGTTCGACGTGACGCTGACGAACCCGCGCTTCACCGACGGGACGATCGACTGGCAGGCCCCGTTCCTGCAAATCTTTGCGCTGACCTATCGGCTGAACCATGTGATCGCGGTCTTTCCGCAAGATCAACAGGTGACCATCGCCGGGCAGTCGATCACCGTTCATGCCGACGACTTGCGCGCCAGTGTCGTGGTGTCCGCGAACACCGATTTGCCGCTCGACCGGATTGCCCTTGTCGGGCAAGCCGTTGACCTGTCGACCCAAGAAACCAACGCCCAGCTCGAGACCCTGCGGCTGGGCACGCGGCGCATTGCACCGCGCGTGCATGAAATCGGGCTGGCTGTCGAAGGGGTAATCCCGGATCCGCGTTTGATGGAACAACTGGATCCGCGGGGGGTCTGGCCACGGGCCCTTCGCGCGGTCGAGGCGAATGTCGAAGCCACGCTGAGCCGGGAACTGGACCGGCACCTTGCCGACGGCATCGAACCGCGTCTTCAAGAGGCCGTTCTGACGCATGCGCGTGTCGCGTGGGATAATGGCGATCTGGGGATTGATGGGCGCATTGCCTTGTCGCCAAACGGTCTGCTGAACGGCGAGGCGGTGCTGACCGTCACGGGGTGGCATGCGCTTCTGGATCGACTACAGCGCGCGGGGACCCTGCAGGCGGAAAACCGCGTCGGGATTGAATCGGTGCTGCGCGGCATGATCTCGGCCAACGATCCCGACAGGATCGAAGCGCCTTTCGTGGTCGTGGATGGCGAAGTGCGGATCGGCCCGCTTTTGCTGGCGCGGATCCCGGCGCTGCGTTGATCGTCAGCCGTTCCCGGCGCGCCGTTCGAAATTGAGGATGGCGGCCTCCATCCTGTCGCGCGTGTCGGGCAGGAAAGTCGCGGGCTGCGCGTGTTCCATCGAGGCGAGCTCCTCGCGCATGACTTCGCGCAGTTCCTGCATCAGTTGGGCGCGCATCGCTTCCAGCTTGGCATCGGCGTTCTCGTCCGCGTCTTCCGACCCATCGGTCAGGTCGGCGCCCATGATCCGCTCCTTGATGAAATCATGCAGGATTTCGGCCATGACGGCGCCCGACAGCACCCCGGTGATGTCGGCGCCGAAATCCAGCCATTCAGCTTGACGCCCCACCGAAGGCTGAATCAGTTCGATCAGGCCCCCGAACGCGATCGACACCGGCACCGCCCACCACCAACGGCGCGAATCGGTCAGGATCAGCGGAAAGATCAACGCGGCGAAGGCCACGAAGTGATAAAGCTTGTCGATCGACGTGAAGTAATGATTCTGCGTGGGAATCGGGGTGAGCGTCAGGACGGCGATCACCATGAGCAGGAACATCCAGACCACAAGTCCGGATTTTTCCCAGATCCACTGGGCACTTACCATGCCGAGTTCTGCGGGGTCGCGCAAGAATCCTGCGCGTGGCGCTTCCGCACCACCCCGTTTGAAGCTCAGGCCTTTGAACCTTTTGCCCATCAACACGTTGCCTGTCACCAAACCTTCTGGCTTTTGCTAACGCGCAAGTGTGGCGCGTTTGCGGCGAAGCCGGGGCAAAAGGGCGAATTTACGCCCCAATTCTGCTTTCGCGAACAATGGCGGTGATCCGCGCCAGCGCCCGTTCTTCAAGCTGGCGGACGCGTTCCTTCGAAATTCCAAGCGCCTCGCCCAGATCCGAAAGGGTTACCGGCTCGTCAACCAAGTGGCGCGCGGCGATGATGCGCTGTTCGCGCTCGGGCAGTTGTTGCACGGCCGAATACAAAGCCTTGCGCCGGACGCTGGCATCCAGACGCTCGGCCACCATAACATCGGTCGCTTCCTCGCCGGTTTCCAGAACCTCGACCCACGTGCGGCCGTCCTCGTCCGACGATTGAGGCATATCCAGCGACAGGTCCGGGCCGGACATGCGGCCCATCATGGCCTCGACCTGATCGACGGGAACGCCCAGATCGTCGGAGACACGCTGCGCCAGCGACAGCGCCTCGCCATCATCCATCTGACCTTCGGCCTTCCGCAAGGCGCGGCGCAGGTGGAAGAACAGCTTCTTCTGCGATGCGTTCGTGCCGGTGCGCACCATGGACCAGTTGCGCATAACGAAATCCTGCATCGACGCCCGGATCCACCATGCGGCATAGGTCGAGAAACGCGCGCCATTCGACGGGTCGAACTTTTCCGCCGCGCGCATCAGGCCCCGATTGCCCTGCTGGATGAGGTCTTCGTAGGGGACGTCATAACGGCGGAAGCGACCCGCAAAGGATACGGCAAGCCGCGCATAGGCGGAAATCAGGCGGTGAAGCGCGGCTTCGTCGCGATCGTCGCGCCATGCCCGGGCCAACGCGATCTCGGTATCGGCGTCCAGAATCTCCTCGGCCATCGAGGCCCGAACGTAGCGGCGAATATGCTGATCCTGAAAGCCCATGGCGACCCCCGTTTGCCATTTAATTTCGTAACGCTACTATATGCTAGCGATTCGCAAGTATATGCGCAAGACTTGCCGACGCCCGCAACTGAAACTAGTTACGCAAGCATGAACGAACTGGATCACTCTTTCGCGATGCACGGGACACAAACCCCCGACCTCAGCGCCGAGCTGCTGGTTCATATCGCGCGCCTTGTCCACGGGGCGGGGTCGGACGTCAGCCTGACGCCCGCGCAGTGGACAGCCCTGCGATTCTTTGCGCGGGCCAACCGGCTGTCGCGCACGCCCACCGCGTTTTCGGAATTCAATGCAACGACGCGCGGAACGGCATCGCAGACGGTCAAGTCCTTGGTAACGCTTGGCCTGCTTGAACGTCACGAGAATGAACTGGACGGGCGATCCTCGCTGATCAGCGTGACCGAGGCAGGGCGGGCCAAACTGTCCGCCGACCCGATGGAGGCGCTCGCCCGTGCGATCGCGGCGCTTGCACCGGACGCTCAGGCGGCCTTGGCCGTAAGCCTTGGTCGTGTCGCCTCGGTCATGGCGCGGCAGCATGCGGCGCCAACCTTTGGCCAATGCTCTGATTGTGGCCACCGCGAGGATGACGGCGCGGCGTCTGGCTATTGCCGTTGCGCCCAGATCGCGCTCGGCCCCGCCGATCTTGCGGCCTTGTGCGTCGATTTTCTGCCGACACCCCGCCGCTGATCCGGCATTGACAGCAGGGGACCGGGCGGCAACCTTGGGGCGGAATGGAGGCCCCGATGATCCCTGTCTTGACCCAAGACCTGGTCGAACCGCTGTTGAACTGGGTTCACCTTGCCGATGCACTGGCAAAAGGCCACGAGGGCCCGCCAGCGCAGATCCATGACACCTTGCTGGGCCGCGCCGATGATCGTTTGCTGTCGCGCGCGGCCTGGATCGACGGTCTCGGCGTCGGGGTCAAGTCGGTCACCATCTTTCCGGGCAACGCCGCCAGGGGGCTGTCCAGCATCAACGGCGCGATGCTGGTGTTCGACGATGAAACCGGCCTGATCGAGGCGGTAATCGACAACGCGCTGATCACCAAGTGGAAGACCGCAGGCGATTCCATTCTTGGCGCGCGTTTCTTGGCGCGACGCGATGCGCAAAGCCTGCTCATCGTCGGTGCCGGGACTGTCGCCGCCTCGCTGATCGAGGCTTATTCGGCGCAGTTCCCGGGAATTGCCATTACCCTTTGGGCCCGACGCCCCGAGGCGGCACAAGCCCTTGCCGCACGGTATCCGGGCACCCGCACCGCAACTGATCTGCGCAGCGCGGTCGAGGCGGCAGATATCGTTTCGACCTGCACCATGGCCAAAGCGCCGGTCGTGCCCGGCTCATGGCTGCGCCCCGGCCAGCACCTCGACCTGATCGGCGCCTATACCCCCGACATGCGCGAAACCGATGACGAGGCATTTCGCTGCGCGCGGGTCTTTGTCGATAGCCGCGCGACGACGATCCACCATATCGGCGAGGTCATGAAACCGCTGGCCTCGGGCGCGATCACCGAGGCCGATGTCTTGGGCGATTTTCACGACCTCGTGGCCGGAAGGGCCGGACGAACCGGCCCCGACGACATCACGTTGTTCAAGAACGGTGGCGGCGCGCATTTGGACTTGATGACCGCGCGGGTCATCTTGGCCGCTTGGCGCACCGCGCAGGGCGCTTAACCAAACAGCGCCTTGGCATGGCGGCGCTGTGCCAAGGCCGTGACGGCGCCCGATACCAGCGTCCAAACCAGCAGCACGACAATGAATTCACCCGGCACCGAACGGCCATCCAGCGCGGCCCAAGCCAACTCGCCCATGGCGCGCGTCGGCGTGT
>JAWKXG010000020.1:0-44620 GCA_041397065.1 Paracoccaceae bacterium | reverse complement strand
AGGCGAGGCGCAGCTGGCGGCTGACGTGGCGCTCGGCCAGACCGACGGCCTCGGCCAGTTCCTGGATCGTGGTGAACTCGCCTGCCTCCATGCGCCGCCGCCAGCCCCATGCCCGGCCGACGGCGCGCAGGATGTGCGGGTCCTGCGTCTGATCCTCGCTCGGGCTGTAATCGGCAGGCGGCATGATCTTGGGCCGCCCGTTCTTCTTGCGCAGCTTCAGGGGGATCAGCACGCGGATCGTGTCACCGCTTCGGGTCATTCGGCGGCCTCCATGTCGCGCGGCGCGATCATCTCGCGGATGACGCCCGCGACGCCTTCGCGGCGGATGTCGACCTCGAGCCCGGCGGCGGTGACGGTGACGCGCCGGACCAGAAGCTGGATGATCCGCGCCTGCTCGAGCGGAAACAGCTGCGCCCAGAGCTTGTTGAAATCATGCAGCGCCGCGATGGCCTCGGCCTCGGACACCTGATCGCGTTTCAGCGCCGCCAGCACCTGCGTGACCACCTCGGGCGTCTGCAGAATGCGCCGGACCTCGGTGACGATGGCGTCCTCGACCATGCCCGCAGGCAGGCGGGTCGGTGCTTGACCGTCGCCGCTGTCGTCCTCCGTAGTGCGGTTCTTGATCACGTCCATCGAGACGTAATAGCGGTAGAGCTTGCCGCGTTTTTTGGTCGCGGTCGGGGTCATCGCCGCGCCCGTGTCCGTGAAGATCAGGCCCTTCAGCGGCGCGGGCGTCTGCATGCGGCTGTTGCTGGACCGTGCGTGGCGGTTGCCCTGCCCGGGCGCGGAGGCCGTGTCCCGATCTGGTATGCAAGACGGCTGACGGATCGCGAGACCTGGCAGCAAGTCGTCAACTACCTCGGGGGGCGTCCGCCCGCAGATTTCAGGGTGGTGGTGACCACCTCGGCGACCCATGGTCTCGCTGAGACTGACCTGTCCCGGCATCAGTTAATCGCGCTGGGGGATCTGGAAATTGGCGGTGCGGCGCTGGTCATCGAGCCGACGTATCTGGCCGCCCAGCTCAAAGCTGGCGCGGCGACCCATGCAGGCGATCCCGTGCGCCACGCCGCTGGGTTCCGTCATCTGTGGGTGGGCGAACGGGAGTTCAAGTTTGGCGGCGACAAGAGGCGGCAAATTGTCGAGTACCTCTTCAACGCATGGGAGGATGGCGAGGAGAGCGTCAGCACCGAAGTCATGTTTGCCGATCTCGAATACGATGTCTCGAGCCGCATGCGGGACATATTCAAGGGCCACCCCGATTGGCGCGATCTGATCGAGACGACGGGGGGATCCTGTCGGCTTCGCATCAGGGAGCTTCTGGAGGCCGATAGTCCTAACGCCGATTGATTGCGTCCTCGGCGACCTGAAGTTGTTCCATGATCCAGTCGAAAGGCGGTGCCTCGCCGAGCATCATGCCCTGCATCGCCGCATAGTCCTCCTCGACCGCCGCGCGCAACTCGGCGGCCGGCACGACGCAGATCGAGCCTGGCGTGGCCTCTTCGAATTTCTTCCATGCCTGCCTGAAAGCGATGAGATTGTGTTCGCGCACGGCCGCAAGCAGCCCGTCGTCGGCCAGGGCAGAGCGCCCAATCTCCGTGCCGGTGATCATGGCGACGTCATAGTAGTGGCGGGAAATCCTGTCGCTGTCGGCAGGCACCCGTCCTTCGTCACGATGACCGCAGAACGCGCCGTGCAAAATCAGAAGTTTCTCCAGGTAGGTCCGCTGCGGGGCAATGACGTGGATGTTGTCGACTGCGAATGACCATCCGTCGGTCAGTTCCTCTGCGATATAGGGCATCACGCTGGCGGTGGCGTTGGGATCGAGCGCCGAGCGTGCGCCCGCTTCTAGTTTCACGCGTGGCAGGACGTAGGAGATCTCGGTGCTTGGATAGAGCGTGGGGTACTCGATCATCAGAGTTTGCTGATCACCGTCTTCATCGTCGGGCGCGATGCTGCAACGCGCGTCGAGCAGCGGCTTCAGCGCTTCAGCCAGATCACCGCGTATATAGGTGCCGCAGGCGTTCTTCAGGTCATCGAACAGGGCCTTGCGCTTCTTGTTCGAAATTCCCTCTGGGTTCGTCGGGTCGCGCTCAGCTGCAAAGCCGAGACCATCCCGGTAAACGACAAGATCGATGTCCTCCGAGAAGCGGCGGATGAGCCCATAGGCCTTGGATAACGCCGTGCCCCCCTTGAACAGGAGTTGCGGGTGGCCGTCCGGCAAGCGTTTGTAGAGCGCGTCCAGCACGAAGCAGACCCAGAAATCCTTCTCGACATAGCTCGGAAGCGTGTCGAGGCGGTCAGCTGCCGCCTCGAATACGTCCTTCTGGTCACGAGCTGAAAGCGCGAGAAACCGCGTATAGCTCTCGCTCATGGTGTGGCGATCTGCGGATCGACAAGGCTATGCGCGATGGGCGCTGCCCAGCTCGGCAGGCCGCCGCTGTTACGGACGAGATCCTTTTTCACGGCATCTGGCAGCTTGCGCTTGAGCGTGGTCGCAACCCGTGTGTCCAACGCTGCCTGCGGTCCGAGCCAGCGCAGCGCCTGCGCGACTGGCGCGGAGGTTTTACCCGCCCATGCCATCACACTCGGACCTGCATGCCGCAGCCGCACGGTCCGATTGCCGATTTTCACGTCCCGCGTCGCCCCGTCCGTCACATAGCTTGTCTTCGCGGGGACAGCATTGGTCAGGCCCAGCTGGTTCGCTGCGGCGATGCCATCGGGCATGATGCGAACACTATCGCGCCGCGCGAGGGCTGCAACCGCCTTGTCCATGTCGACCGGTGCAGGCCGCTTCAGGACGCCGCTGGTGCGGGGAAGATCGTAAAGCCCACGGCCGACACGACGCAGATCACCACTCTTTGCCAGGCGCGACAACGCCTGGTCGATAGCCGCACGGCTACCGAGGTCGAGGAAGTCCTTGGGGGTGCAAACCCACTTCCCGCGTCCCTTCGAACGAAGGCGCTTCATGATTCTATCTGAAATACCAGTCATCTGAGCGGTCCTCGTAGGCCTTTCCTTGTCAGAAACATAGAGGATTTTTCTGACGAATTCAATTCCTCCCCGAACGCACCCCTTTCGCCTCCCCAACGCCTCCCACCCCTCCGCCATGTTGAACCCGCAAGTGTTCGCAGAAATCCCAAGGAGGTTCACATGGCGACCAGGCACCTTTCCCAGATCGAGCTGGCGGCTCGCTGGAACATCTCGCACCGCACGCTGGAGCGCTGGCGGTGGACGGGCGAAGGCCCGAAATTCATCAAGCTCGGCGGCCGGGTGATCTATCGGCTCGAGGATGTCGAGGCCTTCGAGGCCGAACAGATCCGCGGCGTGGATCACGAACTCGCCGCGCCGGAAGACGATCTCGTCGATCTCGGTCGCGCGGGTGATGGCGGGATCGACCTGAAGGTCGGCGGCCATGTGCGGAAGCAGGCGGCCGGCTTCGAGGTTGTAGCGTTCGGCGAGGGTCATGGCTGGCTCCGTGGGGTGCATCGTTTTCGTAGGATCAGCTTCGCTCTGCCGGGGCACATCATCCAGTATAATCGCAGTAATTACATGGCTTTAATCGGAGAATTCGGATCATCTCATGTCGTCAGCCACGCAACCCATCGGCGTGATCGCGCGGCTCCTCGATCTCTCGGAGCGCCGGGTTCAGCAGCTGAGCCGCGAGGGCGTGATCCCGAAGGCCGAGCGCGGTCAGTACGACCTGATCGGTTCCGTGCGCGGCTATGTCCGCTACCTGCGCGACCAGGCGACGAAGGCGCAGGCCGGTGCGCCGGATTACGCGGCCGAGCGGGCGCGCTTCATTCGGGCGCGGGCTGATCTCGCCGAGATGGAGGCTGAGGAAAAGCGCGGCGCGCTGATCGCGGCCGAAGAGATCAAGGCCGCCTGGATCGCCGTTCTGGCGCTTCTGCGCACCCGCTTGCTCGCGCTGCCGGACCGGTTGGCGCCGCAGGTTTTTGAACAATCAACCGTCGGAGACACCCGGAACCTGATCCGAATGACCATCCGCGAGGTGCTCGATGATCTCGCGCAGCCAGATGTCCAACTCGAAGCCAGCGCTGACATTGACGGGCTCGCCGATCCTGAAGCGGACGGTGGAGACGGCGCTGAAGGTGCTGCGCCCGCCGCCGGAACTGACGATCAGCGATTGGGCGGACCAGAACCGACGGCTGAGCTCTGAGGCCAGCGCCGAACCCGGGCAATGGCGCACGAGCCGGGCCGAATATCAGCGCGGGATCATGGAGGCGATCTCGGACGCCTCGACCGAGACGGTGGTCATCATGTCCTCCGCCCAGGTCGGCAAGACCGAGGTGCTGAACAACGCCTGCGGCTATCACATCGATCAGGATCCCGCGCCGATCATGGTGGTGATGCCGACCGAGCGCGACGCGGAAACCTGGTCGAAGGACCGCTTCTCGCCGATGGCCCGCGACACGCCCTGCCTGCAGGGCAAGATCGCCGATCCGCGCTCGCGCGACGGCAACAACAAGATCCTGCACAAGCGGTTTCCGGGCGGGCATCTGACCATCGTGGGTGCGAACGCGCCCTCGGGTCTGGCCAGCCGCCCGATCCGCCTGCTGCTGTGCGACGAGGTGGACCGTTACCCGTTCAGCGCGGGCGCCGAGGGTGATCCGGTCAACCTCGCCCGGAAACGCACGGTGACTTTCTGGAACCGCAAGATTGTGCTGGTCTCGACGCCGACGAACAAGGGCACCAGCCGGATCGAGGCAGCCTTCGAGGAAAGCGATCAGCGCCGGTTCTGGGTGCCATGCCCGGACTGCGGGGCAGAACAGGTGCTGACCTGGACGCAGGTGCGCTGGAGTAAGGGGCCCGAGGGCGACCACCGGCCTGAAACCGCGCGCTACCACTGCGCCGATTGCGACGCGGCGTGGCGGGACGAGACCCGCTGGGCGGCCGTCTCAAAGGGACGTTGGGTGGCGGAGCAGCCCTTCGGGGGCGTGGCGGGCTTCCACCTGAACGAGATCTACTCGCCATGGGTCAGGCTGGAGGCGATGGTAACCGTTTGCACCACCTCGCGGCGTAGGCAGGTCTGATAAAGCGAGGTCATGCGCTGCTGGCCATCCAGCAGCAGCTGATCTGGTGCGTCGTCGCAAACTGCGGCATCTGCCCCCTGGATTGGTCGGCGTGCGAAGGTATCAGCTGCACCAGGCTTCACCTCGAGCGTCATCAACGCGCCGACGGGAAAGGCCTGCGAGATCGAGGCAATCAGCCCCTTGATCCGTTCCTCGTCCCAAACCCAGCTGCGCTGGAAATCCGGCAACTGAATCTTGCCGTTCCCACACTGACGGAGAAGCTCTTCCAAGCTGACCGGGTTGGTCTTGAACGCCGCTTGCTTACCCAATCTCACACTCCTCAAATGAACTTGTTGGCTTCCGGCAACTGGACGCGATCTTCGAAGAAGGCTTCATCTCGAACCCTCCGGCGCGCCAGCTGCTCGAATGCCGCTGAATATCTCGTCGCGATTGATCAGCACGATCTGCTGGTCCTGGGGCGTACGGGCTTCGGGGGCGGTATCTAGACCGAGGCGTTTGAGCGCATAGTAGAGGAGCGCACGCCTCACCTTGATCTTCGCCTTGCCGCCGCGCATGCCATAGTCGAGCGCGATAACCTTCGCTTGTGTCTCCGAGAGGTCGGGGTGGGGCCCGACTTCCAGCGTAACCTCGGCAAGCCAGTCATGATCGTCGCCGGCCGATTTGTCGCTTTCGCCCGAGCCTCGGATCTCGAGTATCCGCGACAGCAGGAAGTCCTTGAAGCAATCGTCGGTTTGGCAGAACGCCCGAGTGTGCCACCGGAAACCGTCAAACGCGATGGCATGGGGGGCGATCCAGCGCCAGCGCGGCTCGGGTCTGGACAGCGACTGGTACTTTACCTCGATCGACTCGGACCGGCGGATGGCGCCAACGACCGAACGAAGCGTCGCCGGATTGACCCCACGAACCGGCGTAGGGGCGGCCGCGTAGGGCGGGAGGTTGGCGATCCAGGCGTCCTCGCGGTCGAGGATCCCGTCAGCGACCGATCGCAGCTGTGCAAGGTAGCGGCTCGCGTCAGGCTCGAGGAACTGCGGCTTGAACTCGGAGCCTCGTACGTAGGTTCGCGCACTCTTGTCGTAGACCATGTTGTCCGGCGCGAAGCCGATGTAGCGATTCAGGTCGGTGGACGCCTGGTTCACCGAGACCCCGAACTGGTCCATCAGATCGCTGCGGTTCACATGCCCCTCCCAGAAAAGGCGGAACTCTATGAACTCGAGGCGCTGCTCGACACCCCAGCGAAGTTCCGACCTGTCGTTCTCCAAAATCACCTCCGGGCCAGATCGGTGGACCCGCAAACTATGCGGGCCCATTTTCTGTGCTCTCGCTGACGCTAGCTGACGGGAGGAAAGCGGGCAATCGAAATTGCGCGTAAAGTGATTGTTTTCGAACGCGGTTCTATCTGAAGGTGAGGATGGTTGTTATGGCTTAGGCCTGAGGGCCGGAATGACGCTTGCTGGCGATCTGCATGCTATTCGGCGTACGCAACTTCCCTGCGCAGGTCAGAACAATTCGCCGCGCAGGGATTGGCTGTCGATGCCCGCGCCGGTTTCAACGCCCAGCCTTTATCTCCTCCAAATCGCGCAGCTCTTGGTGTTCAAACGCCAGCACATCTTCGAGGCGATAGATCACCCGTCCGCCGAGCTTCATGAACCTCGGTCCTTCGCCGCTCCACCGCCACCGCTCAAGTGTCCTGTGGCTAATTCTCCATCGAGCAGCCAGCTCGATTTGACTGAGGCAAATTTCTCGCATTTTCGTTTCCTTTCGAACGACCACCGTGGTCGCACGACAACGAATGCGTAGACAGAAAACGTATTCAAGTCAGTGTGTTGCGCGGTTCTGCGCGTTGCACTCTGGGTTCTTCGGACAGTCGGCGCAGCAGCGAGCTTCAGGCCAACGCCATGTCAGATCACGCAATTTCCGTCAGAACATCTTAAGACTCGTCATCCTGCCGGAGCTCCCTCAGGGGTCACAGGAGACGGTCCAGTTGGAAGCGCACTTCCTCCGCCATTATCCATTCCAAGCCGGTGCAATCATGGGTGTATGGCGTTCTTGTCATGACGTCCGGCCATCGCGCACACCAACCTGAAAGCGCTTGCCTTCCCCTTGATGGAAGCGCTTGCGGTCTTGATCGCATGTGAAGGAAATACCGTTGCAAGGGGGCCATCGTTGCGTGCGGGGGCATGACACAGGGTGCTTTTTGTGTCCCGCCCAACTGATTTCCTGACGACCATCCAGCGCCGCAGCTGCCGCGTGGCGGTGTCAGGCCGTCGCGTGTCCGGGGCAGGCGTCGCCGAGCGCGTCGGGGACGCTCAGCAGGGACTCGAGGCCGCAATTGCCGCGCGTCAGATCCTCCAGCGTCACCATGTCGAGTTCGTGATAGAATGCTTCGACCGCGCGCGCGATGAAGCCCCGCAAACGGCATTCGGTTGACAGGGGGCAGGTGTTGCTTTCGGGGTCGAAGCATTCGGCAAAGGGATGGCCGGCCTCGAACACGCGAAAGACAGAGCCCATCGAGATTTGCTGGGGCGCGCGGGCGAGCCGCAACCCGCCGTGACGTCCCCGCAGCGTTTCGACAAAGCCATTCGCCTGCAAACCGTTGACCACCTGCAACAGGTGATTCACCGAAGCATTGCTGACCTGCGCGATCTCGGCTGTGCGCAGGGTCTTGCCCTCGTTCAGCGCACAGGCCATCAGCACCCGGGCGGCCAGATTGGTCTTTGTTGTAAGGCGCATCGAAGTCCTATCCACGCTGCAACTTTATTGGTCATACCGTGCCTTTGCGGATCGGAAATTGATCCAGATCACATTCGCGGCTGATGCGATGCGATAAGTCTTGCGAAATATTCAAGTTATCGGTGTCCACGTGGCCGTCTCGCAGTCGATATCCATGGAATTGCTGGCCCCCGGGAAAGCGGGCGCTCGGCGGGCGGCGGGCGTGTCTGTCGTCTCGGGGCTTGTCTGGATCGCGCAAGCCGCGATTGTGGCGCAGGCCTTGGGCTCTCTTTTAGGGCAGGGCGCGGTGAATGCGCTGGGCGCGGCGGCGGGCTTTGCTGTGCTGGGTGTGCTGCGCGCCGCGTTGGTTCATGCCGCCGAGACGCGCGCGCAGGACGCTGCCGACACGGTGATCGGCCAGGCTCGCAGCGCCATCGTCGCAGCCGAAGCACGCCGCAGCGATGACAATACCTTTGGCGGCGCGGGGGCCATCGCCGCACTGGCTGGCGAGAAGCTGGAGCTATTGGGTCCCTACCTCACGCGCTATGCCCTCGCGCGGGCGAGGGTGGGCGTGCTGCCGCTGGTAATCCTGGCGTTGGCGTTCTGGCAATCGTGGGCGGTGGGGCTGATCTTGCTGGTCGCGGGCCCGTTGATCCCGGTGTTCATGGCGCTGATCGGCTTGGCCGCGAAAGAGGCCAGCGCCCGCCAGATGGCCGAGATCGGGACACTGAACGATTTCCTCGTTGAACGGCTTTCGACGCTGGTCGACATCCGGCTGTTGGGTGCGGGCGAGGCGGTGACGTCGGGCTTTGCCGCGCAGGCCGGGGACTTGCGGGCGCGCACCATGGCGGTGCTGCGCGTGGCTTTTCTGTCCTCGACCGTGCTGGAGCTTTTCGCGGCCATCGGGGTTGCGATGGTTGCGGTTTATGTTGGCTTCTCGTTGCTTGGCGCCTTGTCCTTTGGCACTTGGGGCGCGCCTTTGTCCCCGGCGGCAGGGATATTCCTGCTGCTGCTCGCGCCCGAGTTCTTTCAGCCGCTGCGCGATCTGGCTGCCGCTTGGCATGACAAGGCCGCCGCCGATGCGGTGCTGGATGAATTGGCGGCGCATGCCGCCGATCAGGGCCAAACCCTGCCGGGGCAAGGCGCGCGGGTCGCGCCTTTGCCCGGACCGGCGAGCGTGGCGCTTGAAGGCTGCTGCCTGCCATCAGGCCGGCCCATCCGCGACATCGCCATCCAGCCCGGCGAGCGTGTTGCCTTGGTCGGGCCCAGTGGTGCGGGCAAGACCAGCGTGCTGCGCCTCATGGCGGGCCTGACGTTGCCTGAGCGGGGCGAGGTGCGTGTCGCGGGCCAGCCGCTGAGCATGGACAACGCGGACGCGTGGCGCGCGCGGCTGGGTTGGATGCCGCAGGCGCCGCATTTCCTGAGCGGGAGCCTGCGCGCGAACCTGACCCTTGGGCGCGAGGGCGATCTGCCGCGCGCGCTGCACGCCGCCGCCGTGGACAAGGTGGCTGACGCCCTGCCGCGCGGCCTGAACACCCGGCTGGGCGAGACCGGGGGCGGGCTGTCGGGCGGCGAGGCGCGGCGGATGACGCTGGCCCGCGCGATCCTTTCAGCTCCCGATCTGATCTTGGCCGACGAGCCGACCGCCGATCTCGACCCCGCGACCGCCGCGCTGGTGACCGAGGGGCTGCTGGCCGAAGCCGCGCGCGGCGCAACCTTGGTGATTGCGACCCACGATCCGGCACTGGCCGCGCGGATGGACCGCGTCATCGACCTTGGGGCCGCAAAATGAAGCACTTATGGGCAATCCTGCGTTTCATGTGGCACGATCAGCGCAATGCGTTGTTGCGTGGCGCGGCGCTGACGGCGGTGGTGCTGGCCATGGGGGCCGCGCTCTTGGGCCTGTCGGGCTGGTTCATCACCGCAGCCGCCGCTGCCGGGTTGGCCGGTGTCGGGGCCACTTTTGATGTGTTCCGCCCCTCGGCCATGGTCCGTTTCTTGGCGCTGGGTCGGGCGGCTGCGCGTTATGGCGAACGGCTCTTGACGCACGACGCGACCTTGCGCGCGCTGGAAAGCCTGCGGTTGCGGGTACTGGCCGCGCATCTGGCCGCCCCGCATGGCAAGATGTTGCAAATCCGGGGCGCGCAGGCGCTCAATCGGTTGACGGCAGATATTGACGCGCTGGACGGCGTGCCTTTGCGGCTGGCCCTCCCGGTTCTGGCGGGCGCGGCAGTCTTGCTGATTGCGGGGCTGGTTCTGTGGGCGCTGGTGGGGCCTGTTCTGGCGCTGTGGATCACGGGCGGTTACGCCTTGGGCGCGCTGGCCGTCGCATGGGCCACGGCGCAGCGCATGGTGCCGCTGTCGCGCCGGGCCGAACGGGCTGCGCAGGCGTTTCGCGGGCGCCTTATCGACCTGATCCGGGGGCGCGGCGATCTGGCGGTCCATGGCCACTTGGCGACCCAGCGAGGCGCGGTCGAGGCGGCCGAGGAGCGGCGGCTAAGCCTGCGCACCGCGCTGCATCGGGCTGAACGGCGCGCGGGCTTTCTGTTGTCGGTGGCAGGGACTCTCGTCGCGGCAGGGGCCTTGGCGATCGGGCTGATGGCTGCGCAAGCCGGAACCTTGGAACCCGCGCTCGCGGCCTTGGCCTTTTTCACGGCGCTGGCCTTGGCCGAGGTGGTCGCCCCCCTGCGTCGGGGCCTGTCGGATTTCGGGCGCATGGCGGATGCGGCGCGGCGCGTCGGGCGTGACATCGCTGCGCCGGAACTTGTGCCGGGTGCCACTCGCCGCGCCATGGGCGATCTGGTGGCACGGGGCCTGAGCCTGCTTCGCCCCGGTGGCGGTGTGCTGATGCAGGGCTTCTCGCTGACCCTGCGCCCCGGCCAGACCATTGCCCTGACGGGGCCAAGCGGGGTGGGCAAATCGACCTTGTTGCTGGCGCTGGCCGGGTTGCACCCGATCACCGAGGGGCAGATCGATCTGGGCGGATCGCCCTTGACGGATTGGCCCGAGAAGGGACTGCGTGACGCCCTGACGCTGCTGCCCCAGCGCAGTGCACTGATGGTCGGGTCCGTGGCCGACGCGCTGAACCTTGCTGGCCCCGCGTCCGAGGCCGAGCATTGGGCCGCCCTGCGCGCCGTCCGGCTTGATACCGTGATCGCGGACAAGGGTGGCTTGGCTGCATTGCTGGGCCCGCGCGGTGCGGGTCTGTCGGGCGGCGAGGGACGGCGGCTGGCACTGGCCCGCGCGATCTTGCGCAGACCGCGCTTCCTGCTTCTGGACGAGCCGACCGAGGGGTTGGATGACGCCACCGCCCGCGCCGTGCTGGCAGGCATCCGTGATTTTCTGCCCGACGCGGGTATCCTGATCGCTGCCCATCGGCCCGCCGAGGTCGAATTTGCCGACCGGGTCGTCACGCTGAAATAACTTGTGGTGAAAATACGACTTCTTGATCTGGATCAAGGTCGCGGCGCCCGTTCCAACCGATGTATTCTTACATTCGAATTCGTGTCGGCGTGAGTCGTCGACCGATAACTGGAGCAAGAAACCATGGAATTCGGGATCGTCGAGCTGTCACGGCTGCAATTTGCCATGACGGCCATGTACCACTTCCTCTTCGTGCCGCTGACGCTGGGTCTGTCGATCCTCGTCGCGATCATGGAGACCGTCTATGTCATGACCAACAGACCCGTCTGGCGGCAGATGACGAAATTCTGGGGCACGCTGTTCGGGATCAACTTTGTCCTGGGCGTGGCCACCGGCATCACGATGGAATTCCAGTTCGGCATGAACTGGAGCTATTACAGCCATTATGTCGGCGACATCTTCGGCGCGCCCTTGGCGATTGAAGGCTTGATGGCCTTCTTCCTCGAGGCGACTTTTGTCGGCCTCTTCTTCTTTGGCTGGGACAAGCTGTCGAAGGTCGCGCACCTTGTGGTGGCGTGGCTGGTGGCTATCGGGTCGAACTTTTCGGCGCTGTGGATCCTGATCGCGAACGGCTGGATGCAGAACCCGGTCGGCGCCGAATTCAACCCGCAAACCATGCGCATGGAGATGACCGATTTCTTCGAGGTTCTCTTCAACGAAGTGGCGCAGGCGAAATTCGTGCACACCGTCAGCGCGGGCTATGTCACGGCGGCGGTCTTTGTGATCGGCGTTTCGGCTTGGTATCTGCTCAAAGGGCGCCACATCGAACTGGCGCGGCGGTCGATCACGGTGGCCGCGGCCTTTGGTCTGGCGTCGGCGTTCTCGGTCGTGCTGCTGGGTGACGAATCGGGCTATTCGGCGACGCACAGCCAACGCATGAAACTGGCCGCGATCGAGGCAATGTGGGAAACCCACGAAGCGCCCGCGCCCTTCAACCTGATCGGCTTCCCGGATCAGGAAACGCGCGAGACGCATTATGCCATCGAAATCCCGTGGGCCATGGGCCTGATCGGCACGCGCTCGTTGACGACGGAAATCCCCGGCATCATCGATCTGGTTGCTCAGGCCGAAGAACGCATCCGCTCGGGCATCGTTGCCTATGACGCGCTGATGCACATCCGCGAGGCCCGCGACGCCGCCGACCCCGCCATGGTCGCGCAGTTCGAGGAACATTCGGCCGATCTGGGCTTTGCCTTCCTGTTGCTGCGCTATGTCGATGACCCGCGCCAAGCGACCGAGGAACAGATCGTTGCCGCGTCGAATGACACGGTTCCGACCGTCTGGCCGCTGTTCTGGGCCTTCCGGATCATGGTCGCACTGGGCTTCGGCTTTATCGGGACGATGGCCTACTTCTTCTGGCGCGCTTCGTTCCGGGGGATGCAATACCCGCGCTGGGCGCTGCATGTCGCGGTCTGGATGATCCCCGCACCGTGGATCGCCGCCGAAATGGGCTGGTTCGTGGCCGAGTTCGGTCGCCAGCCGTGGACGGTGGACGGCGTGCTGCCGACGGCCATGTCGGTATCGGCCCTGTCGATGACCGAGGTTGCGCTGACACTGGCCGGGTTCGTCACCTTCTACTCGGTCCTCTTCGTGATCGAGATGGGCCTGATGCTGAAATACATCCGCAAGGGCCCCTTCCAGGATGTCGCGGAAACTGACGCTTGGGTGCAACGCCACAATGACCGGCTGGCAGGGCGCAAGAACGCCGACGCCATCGCCATGCCCGCGGAGTAAGTGAAATGATCCTGCATGAACTTGTAAGCTACGAATTCCTGCGTGTCGTCTGGTGGGTGCTGCTGGGCGTGCTGCTGATCGGCTTTGCCCTGACGGATGGTTTTGACATGGGGGTCGGCGCGTTGCTGCCCTTCGTGGCCAAGACCGATGTTGAACGCCGCGTCGCCATAAACACCGTCGGCCCCGTGTGGGAAGGCAACCAAGTGTGGTTCATCCTTGGCGGCGGCGCGATCTTTGCCGCTTGGCCGCCGCTCTATGCCGTGTCCTTCTCGGGCTTCTACCTTGCGATGTTCGTGGTTCTGGCCGCGTTCATCGTGCGCCCGGTGGCGTTCAAGTATCGTTCGAAGCGCGATGACCCGCGCTGGCGGTCGTCGTGGGATTGGGCGCTGTTTGCCTCGGGTGCGATCCCGGCACTGCTGTTCGGCGTGGCGGTCGGCAATGTGATGCAGGGCGTGCCCTTCCACTTCACCGATGACCTGCATTCGATCTACGAGGGCGCTTGGTACATCAAGTTCATCGGCCTGCTCGATCCGTTCTCGATCCTTGCTGGTGTCGTGTCGCTGTCGATGCTGGTGATGCATGGCGGTGCGTGGCTGACGCTCAAGGCCGAGGGCACCGTGCAAACCCGTGCGCGCGCCATCGGTTCGGTCGCGGCGCTGGTCGCGGTGGGGGCCTATGTGCTGGCCGGGGTCTGGATGGCCTTTGGTATCGAAGGGTATCGCATCGTCGGCGACTATGTGACCAATGGCCCGTCGAACCCGTTGCACTTTGAGGTCGAGCGCACGGCAAGCTGGCTGAGCGCCTATAACGACCGCCCGTGGATCGTGATCGCCCCGGCCATGGGGATTGTCGGCGGGCTCATGACCTTCCTTGGCCTGCGGGCCGGGCGTGAAGTTTCGACGCTGCTGTTCTCGAAAATGGCGATCCTTGGGGTGATTTCCTCGGTCGGCCTCACGATGTTTCCGTTCATCATGCCGTCCAGCAGCGACCCGCAATCGTCGCTGACGGTGTGGAACAGCTCATCCTCGCATCTGACCTTGTTCATCATGCTGGTTGTAACGGCGATCTTCATGCCTCTGATCCTCGCCTACACCAGCTGGGTCTACAGCGTGCTGTGGGGCAAGGTCACGGCGGATGACGTCACCGAAAACTCGCACTCTGTGTACTGAAGGGACTGAAATCATGTGGTATTTCGCCTGGCTTCTTGGTCTTCCTCTGGCCGCCATCTTTGCCGTGATGAACGCGATGTGGCTGGAATTGAAGGAAGACGAAAAACAGCTGAGCCGCACCCCAGCCGACCGCTGACGGCCTGCTTTTCCCAAATCTCCGCGCGGGGGCCGACCCCGATCTGCCCCCGCGCCCCATCCGTCCCTAAGGACGACAGGAGAGTTCCATGAACGATTCATTCCAGCCAAGTCGGCGCGCCTTTTTTGCGCTCGCCGCCGCCGGGGGCGCCGCTGCGGCGCTTTCCACCAGCGAAGCCACGGCGCAGGCCGTGACCACCAACGCGCGCATCGTCATCATTGGCGCGGGCGCTGCGGGCACCGCGCTGGCCAACCGCCTTGTGCGGCGCCTTGAAGGTGCGCAGATCACGCTGATCGACCCGCGCGCCGAGCATCTGTATCAACCCGGCCTGTCGCTGGTCGCGGCGGGGCTCAAACCTGCGTCCTATGTGCTGTCGCGCACCACCGACTGGCTGCCCGACGGCGTGACGCTGGTCAGCGAACGGGTTGCGGCTGTCGACCCTGAGGTGCAAAGCGTCACCACCGACGGCGGCCAGACCCTGAACTATGACTTCCTGATCGTTGCCCCCGGTCTTGTCCTTGATCATGACGCGATTGAGGGCTTCTCGCTCGACATCGTCGGGCAGGGCGGCATCGGCGCGCTTTATGCCGGGCCGGAATACGCCGCCCGCACATGGGAGGCCGCCAGCCGCTTTATCGAGGAAGGCGGGCGCGGCATCTTTACCCGCCCCGCGACCGAGATGAAATGCGCGGGCGCGCCCCTCAAGCACACGTTCCTGATCGACGACCGTCTGCGCCGCGCAGGCAACCGAGGCGCGGCCGAGATCGTTTATGCAGCGCCGCAGACCTCGCTGTTCGGGGTGCCTATCGTGGCGGAAAAGGTCCGGATGCTGTTCGGGGATCGCGGCATCGGCTTCACCCAGCAGCGCAACCTGCACGCCATCGATGCAGGCCGCAAGATCGCGACCTTTGTCGATGCCGACGGGGCCTCGCACGAGGAAGACTACGACTATATGCACGTCATCCCACCGCAGCGCGCGCCGGATTTCGTCGTGCAATCGGGGCTGGCATGGGCCGACCGCTGGACAGATCAGGGCTGGGTCGATTGCGACCAAGCCACGCTGCGGCACAACCGTTATGACAATATCTGGGCGCTGGGCGATGTGGCAGGCGTGCCCAAGGGCAAGACGGCGGCCTCGGTCAAATGGCAGGTTCCGGTGGTCGAGGATCACTTGATCGCCGCGCTGCAAGGCCGCGAGGGGACCGAGACCTATAACGGCTATACCTCGTGCCCGCTGATCACCCGCATCGGTCGCGCGATGCTGGTCGAGTTCGATTACAACAACAACCTGACCCCGTCCTTCCCCGGCATCATCGCCCCGCTCGAGGAACTCTGGATCAGCTGGCTGATGAAGGAAGTGGCCCTGAAAGCCACCTATAACGCCATGCTGCGTGGCCGGGCATAAAGGGGATCACCATGAAAGACCTGACGTTTGAAACCCTGATCGCGGTGTTCGAAGAGATCTTTGGCCGGGGCCTGTTCTGGGCCATGGTTCTGGCGGCCGTGCTGGTCACGGTGGCGTATCTCTATGTCCTGATCCGTGATCGGGCCATGTCGATGCGCAAGTTCCTCTGGGCGCAGATCTCGATGCCTTTCGGTGCTATCGCGGCAGTCGCGTTCGTGCTGGTCATGACGAGCTCGCATCTTGCCGATATCGGCGGGCCTGTGGACGTGATCGTCCTTTTGGGTGTGGCGGCGATGGGAGCGGTCGGTGCGGCCATCCTCGTCTATACCGCGCAGTCTTTGTTCCGTCGCAAGTCGATGTAACCGGCGCTGGGGAATCCGGGGGCAGGCCGGCACGCGTTGGCCCTGCCGTCGTCACGGGCGCCAGCGACCCAAGGAAGAGGCCGCGCCGGTTTCCCGGGCGCGGCCTTGACGATCTCTGGGTCTGCGCAATGCAGGGCCATGGGCGCCGGCCACGGCCTGTGGCTGTTACGCCAGGGCCAGATTGGTCGCGCTTTGGCGACCGTCACGACCGGTTTCGACGTCGAAGGTCACCTTCTGGGCGTCCGACAGCGTGGTCAGGCCAGCGCGCTCGACGGCGGAGATGTGGACGAAAACGTCCTTGCCGCCCTTGTCGGTTTCGATGAAGCCGAAGCCTTTTTGGGTGTTGAAAAACTTCACGGTGCCATTGGCCATATCCGTGTTCTCCTGTTCATGTGCTGCCCACAGAATGTGGCAACCCGGCAAAGTCAGACTGAATCGATCAACTGAAAGCCGGATGAACGGAAGCAGAGGTTCGAAGCGAACAACGTTAGCCCCCACAACATGCGCCTTCCGACCCCACAATACGAGGCTTGTCGTCGAAGATGGCGAATTTCACCCCTTGCGGGGCGGTTCTGGGAAGGGCGTCATTGACAAGAAGGTCCCTGACCCCCATGTGGGCCCTGCGTTGTCGCCCTGCCGCGTGAGCAGGCGAACCATGTTCGCCCCCGGCCGCGACGCACCGTTTTCCCACATCACGAAGGGGGGACGCCGCCCACGGCGGCTCTTGGCACAATACGGTGCCGGAGTGTTCGCGCGGGTGCACCCCGACCGACAGCCCGCAAACGCGGTTGTCGGTGACACCGGATGCAAGATCCGGCCAAGGATTGACATGACTTTCGAAGAACTCGGGCTGAATGCCCGCATGGTCTCGCGGCTGAACGCCATGGGACTCACCCAGCCTACCCCTATCCAGCAACAGGCGATTCCGCAGGCGCTGCAAGGCCGCGACATTCTGGGGATTGCCCAGACCGGCACCGGCAAAACCGCCGCGTTCGGCATTCCGCTGGTCATGGCGTTGTCGCGCCAGCCCGAGCGCGCCGAGCCGAACACCGCGCGCGGTCTGGTTCTGGCCCCGACGCGCGAACTGGCCACCCAGATCGTGCGGAACCTTCAGCGCATTTCGGCCGATCTGCGCGTCACACTGGTGGTCGGCGGCAAGTCGATCAACGCGCAGGCGGAGAATCTGGCACGCGGCACCGACATTCTCGTGGCGACGCCCGGCCGCCTGATTGACCTGATGGAGCGCCGCGCGGTCGATCTGGCCAAGACGCGCTTTCTGGTTCTGGACGAAGCCGACCAGATGCTGGACATCGGTTTCGTTCATGCCTTGCGACGCATCGCGGCCAAGCTGGGCAAGAACCGCCAGACGATGATGTTCTCGGCCACGATGCCCAAGGCGATGGCCGATTTGTCGCGCGACTATCTCTCTGATCCGGTCTGGGTCGAGGTTTCGGCGCCCGGCAAGGTTGCCGGCAAGGTGACCCACAGCGTCCATTTCGTGCCGCAAGACCAGAAGCAGGATCTGCTGATCTCGCTGCTGGATGCCCATCGCGATGAACTGGCGCTGGTCTTTTCGCGCACCAAGCACGGGGCCGAAAGGCTGATGAAGCAACTCGAACGCGTCGGTTTCGCGGCCACCTCGATCCATGGCAACAAGAGCCAGGGCCAACGGGACCGGGCCATCGCGGCGTTCAAGTCGGGATCGGTGCGTATTCTGGTCGCGACCGATGTCGCTGCGCGCGGCATCGATATACCGGGCGTGGCGCATGTGTATAACTATGACTTGCCCAACGTGCCGGAAAACTATGTCCACCGGATCGGGCGGACGGCGCGCGCCGGCAAGAGCGGACGGGCCATCGCGTTCTGTGCCGCCGACAAGGTTGCTGAACTGAAGGCCATCGAAAAAGTGCTGGGTATCCCGGTCGAAGTGGCCGGTGGACGGCCATGGGCGTCGATGGCCGGTGGCGCGAAGCCGCAGAAAAAGCGTCAGGCGCGGCGCCGCGCCTCGGGACGCCCCGAGAGGATGGCGGCCTGACCTTGGCACCTTGCGGGCCCCCATCGGGCCCGCCCCCTTCCTGCGAGAACGCGCTGTCCCGGCAGCTGACTGTTCAATCGGGCCGTTCGTCACGGCGAAGCGCCACCGCGCGTTGACCATGCGATCGGAATGCCGACGCGGGCTTCGGCGACCCAAATGGAACAACGCGCGGGCCACCAAGACAGCAGATTACGATTTCGGAACCGCAAAGGCGCGAACCGACGTCGCCGCAACACGCGTCTGCCTGAAGTGCCGCACGGCATTCTGGAGCGAGGGATTCGGCGAGCGAATCTGCACCAAGTGCAAAGGCACGGTTGCAAGGCGTTCGGCGGTTTCCGTCGGCGCCGGGCAAACACGCCGACGCTCGGGCAGCGGAGTTCCTGAGGCGTCACGCCGGCGGCTGCTCTTCCAGCACCTTGCGCGCCACGCGGAAACATTCCAGCGCTTGCGGCACGCCGCAATAGATTCCGACGACATGGATGATGGCGCGGATCTCGTCCTGGGTTACGCCATTCGTCACCGCTCCACGGCAATGGATTTCCCATTCGTGCATCTTGCCCAATGCGCCCAGCATCGCGAGGTTCATCATGCTGCGGGTCTTGGCGGGAATGACATCGTCGCCCCAGCCAAACCCCCAGCACCACGCTGTCATCGCTTCCTGAAAGGGGCGCGTGAAATCATCGGCGGCGGCAAGGTTGCGCTCGACATACTCGGCCCCCAGCGTTGCCTTGCGCTGCTCCAGACCCTTGGCGAAAAGGTCCTCGTCAAATGTGCTCATGCCGGATCTCCTGACGGATGGTTTTGGGGCTGTTTGGGCTGACGATGCTAGCCCGGAACCGGCGATGCCGCGAGGGGGCAACAGGGGTTTTCACGCTCTGCGGTTCCGATCACGATCCGAACAGGATCCGCAGCGCGATCAGCGTCAGCATCACAAGGATCACCGTGTCGAAATGCGCCGCCGGGATGCGCCGACCGATGGCCTCGCCCAGCGGCATCATCGCAAGGATCAGCGCCAGCGCGCCTGCGCTGAGCGCAAGACCATGCAGGGTCAGGAAGCCATAGAACGTCAGCCCGACGATCTGCACGGCGGTCGATGTCACGAAATAGGTCGAAACCACGGCGATGAAGACAGGGCGCGGAAGGCGGCAGGCATTCAGGAAGGTCAGCGACACCGGGGCGCTGATTCCCGTCGCCCCCTGCAAGGTCCCCGCGGCCAGACCCGCCGGAACAGACAGAATGCGCGCCGTGCTGCGCGGCAAGACCCATCCCGGGCGCAACACGCGAAAGCCCACGAAGGCCAGAACCAGCACCGCCACCGTGAGCAACAGCAGGCGCGGCGCCACATTGGCCAGCAAGACCGTGCCAAAGGCCGCACCCACGACCCCGGCAAGCGCCATGCGACCGGCAAAGCCGGCCTCGGGGAGATGCGCGCGGTATCTCCAAGCCTGCAGCATATTCGCCAGCAGGCTGGGAAGAACCATCACCACCACGGCTGTGTGGATATCGTAGAACAATGCGATCAGCGGCACCGCAAGGATCGGAACACCCGCACCCGTTGCCCCCTTGAGCAAGCCGCCGATGGCCAGCGCAAGGATCGACAGCGCCAGCGGTATCCACTCCGAACCGGCGAAAGCCATCTCAGTGATCGTCCGATACGGCGACCTGCACATCCAGCAGCGCGGCGCGGCCTTCCTTGCGGATGGCGTGCAGCGCGCGTGCCAGCGCTTCAGGAAGGGCATCGGCGCGGGTCACCGTTTCCCCGTGGGCACGGCTCGCGCGGGCGATCGCAGCGAAATCGGGCAGCGGGGCCAGCGACGTCAGCGGCATGACATTCGCGCGCGCCGCCGCGCCGCCGGGATAGGCGCGCACGACGGACCGCCGCACGGCGTTCCAGCTGGCGTTGTTCTTGACGATGACCAGAATGGGCAGCCCCAACGCCTCGGCCAGCTGATGGCAGGCGGCCGGGTTGGCGAAAATATAGGACCCGTCGCCGATCGCGGCGATTGTCAGCTTGCCCGGGCGCATCAGTTGCGCCCCCAACGCCGCAGGGAAGGCCCAGCCCAGCCCCCCCGAATGCGGGTTCGAAAACAGCCGGTTCGGGCCCTTGATCCGCATGACGTCGGGCACCAACCCCAGTTCGCTGAAGATCACGGCGTCGTCGTCCATGATCTCGGACAGGCAATGGCTGAGCCATTCCGCCCCCATCGGGTCCGCGCTGCGCGCCTTGTCTATCGCCGCGACGCGCGCGGTCTCGCGCCGTTCCGCCGCCTGTGCAAGGGTGGCCCGGCGCCGTCCCAGCCGGTCGCGGGGCGTCTGCATCATCGCGCCCAGCATCTCGATTGCCTGCGCCGGATCGGCGGTGACCGACAGGGTTGTGCGATAGCCGCGCATCGGCATCCGGGCAAAGGCCGGGTCGGGCCCGATATGGATCACGGGCGTGCCGGGCCGCGGCGCGTGCAGGGCTTCGATCCACGGAACGCCGCTGTCCAGCACCACGATGGCATCGGCCTGCGCCGACAGGGCAGGGGAATACCCCAGATGCGCGGGGTCGTCATGGGCCAGAACATTGCGCACCACGAAGGGTTCGACGACGCCCACGCCATGGTGCGCGCCCAGATCCGACAGCGCCCGCGCGATCCGTCCGGCCGGGTCGCCACGCTGGCAGATCACCAGCGGGTTCTCGGCCTCGGAGAGGATGGCCGCGGCCTGCGCGATGGCAGCCGTGTCGGCCATCGCGGGAAAGGCGGCTGGTCGCGGTGTCAGGTCGGCGGGCGCCGAGGGCAGAATCGCCTCGCCCAGCGGTTCGCGCGGAAGGCTGAGATAGGTCGGCCCGTAGGGTGCGCTGGTCGCCAGCGAAACCGCGCGCGCCACCATCGCCCCAGCTTGTTCGGGATAGCGCATCTCGTATTCGAACTTGACCGACTCGCGCACCAGCGCGGCCTGATCGAACATTTCCTGTCCATACT
Source organism: Paracoccaceae bacterium (assembly GCA_041397065.1). GTDB lineage: Bacteria > Pseudomonadota > Alphaproteobacteria > Rhodobacterales > Rhodobacteraceae > Pararhodobacter. Next base: position 23,630 of record JAWKXG010000020.1, on the reverse strand, counting down.
GGATGGGCGTTGCCCGGCGTCCGGCGCGTCCGGTTTCCGTCAACGGCGTGCGCCCGGACATGACCACCATCGGCACGTTGTCCGATGCCGCGTTGATGACGCCCATCACAGCATTCGCAAGGCCCACGTTCACATGCACCATGACCGATTGCGCCCGTCCTGACACAAGGTAGGCGCCATGGGCCATCGCGATCGCCGCCGTTTCATGCGGCACCGTCACCGGTTGTGGCATGGCCGCTGGCGGCAAGGTGGCGAGGGCTTCGATGATCGGCGGAAAATCCGTGCCCGCATTGGCGAACAGATAGTCGATCCCGTTCGCTTTCAGCGCCAGAAGCAATGCTTCGGCCCCGGTTGCGGCGTCCGCCGTTTTCCCGGTCTCGGCCATGACTCTCTCCCTGTCATCGCGGCATGGCATGAAAATGTGTTTGAAATGTTTCTTTAGCAAGCTAAAAAAGACTCCGAATCTCATTTATTGAGATTTTGGCTGCAACAGGGAGGTGGCAGCCAACGGGAGTTCCACTGGGAGGAAAGACCATGACGAAATTCATCACGACCTGGGCGCTTGCGGCCGGTCTCACGGTGGGGGCCGCGGCGGCCTCGGCACAAAGCGTAGGGATCGCGACGTCGAACCCCGGTTCCTTGTTCCACAACATTGGCACGGCGGTCGCGAACGCGGCGAACGCGGCGGGCCTGAACACCACCATCACCCCGGCCACCAGCCCCAACCAATTCATTCCGTTCGTGAACTCGGGCGGGATCGAATTCGGCGTCGCGAACTTTCAGGAGGTCAGCTATGCACTGACCGGCGACGCATGGTGGTCGGGCAACGTCAACGAGAACCTGCGCATCGTCGGGTTCCTGCAGCCGCTGGTCGAGGCGATCTTCGTGCGCGCCGACAGCGGGGTGACCTCGCTTGAGCAACTGCGGGGCCAGCCGATGACCGACGGCTATACCGCACAAAACACGATCCTGCCGCAGCTGGATGCGTTCTATGCCACGGCGGGCATGTCGCGCGCCGATTTCGAACCCGTCAACGTGACGTCGGTCGTCGCCGGGGCCGATGCCTTCATGGCGGGTGACGCGGCGGGCTTCATCTTTGCCCAAGGTGCCGGCAAGGTGCGCGAAGCGGATGCCGCTGTTGGCGGTCTGCGGGCGCTGGGTGTTGCCGACGACAGCGATGCAGCCCTCGCTGCGGCGCGTCAGCACTGGCCCACGGCCTATTTCGTGACCCTGCCCGCGGGCGCGTCGCCGGGCGTTCTGGAAGAAACGACCTATATCGCGTTCCCGCAGGTCGTGTTCACCAGCTCGCTGGTGCCGGATGACCAAGTCTATGCGCTTGCCCGCGCCATGTACGAAGGCTCCGAGGCGATGGTCAGCACCTTCCCGCCGATGCGCGCCTTCCGTCCGGCGGACATGCGCGGTGACAATGGCAACGTCGAGTTCCATCCCGGTGCCCTTCGTTTCTTCGAAGAAATCGGTCTGAACTGAGGCCCATGCCATGACGGCCACCCCCCAAAGCAAGGCCCGTTCGGGCCTTGCACCCCACGTCTGGCGGCCCCTGTCGGATACCCTTGCGGTTCTGATGACCTTGACTGCGGTCTCGTGGGCGCTGTCGCTCAACCGGTATTTCGGGCTGGGCCTTTATCCGCAGCAGTTCTTTGCGGCGATGATGCTCTTTGTGTTGCCCATCGCCTATCTGACCCTGCCTGCCCGGCGGGGATCGGAAAGGACTGTTGTGCCGTATGTGGACGTGGCACTTGGTGGGGTGTCCATGCTGGCGATGGGGTATATCGCCCTGCGCTATCCTGAACTGGTGCTGATGATCTTCACCCATCCGGTCGAAGTCTGGCTGCCCGCGATCATCGCGCTGCTGCTTGTCCTCGAGGCCCTGCGCCGGGCGACCGGCTGGGCGCTGGTCATCATCATCGGGGCATTCATCCTGTATGCGCTGTTCGGGGACATCTTTCCCGGTCGCCTGCGCGGACGGCCGCAGGACTGGCAGTTGCTCAGCGGTTACATGGCGTTCGATTCGAACGGCATCCTCGGGTTGCCGATCTCGGTCGCGGCGACGGTGGTCGTGGCCTTCATCCTGTTTGGATCGCTTTTGAACCTGACCGGAGGCTCGGCGTTCTTCACCGATGCCGCCATGCTGGCGATGGGTCGGTTCCGCGGTGGTGCGATGAAGATCGCCGTCGTGGCGTCCGGGCTGTTCGGTGCGATCAGTGGCTCGGCCGTGGCGAATGTGGTCGGCACGGGTGTTGTCACAATCCCGATGATCAAGCGCGATGGTTATCCCGCCCACAAGGCCGGTGCGATCGAGGCCGTTGCCTCGACCGGGGGGCAGTTGATGCCGCCGGTCATGGGGGCCTCGGCCTTCCTGATGGCCGAATTGCTGGCCGTCCCCTATTCGTCGATCGTGATGGCGGCGCTGGTGCCGGCGCTGCTGTACTATATCGCGTTGTTCATTCAGGCCGACCTCGAAGCCGCGCGTCTGGGGATCAAGGCCGTCCCGCAAGAGGAAATCCCGGACCGCAAGGTCGTCTTGCGCGGCCTGCATTTCGCGCTGGCCTTCGCGGTTCTGATCTATCTTCTGTTCTGGCAGCGGTATCAGCCTGAACGCGCTGCTTTGTGGGCTGGCCTCGTGCTGATCGCCACGGCGATGACGCTGGGCTATCGCGGGGCGCGGCCGGGCTGGCGGCGGATCTTTTCGTCGCTGGCGGCAACGGGGCACAATGTGGTCGAGATCCTGCTGATTTCCGCGGCATCGGGGATCGTGATCGGCGTGCTGAACATTACCGGGCTCAGTTTCAACCTGACCTATTCGCTGGTGCAACTGGGCGGCGGAAACGCGATCGTCCTGTTGGCCCTGTCGGCCCTGATCTGCATCATTCTGGGGATGGGCCTGCCGACGCTGGGGGTCTATGTCCTGCTGGCGGCACTGGTGGCGCCTGCCCTCGTGCAGGTCGGGATCGAGCCCATCGCCGCGCATCTCTATGTGCTCTATTTCGGCATGATGTCGATGATCACCCCGCCCATCGCGCTGGCGGCTTTCGCGGCGGCATCCATCGCGCGGGCGCCGTCGATGGCGACGGGCTGGGCGGCGATGCGCTTTGGGTGGTCGGCTTATGTGATCCCCGTCCTGTTCGTCTTTTCGCCGACGCTGATCCTGATCGGGGCGCCGATGGACATTGCGCTGGCGGTGGTCTCGGCGGTCATGGGGGTCTGGCTGATTTCTGCTGCGCTTGCCGGGTTCTTCGCCCGTCCGATGACGCTTGTTGACCGGCTGCTGTTCGGTGGGGCGGGCCTGTTGGCGCTGATGCCGGCCGGGCTGTTCGAAGGGGCGGTTTATACCGATCTGGTCGGCATGTTGGGTGGGGCGGTGCTGATGATCGTCGACATGCGCCGGGCCCGTGGGGCGCGGTCATGACATCGGGGGTCGGCAGCACGGAAAAGGTTCTGCGCGTGCTGGAACTCTTCACCGAAGAGCGGCCCGAATGGACCCCTGACGAGATGATCTCCACGCTTGGATACAGCCGGCCCACGCTCTATCGCTATGTCAAGGCGCTCAAGAACATGGGCTTTCTGGCGGCGAACGGTCCCCATGGGCTGACCCTTGGGCCCCGCGTCGTCGAGATGGATTTCCTGATGCGCAAATCCGACAGGCTCTTGGCGGCAGGAGGGCCGGTGATCAGGCAGCTTGCGGCGGTGCACCCGTGCACCGCGCTGCTGGTGAGGTGGTACGACAACAAACTGCTGTGCGTCGCGGCCGAGGTGTCGGCCAGTAACCCGAGATCGAGCTATCCGCGTGGCCGGCCGATGCCGCTGGCCCGGGGCGCCATCTCGCGGGCGATCCTTGCGCATCTGCCGCGCAAGCAGATGCTGGAAAAGATCGTCGAGAATTTCGACGACCTGCGCGCGGTGGGGCTGGGCGACAGCGTGGACGCCATCGCCGAATGCCTGCGCCAGCAACGCAAGGGCGGGGCGCTGATCGCCCATGGCGAGGTGACGCCCGGCGTGATCGGCGTTGCCGCGCCGGTGTTCGACGACAGCCGGGCGCCGGTGGCTGTGCTGTGCATGACCATCGAACGCGAGACGCTGGACGAGGCCGGCCTGTCGCGCGTCTCGGCCGAAGTCTGGGATGCCGCCGCACGATTGACCGAAACATTGCACGAGACCCGTTCCGACGGCGAAAGGCCCGAGAACGAAAACGACAACCGGGGGACTGGAAAGACATGAAAAAGATCGATGTTTTCAACCACATCTGGCCGAAATCCTTCCACAAGGCGTTGATCGCCCATATCGGCGAGACGACCGATATCACCCGCCGGTCGGAAGCCGTGCCGATGATGACCGACCTGGATCGCCGGTTCGAGGTCATGGACATGTTCGGCGAGGATTATTGCCAGATCCTGTCGCTGGCATCGCCGCCCTACGAGAAATATGCAGATCCGGCCAAGTCGCTTGAGCTTGCGCAAATCGCATCCGATGGCATGGCCGAACTGTGCCAGAAATACCCTGACCGTTTCCCCGGCTTCATCGGCACGGCCGTGATGAATAACCCCGATGCCGTGGTCGAGGAAGCGCGTCGCAACATCGAGGATCTGGGTGCCTGCGGCATGCAGATTTTCACGAACGTGAACGGCAAACCGCTGGACCTGCCCGAGTTCGAACCGTTCTTCGAATACATGGCGTCGACCGGCAAGGCCGTCTGGTTGCACCCCGCACGGGGCGCGAATTTCCCCGACTATCTGACCGAGAAACAGTCGGAATACGAGATCTGGTGGACCTTCGGCTGGCCCTATGAAACGTCAGCCGCGATGGCGCGTCTGGTGTTTTCGGGACTGTTCGACAAGTTCCCGGCGCTGAAGGTGATCACCCACCACGCCGGTGGCATGATCCCGTTCTTCGAGGGGCGCGTTGGACCCGGCTGGGATCAGATGGGTGCCCGCACCAGCGATCGCGACCTGCAAGAGGTGCTGCGCGCGCTGAAACGGCCGCATCTTGAATATTTCAAGGAATTCTATGCCGATACCGCCAGCTTTGGTTCGGCAAAAGCCATCGAGCATGCGCTGGAATTCTTTGGCCCGGACCGCGTGATGTTCGCGTCGGATGCGCCCTTCGACCCGGAAAAAGGCCCGATGTATATCCGCGAGACGATCCGCATCCTCGATACGCTGGACATCAGTGAAGAAGTGCGGCGCAAGGTCTATCAGGACAACGCCGCCGCGCTGTTGGACCTGTCGATCTGAAGGGGGCGAGGATGACACCGGATACCGCGCGCCACTATATCAACGGCGAATGGGTTGCCCATGGCGATCTGGGCGACAGCGTGAACCCCGCCGACGACAGCGTCGTCGGACGGGTGCACGCCGGGTCGGCCTTGCTGACCGATCAAGCCGCACGCGTCGCCCGCGAGACGTTCTTCGCGACGAATTGGGCCCATGCCCCTCGCCAGCGGGCGCAGGCGTTGCTGGAATTCGCCGACCGGATGGAAGCCGCGCGCGACCGGATCGCGGATCTCATCGTCGCGGAAAACGGCAAGCTGCGCGCCGAGGCGATGGGCGAGACCATGGGGGCGATTTCCGAGACGCGGTATTACGCCGGTCTGGCCCGCAACCTGCGCGGCACGATGCAAGAGACCCTGCCTGGCCAGATGTCGTTGTTCCACCGCGAGGCCGCGGGCGTCGCCGGGATCATCGTGCCGTGGAATGCCCCGGTCACGCTGTTGATCCGGTCGCTGGGGCCTGCTCTGGCGGCGGGCTGCACCTGTGTGCTGAAACCCGCACAGCAGACGGCCCTGACCCATGCGCTGATCATGGAATGCCTGCACGATTGCCCGTCGCTGCCCAAGGGGGTGGTGAATTCGGTCAACGAGAACGGGGCCGAGGTCGGGCAAGCCATGGTCGCTTCGCCGCATGTGGACGTGATCTCGTTCACCGGGTCTTCTGCAACGGGCAAAAAGATCATGGCTGGCGCGGCGCCGACCTTGAAACGCGTCGGGCTGGAACTGGGGGGCAAGGCGCCCGCTGTGGTGTTCGCCGATGCCGATCTGGACCAAGCGGTTCGCGAGTTGACGCATGGTGCCCTGACGATGGCCGGGCAGATCTGCGTCGCGGCGGCGCGCTTTCTGGTGCACGAGTCGATCCTCGACGCGTTCACGGCGCGAATCCGGGCTGCGTTTGCGGCGATTCGGGTCGGGCCGGGTGCGGATCCTGCCAGCCAGATGGGCAGCATGATCGACCGCGCCAATGTCGCGCGTGTCCAGCGGCTGATCGAACAGGCCGGCGACGAGGGCGAGATGGTGCTGCGCGGGTCGGCCCTGAATACCGGGGCGTTCCTGACACCGACATTGTTCCGCATCGACGATCTCAAATCGTCCCTTGTGCAAGAGGAACTCTTTGGTCCGATCGTCTCGATCGAGACCTTCGCCGACGAGGCCGAGGCGGTCGCCAAGGCGAATGCCACCGTCTATGGGCTGGCGGCCAGTGTTTTCACCGCCGACCTGTCCCGCGCGATGCGGATGAGCCGGGCGATCCGCGCCGGCACCGTCTGGCTGAATTGCCACATGCGCCTCTCGGCCGAGGGCGAGACCGGCGGTTTCGGCCAGTCGGGGCTCGGGCGGTTGCATGGTCCCGAGGGGCTCTATGATTTCATGGAGACCAAACACATTTACCTTGAACAAGGGCGCATCTGAGGCATGAACGAAACGCAGACAGATGTCATCATCGTGGGCGGCGGGCCCGTCGGCACCGGGCTGTCGATCGATCTCGCGCAGCGCGGGGTCCGATCCGTGGTGATCGAGAAGTTCCCGACCATCCAGCCGATCCCCAAGGGGCAGAACCTGACCCAGCGGACGATGGAAACGATGGCGTTCTGGGGATGCGAGGCCGAGCTGCGGGCCGCGCGCCCCGTGCCGCCCGAGGTCGGGATCGGGGGCGTCACCCTCTATCGCACGCTGCTGTCCGACTATCATTACGACTGGCTGAACCGCGCCAGCGTCAACGCCTTTTACAACACGCCCAACGAACGCCTGCCACAATACGAAACCGAACGCGTGTTGCGCGACAGGGCTGCCCAGTTGCCGGGCATCACCCGCATGGATGGCTGGGTGGTCGAAAGGGTCACGGACGAAGGCCCCCATGCCACTGTCGAGGCCGTTGGCCCGAACGGCGCCCGTCGGACCCTGCGCGCGGCCTATGTTGTCGGCAGTGACGGCAGCCGGTCGGTGACGCGCACTACGGGCGGTATCCCCCAGAGCCTGTCTGACCATGGCCGGATGATGGTGTTGCTGGTGTTCCGGTCGATGGAACTGCACGAGATGCTGAAGCACCATCCGGGCAAGGCGTTCTTCAATGTCCTCAACCCGGAGATGGAGGGCTACTGGCAGTTCTTCGGCCGTGTCGATGTGGGCAGCTGGTTCTTCCACGCTCCGGTGCCGCGCGGCACGAGCGAGGCCCATGATTTCACGTCGATGCTGCACCGGATCGTCGGACGTCCCTTCGCCTTGGACATCGAACATGTGGGGTTCTGGGACCTGCGGGTGGCGATTGCCACGCGGTATCGCGCGGGCCGGATCTTCGTCGCCGGGGATGCCGCGCACAGCCATCCCCCGTATGGCGGCTATGGGATCAACTCGGGCTTCGAAGACGCCCGTAACCTTGGCTGGAAACTGGCCGCCGTGCTGCGCGGTTGGGCCGACGAAGCGCTGCTGGACAGTTACGACGCCGAGCGCAGGCCGGTTTTCGAGTCGACCGCCCGCGATTTCATCGAGAATTTCATCGACGAAGACCGCCGGTTCTTAGACACCTTCGACCCGGACAAGGACCGCGCTTCCTTCGAACAGGCGTGGTATGCACGCAATGCCGGTGCCGCCGAAGTCGCCCGGTTCGAACCGAATTACGAAGGGTCACCCATCGTCGTCGGTTCTACCGGACACCCCAGCGCGAAGGGCGATCACCGGGTGGCAGCGCGGCCGGGGCATCACCTTGCGCCGCAGCGCCTGAACGATGGCAGCAACAGCTTTGCGCGGGTCGGTGACGGGTTTACCTTGCTGGCCATCGGGCCGGGGCGGGCCATGGCACCCGCCTTTGCCGAAGCGGCGCAGCGTCTGAACCTGCCGCTGCACGTCGTCGAGGATGATGGCCCGACCGGCTATGAAGCCACGCTGATCCTTGTGCGGCCCGATCAATTCGTGGCGTGGGCCGGCGATGTCGCGCTTGATCCCGCCGCGATTCTGGCGCGGGCCGTGGCGCACGCGGATTCTTGCGCCGCGCCCATCGACGCGTAATCTCGGGCGGTCGAATCACCCCGCGTTCCGGCGGGGTCGCGCGGCGCATCAATTACAGGCCTTCCCGCAACGGCAGGCCCGACGAAGACCAACAGGACAGCAGATCATGCAGAAAACCGTCGTCAACAGCTGGAACGAATGGGACCCGCTGAAACATGTGATCGTCGGCCGTGCCGACCGGTGCCACATTCCACCCGCCGAACCGGCGCTGGATGCCAAGGTGCCCGAAGACAGCGACATGCGCGGCCAGTGGGGCATGCGCCCGCAAGAGACCATCGACCGCGCCAACGAACTGCTGGACAAGTTCGCCGCCCAGCTTGAGGCGCGCGGGATTCGCGTTGATCGCCCCACGCCGATCGACCACAGCCTGCCGGTCACCACGCCCGACTTCCACACCGACAGCCAGTTCGGGTGCATGCCGCCGCGTGACGTTCTGCTGACGGTCGGGAACGAGATCCTCGAAGCGACCATGTCCTATCGCTGCCGGTGGTTCGAATACCTGAACTATCGCCCGCTGATGCAGCAATACTGGGAGGAAGACCCCAATTTCCGCCACGAGGCGGCGCCCAAACCGCGCCTGACCGATGCCGATTACCGGGCCGATTACCTGTCCGAAAAGATCGGTATCGAAAAGCGCCTGAAATGGACCGCCGAGAAGTTCTTCGTCACGACCGAGGAAGAGCCACTGTTCGACGCCGCCGATGTGCTGCGCTTTGGTCGCGATCTGGTGGTGCAACACGGGTTCACGACGAACCTCAAGGGTATCGAATGGATCCGGCGCCACTTCCCGGACCATCGCGTTCACGCGGTGAACTTCCCCGGGGACCCTTATCCGATCCATATCGACGCGACCTTCACGCCGCTGCGGCCGGGGCTGATCCTGAACAACCCGCAGCGTCGTCTTCCGGACGAGCAGCGCGAGATGTTCCACAAGAACGGCTGGGAAATCGTCGATTCCGCGCAGCCCGCGCACAACGCCCCGCCACCGCTGTGCTACTCGTCGGTCTGGCTGTCGATGAACGTTCTGGTCCTCGATCCCAAGACCGTCTGCGTCGAAAAATCCGAGGTCTATCAGGCCGAGCAGATGGACAAGCTGGGGATGGAGGTCGTCGAGGTCGATCTGCGCGATGCCTATGCCTTTGGCGGTGGCCTGCATTGTTCGACGGCGGACGTCTACCGCGAAGGCACCTGCGAGGATTATTTCCCGCATCTGTCCTGATCGTTCCCGGAGCTTTGCCTTGACCGGGGGGCCGGGGCGCGGGATGCTGGCGGGATGATCCGCCGGCCTCTCCTTTGCCTGTTGTGCCTCGTCTGCGCTGCGCCTGTTCTGGCGCAGCGTCTGCCCGGTGCGCGTAGCCTGTCGGATACCCCATGGGGCTATGCGATCGTGCGGGATCCCGTCCGCGCCGGCCATGAGGCACAGCGGTTCGAACTGCGCGCCGGGGATTGTGCGGCCAATGGCGGCGGTGACGATTGCACCCGCGACCGCGAGCGCAGCGAATTCAGGCCCGACGCCGAATGGGTGCCGGGGTCCGAAATGTGGGTCGGGTTTTCCCTGTTGCTGCCAGGCGGCTTTCCGGTTTCGGACCGCGTCAACACGACAGTGATGCAAATCCATCAGCGCGGGGGGCCCGCGCGGCCGGGTGTCGGCGGCCAGACGGCGCGGCCACCCGTGATGCAGATCGAGGCGCGCGGAGCCGTGCTGCGCTTGACGGTCCATGTGCCCGACGGCCCCAACATCCACCGCGACCTTGCGCCCTTGGCGGCGCTCGAAGGCGCGTGGCATGATATTGTCGTCGGCTTCGACAGCGGCGCGCCAAGTCTGGAAATCTGGATCGACGGGGAGCAGCGCGCGCAGGTCGCTGGGTGGAACGCCCCTGCGCCCGAAGTCTATTTCCTGAAATACGGGCTGTATCGCGCCTTCGTCAGCCGCCACGGCGGCCCGATGGACACGCAGGTTGCATGGTTTGACGAAGTGCGGTTGGGGCCGTCGCGCGATGCCGTGTTCCCCGACATCGCGCATCCGGTGGATTGACCGATCAGTTCATATAGAGGTCGCGGCAGAAGACCTTGCCTGCGATATCTGTCAGGGCCGAGGTCATGCGGTGGGTCAGAACCAGATCGCACTCGCTCTTGAACTGCGCCAGCGCGTCGGCGGTGCCGGTGCCGACAAAGGGCACGATGGTCGTCCCCTCCCGCGCGAGGCGCTCGCCCAGCTCGTGCAACGCATCGCGCGCCGCCGATTCCGTCGGGCGATAGACCCCGACGCGCAGCGCGCCGCGTTCCATCACCTTGGCCGTCAACAACGCAAGCCGGGCCTCGTTTGCCTCGGCCAGACGGGGCAGGACGCGGGCGTTGAGGGCCCCGAAAGCCTCGGTCAGGTGCGAGGTGCTGCGCGGCAGACGTTGGCCGCCGAAACCGAAGCAGGGGTTGTTCGAGCCGCCGCCGATGCGCGGGTCAAGGCAGACGCCGTCGATCACCTGCCGGGCGTTCAGATCGTGCGACATCGCATAACTGTCGAGCTCGTTGAAATAGGCCACCCTCGCCGCCAGATAGGCCTGCGAGAAATGCTTGACGGCCTCGGCCTCGCCCGGGCCGATCAGGCGGCGCGGCGCGGTGTCATTCAAGGCGGCACTGGCCAAAAGCGCGGCGATCCTCTCGCCCATGATGCCACGGTCGCCCACGACGATCTGGGCAGGGGCCAGCATGTCGCGCAGGCCATGTCCTTCGCGCAGGAATTCCGGGGCATAGAACAGCAACGCCTCGGGCAGCCTTGCCCGCATGCGCGCCGTGTATCCGATCGGCACGGCAGACCGGATCACGATGGGCACCTGCGGGCGCAATGCGTGGGCCAGCGCGATCCGGGTGTCCAGTTCCTCGGTGTGGAAGCGACGGGTTTCCGGGCAGTGCGGCAGCGGAGTCGAGACGAGGATCATCTCGGCCCCGTCCAGCGCCTGAACAACGTCGGTGGTCGCGCGCACCGACAGCGGCCAGCGCGCGACATAATCCGCCAGTTCCGGGTCACGCAGCGGATAGCGGCCCTCGTTGACTGCCCGAACCCGGTCTGAAAGCGGGCCTGCCACCGTCACCTCGTGCGCCCGTCCCAGCGCGAGGGCATCGCTGATGGCGACGTAACCCAGTCCGATAATCGCAATACGCATGTTACACTCCTGTCTGCGGGCGGCCCCGCGGGAAATCAATTCTGGCCGAAAAGGTCACGGGTGAAGACCTTGCCACCGAGCGGGGCGAGGTCGTCGGTCATCCGGTTGGCGATGATCAGGTCGCATTCGGTGCCAAAGCGAACGAAATCGCGTTCGACCGGGTGCCCCATCAGGTCGGCACCGTCCCATGCCGGTTCATAGATGACCATCTGGATGCCCGCCGCAGCGAGGCGGGCGATGATGTCCTGCACGGCGCTTTCGCGGAAATTGTCGGACCCCTGTTTCATCACCAGACGGTAAACCCCGACGCGACGCGGGCGTTGATCCAGAATTGCCTGAACCATCGCCTGTTTCCGGGCGTCGTTGCCTTCGACGATTGCGGCCATCAGCGCCTGCGGAACCAGCGCGAAATTCGCCAGCAGTTGCTTGGAATCCTTGGGCAGGCAATACCCGCCATAGCCGAACGACGGGTTGTTGTAATGCGCCCCGACGCGCGGATCGGCTGACAGGGTTTCGATCACCTCGCGGGCGTCCAGTCCGGTGGCCATGGCGATCGTGTCCAGTTCGTTGAAGAACGACACCCGCAGCGCCAGATAGGTGTTGGCGAACAGCTTGATGGCTTCGGCCTCGGTCGGGTCGGTCAGAAGGACCGGCACCTCGCCTGACAAGGCGGCGGCGCGGAACATCTCGGCGATGCGATCACCGCGGGCGCTGACCTCGCCGACAACGATGCGCGAGGGGTGAAGGTTGTCATGCAGCGCCCGGCCTTCGCGCAGGAATTCGGGCGAGAACAGGATGTCGTCGCAGCCCAATCTCTTGCGCAGGGCCACGGTATACCCGACGGGCACCGTCGACTTGATGACCATCAGCGCGGCGGGGTTGATGGCGCGGACGGTGTCGATCACGGCCTCGATGCTCGAGGTATCGAAAGCATGGGTTTCGGCGTCATAGTTCGTCGGCGTGGCGATGATGACGACCTCGGCCCCGGAATAGGCCTCGACCGGGTCAAGCGTGGCGCGCAGGTCCAGCGTGCCGCTGGCGAGATAGGCGCTGCAATCAGCATCAACGATGGGGGACTGTCCCGCGTTCACGGCATCGACCCGCGCGGGGGTGATGTCGATGGCGGTCACGCTGTGCTGGCGCGACAAGAGGACGGCGTTCGAAAGACCGACATAACCAAGTCCGGCAACGGCAATTTTCATCGGACGAATTCCTTGGGGATCACGGGTTCATGGCGCGCAGCGCCGGGGTCAGAAGGGAGAGATGATCGGCTTGGCCCATGCCGGCGCTGGCTGCGGCCACGACGATGGAATCGCCGGGCATCACCGCAAGACGCCCACCAAGGGCAGGGTTCAGCGCGATATCCGAGGACAGGATCAGCGCCTGCACGCGGCCCCCGGCGCCGTTGCGCAGGACATAGACGCTTTCCCAGGGATCAGGTTGTGCGCCCGCCGCGAGGATCTGCCCCAGCCCGACAGCCTGCGCCCCCAGCGCGATCGTCATCGGTGCGTTGGTGCGCATATGCAGGCGGATGGAATCGGGGGCGGCAACGGGTTCACCCCGTGGCGCGGTTGGCGCCGCCGAGCGCCCGCCGACACGCAGCACGTCGCCGTCATGCAGAACCGGCGTCGCCTGGCCATGGGTCATGAAGGCGCGGATATCCACCGATTGTTCGACGCCGTTGCGGATCAGCACGACGCTGTCGTTCTCGGCGCCGGGGGCGAAACCGCCGGCGGCATTGATCGCATCAATGGCGGTCAGGGGGGTCGTGGTCAGCGTCTGGCGGCTGGGTCGGGCCACCGACCCGACAACCGCCACGTGCCGCGCATTGAACCCTGTCACCCGAACGTCCACTTGCGGGTTGGGAAGATATTGGGTCAGGCGCCGGACCAATTCGGCGCGCAGCGCTGCGATGGTCTGGCCATCGGCCTGCACACGCCCAAGGAAGGGGAGCTGGATCATGCCGTCGGCCTCGACGAGGTATCCTGCGTCTGCGCCGCCCGGGCGCGTCATCTCGGGCTCGTTCACCACGAACAGCTGGACGGTATCGCCGACCCCGAGGCGATAGACCCAGCCATCGCTTGCGCCGCCGACGACCGATTGCGGGGCCGAAAGGGCATAGAGTTCGATATTCGCCGGACCCACCGCGATCAGGTCGACGGCGCGGGCCGAAGACAGGGCGCTGGTGCCATAATCCGGACCGCCACGCCCCATGGTCGCGGGTTCGTGCACGGCGCCGGCGCAGGCCCCGAGGGCCAGGGTCGACAGCAGCGCGAAGGCAATGCGGTGCCGATGCAGAGCAGGATACAGGAACATGACAGGGTCTCCGGTGGTTCGGTCAATAGCCATTGATGATTTCTGCGGCGATGTCCTCGACGCGCAATTCGAAGCGGGCAGAGTCGTTGGTAACGTTCGAGATCAGGATCACCGACGAGATGAAGGCGACCACCGATGCGATCAGCATCACTTTCGAGTCCGATCGGGGCTGGGCCGCGCGCAGAACCGCGTCGCCGCCGGCGCGCCCGGTATTCTGGCGCGTCCATTTCTGGACGTTGGGGTTGTGCGACACGAAGATCTTGATCCCGGCGCCAACGATCTGGCCATAATAGGTCAGCAGCGGAAACACCGGATGCCAGCGCCCCGAGATCAGGCCGACCACCCCGGAATGCACCGTTCGTGTCAGCGAAACCCACAGCGCATAGACCAGAAGGAAGGCCGGGTCGTGCAGGATCGACGCCGCGCCGAAAAACACCAGCGCGAACAGCGGTGTCCACATCGACGCGCGCTGGTCCAGCAGCGCCAGCCAGGTGAAAGTGCCCAGCCGCTTGCGCCCAAGGCGGATCGCCTTGAAACCGCCGCGCGCCATATTGCCGAACCAGCGTTTCTGAAGGCCGATCGTATCAAGGATGAACCCCTTGCCCGGCAGCGATTCCAGACAATAGATGTGCGCGTCCGGGACATAGGTGACGTCCCAGCCGTTCTCGATCACCCAGCGCCAGGTCGATTTGTCATCGCCCGTCAGCATGGTGATCCGGCCAAGGCGCGGATGGTGCAGCACGTCTTCCAGCAGGTTCGCGGCAAAATTCGGGTGCATGACGATCTGGCTGCGGAACATGGACCAGCGCCCGGTCAGCACCAGCACCCGCCCGCTGAGCGCCATCGACGACATATAGACATGCCGTTGCGCCATGCGCAGGCGATACCATTCCCGCGCGAAGGTCGTCCCAGACACCAAGGGGGTGTTGTCGATGGTCAGCGCCCCGACGCGCGGCTGATGCAACAAGATGGGCGCGGTCCGCCGGATCGTGCCGGGGCGCACCAGCGTGTCGCCATCCATCAGGATCGCAGGGCAATCGGGCGGACAACCCAGTTCGCGCAGGCGCGCAAGGGCATCGGCCATCGCCGAGCGTTTGCCAGTCCCGTCCTGCAAGGTGAAGGCGAGGCGGATATGCTCGGCCCCGGGGATCATGCTGTGCACATGCGAGATCAGCGCCATATCCTCGCGCGAGGAGACGGCGGCGACCACGGTGCCATGACCGCTGTAATCGATGATGTCGCGGAACAGGTTGCCATAGACGGCGGCGTTCATCTCGTCGCCCATCTTCCAGCTCAGGCAGACCACGGCGACATGGCGGCCGCGCGCGGGGGCGTGGGCTTCGGCATCTTTGCGGATCGCGGGGAAGACGCGCCGTGTATAGCTCCAGGCGCGCAGCAGGTGGAACCCGCCCCAGCTCCAGCGCCACAGGCCGATCATGCCCAAGGACGCCATGAACGCGGCGTCTCCCGGCACCAGAACACGCGCTGGCACGAGGTTGAACAGCACGACGATCATCGCTGTCCACAGCGTCGCCATCAGCAGCGTGCTGACCAGCGGAGAATGCTTCAGGTGCGGTGCTTCGGTGGCCATCAGACACCCACCATCGACCGCAGCGAGGCCCAGAGCCCGCTGGTGATCACC
Organism: Paracoccaceae bacterium; assembly: GCA_041397065.1. Taxonomy (GTDB): domain Bacteria; phylum Pseudomonadota; class Alphaproteobacteria; order Rhodobacterales; family Rhodobacteraceae; genus Pararhodobacter. Next base: position 8,224 of record JAWKXG010000020.1, on the reverse strand, counting down.
TCGACTTCGGCCACCATGCCGATGGGCGCGCGCAGCGGTGCGCCGGGGATGATCTCGACCCGGGCATAGCGGTCAGCGCCGAACACGTCGTCCTGCAGGCCGGCATAACCGGGCCAGTGCGCGTTGTAGTTCAGTTGCGCGACCGTTCCCGATACTTCGGTGCCATCGGCCAGCCGGATCCGGGCATCGTCGCCAATCTCGATGGACCGCGCGTTTTCGCCCAGCACAAGGGCATGAATACTGGGCACGTCGCCCGCCGTCAGCACCGCGAGGGGCTCGGCGGCCTGAACCCATTCGCCCGTGCGGCGGTCCACATCCTGCACCGTGCAGGTGCAGGGCGAAATCACCGGCTCGCCCAGATCGGGGTTCACGCCCGAGGCGTTCAGCCGCGAAAGTTCGTCATCCAGCGCCGCGAGCCGCAGATCAACCGTTTCCAGCGTCGGTGTTGTGCCGCGAAGATCGCCGCTGGTGATGCCCATCGGGCGCAGCACGGCGGCCTCGGCCAGTGCTTCCAACCGGGCGCGGGCGTCCAACACGTCGGTCTGGGCTTGCAGCACCGCTGCCTGCTGGATCGACCGTTGGCGCAGGCGTTCGGCGGTGGGAAGGCCCGTCTGCATCGACGCCAGCAACGAGCGTTCCAGTCCAAGCCGTTGTTCGGCAAGACGCAGGGTTTCGGTCAGGCGGGTGCGGTCGGCTTCGACGCCTTCTATGCCGATGGCGGACAATTGCGCCATGGCGCCGCGCCGAGACATCAATTCGGCGCGTTCGGCCTGAAGATCGCGGATCCGTTGGCCAAGGCTGGCCACGCGCTGATCGAACCCGCCGGGGCGCACATAGCCAAGGATCGCGCCTTCGCGGACCTGTTCGCCCGCGCGGACGTTCCATTGCGTCAGCGTGCCGGGCACAGGGGTCGAAAGCGTGGTCGCGGCGACGGTAACCGCGCCATAGCGGGCCTTGATCGTCGAAAGGCTGTTCATGGTCACAGCCCCGGCGGCAGCCAGAGCGAGACCCGCCAGCGACAGCTGGAACGCTGTCCGATAACCACGGACGCGTTCGGTCGTTTCCTGTTGGGCGCTGCGGGTCTGTTCCGTCTCGTTCAAAAGGCGCGTCAGGCTCATGGCCTTGTGAGCGACGACATGATCGATGATGCGGTGCAGCACTTCGGCCTGTGCGCGATCGAGATCGACGAACACGAATTCGGTAGGTGATCCTTCGTCCGATCCGACCGCCCGCACCTGCACCTGCATCGAGATACGCGTGGCGCCGCGCCCGATCAGCACCGTGATGTCGAAGACGCGCCCGACGCCGGGGGCCAGAATCCGCGGGATCGCCGTCTCAAGGACGAAGCCGTGAACGCTCCATGTTCGGGTGCGGTATTCGACGCCCTGCCAGACGACGGTCATCGGTTCCGGCACGGAAACGGGTTCATGCGCTTCGGGCGGCATCGGGGCCGCCGCAAATTCAGGTGCCGACGTGGCTGTGCCGCGGAAATCCGCGTGCCAGCTCATGTCGTCATCGTCCCATGGTCCATTTCCATTCATCGGGAACTCGCAAATTAAGTTGCCTGTGGGGAAACAACCCCAAGGCGGATCGTTTCCTTTTCCGAATGAATTGTTGGAAAACCGGGGAAAAATTGCGGCAATGTTAGGACAATGTCGATTTCTCGCGCCGGGAATGCAGATTTTCAGGTTTCCGGATGCGCAACGATCAGCCTGCATCGCCGCGGGTCTACACGATCCGGCGATGCGGTTTCAGAGGTCAAGAACCAGCGTGCGGGTCTGCGACCGCGAGCAACACAGGGCGATGCGATCTCGCGCGGCCTTTTCGTGATCGGTCAGCACAAGGTCGCGATGATCGGGCGTCCCTTCCAGAACGCGCGTGATGCAGGTGCCACAAACCCCGGACTGGCAGGACATTGGCACGCTCAGGCCTGCCTCGGTCAGCGCCTGCGCGATGGTCACGCCGGGTGCAACCTCGACGGTGAGACCGGCGCGCGCGGCGACGACGGTAAAGGGTGCGCCATCGGTGTTCACCTCGGCGCCAAAACGTTCCAGATGCACTTGCCCGGCAGGCCAACCGGCACGGGCCGCGCCTGCGATCACGTAATCCATGAACCCGGTCGGCCCGCAGCAATAGACATGCGTTCCCGCAACGGGGGTGCCAAGCGCGGCCGAAAGATCAAGCCGTTGCGCCGCTGGCCCATCATCCAGATGGATCATCACATGTTCGCCAAAACGGCCGAGCTCATCGACAAAGGCCAGCCGGTCGGCGCTGCGGCCGCAGTAATGCAGGGTAAAGTCGCGTCCAGCGCGGTGCAGGGCACACGCCATGGACAGAATCGGCGTGATGCCGATGCCGCCCGCGAACAGGATGCTGCGACTTGCCGCCATATCGAGGGGAAAGTTCGAACGCGGCCTGCCGACGCGGATCGGTTTGCCGATGGTGAATTCGGCATGCACTGCCGCTGACCCCCCGCGCGAGGCGGGATCGCGCAGGATGCCCAGACGATAGGTCCCCGGTTTCGCCGGATCGCCCGCCAAGGAATACTGTCGCACAAGCCCCGACCGGATTTGCACATCGACATGATCGCCCGGCGCGAAGGCGGGCAGAGGGGTGCCGTCGGCGGCCTGTATTTCGATGGCGACGATATCGGTCGCCACATCGGCGCGACTCGTGACCAATGCGTCGATCCAGCCGGTTTCGGCCTTTGGGGCGGCTAGAGCCTCGGTCAGCGGCGTTTCCAACAGATCGACCCGCACCGGCATGCGCGCATAGGCCCGGATCGAGTTGTTCATCGCCACTTCCGGTACGCCGATCAGGTGGAACCGCTGCACACGCCGCCGCAGCGCCTGCAACAACAGCGTGATTTCCAGCCGCGCCAGATGCATCCCCATGCACATGTGGACCCCCTGACCAAAGCCGACGTGGTTGTGCACGTCGCGCGTCACGTCGAACCGGTCAGGGTCGGCGTATTTGCGCGGGTCGCGGTTGGCGCTGGCATAAATCACCAGAACGCGCTTGCCGGCGGGGATGGGATGGCCGGCAATCTCGCTGTCTTTGGCGACATAGCGCGTGAAGGCCCGGATCGGGGTTGCCATCCGCACGGCTTCTTCGACCGCGTTGGGGATCAGGTCGGGGCGATCGCGCAGCAGGTCCCATTGATCGGGAGCATCGGCGAGAAACTTGATGATCTGCCCCGTGGTCGAAATCGTCGTGTCCAGCGAGGGGTTGATATAGTCACGCATCAATTGCGCGCAGGTTTCGGGCGACAGGCCGCGTTCGGGGCCGACCTCGAAGATCCGGCGCGCCCAGCCGCCGGGTTTCAGTTTTTCCGGGCGGCCATATTCCTTGAGGAAGTCGCGCAGATCCTTGAGATCCTCGAAAGCCTGCACGGTCCGCGCATTCTCGGTGCTGAACAGGTTGAAGGTCGCGCTGGCCCATTTCAGCATATTGTCGACACCCGCAACATCGGGCAGGCCGACAAGCTCGGCGACGATGGTGACCGGCAGGTATTGCGCGAAATCGGCGATGGCGTCGAATTCCCCGCGCTGGCACAACGTGTCGATCAGCCCGTCGGCGGCATCGCGAATTCGTGGTTCTATGTCCCGCAACGCGCCCGGCAGCAAGGGTTCCGAGGTTACCGCGCGCGTACGGTCATGCTGGGGCGGGTCCGAGTTCAGAGTCGACCCCACGAGGATGTCATTGACCTTCTGCAACGGCGAGATGCCGCGCGAACTGATGAAACGCAGCGGTTGGCGCAGCACCTCGGACACTTCGTCATAGCGCGCGAGGGCATAGAGGTCGTTACGGGGCAGATAGACCACCGGCCCCAACTCGCGCAGGGTTTCATAGACGGGATAGGGGTCCAGGATCACCGAGTCGGCATAGAAATCAATGTCGGCACTGGGGATGTTCATCGTGGACCTGCAATGGGGACCTGCGGATTGTTGCCCGCAGCGTTGCATGTGTTGGTGATCAGCGCCAGTGCCGGAATGGGTATCGGTATTTGCAGGGCTTATCGCATGCCGGCAGAATGCCAGATTCTTCATGCTTGAAATATTTGTTGCAAAGGGACGGTCGGCTGCTAACCTCTGCCCCAGAGATCGCCTTGAACGATCCATATTCAACAGGGGAGAGAGACGCATGGACTTGCGCAAGATGCTTTTTGCCGGGGCTTCGGCCATGGCGCTGGCCGCCGGGGGCGCGGCGGCAGATCCCGTGACGGTCGGCATGATCACCACCCTGTCCGGCGGTGGCGCCGGTCTGGGCGTCGATGTGCGTGACGGGTTCCAACTGGCGCTGGCCATGTCCGGCTCGGACGCGGTGCGCCTTGTGGTCGAGGATGACGGGCAGCGGCCCGAGCAGGCGGTGCAGATCGCCGACCGCATGATCCAGTCGGAACGTGCCGATATCCTGACCGGTATCATCTGGTCGAATCTGGCGATGGCCGTGGTGCCGTCCGTGACCGCGCAGGACGTGATCTATATCTCGCCGAACGCCGGTCCTTCGCCGCTGGCGGGGGCCAACTGCCACCCCAACTATTTCAACGCCGCATGGCAGAACGACATGCTGCACGAGGCGGCCGGTGCCTATGCGAACACGCTGGGTTACACCAACACCTTCATCATGGCGCCGAACTATCCCGCCGGGACCGACGCCCTGACCGGGTTCAAGCGCCGGTATCAGGGCACCATCGCGGGCGAACTGTATACCCAGCTTGGCCAGACCGACTATGCCGCCGAGATCGCGCAGATCCGCGCGTCGGGCGCGGACAGCATCTTCATGTTCTTGCCCGGCGGCATGGGCATCAGCTTCATGCGGCAATATGCTCAATCGGGGGTCGACCTGCCGATCGTGTCGGCGGCTTTCACCTTCAGTCAGGACATGCTGCCGGCTGTCGGCGAGGCGGCGCTGGGCGTCTACAACACCGGCCAGTGGTCGCCTGACCTCGACAACGCGGCGAACGCCGCCTTTGTCGCCGCCTTCCGCGAGGCCTATGGACGGACGCCGTCGCTGTATGCCAGCCAGGGCTATGACACGGCGAACCTGATCCTGTCGGCGCTTGCCGCGGCGGATGTCGACGACCGCGACGCGTTCCGGGCGGCCCTGCGGGCGGCGAACTTCGATTCGGTGCGGGGCGATTTTGCCTTTGCGAACAACCAGCACCCGATTCAGGACGTCTATATCCGTCAGGTGGCCGAGGTTGACGGCCAGATCACGAACCGCCTCGTCGGGCTGGCGATCGAGGACTACGTCGATCCCTATGCGGCGCAGTGCCCGATGCAATAAGCCGCATCGCGATGAAACGATCAGGCGGCGCCCGAATATCGGGCGCTGTCCTGTCCTGATTGACCCAGATGGCGGGATGGCGACGTGACGCTTGCGCTTCTCCTCGAACAAGTGCTGAACGGTCTTCAGTTCGGGCTGATGCTGTTCCTGATGTCGGCCGGCCTGACGCTGGTGTTCGGCGTCATGGGCCTGATCAACCTTGCGCATGGGTCGCTCTACATGATCGGGGCTTTTGTCTGCGCGGTTGCGGCGGCGGCCACGGGCAATTTCTGGTTGGGCCTCGCTGCCGGGATGGCGGCGGCGGCGGCCGCCGGCGCCTTGATCGAGATCGTCGTGATCCGGCGCCTGTATGATCGCGACCACCTTGATCAAGTTCTGGCGACCTTTGCGCTGATCCTGATCCTGTCCGAGGGGACGAAGATCCTGTTCGGGCCCTTCCCGCTGTATCTCAACGTGCCGCCGATCCTGCGGGGGACGGTGAATCTGGGTCTGACCGATTACCCGCTGTATCGTCTGGCGCTGATCGGGTTCGGCATCGCCGTTGCGGTGGGGCTGTGGGCGCTGATCGCCCGCACGCGGCTGGGCATCCGCATCCGCGCGGGCGAGAACGACCGCGAGATGATCGCCGCGCTGGGCGTCAATATCCGGGCACTTTATACCGTGGTCTTCGCACTGGGCGCCGGGCTCGCGGGTATGGCGGGCGCACTGGTGGGCGCTGTGCAATCCGTGCAGGTCGGTATGGGCGAGCCCGTTCTGATCCTTGCTTTCGTGGTCATCGTGATCGGCGGGATCGGCAGCATCAAGGGCGCGATGGTCGGTGCCTTGCTGGTGGGGGTGATCGACACCATGGGCCGCTTCCTGCTGCCGCGCGTCTTCGCCACCTTCATGGAGGCCAGTCAGGCCAGCGGCGTCGGTGCCGCGCTGGCATCGATGCTGATCTATGTGCTGATGGCGCTGGTTCTCGTCCTCAAACCACGGGGGTTGTATCCGCTCCATGGCTGAAACGACCCGCGAATACCTCGTGAACGCGCTGCTGGCTGTTGGCCTGCTGCTGGTGCCGCTGTGGGCGCTGTGGGCGGACGAGCCCTTCACCATTACCCTGTTTACCCGGATCGCGATCCTTGGGCTGGCCGGCGTCGGGCTGAATATCGCGCTGGGTCTGGGGGGCATGGTGTCCTTTGGCCATGCCGTCTATTTCGGCGTCGGGGGCTATGTCGCAGGGATCATGGCGCAACATGCCTTCAACGGTGCGCCGATCCTTGGGCTGCCGGCTTCGAACCAGATGTTGGTGATCTGGCCGGTTGCGATGATCGTTTCCGGTCTGCTCGCGGCGGTCATCGGGGCCTTGAGCCTGCGCACGACCGGCATCTTCTTCATCATGATCACCCTCGCCTTCGCGCAAATGGTTTATTACTTCGCCGTGTCCTGGCCGGCCTATGGGGGCGAGGACGGCTTGCCCATCTATGTGCGCAACCGTTTTCCCGGGATGAACACGATGCGGCCATGGGATCTGTATCTGATATGCTGGGGCGTGTTGATGGCCGCGCTGGCGCTGTTCGCGGTGCTGCGGGCCTCGCGCTTTGGTGCCGCGCTGATGGCGATCCGGCAGAACCCTGACCGTGTGTCCGCCGTCGGGATCGAGCCTTTCGGCATCCGGTTGGCTGCCTTTGTGTTGTCGGGAATGCTGACGGGGCTGGCCGGGGCGCTGATGGCCGATCTGGCGCGGTTCGCCAGTCCGGCGGCGATGGCATGGACGATGTCGGGCGAATTGATCGTCATCATCATTCTGGGCGGCACGGGGCGCCTGTTCGGCCCGGTGGCCGGGGCCGCCATCCTTGTCGGGTTCGAGGTATTCTTTGGCGGCATGACCGAACATTGGAAATTATGGCTCGGGGTCGTGCTGCTGCTGGTCGTGCTGTTCGCGCGCGGCGGTGTCCTTGGCCTTGTTGCCGGGAGGGAGCGCCTTGGCTGATCCGGTCCTGCACCTGTCGAACCTGCGCAAGTCCTTCGGTGCGCTGCAAGCGACCGACAACGTTTCGCTCAGCCTCGTTCCGGGCGAGATCCACGCCCTGATCGGCCCGAACGGCGCGGGCAAGTCGACGCTGATCGCGCAGGTTTCCGGGCGGCTCAGGCCGGATTCGGGGTCGATCACCTTTCGCGGGCGCGACATCACCGGCCTGAGCGTGGCGCAGCGCGCCCGGCTCGGGTTGGGGCGCAGTTTCCAGATTTCGTCGCTGATTCCGGCCTATTCGGCGCGGCGTAATGTCATGCTGGCGGTTCAGGCGCGGCAGGGTCATTCGTTCCGCCTTCTGCGCCCGGTGCAGCGCGATGCGTCCCTGACCGGGCAGGCCGATGCGATCCTGCGCCGCGTCGGGCTGATCGAACGGGCCGCCGTTCCGGCCGAGGAACTTAGCCACGGCGAGCGGCGCCTGTTGGAGATTGCCGTCGCGCTGGCTCTGGAACCGGCCTGCTTCCTGCTGGATGAACCGATGGCCGGCATGGGCACCGAAGGGGTCGGCGCGCTGGTCGGCTTTCTGCGCGACCTCAAACATTCGGCCCCGATCCTGCTGGTGGAACATGACATGGACGCCGTCTTTGCGCTGGCGGATCGGATCAGCGTGCTGGTCTATGGCCGGATCATCGCGACCGGCAGCGTCGACGAGATCCGCGCCGACCCGCGCGTCCGCGAGGCTTATCTGGGAGATGCCGCATGACCGATCTGGCCCGGCTGGAAGGGGTGCAGGCGTTCTATGGCGCATCGCAGGCCCTGTTCGGTGTCGATCTGGCGATCCTGCCGGGGCAGGCCGTGGCGCTGATGGGCCGCAACGGCATGGGCAAGACCACGACGATCCGCACCCTGTGCCGGATGCAGGCTGTTCGGCAGGGCAGGGTGTGGTTTGATGGCCGCGACATCACGGCCTTACCGTCATTCAAG